>CANJPU010000066.1 GCA_947476285.1 Comamonadaceae bacterium | reverse complement strand
GTTCTGGAGCGCTCTTTCGGCGCCCCCACCGTGACCAAGGACGGTGTGTCCGTGGCCAAGGAAATCGAGCTCAAAGACAGGCTGCAGAACATGGGCGCGCAGATGGTCAAGGAAGTCGCTTCCAAGACCAGCGACATCGCCGGTGACGGCACCACCACAGCCACCGTGCTGGCCCAGGCCATCGTGCATGAAGGCATGAAGTACGTTGCCGCCGGCATGAACCCGATGGACTTGAAGCGCGGCATCGACAAGGCTGTGGCCCAGCTGGTCGAGCAGCTCAAGAAGGCCTCCAAGGCCACCACCACCTCCAAGGAAATCGCGCAAGTTGGCTCCATCTCGGCCAACAGCGACGAGACCATCGGCAAGATCATCGCTGACGCGATGGACAAGGTCGGCAAAGAAGGCGTGATCACCGTCGAAGACGGCAAGTCACTGGACAGCGAGCTTGAAGTCGTCGAAGGCATGCAGTTCGACCGCGGCTACCTCTCGCCCTACTTCATCAACAACCCCGAGAAGCAGTCGGCCCTGCTGGACAACCCCTTCGTGCTGCTGTACGACAAAAAGGTCAGCAACATCCGTGACCTGCTGCCCATCCTGGAGCAAGTTGCCAAGGCCGGCCGTCCCCTGCTGGTGATCGCAGAAGAAGTCGAGGGCGAAGCCCTGGCGACCTTGGTGGTCAACACCATCCGCGGCATCCTGAAGGTCGTGGCTGTCAAGGCCCCTGGCTTTGGCGACCGCCGCAAGGCCATGCTGGAAGACATCGCCATCCTCACCGGCGGCAAGGTCATCGCTGAAGAAGTGGGCCTGACGCTTGAGAAGGTGACCCTGGCCGATCTGGGCCAAGCCAAGCGCATCGAAGTGGGCAAGGAAAACACCACCATCATCGACGGCGCTGGCGCCAGCGGCGACATCGAAGCACGCGTCAAGCAGATCCGCGTTCAGATCGAAGAAGCCACCAGCGACTACGACCGCGAGAAGCTGCAAGAGCGCGTGGCCAAGCTGGCCGGCGGTGTTGCCGTGATCAAGGTTGGTGCTGCGACCGAAGTCGAGATGAAGGAAAAGAAGGCCCGCGTCGAAGACGCGCTGCACGCAACCCGTGCCGCCGTCGAAGAAGGCATTGTGGCTGGTGGCGGCGTGGCCTTCCTGCGCGCCAAGCAAGCTGTCGGCACCATCAAGGGTGACAACGCTGATCAAGACGCCGGCATCAAGCTGGTGCTCAAGGCGATTGAGTCGCCCCTGCGCGAGATCGTGGCCAACGCCGGTGGCGAGCCGAGCGTGGTGGTCAACGCCGTGCTGGCCGGCAAGGGCAACTACGGCTTCAACGCAGCCAACGACACCTATGGCGACATGATCGAAATGGGCATTCTGGACCCGACCAAGGTGACTCGCACCGCGTTGCAAAACGCCGCGTCAGTCGCGTCGCTGATGCTGACGACCGAAGCCATGGTGGCCGAGGCTCCGAAGGATGAAGCCGGCGCCGGCGGTGGCGGCATGGGTGGCGGCATGGGCGGAATGGGCGGCATGGGCGGAATGGACATGTAACTCCATCTCACCTCAAGAGCGTCTTGCGCTCTTGAGGTGGTCCTGTCAGACAGCAAGCCGCAGGTGACCCTGCGGCTTTTTTTATGGGTAAAACTCACGAAGAATGGAGGACGTGAATGCCGAACGATACTGACCTCACAATTGAACCCATCGACGTGTCGCACATTTTCGATGTACTGGGACGGTGGCTCAAATTTCTCGGAAGAACTGAGCCAGTGGTGACGCGCCAGGTCACGGAGTCTCCGCTCAAACCGAAGCAATCAGACACTAAACGCGCACCCTACACCATTCACTTTGGTGGTCCACAGAACGCGCCTGACAGCCACGTGCGACTTAGCGCCGCCTTTGCGGCGTTAGCAGGGGACGGTGGTCCGCCAGTCCCGGCAATTTCGAAAACGGACGGCGGAATACTGCGCATGAAAGAAAGCGAATTGTGCCAGTTCAATCGCGCGGCCATCGATCACTTGCAGGAAACTCACGCCCGTCCGAACAGTGTCAATACAAAGGACATTGACATGACCGATCCCCTCGCGCTGCCCTCAGCGCTAGTGCTTCTGTATCCTGCCCTTGCCGCAAGCCCACCACAAGGCCCACGGCCTGGCGGATCACCTCGCAGTGAAACCCCACGGCGCCGACCACGCGCTTTAACTCTCTAAGCGCGGCCAGATATCGCTGGGCAACACCTTGCCGAGCTCAACGCCCGACTGCTCGAAACAATTGATGCCCCAGATGGAGCCGCTGGCAAAGACACGGCAAGTGCCGCACAGCGTGAAACACTGCAATAGGAGTCTGTTTCCGTTAAAGAGAAGGACCTTCGGGTCCTTTTTTCTTGTTCACCGCAACAGTAGATACCAAGACAGTCAGCACCAAAAAAAACCCCAGCTCACAAGCTGGGGTTGGAAGCCTTTTTGCTGTCACACATTAAGGCGCCCGCTCAGGGAGGAAAAGCGGGAGGCGGCGAACCGCCCAGACGTAATTTAACAAACCCACAGCCGGGTTTCAAGGGCGCAAGGTCGCTTTAGTTCAGAAAACCCCGCAGTCATCGCATTTTTTTCAACATCACCGCTCAAGATTCAGGAAAGTGACTGCCAGCGAGCAAAAAGCTGCGACTTTCTCCGGGACCGACGGACGCGGCTCCGGTTTGGAGCACAATTTCGAGCATGAACCTGCATGCCCCCTTTCCCCTCGGTCGTCCACGCCGGCTGCGTCGCGACGAATTCACTCGCAATCTCGTGCGCGAGCACAAACTGAGTGTCGAAGACTTGATTTATCCGGTCTTTCTGTTGGAGGGCACTGGGCGGCGAGAAGCTGTGGCGTCCATGCCAGGCGTGGAGCGACTGAGCCTGGATCTGTTGCTGCCGGTGGCCCAGCGTTGCGTTCTGCTGGGCATACCGATCATGGCCTTGTTCCCGGTGATCGATCCCAAGCTCAAGACACCCGATGGCCAGGAAGCGTGGAACCCAAATGGGCTGGTGCCCCGCGCAGTGGCCGAACTCAAGACTCGCTTTCCCGACCTGGGCATCATGACCGATGTCGCACTCGACCCATTCACCAGCCACGGCCAGGATGGACTGCTCGATGACACCGGCTATGTGCTCAACGACGAGACTGTGGAGGTGCTGGTGCGTCAGGCGGTGGTACAGGCGCAGGCCGGCGTGGACATCGTCGCGCCCAGCGACATGATGGACGGCCGTGTGGGCGCCATCCGCCGCGCCCTGAACGAAGCGGGTCTGATCCACACACGCATCATGGCCTACAGCGCAAAATACGCCAGCGCCTTTTATGGGCCGTTCCGAGATGCCGTGGGCTCCGCATCCAATCTGGGCAAGAGCAACAAAAAGGTCTACCAGATGGACCCCGGCAATTCCGACGAAGCCTTGCGCGAAGTGGCCTTGGACATCGCCGAGGGGGCGGACATGGTCATGGTCAAACCCGGCATGCCCTACCTGGACATCGTGCGCAGGGTCAAGGATGAATTCCGCATGCCGACATTCGTCTACCAAGTCAGCGGCGAGTACGCCATGCTCAAGGCGGCCGCGCAAAACGGCTGGCTTGACCACGATGCGGTGATGATGGAGAGCCTGCTGGCCTTCAAGCGCGCGGGTGCAGATGGCATCCTCACCTATTTCGCCCTGGACGCCGCAACACTGCTGCGCGCCTGATCCAGGCACTTCACATGCACATCGTCGAATTCTCGGCCGGCACACTTCGATTCATCGACTCGGTGCCCGCGCAGGCTCCGGCCGATGGATTCATCTGGATCTATCTGGAGCGCGAAACGCTCGACGCGCACTCGGCCACGCTGCAACACGCAGCGCAGAGCCTGGGTGGTTCGCCCCTGCTGGATCTGCATTTGAAGGACTTGGGCAATCGTGCTCACCCTTCGCATTACGACTACACCTCCGTCTACGACCTGGTGATCTTCCGCCGGCTGGCCACTGAGGCGGAAGTGCGCGCTGAGCTGGACACTGAGGGCCACTCTGGCGAGAGTTCAGGCGGCTCACTGGCCGGGTTCGGCCGCATCCGCACCCGGGCGGTGGGTTTTGTGGTGTTTGACAGGCTGCTGATCACGGTGCATCCGAGCGGCTGCTTTGCAGCCAACGCCTTCATTCAGCGCTACCTCTCCGATGCGGTACACACTGAAGGTCTGAACGCAGCCGCACGCAGCCGGCTGCCCGCAGGCACCGCCGACCTGATGCTGCGCATGCTCAACATGATGGTGGACGGCTACCTGGAACTGCGCAAGGACTTGGGCGGTGCGCTGGATGAATGGCAGCAAATGCTGCTGGGCGCGCGCGCGCACAAGGCCGACTGGGGTGGCCTGATGGCCGCGCGTGGGGCGCTGCACATGCTGGAAGACTTGTGCGAGGAGCAGCACGACGCGATGCAGGAGTGGCTCGATGCCCAGCGTGAACAGCCAGCACCTTGGATGACCCAGGCCGAGCGCGACAGCCTGCTCGCGCGGGCGCGCGACGTGATCGAACACATTGAGCGGGTGGTGCACCATGTCAGGCGAATGGAGCAGAGCGCAGAGACTGCGGTGCAAATTCATTTCTCGGCGCTGAGCCACCGCACCAACGAAATCATGCGCCTGCTCACCGCCTTGACTGCGGTGTTCCTGCCGCTCAATTTCATCACCGGCTTCTTCGGTATGAACTTTGAGTTCCTGCCCTTGATTCATTCCACCACTGCGATGTGGGTCATGCTCGCACTGATGGCGCTTGTGGGAATCAGTTCGGTGCTGGTGTTCTGGCGCAAGCGCTATCTCGACCGCACCGGCCGATAGTTCAGTGTGGCTACTTCAGGCCGAACAAGCCCGCCGCATTTTCCCAGGCGATCTTTCTTGCCAGCTCGGGCGGCAAATCACCCAACCATGCGCGGTAGTCTTTCATCAACTCGTCGTAGACCATCCAGCGCTGATTGACCCAGGTGTCCGAGCCGATCACGAAGCGACCCGGGTACTTCATGAACATCGCGCGCCATTCGGGGCACAGCCGCCCGCCCTGGCATGTCAGGCCCGGGCGATACGATAGCTCGCCCATCAGCATCGGATATCGGGCCATCAACTGGTCCACCCGCGACGCTGGTGCGCCACCTATGCCAGTGTGGGCCCAGATCAATCGCAGCTTCTGGCCTTTGGACGGCGCATTGGCCATGAGCAGATCGATGGCGACATCGTCCACATGGGCCAGCACCACCAGGTTTTTCTCCTCGGCCAGCGCCATCAGCTTCTTGGCCACCGGCCCGTTTGCATTCGCGCTGTCATACAAATGGAATTCGCCGATGCCACGAAACGGGCCGCTGTCGGTGCCACGTGCGAGCTCTGTCTGCACCATCTGATAGATGGTTTCGTCGCGATACTAGTTGTCGTAATCGGCCCGGTTGCGGTAGAGGCGCACAAAAGGCACCACCGTCACGCCGGCTTGGCGCGTCTGGGGTGACGATGCCAGCGCCTTGGTGCCATCATTGGGCCGCGAGTTGGCGATGATGGCCTTCACGCCGTTGCGCTGCATGCGCGACAGTACGTCGGCCAGCAGATGGGGGGCCTGCGCCTCTTCGTTGTAATGCAGGTGCGCATCGAACAAGGGCCCGCTGTAGTCGGCCGCCTGCACGGCACCGCCCAGCCAGCCCATGCAAGCCAGCATCGCCAGGGCGCGCAAGCGCCCGTGCATGTCAGCCAACATGCTTGGCCAGGAAAGCATGTGTGCGCTCCAGGGCCAGCTTGGCGGCGGCAGCGTCGTAGGAGCCGCGCTGGTCGCAGTTGAAGCCATGGTCTGCGGCGTAGATATGCACCGCATGCTCGGGGTGCGCCCGCTGCAAAGCGTTCACGCTTTCCACCGAAATGAAGTGATCCAGCTCGCCATAGTGGGCCATCACCGGCACCCGGGGTGAGCGGGCGATCTCTTCGGGTGTGGTGGTGCCGCCGCCGTAGTAAGGCACGGCAGCAGACAGGCCATCGAGCATGCAGGCGGCGCGCCACACCAGAAGGCCGCCCCAGCAATAGCCCACGATGCCCACTTTGCCCGCTTGGGCCGCGTACTGAATGCAAGCCTGAATGTCTTGCATCACGCCCGGCGCGGGCAAGGCCTCGACTGCTGCCTTCAGGGCTCTGCCTGCATTCATGTCTTCAGGCCCGTAGCCCAGGTCCACGCCCTGCTTGACACGATGGAAAGTTGCGGGTGCGACTGCCAGGTAACCCTGCGCGGCGTAGCCGTCTGTCACCGATCTGATGTGCGAGTTCACGCCAAAGATTTCTTGCAGCACCACCACGCCGCCCCTGGGTTTGCCAGCGGGCTGAGCCAAGTAGGCCGGAAAGCTAAAGCCATCAGCGGCCTTGAGGTCAATGAATTTACCCATGAGAGTCTCCTTGTAGTTGAGCGATTTGAAAAGAGAAGCGCAAGCAGCCACCCTTTTTGCTGTAATGGCGCCAGAAGGCTTTTTAGCCTAATGCGAACATTCTTGCAGGAGGAGCATTTTGGAACAGGTTCTACTGGTCACAGGCGGCAGCCGTGGCATTGGCGCAGCCACCGCTATTCTGGCCGCACGCCATGGCTATTCAGTCGCGGTGAACTATACCGCCCAAGCGGGCGCAGCCCAAGCCGTGGTGGCGCAGATACGCGCGGCCGGCGGCAAGGCCATGGCCGTGCAATGTGACGTATCGATCGAAGAGCAGGTGGTCGCCATGTTCAATGCCGTCGATGCACAACTGGGCCGCGTCAATGCGCTGGTCAATAGCGCCGGCGTGGTCGATGCGCGCGCGCGGGTCGATGAGATGAGCGCGGCGCGCATTCGGCGCATGTTCGATGTGAACGTGCTTGGCTCCATGCTGTGCGCACGCGAGGCCGTGCTTCGCATGAGCACCCTGCACGGTGGCAGTGGCGGCGCCATCGTCAACCTCTCCAGCGCCGCCTCGCGCCTGGGCTCGCCCGGCCAGTATGTGGACTATGCCGCGGCCAAGGGCGCGATCGATGCGTTCACCCTGGGCCTGGCCAAGGAGGTCGCAGCCGAAGGCATACGCGTCAACGCGGTGCGCCCGGGCTTGATCGACACGCAGATCCACGCCGCTGGCGGAATCCCTGACCGTGTGCGTCAGCTCGCCCCGCAAGTGCCGATGCAGCGCGGTGGAACGCCCGAGGAAGTGGCGCAGGCCATCATCTGGCTGCTCTCGCCGCAATCGAGCTACGTCACCATGGCTTTGCTGGATGTGTCTGGGGGACGCTGATGAGTCAAACCATCAAGTACTACTGGGAAGACATGCCCATCGGCTTCACGCGCGACCTGGGCCACATCGTTCCCAGCGCGCAGGAGATCAAGGAATTCGCGCGCCAGTTCGACCCTCAGCCTTTTCATCTGGATGAGGAGGCTGCCCGGCAGTCGGTCTTTGGCGGTTTGTGCGCCAGTGGCTGGCACACCTGTGCAATGGCCATGAAGCTCACGGTGGAAAATCTTCTCTTGCAAACCTCCAGCATGGGCTCGCCGGGTCTGGAAGGTCTGCGCTGGCAAAAGCCGGTGTTTCCTGGCGACACCTTGCAGCTTCACTACACTATCACGGACTCCAAGGCACTTCGCTCCCGCCCCGACATCGGCATGGTCCGAGCGCGCTGGGACATGTTCAATCAGAAAGGTGAACGGGTGCTGGAGATGGACGGCTGGGGCATGTTCAAGCGCCGCGCTGCCGCAACACCTTGATCAGTTGGTTACTGGTGTTGCGCAGCCGTTGTGCCAGCACCTGTGTCAGCTTGACCAAAAGCTTGGCCCCGACGCCCGGATGCGCTTGGATCAGGTGCCCCACTTGGTCACGAGTGAGCACGGCTGCCTCCACCTGCGACAAGGCGCTGCAACTGGCATAGCGCGGCTCTCCATCGAGCATGGACATCTCGCCGATCACAGCGCCTGCCTTGAGCACTGCCAGGCGCGTGGTGCTGTTGGGTTCGTCGGCATCGCTGCCAGAGCCTATCTTGCGCTTGCTGATGTCCACCGTGCCTCGAAGCAATAGCATCATCCAGTTGCTGATCTCCCCTTCTTCAATCAGCACCTGGCCGGCTTGGGCGCGCACCCGCAGCATGTTCTCGCCCAACAGATCGGCCTCCTGCGGGGTGAAGTCGCTGAGCAGGGCCGACACCAGAAACACATCAGGGAACTGGGACAAGCTTTCACAGGCATCGAGAAGTTCGATCCCGCGCTCCCGGAACTTCGGTGGAAGCATCTGGCTGGTCATGAAATGCTTCTCAAGGAAGCTGACGCAGCCACTGGCCGATGTCCAGGGCAGCGGCATCGGTTGCTTCGGCCAATGCCCGCACGCCGCCAGACACATCGGGCGTGGCAGCGCGCTGGCGAATCACCACGCTGCGCTGCGCCAGCAGTTTCTCGCCAGCAGGCGTGTTGTCCATCACGGTGACGCGCCGTCTCAGCACACCCCAGCTCTCGCCTGGTGATTCGAACCAATGCGAAAACTCTTCCAGATCCATGCGCAGCACCTTGGGCATTGAGCCACTGGTGCGGGCCAAAGCCGCGCTCTCACTCAGGTCAAGCACGGCCCGATCGCGCGCCAGCATCTGGCGAAGGCGCTGGTGGACAAGTTGGGGCGCGGGCGCACTCCAGCGCGCCAGGGCGTAGGGGCGAAGCTGATGCGCATCGGCATAGGCCAGGCGATACAGCACCATGGACCCGTCTAGCGCACCAGAAGCCGCGATATCCGCGAACACCAAAGGAGCCAGAGCGTGTTGGGCAGGCTGCACGGAAGGCGCAATGATGCCAGCGCCGAAGTCATAGAGGCTGGGTCGAACCGGTTTGTCCGGCGTCGCGCAAGCGCCGAGCAGGATCACCAACGCAATAAGGGTTGCGCGCATCATCTGGCCGCTCCTGGTGCGACGAAGCCCGGCTCACCGGGGCCGGGCGTGATCGCCCCAGTTCCGTAAATGAGCGACTGCGGGTTGTCATTGATGGTGTTGGCCGTGCGTGCGAGCTGACGCACGGCGCGGGATGTTTCCTCTGTGACGCGATTGACTCGCGGCAGAGTTGAGGCATTGAATGAATCGGCCGCATGCGACAAAGCCTGAGCGCCGGTGGCCAGGCGGTCCATGGGGCCGTCCGTCTGGTTCAGGCGCTGTGCGGTCTTGCCAAAATCGGCGGCAGCCTTGCCAAGCTCCTGCACACTGCCCTGCACCGATTGCAAGGTGGCGGCAACCTGCGTCAGCGCAGGGTCCACGCGCTGGTCCACCGTCGATTGCAGGCGCTTGGCCAGCAGGCTCGTGTCTTGCGCCGCGGCTCCCATGTTGTCCAAGACCGCACTCACACGGCTCTGGTTGGCCTGGTCCAACAGTCGGGCCATGCTCTCGGTCACTTTCTCCACTTGTTCGAGTATGGCTTCGCCACGCGCGGTGAGCTTGGTCAGCAGCCCGGGCCGAAGCGGTATGCGCGCAGGCTTGGCGTCATCTGTCTGCAATGGCGGTGCCGCCTTGCCGCCATCATCAAGCTGCACGAAGGCCAGGCCGGTAACCCCCTGGTAGCTGAGCGTCGCAAAGGTGTCCTGCGTCACCGGTGCGCCCCGATCTATCTCCAGCCGCACCAGCACGTTGCCCGCAGCCTTGGCATCGAAACCGATGGAGGCCACCTTGCCCACGTCCAGGCCCCGATAGCGCACCGCCGCCTGCGATTGCAGCCCGGTCACCGATTCGCGGGTGGAAATCTCATACGGGTCGCGCACGCCAGTGTCGCGAGCGAGCCATGAAGCCAGGGCGATCAGCATGGCTGCAGCGAGCAGCACGAAGATGCCGGCTGCCATCGCATGAGCTTTGTTTTCCATCTGTACTTCCTTTGCTTCCTAGATCGCGAATGGATACTCGCGCAGCAGCTCCATCGCCCGCTGCCCGCGCTCGCCAAGAAAAAAATCATGAATGAAGGGGTGCTGAAATGCAAGCACTTCACGCGGCGAATCAGCCACGATCACACGCTTGTCGGCCAGCACTGCAATGCGGGTGGCCAACTCGAACAAGGTATCGAGGTCATGCGTGACCATGATGACAGTCAAGGCCATGTCGCGGTGCAGTGAGCGCAGCAGCGTCACGAAGCCGTCCGAGCTGTCTGGGTCCAGCCCCGCAGTCGGCTCATCGAGCAGAAGGAGCGGCGGGTCCATGATGAGGGCGCGCGCCAGCGCCACGCGCTTGATCATGCCGCCAGACAGATCGGCCGGCATCTTGTCCGCGTCGTCGGGCTTCAAGCCCACCATCTGCAGCTTGACCATCGCGGCATCGCGTATCAGTGCGCTGGGCAAGGTCTTGAGTTCACGCAAGGGAAAGGCGATGTTCTCCAGAACACTGAAGGCAGAGAACAGCGCGCCGTGCTGAAACAGCATGCCGATGCGGCTGGCAGCGCCTTTTTGCCCTATCGATTCGACACTCTTGCCCAGCACCCTGATCTCGCCGCGCGCAGGCGTCTCCAGGCACAAAATCTGCCTGAGCAGCAAGGTCTTGCCAGTGCCCGAGCCGCCCACCAGGGCCAGCACTTCGCCGCGCTGAACAGAAAGGTCCAGATCCTGGTGCACCACGAAAGTCTTCTCGGGTGTTGTGAACACGCTCCACAGCTTGCGGATGTCCACCATGGGCTCGCCTGCAGGAGGCAATTGGGCAGCGGGAGTCTCAATGCGCATGGCCTTCAGATCCCCACATCCTTGAACAGCACCGCGAACAATGCATCCACCAGAATCACCACGGTGATGGAAGTGACCACCGATGAGGTAGTGCCCTCCCCCAGGCTCTGCGTGTTGGGCTCCACGCGCAGGCCAAAGTGGCATCCCACCAGCGCGATTAGTAGGCCAAAGACCACCGACTTCGCGCTGGCCAGCACCAAGGTATCCAGCTGCACTGCCTGCGGCAATGCGTTCATGAAGAATGTGGGCGTAATGCCCAGCGAGATGTCGGCAGCCAGCATGCCACCGGCCAGTGCGCACAAGGTGGTCCACACGCTGATCAGCGGCATGGCCACTGCCAGCGCCATGGCCCGGGGCATCACCAGGCGAAAGCTGTGCGAGATGCCCATCACCCGCATCGCATCGAGCTCGTCGGTCACCCGCATCACACCGATCTGCGCAGTAATGGCTGAGCCCGAGCGGCCGGCAATGAGAATGGCAGCCAACATAGGGCCGAGCTCGCGAATCAAGGCAACGCCCAGGATATTGACGATGTAGGCATCGGCGCCAAACTGCTTGAGCTGCTGCGAGGTGAGATAGGCCAGCACCACTCCGATGAGAAAACCCACCAGCGCGGTGATGGGCATCGCGGTGGCGCCAATGCGATAGAGCAGGCCAGAGAAATCACGCCAGGGCCCTTCGTGTGGCGCCAAGGCCAGGCGAAGCAGATTCAAGGCGAGCTGCCCGATCAAACGTATGAAGGACATCAGGTGGTCAGCCACCCGCAGCACAAATGCACCCAGCGCCAGATAGCTGGCCAACCAGGTGGTTCGTTTGCGCGCCGGCGGCGAGACGGTGAAGCGGGCCACCCGCTCCAGCACCGCACGCTGCTGCGGCAGAAGTTCAAGCTGGGCAGGCCATCGCCGGCCCCAGTGATCCCAAAGGAGCTGAGCTGCCACATGATCAAGCTGCACGGCCCCGCGCAAATCCCAACCCAACTCGCCGCCGCGTGGCAGACCGCCTTGTATCTGCGTCAACAGGCGCGGCCGCGCGAATTGCGCAGCGGTCCATTCACCCAGCAGGCGCACCCACACACCGCCAGTCTCGGCTGGTTGTTCGATGCGGGGCATTGAATCGGGCATGGGGCACAACTTGCAGCTCTGCATCGTAACTGCACAGGCGCGGGCTTGCTCGGCGGGCGTGAGCGAAGTCATGCGGCTGGAGGCAGTTCAACTTTGTTCAGCAATATGGACGATGCAGCCCAGAAGGCTGTATTCTCAAAGCCGCTTGGTCAGCATAGAGTGAAACACTACACTAGCGAGCACTCACCGCCACAGGACACGCCCCTATGAACGCCCCCGATAAATCCCCCCCCGCACCGCGCACCGCCTCCATCGAACACTGGATCGCCGGCCGCATGGTGCCCAGCCAAAGCGGCAGGCGCGCCGATGTGTTCAACCCGGCCACTGGCGCAGTGACGGGGCAGGTCGCCCTGGCCAATCAGGCGGAGGTGGCCGCCGCCGTGGCCGCTGCGCAAGCGGCATTTCCGGCCTGGGCCGACACGCCGCCAATTCGCCGTGCGCGGGTGATGTTCAAGTTTCTCGAACTGCTCAACCAGGAGAAAGACCAGCTGGCGCACATCATCACCGCCGAGCATGGAAAAGTATTCACCGATGCGCAGGGCGAGGTCTCGCGCGGAATCGACATCGTCGAATTCGCATGCGGCATTCCGCAATTGCTCAAGGGCGACTACACCGACCAGGTTTCCACCGGCATCGACAACTGGACCATGCGCCAGCCCCTGGGCGTGGTTGCGGGCGTCACACCCTTCAACTTTCCGGTGATGGTGCCCATGTGGATGTACCCGGTCGCGATCGCGGCGGGCAACTGCTTCATCCTCAAGCCCAGTCCTCTGGATCCGTCGGCCTCGCTGATGATGGCGCAGTTGCTGCAAAGAGCTGGCCTGCCCGATGGTGTATTCAATGTGGTGCAAGGAGACAAGGACGCGGTGGACGCACTGCTGGAGCACCCGGACGTGAAGGCGATTTCGTTCGTGGGTTCGACCCCGATCGCGCAGAAGATATACGAAACCGGCGCCCGCCACGGCAAGCGCGTGCAAGCCCTGGGCGGCGCCAAGAACCACATGGTGGTCATGCCCGACGCCGACATGGACCAGGCAGTGGACGCGCTGATCGGATCTGCTTTTGGATCGGCTGGCGAGCGCTGCATGGCGATCTCGGTGGGCGTGCTGGTGGGCGATGCGGCTGACCGAATCTTGCCCAAGCTGGCAGAGCGCACCCGGCAGCTCAAGGTGAAAAACGGCGAGGAGCTCGATGCCGAGATGGGCCCCATTGTCTCCAGCGCGGCCGTGGGCCGCATCACCGGCTACATCGGCCAGGGCGAGACCGAAGGCGCGAAACTGGTAGTCGATGGTCGCAAGTTCCAGGGCGCCAAAGCTGGCGCCGGTTGCGACAATGGCTTCTGGGTGGGTGGCACCCTGTTTGACAATGTCACCCCCGACATGAAGATCTACAAGGAAGAAATCTTCGGCCCGGTGCTCGGCTGCGTGCGAGTCAATGACTTGGCTGGCGCGGTGGATCTGATCAACGCGCACGAATACGGCAACGGCGTCTCTTGCTTCACCCGCGATGGCAATGTCGCCCGCGAATTCAGCCGCCGGGTGCAAGTAGGAATGGTGGGCATCAATGTGCCTATTCCTGTGCCCATGGCCTGGCATGGCTTTGGCGGCTGGAAGAAAAGTCTGTTTGGCGACATGCACGCGTATGGCGAAGAAGGCGTGCGCTTCTACACCAAGCAAAAATCCATCATGCAGCGTTGGCCCGAGAGCATAGGAAAGGGCGCTGAGTTCGTGATGCCCACCGCCAAGTAGCCCCATCGCACAGCCGCCCAATGAGCGACCACTCATTCGACTACGTCATCATCGGCGCGGGCACGGCTGGCTGCCTGTTGGCCAACCGGCTTTCTGCTGACCCCACCAAGAGGGTGCTGCTGATCGAGGCGGGCCGTCGCGACGACTACCACTGGATTCATATTCCGGTGGGCTACCTGCATTGCATAGGCAATCCGCGCACGGACTGGCTCTACAGCACGCAGCCCGACGCGGGCCTGAACGGCCGCGCGCTTCGCTACCCGCGCGGCAAAACCCTGGGCGGGTGCTCCAGCATCAACGGCATGATCTACATGCGCGGCCAGGCCCGTGACTACGACAACTGGGCGCAAGCCGTTGGCGACGCCAGTTGGACCTGGGATAACTGCCTGCCCTCCTTCAAGAAGCACGAAGACCACTACCTGGGCGCCGACGCGTTTCACGGCCAGGGCGGCGAATGGCGCGTCGAGCGCCAGCGCCTTCGGTGGGACATTCTGGACGCATTCGCGCAGGCAGCGCAGCAAGCTGGCATTCCACGCACCGAAGACTTCAACTGCGGCGACAACGAAGGCGTGGGCTACTTTCTGGTTAACCAGAAAAAAGGCTGGCGCTGGAACACAGCCAAAGCCTTTCTTCGCCCGACCTGCTACGGCCGACCCAACTTCGAGATGTGGACCAACGCCCATGTCAGCCAGTTGATCGTTGAACAACAAGCCGACGGCAGCAGACGCTGCACCGGCGCACAGGTACGAGCGCACAACGGCGAGGAAACCTCCGTGCAAGCCGAACGCGAAGTGCTGCTTTGCGCCGGCAGCATAGGTTCGCCTCAACTCCTGCAGTTGTCGGGCATTGGTCCGGCAGCCTTGTTGCGCCAACACGGCATCGAAGTGCGGCATGATTTGCCGGGCGTGGGCGAAAACCTCCAGGACCACTTGCAGATTCGCGCCGTCTTCAAGGTCAGCGGCGTGCCCACCCTCAACACCATGGCAAGCACCTGGCTGGGCAAAGCCAAGATAGGCCTGGAATACGCGCTGCGGCGCACCGGGCCGATGAGCATGGCGCCTTCGCAGCTAGGCGCCTTCACCCGCAGCGCGGCCCAATACAAGTTCCCCAACATCGAGTACCACGTGCAGCCGCTCAGCCTGGACGCCTTTGGCGAGCCGTTGCACGATTTCAATGCCTTCACAGCAAGCGTGTGCAACCTCAACCCCACCAGCCGCGGCTCGGTGCGCATCTGCAGCAATCGCTACGACGAGGCGCCACTGATCAAACCCAACTACCTGAGCACCGACGAAGACCGCAAGGTGGCAGCCGACTCGCTGCGTGTGACCCGGCGAATCGTGGCACAACCTGCCTTGGCCCCTTACCAGCCGCAAGAATGGCGGCCCGGTACGCAGTATGAGAGCGACGAAGAACTGGCGCACCTGGCTGGCGACATCGCCACCACCATCTTTCACCCGGTGGGCACCACCAAGATGGGCCGTGATGACGACCCCATGGCCGTTCTGGATTCAAACTTTCGGGTGCGTGGCGTCGCAGGACTCAGAGTGGTGGACGCTGGCGCCATGCCCGCCATCACCAGCGGCAACACCAACTCACCCACCTTGATGATGGCGGAAAAGGCGGCTGACTGGATCGTGCGCGACGCCCGCTCAAGCAGCGTGTAAGCCCGCGCGATGTTCGCTGACAAGGGTGCGCTGCCCACGCGGGGTGGGAAAGTCCCAATGCCACGAACAGGCCCCAGGCGATACAGTCCGACCACTCGCAAGCGGGCTCAAGAGTCCGCTAGGTAGAGGGACCGAGGAGACAGACCCCCAGAACATCAAAAAGATTTCAGCATCCGACGAGATGCACTCGCAAGGCGCCGCTCACAGCGGCGCCTTTTTTTTCGCCCTTCAGGCAGATAATCACCGCATGGATGACATTGTTCGCCAGGCCATCGCCAAATGGCCCAAGGTACCTCACTGCTACGGTTGGCTCGGTCTGGATGCGCGCGGCAACTGGTACATGCGCGACGACCGGGTGCAGATGGCCGGACCCTTTCCAGAAAGCAAAGGCTCGCTTCTGCGCCATGACAAACTCATCGACTTCATACATCGCAACTACGAACGCGACCCGCTAGGCCAATGGTTTTTTCAGAACGGACCGCAGCGAGTCTATGTGGAACTGGAGCGAACACCCTTGATCTGGCGAATCGGCGCCGACCACAGCGTCACTTCGCATACCGGTCTGATCGCTCAGGTGCGCGGCGCGGTGGTGGACGAGCAAGGTCGGCTCTACCTTGAGACCGACCTGGGCTTTGGCCTGGTACACACCCTGGACATGGTGCAGGCCAGCGATGCCATTGAAGAAGGCCTGTGGCTGCCTCGGGAAATCAAGACCGATGAATTGCCATGGACCTTCGGCTACGTACGCAGCCCGGCTGCGGGCATGCCGGTGGTGAGCTCAGGCGACTGAAAAACCCATGAAAAAAGCCGGTCTAAGACCGGCATCTTTCTTGTGCAAGCTAAAGCTGCTGAGCTTGGCCTCGCTTACTTGGCGGCAGGTGCCGCCCCTGACGCAGCAGCGGTAGCTGCTGCGGCTGCAGGCTGCGGCTCTGCAAATTTGGCACCGGCGGCATTGGCCATGTAAGCCACACCTCGGGCAATCTCGACGTCGTCGAAATCACCACCGCCTTGGGCCGACATAGCTCCCTTGCCCTTCAGTGCGGATTGGACCAGTGCGTCAAACCCGGTGCGGATGCGCACAGCCCAGGCTGCGGAGTCTCCAAACTTGGGCGCGCCAGCCACGCCTGCTGTGTGGCAGGTGGTGCACTGGGCCTTGAACACATCTTCGCCGGACTTCAGCGCTCGGTTGGCGTCACGGACTTCAACCGAGCCCACCTTGCGAATGCGCGAAGCAACCGCCTTGTCAAGATCCTGCGCGCTCACGCCGCCCAGAGCTTGACTTTCTGCCTGCGTGCTGCCGGCCGGCTTGTTTTCCGCAACCACATAGGCCACCAGGGCAATGATGCCGAACACCGGTACGACAAACGAGAAAAACACGGCCAGCAGAAGCTGCTTTGGGGTCTTGATCGGGCCGGTGTGGTCTTCTTCGTGCGTGCTATCGCTCATGACGTCCTCGAATGTAGCGGGGCATTGTTTTAATCAACCTTTGATTATAGCGACAGGCTCGTAGGGCCTCTTTCCGCTCACCGCCCAAGCTTCTCGCAGACTAACTTTTTATATAATGCATTATGTGGGCTCCATCCCTCCTGCATTGATTGGCGGTCGAGAAGAGCCAAGGCATGGCCGCCGCAAGCCTCACAAGCAGCTCGTCATCCATCGCATCATCTGACCGGCACCACAGGGTAACGGCTCAACAAAGGACCGCATATGAATGAATTGATCACGCTGATTTGGCCTGCACTATCCAGGCGCCGCCGGGCTGCGACGAAGGCGATCAACACCGCACCGCGAGGCGTTTTGGCTGCGGGTTTCTCGCTCGTTGCCGCCGGACTGATCTCATGGGCGACGCCCAGCGCAGCCCAACAAGCCTGGCCGGAGCGGCCGATACGTGTGATCGTGCCCTATGCAGCCGGCCAAGGCGCAGACGTTTTGATGCGACTGGTCGGGCAGGAACTTTCAAAGTCTCTCAACCAGAGCATCGTGATTGACAACAGGGCCGGCGCCGGCGGAAACATCGGCACGGCAGCTGCAGCCAAATCGACACCCGATGGCTACACATTCCTGCTGGGCACCAATGCAACGAATGCGGCCAACGAGTTCCTCTACACCAGCCTGGGCTTCAATCCCGTCACTGATTTTGACGCCGTCGCCATGATCGGCCTGCTGCCGATGGTGATCTCCACGTCGGCTGCGGACCTGCCGGCAAATGGAATCGCGGAACTCATCTCTCGGGCGCGCGCCAAGCCCAACACCTTGAACGTGGGTTTGCCCAGCACCACCGCCAGCGTCGCGTTCGCACAGTTTGTGAAAGCAGCCCAGGCGCCACTCTTTGGTGTGAAATACAAAGCCTCTTCGCAGTCCATGACAGATGTCCTGGGCGGCCAGATTCCATTGGTCATTGACACCGTCACCGCCACCCGCCCCCAATTGGCTGGCGGCAAGCTGCGTGCCGTTGGCATCACTTCCCTGAAGGCCAGCGAAATGCTGCCGGGCGTCAAGTCAGTGGCTGAGCAGGGAGTCACCGGATTCGATGTGGTTGCGTGGGACGCTGTTTTTGCTCCGCGCGGCACACCTGCAGACATCATCAACAAGTTCAGCGAACACCTGCAGCGCGCCTTGGCCCACCCGGACACGCGTCGCAAACTCATGGACATCGGTGTGGAGCCTATGTTCATGTCCCCTGCGAAGCTCGACCAATTCGTCAAAGACGAACGTCAGAAGTGGGGCGCCGCCATCAAGAGCGCCGACATTCGGCTCGACTAGGAAAACCCAAACGATGGGCAGAACGATGGGCAGAGCGATGGGCAGAGCTTGACACCAATGACAAGAGAATGCATCATGCATCTTTCGTCGCTTCGTTGCGTCATCTCCTTTTCACAAATCCAATCCGGAGCACAACTTGAGTACCACCACTCCCCAAGGCGAAGTAGGAACGGCACCTGCCGAAGGCAAAATCACTGACCAGGCAGTGGCCGATGCCAGGGCCATGATCGGCCTGCACCTGCGGCCAGAGGGCCCTTACCTGCAGGACGCGACGGCAGACACCTTGCGCAACTGGTGCAACGGCATCGGTGACCTCAACCCCTTGTATCGCGACGTGGGTTACGGCGCCAACACCCGGTACGGCACCATGCTGGGCCATCCCATGTATCCGATGGCCTACGGTTGGCTCGGCCGGACCCGCTGGGGCCTGCCCGGCGTGCATGGCTTTTATGCCGGCAACGACTGGGAGCTGTTCCGCCATGTGCGCCCGGGTGACCGCATCACCGCGATCGAGCGCGTGGTGGGCGTCGAAGAAAAGGAGAGCAAGTTCTCCGGACGTCTGGTCCTGCAATACGTGGAAGCCTGCTACTACAACCAGCGCAGCGAACTGGTGGCCCGCGCATTGGGCACATGCACGCGGCACGAGCGCAAGGCTGCGCGCGACGCCGGCAAGTACAAGGAAATCGTCCAGCACGACTACACCAACGAGGAACACGACCGGATTGACCAGATGGTGCTGGACGAGCCCAAGAAAATCCGCGGTGCGAACGTGCGCTATTGGGAAGAAGTGAAGGAAGGCGAAGAATTGACCACCATTGCGCGCGGCCCGCTGTCGCTGATGGACACCATGGGATTCCTGGCAGGCTGTGGCCGCGGCCACACGCACGGTGTGGTGCTGCAGGCTGCCGTGAAGCATCCGGGTCATTTCTTTCGCAACCCGGAGGCTGGCGGCGGCGTGGAATACACGGGTATTGGTCACCACCGCGAGTCGGTGGCCAAGGAAGTCGGCGTGCCTGGCACCTACGATTACGGTCCGCAGCGCTCGGCCTGGATGTGCACACTCGTCACCAACTGGATGGGCGACGCAGGCGTCATCAAGCGCGTGCGCACCGAGATGCGCCGCTTCAACATCATGGGCGACACAACCTTCTGCAAGGCCAAGGTTGTGCGCAAGTACATCAAGGACAAGACCGGCCTCGTCGACATCGAAATCGCCGCCGAGAATCAGCGCGGCGAGGTGACCACGCCGGGCTTTGCCACCGTCGCACTGCCCTCGCGCGATGTCAAGCTGCCAGCGTTCCTGGATGGCTCTCACGTCGACCTGGAACTGCCAGTCACGCGCTGAACAGCCAACATGGCGGACACAGCCCCAAGGGCAAAGGCCTGTCATGAACTCAGGTGATCCCGCGCAAGAGGCAGCACCACCACCCTCGGCAACGCTGCCACTCTCAGGCTGCCGGGTCCTGGAGAGCTCGCACACGGTCGCTGCGGCCTACGCCGGGCGCCTTCTGGCCGCCATGGGTGCGCAGGTGGTGATGCTGGAGCCGCCAACCGGTTCGCCCCTGCGCACAACGCCGCCACTTCTGGAGACAGGAGAAAGCGCATTGTTCACCTATTTGGCGGTGGGCAAGCGCAGCATCATTTGCGACACCACGTCAGCCGATGGGCAGAGGACGCTTGCCCGCGAGCTCGGTCGTGCCGATATCTTCATCGAGGACACGCCCGTGCGCGAACGTGCGCAGGCAGGCCTGGAGCCCGATGCGATCACAAAACGCTTCCCCTCGCTGGTGCATGTGAGCGTGCTGCCTTTTGGCGCGAGTGGCCCGAAGGCTGATTGGGCAGGCGAGGAAATCAACCTTCTGCACGCAGGCGGCGAAGGTTTCCTGTTACCCAACGGCCTGTCACAAGAGTTGTTCCCTGACCGAGCACCGCTGAAGATCTATGGTCACTTCGCCAGCTACCAGGGCGGCAGCGCTGCAGCACTTGCGGCCTTGTCCGCGTGGTGGGCTGCGCCGCAGGCGGGCGGACAATACGTCGACGTCTCGGTGCAAGATGCCGTGCTCGCTGTAGGCGCCTTTGCGCTGCAGCGGCTGGGCGATGGCTCCCTGGAGCACCGCACCACCCGCAGCTTCAGGTATGGCGGCGTCTTCGAGGCGCGAGGCGGATTCATTGAACTGCTGACCTTGGAAGACCGCCAGTGGAATGCGTTGGTGGATCTTCTTGGGCGCCCGCACTGGGCGATGGACGAAGCCTTGACGGATCCGCTTGAGCGCAGCCGCCGCGGAGGCGAAATCAACCGTCACATCCGTGAATGGATGCGCATGCAACCGGTTGACGAAGTCGTCATGCGAGCACAGGAGCTGGGCGTACCTGCAGCCAAGTACCACACGCCTGCCGAGGTGGTGACAGGCGCACACGAGCACGCGCGCGGGCTGTTCGCGCCACTCACCTTGGCTGGCGGTCAAGAGGTCAAGGTGTTGACAGCGCCCTTTCAGTTCCGCTGCACACCCCTGCACCCCGGCTCCAGCGTGCCAGCCTTGGGAGAAATGGGCCGCGAGGCAGCCTCATGAGCCGCACAAACTCACCCTTGGCAGGCATCCGCATTGCGGACTTCACCATCCACGCGGCCGGACCGTTCTGCACACACATGCTCTCTCAATTGGGTGCGCAGTGCATCAAGATCGAGAGCAAGACTCGCCCAGACGCATTTCGCAAGCCGCATGCGGTCTACGGCCGCATGTCGGCAGCCACCTTCGATCAGGTCTCGGCCAACAAGCTGTCAGTTCGGCTCAATCTCAAATCCCCCGAAGCGGTGCAATTGGCCAAGCGACTCGTGGCCATCTCGGACGTGGCTGCCGAGAGCTTTCGCCCTGGCGTCATGAATCGCCTTGGCTTGGGATTCGACGCGCTTCGCGATACCAAGCCCGACATCGTCATGCTTTCACTCTCATCAAGCGGTCAGAGTGGACCAGATTCCCACTTTGCCGGCTACGCGCCGCTCTTTGGCGCCTGGGGCGGTTTGGGCTGGATGAGTGGCTATACCGATGGCCCGCCGGTAGAGATGCGCCACGTGATGGACCACTCGGCAGGGCTCCATGCCTCGGTCGCGCTGCTTTCTGCCCTGCATCAGCGTCGCCGCACAGGGCAAGCCCAGCACGTCGATCTGGCCGCGCGCGAAGTGGCCTCTGCCATGATTGGAGATGCGCTTGTGCAGGCCAGTTCGGGCCAAGAGCCAGTGCGCCCGGGCAACGGTGACCTGGCCATGGCGCCGCATGGTGTTTACGTCACAGCACAGCCCGATCGGTGGCTGACGCTTGCGGTGCGCAGCG
The DNA here is from genome assembly GCA_947476285.1 of Comamonadaceae bacterium. GTDB lineage: Bacteria > Pseudomonadota > Gammaproteobacteria > Burkholderiales > Burkholderiaceae_C > Ramlibacter. The sequence goes on along the minus strand of CANJPU010000066.1, from coordinate 3,976 downwards.
ATGCGCAATGGCAAGCGTTCACCCGCGTGATGGGCCACGATGATGCTGGCACCGATCCGCGCTTTGCGACGACGCAGGCGCGCCTGCAACACCGAGAGCAGCTCGATGCGCTGGTAGCCCAGTGGCTGGCCCAGTGCCCCGCCGAACTCACGGTGGAGCGCCTGCAGCGTGAAGGCATCGCCGCGCATGTCTCATGGAACATGCAGGACATCGCGCAGGACCCGCACCTGCACGCACGCGGTGCACTGGTTGAGGTGGACTGCGCAGACGCCCCCAGACGCCTTGCAGTCGGAGCCCCGGCGCGATTTTCCAGAACAGACGACGTCGGCATACGCCGAGCAACGCAGACCTTAGGGCAGGACGAGGGCTACGTGTATGGCGAGTTGCTCGGCTTGAACTCCTCCCAGCGGGCTGATCTGGAAGCGCGAGAAGTGATCCTGTGAGCGAGTGAGTGGGCCAGCGGTGAATTCGCCCTCCCAACACGGTCTTCTGAGGCGATCTCCTGAGGCCACTTGCGCGCGTTAATGCACTGTATAGAATGCAGCAAATAGCGGATCATCACGCATGGAAAACAGAACGAAGGAAGAGCAGGTCGCCGACTTCCTGCGCGAAGGAATCATTGCTGGGAAGTATCCGCGCGGCTCCCGCCTGAAGCAGGCCGAGATCGCCGAGCAGCTTCACATCAGCATCACTCCCGTGCGCGAGGCACTCAAGTTGCTTGAGGCCGAAGGCTACGTCAACAGCGACTCCTACCGTGGCTGCCGAGTGGTTCCATTCGATCCAGCCGCCTCCGGCGAGATTTTGCAATTGCGCCTTCTGCTTGAAGCTCAGCTCGTACGCGGCGCCGCCGAGAAAGCAAGCAGTAAAGATCTCGCTGACTTGCGCGGGCTGGCACGCGAGTTCGAACAGGCATTCGCCTCTGGAGACCGCGCCTCAGCGCGTGGCATCAATTACCGATTCCATCGTCGCCTGTACGACATCGCGGCAATGCCACAGACGCTGCATTTTGTGCAAATCCTCTGGGCACGCTATCCATTCGACCTCATCAATGTGGCGCAGGGGCGCGGAGCAGAAGCCGTGAAAGAGCATGAACAGATCCTGGTCGCGCTGGGCAATGGCGACCTGTCGACTGCCGTGCTCGCCATGCGCAAGCACATTGAATCGGGCTGGAACGTGCTCAAGAAGCCTGCCTGATCAGCAAACTCAATCGCGCACTCCTGCCACAGCCAACACATTCGAGTGAAATACCAATGAACATACGCCGCAATTTCCTGATGCAGATCCTGTGCTCGATCATCGGCTGCGCACTTGCACTGCCAGCATCGGCTCAAGGTGCATACCCCACGAAGCCGGTCCGCATTGTTGTGCCTGTTCCCCCTGGCGGCGGCACCGACTACACCGCCCGGCTTCTCGCCGAGAAACTCGGCCCCTTGCTGGGCCAGCCGGTCATTGTGGAAAACCGACCGGGTGCAGCTGGCAACCTGGGCGTGCAGCTGGTGGCGACCGCACCAGCCGATGGCTACACACTGGTCATGCCAATCTCCTCGTTTCCCACCAATCCGAGCCTGTACAAGCTTCCCTTCGACACGGTCAAAGACTTTGCGCCCGTGGTCTTGGCTGGAACACTGCCCTTGATTCTGGTCGTGAGCCCTTCAGTGCCGGCCAAAAATGTCGGCGAGTTGATCGCTCTGGCCAAGGCACAACCAGGCACGGTGAACTACGCGAACTCCGGCGCGGGTACGACCGCGCACCTTGCCGGCGAACTCTTCAACCGCATGGCGGGCGTGAAGTTGGCCAGTGTGAATTACAAGGGCGGAGGCCCCGCTGTAACCGACCTGCTGGGTGGGCATGTGCAGGTGTACTTCGCCACTGTCGCTTCGGTCTTGCAGCACATCGAGAGCGGCAGGCTGCGGGCCTTGGCCGTCACCGGCAGCAGCCGGATTTCAGAACTCCCAAGCGTACCGACAGTGGCCGAGTCAGGCGTCCCCGGTTTTGATGTGAGGGCCTGGTTCGGTCTCTTTGCGCCAGCAAACACGCCCCGGCCCATCATCGAACGCCTGAACCGCGAACTCGTCAAGATCCTGGCGCTGCCCGAGGTCAAGGACAAGATGGCTGTGCATGGCATGCAGCCCGGCGGCGGCACCCCTGAATCACTCGGAACATTTCTCGTCGCGGAGATTGACAAGTGGGGCAAGGTGATTCGCGAAGCAGGCATCCGCTCAGAGTAGATCGCAGCGGCATCACGCCTTGTTGCTGACCGGCTTCCAGGCGAAATCGTTCGGGCCGCAGACAAGCACCGCCTTGTTCGCCAACAGACGTTCGCACTCCTCCTGGCTAAGGCCGGCTGATCGCAGCACCTGCACAGTGTGCTCACCGAGTTGCGGTGGCGGCAAGGCGGCAGCAGGGTCTGCATTTGCACTCGCACACGGAAACTCGGGCACCTCAAAATTTAAGTTGCGAAACTTGACCTCTCGCAGTTTGCCGGGTTGATGCGCCTGCGGCGCTTCCAGCACCCGCTCAATCGGCAAAACCTCAGTGAAGCCAACGCCCGCTGCGCTCAAGGCCGCAGCGATCGCGTCAAACGACTGCGCGCCGATGGCTGCCTTGACGATGTCTTCCACCTCATCACGCGCCTTCTTGCGTTGACGCAAGGTCGCCAGCGCCTCATCGTTTGCCTGGGGCATCTTCAAAGCCTGACAGAACTTGAGCCAATGGCCGTCATTGAGAATCAGCAGATATATCCAGCGTTCATCGGCAGTCAGATAGGCGCCATAGCCTGGCATGCTGAATTCACCATTGGGCTCGCGCTCAGGCCTGCCCAGTAATTGGGTCTTGAGTTGAACCCCCGCCAGATCCCTCGCAGCCACATGCAGGCCTGTTTCATACAAGCCCACTTCAACCGGCTGGGCGCTGTCGCCTTGCTTGTGCTGCAGCATCGACGACAAAATCCCGATGACTGCGTAAGCGCCCGCAAACTGATCGTGATACGAAGGGCCCAGGCGACTCGGTCGGCCATTGACGCGGTTGGCCTCCATGACGCCGGTCGAGGCCTCCGCAACCGGATTGGAAGCCAGGTCGTCCTGTTGGGGGCCAGCTGCGTATCCGCGGATATGACAGTAGATCAAGTTGGGGTTGACGGCGCGGCAGTCCTCCTGCGTGAGCTTCAACTTGCGCGCTGCCTTGGGCGCGAGGTTGTGCACGAAGATGTCGGCAGTGCTCAGCAATCGACAGAAGGCCTGATAACCCTCGGCCTTTGAAAGATCGATGCAGACGCTCTTCTTGTCGTGGCTGTAGGCAATCAAGGTGCCGCTCGGGCCGCCGCGCACCAGGCTGCGCGTGGGGTCTCCGGCAGGAGATTCAACCTTGATCACCTCCGCGCCCAGTTGCGACAAAATGTGCGCCGCAAATGGCGCAGCCAACATGGTGCCCAGTTCGATGACGCGGCGTCCAGCAAGAGGTGAGGTGTGCATGGGCTTCTCGGGAAGAAAGATAAGCTAAACAAGCGATGCCGCAAGGGCCGATGCGGCGATCCGCAGCCAGCGAACACGCTGACAATGCATTTTATAATATTTTCACTTGCACACTCATTCGTGTGGACGAGCACAGCCACGGACACGGGCCGACATTCATGCTGCCCGCAGAGTGCCCACAGCCCACTGCATCGGCGCGTCAAAGCGTCAACGGTACAATGCACCCCGATGCGGCTGTAGCTCAGTGGATAGAGTATTGGCCTCCGAAGCCAAGGGTCGTGGGTTCGATCCCCGCCAGCCGCACCAACCGACCGTTTTTTAACGTGTCAGAACACCTCAAAACCCGCATGTTCATTGGCATTGCGGGTTTTTATTTGTCTCATCGGATTTCAGGCGGTAACATGACATACCGTCAAAAAAGCAGTAGATTTGACGGTATCTGAAGAGCCGAAAACCCACATACCGTCAAAATAGACCCAATGGCGCTGACCAACATCTTTATCAAG
>CANJPU010000065.1 GCA_947476285.1 Comamonadaceae bacterium | reverse complement strand
GGCTGGGATTTGCGGCCTGAGGTTGGGCGCGAAGCGCTTCAATTCATGCTCGGTGTGCTTGTCTGAGCGGATCGGCCGAAGGGCGAGTAGCGAGTTGCACACCGCCGACCTCAGGCCGCAAATCCCAGCGAAGTCGAAGCGAAGCGTAGACCGCCACAGTGAGCGCCTGCCGGGCATCGCCTGCCGCGACGCGCAGACCAAGTAGGCAATCAACCGCCACCTTGCCCATGCCGGGACCGGCCGGATGGCTGGTGCGAGGGGACATTTCTAACTTGGGCTGACAGAGCACCTCTTTTCGATCCCCCTATCGCCTCTTGGCCCAGCGCACACCCCGCACCTCAGCCACCAGTGACAACACCTTGTTCAGGCGGCCCGAGTCGCTCACCTCCACCGTGAAGGTCATCCAGGCTGTGCCCTTGACCGATTGGGTCTGCACGCCGATGACGTTCATCTTTTCCTTGGCAAAGACTTCAGAAATATCGCGCAGCAGGCCCTGGCGGTCGGCCGCTTCCACGCCCACATCCACCGGGTAAACGACCGCCTCGCCCTGGGCTTTGGGTCGGCCCCACTCCACCTCAATCACCCGCTCGGCGCTGCGCGCGGCAAGCTCGCGGAAATTGCTGCAATCGGTGCGATGGATGCTCACGCCCTTGCCGCGGGTCACAAAACCGCCGATGGTATCGGGTGGCGCTGGCCTGCAGCACTTGGCCAGTTGGGTCATGAGCGAGTCGACGCCCACCACCAGCACGCCGCCCTTGGGAGACTGCGGCACATGGCGCGACTTTCTAAGCAACAGGAAATCATCGACAGGCAGGGGCGCCTGCGGTGGGCGCAGCACGGTCTCGATGTTGCGAAGCGAGTATTCGTCTTTACCTACTACGGCGAACAAATCTTCGGCGCTCTTGAAGCCCAATTGCGATGCCAGGTCTTCCAGCTTGACGACCGTACGGCCTTCGCGCTGCAGCAGCTTTTCAACCGCGTCGCGCCCGCGTGCGATCGTCTCGTGTTTTTGCAATTCATTGAACCAGGCGCGCACCTTGGCCCGCGCACGATGGCTGACCAGAAAGCCCAGTTCGGCGTTGAGCCAGTCGCGCGATGGCCCGCCTTCCTTGGCGGCAACGACTTCCACCGTCTGGCCATTTTGCAGCGCGGTGTTAAGCGGCACCATGGCGCCGTCCACCCGCGCGCCGCGGCAGCGATGGCCCAGATTGGTGTGGACGGTGTAGGCGAAGTCCACCGGCGTCGCGCCCTGGGGCAACTCGACGATCGCCGCATCGGGCGTGAGGACGTAGATGCGGTCTTCGAACAAGCCCGATGCGGAGCCCGACAAGTCTCGCTCCCAGGCCAGCAGTTGGCGCAGCACTGCGATCTTGGCGTCGTAGTCGCCGCTGGCCGCCACGCCGGCGTAGCCTTTGGTGCCCGCCTCCTTGTAGGCCCAGTGAGCGGCCACGCCATGCTCGGCATGGTCGTGCATGGCCTGGGTGCGGATCTGAATTTCAATGGGCCGGCCTGCGCTGTCGCGCACGATGGTGTGCAGTGACTGGTAGCCATTGGGTTTGGGCCTGGCAATGTAGTCGTCGAACTCCTCCACCACAGGCGTGAACTGCTGATGCACCCAAGACAGCGCGGCGTAGCAGTCTTTGACGTCGGGCACGATCACCCGCAGCGCGCGGATGTCAAAGACCTGGTTGAAATCGAGAGACTTGCCGCGCATCTTTTTGACGATGCTGTAGATGTGCTTGGGTCGGCCCATCACGCTCGCAGCAATGCCCTGGGCCCTGAGCTGGGCCTGGAGCTGCGAGCGCAGCTGTTCGACATACTGCTCGCGCTCGGCCCGCTTCTGATCGAGCAGACCGGCGACGGTGCGGTAGGTTTCGGGCTCCAGGAAGCGAAAGGCCAGATCCTCCATTTCCCATTTGAGCTGCCAGATACCCAGGCGGTTGGCCAGTGGCGCGAAAACATTCAGCGCCTCGCGCGCCACGCTGGGCGGGGCCGCGGTCTTGCAGGCGGCGTGCCAGCGCAGTGTTTGCAGCCGCGATGCCAGGCGCAGCATCACCACCCGCAAGTCGCGCGAGAAAGCCAGCAGCATCTTGCGCACTGTTTCGGTCTGCGCCTTGCGGTCATCCACCAGTTGGCCGGCGTCTTGCGCATCGCGAGTCTGCTGCTGCACCCGCACCAGCTTGTTGGTCTCCATGGCCAAGGCGGCGTAACTCTCGCCAAAGGCCTTGGCGATCACCTCTTGCGGCTTGGTCAGGTGCGCACACGCATAGACAAGGTAGCTGGCCGCCTGCATGGCCTGCGAGCCGCCCATGAATTTGAGAATCGAAGCCACCGCGTCGGCGTGGGCGAGTGTGTTCTCGCCTGTGCCCAGTGTTTCGCTGGCGATGAAGGGCTCTGCGAATGCGCGTGCGCGAGCCAGCGCGTCAGGGTGCTGCGGCAGGGCCTGCTCTGTTGCGGCGATCAGCCCGGCCACCTGCCCGGCATCGGCGTGTTCGGCTCCTGTGCTTTTCATTCGCGCCCCAGCAAAAATGAAGCCACTGCGTCGACCTGGTCGCCCGCGATGAACGTAGGCGCATGGCCCACCCCTTCGAATTCCACCAAGCGTGCCTTCGGACCGCGCTGGGTCATCTCCAACGCGGTCTCGCGGGTCAGCACGTCTGACTGCGCGCCGCGCACAAGCAAGGTGCGCGCACGGATGGTGTCGTACAAGGTCCACATGAGCGCCTCGCCTTGCGCAGCAGATGCCTCGGTCACGGTGTGAAATGGCGCTGCAATGGCCGGGTCGTAGGCAAGCGTAAAGCCGCCCTGCGCCAAGGGCTTGAGCATGGGCTTGCACAATGCCAGCCATTGCGCCTGTGTGTGCGGGCCGAAGCCCACCGACATGTCGCGCAGGTGCGCTGCTGCCTCTTGCAGCGACGCATAGCACCCAGTGTCGCCCAAGTAGGTGCCTATGCGCCGCAGCCCATGCCACTCGATAGCCGGGCCCACATCGTTGAGTACCAGGCGCCCGATCGCAACGGGCAAGTGCCCGGTGGACGCGCCAAGCGGTGCGCTCGCCTCGCCCGGTGCGGTCGCTGCGCTGGCTGCGGCGACCAGCTCGGGTCGGCAACACAAGGCCATGCCGATCAAGCCACCCATGCTGGTGCCCAGCCAATCGAGCCGTGTGATCGCAATGCGCTGGTGCAGTTGCGCCAGCATGGCCAGCATGTCGCTCACATACATGGGCACCTGATAGCCCATGGGCTGCTTGAGCCAGTCGCTCCTGCCGCGGCCCACCACATCGGGGCAGACCACTCGCACAGGCCCCGCCGCGCGCGCCACCAGGGCCTGCGCGAGCACGTCGAAGTCGCGCCCCTGGCGAGACAGGCCATGCACGCAGACGATGACATGGCTGGCCTGCGGGTCTCCCCATTCCCAGAAAGCCATTCGGTGTCCGCCCCAGGGGTCGGGGCAAGATACGTAGTTAAGCGTAGGTTCAGGCATGGAGCTTAAATTCATCGGATACTGTGCGCTGCGGGCATGCAACAAGGCGAAGCAATTTCGCATGCCCACACGTCCCCTTGTTTCCCATCGTAATTCAATACGGAGAGCACCATGCTGAAAGGCAAAACCGCACTCGTGACCGGCTCTACCAGCGGCATCGGACTGGGCATCGCCCTGGCGCTGGCACGCCAAGGCGCCAAGCTCGTACTCAACGGGTTCGGCGATACGCAAGGCCCCCTTGCACAAGTGCAAGCCCTTGGCGTGCAAGTGGACTACCACGGCGCCGACGTGAGCCGCCCCGAGCAAATCGAAGACATGATGAAGTTTGCCGCCTCACGCTTTGGCAAGGTGGACATTCTGGTGAACAACGCCGGCATACAGCATGTGGCAGCGGTCGAAGATTTTCCGCCCGAGCGCTGGGATGCGGTCATCGCAATCAACCTGTCCAGCGCCTTTCACGCCACCCGACTGGCACTGCCCGCGATGAAGGCTGCCAATTGGGGCCGCATCATCAATGTCGCGTCGGTACACGGGCTGGTGGGCTCGGTGCAGAAGGTTGCCTACATCAGCGCCAAGCACGGCTTGGTGGGCATGACCAAAGTGGTGGCACTGGAGACAGCAACCACTGGCGTCACCTGCAATGCGATCTGCCCCGGCTGGGTGCTCACGCCCCTGGTGCAACAGCAAGTGGACGCACGCGCGGCCCAGCAAGGCTGCTCTATCGAGGAAGCCAAGCGTCAGATGCTGGGTGAGAAGGAGCCGTCGATGCAATTCACCACGCCGCAAGAACTGGGCGAACTGGCGGTGTTCTTCTGCTCACCCGCCGGCAACAATGTGCGAGGCGTGGCCTGGAACATGGACGGCGGCTGGGCGGCGCAGTAGCGCCCGGCAGCACACAACTATCGCAGTTGCACGGTCCCCGAGACGGTGACCTGCACCTTGCTCTTGCCGGCCTCTACCGGCACCGCCATGTCGGCCGAAGCCGCGCGGCTCTCCAGCGCTGCCATGCGCGGCTGCGGGTTGGAGCCCTGGTCGTTGGATTGCACGGCCACTTCACGAAAGGTGTAGCCTGAAAAACCAAACGCCCGCGCCAGCTCTTGTGCCCGCGCCTTGAAGCCTTCGATGGCCATGGATTGAGCCTGGCCCTCCACATTGGCGCGTTGCTCACGGCTCAGGCCAAAGCTCACTGAGCCGAGGGTCATGGTCTGTATCTTCCCGGCTGTCTGTGTGATGCGTGCAAAGTCGCGGCCTTCCAGCACCAGTTCCGCGGTGCCGCTCCAACTGCTCAGTTTGCCGCCCTGGGCATAGCGCGGGTAGATGCCAAAGCGGCCGGTGCGTACATCCAGTTGCCCTGGCATGGCCGCTCGCCGCGCTTCGACCAGTGCTGCATCCAGCGCCGCCTTCAACTGCGCCTGCACGGTGTTGGCATCAGCAGCCTCGCGGGTGGTGGTCAGGCTCATGGCGAGCAAGTCCTGTTGCACCTCCACAATGCCCGATGCGGACAACTGCACCACATTTTGCGGTGCAGGCGCGCCCTGCGCAACTGCGGCGCCGACGCCTGCAAGCAATGCGATTGCGGCCAGTGCGGCACGCAGACCCGTTCGCCCTTGAAGCGGCTTCATGTCTTGCCTGCGCCAGAGCGCCGGAACTGATAGAGCTGGCGCCGCAATTCCGACTTTTGCTCCGGTGTCAATTGACGCGTTGCGGAGTCGGGCGCGGACGGGGTCTTGGACGACAAGCTGTGGTCCGCCACACGCGGCGCGGCGTCCACCGCAGACTGAGCTTGCTGCGTTGGCGCAGGTGCAGGGGGCTGTGCATGGCAAACGGCTGCGGCAGAAAGAGCAATGGCAGGTAAGTACCGATTCATGGTGCGTATTAAACGTCAGAAGATTTGAAAGGTGCACACACACCGATGCAAGGCTTGCGCCATGGGGCAACATTTGTAACACTGTGTCAGGTTGGGCCAAAACCAGCGTATGCGGGACGACAAGCCCACCAGAATTGGTGCTGTTACAAATTCACCGAGCAAGCAATATGAACCAAGCTGCAGCCCGCGCCGACAAAATCCTGGTGGTTGATGACGACGCTCGCATTCGCGATCTGTTGCGCCGCTACCTGACTCAAGAAGGCTTTGAGGTCATTGTGGCCGAGGATGGCAAGGCCCTTAATCGACTGATGCTGCGCGAAACGGCCGACCTGATCGTGCTGGACCTGATGATGCCCGGTGAGGACGGGCTGTCCATTTGCCGGCGCCTGCGCGCGGCCAACGACCGCACGCCCATCATCATGCTCACTGCCAAGGGCGAAGATGTTGACCGCATCGTCGGGCTGGAAGTGGGCGCGGACGATTACCTGGGCAAGCCTTTCAATCCGCGCGAACTACTCGCCCGCGTGCATGCGGTGCTGCGCCGCCGGCCGGCCCAGGAAGCACCGGGCGCACCGTCGAGCGAGAACGAACTGGTGACCTTCGGGCCCTTCTCCTTTGATCTGGGATCACGCGCTCTGCGCAAGAATGGCGAAGAGCTGCCCTTGACCACAGGTGAGTTCGCAATGCTCAAGGCGCTGGTGCGTCATCCGCGCCAACCGCTGTCGCGCGAGAAGCTGGCCCAGTTGGCCCGCGGCCGTGAGTTCGAGCCCTTTGATCGCAGCCTGGATGTGCAGGTCTCGCGCCTGCGCAAATTGATCGAGGCCGACCCGACGGTGCCGCGCTACATCCAGACTGTGTGGGGTGTAGGTTACGTGTTTGTACCCGATGGCACGAACTGATACGCCTGCCAGCAACGCCGCAACAAGCAATCCATCACCCTAGGATGATTCGAGCGATCACCACCAGCATCGACGCCACCGGGCCGGCCCCTCTGGAGACCGGGCCGGCGCCGCTTGCCATGCGGCCTCGTCTGGGCCTGTCGCTGTTCTGGCGCACTTTCTTCCTTTTGGCGCTGCTGCTGATCGGCAGCATCGTGGCCTGGCTCCAGACATTCCGGGCACTGGAGTTCGAGCCTCGCGCAATTCAGACCGCCCAGCAAATTGCTTCATTGGTCAACCTCAGCCGCGCAGCGCTGGTGCACTCGGACTCGATCGCGCGGGTCTCGCTGATCAAGACATTGGCCGATCAGGAAGGCGTGCGCGTCCTGCCGCGTGAGCCCAAAGACAAGTTCACGAACTTCAACGCCGTCGAGCTGGACAATCGGGTGATGGACGAGTTGAGCACGCGGCTGGGCAGAGGCACCGTGCTGGCCGCCAGCGTCAATGGGGAAGAAGGTCTGTGGGTTGGCTTCACGATCGACAACGATCAGTACTGGATGCTGCTGGACCGATCGCGACTGAGCCGGGTGGGCAGCCGCACTTGGCTGATCTGGCTGATCACTGCAGCGGCCCTCTCGCTGACCGGCGCGGCATTGATCGCGCGGCTGATCAACCGCCCGCTCAAACAGCTGTCCTTCGCCGCCAGCCGCGTACGAGATGGCGACTTTGACGCGAGCCGGCTGGACGAGAAGGCTGTGACCAGCGAAATCCGCGAAGTCAATATTGGTTTCAACCGCATGGCACAGCAGTTGTCCAAGATCGAGCAGGATCGCGCCGTGATGCTGGCGGGCATTTCGCACGACCTTCGCACGCCGCTCGCGCGGCTGCGGCTGGAGACCGAAATGAGCGTGGCCGATATCGATGCGCGTGAACACATGGCGGCGGACATCGACCAGCTTGACGCGATCATCGACAAGTTCCTCGACTACGCACGGCCCGACCATGCGGAGCTGCGCCCCGTAGTGCTCAATGATGTGCTCGATTCTTGCCTCTATGCCGTGCAAGACCAAGGCGACATACGCATCAATCTGGACATCGCCGATGGCCTGTTGGTGCTTGCCGACGAGGTGGAGTTGGCCCGGGTCATCTCCAACCTGCTGGAAAACGCCAAGCGTTACGGCAAGACGGTCGAGACAGGCATAGCGGTGGTTGACATCTCCGCGAAGTCACGTGGTGATTGGGTGCTGCTCAAGGTACGCGACCATGGCATGGGCGTGTCACCTGAGGCGCTGCCCAATCTGATCAAGCCCTTCTTCCGTGGCGATGCGGCACGCACGGCGGCCACTGGTGCCGGATTGGGCCTGGCCATCGTGGACAAGACGGTGCAACGCATGGGCGGCAGCTTTGCCCTGGCCAACACCACTTCGGGCGGTCTGGCGGCTCACATCAAACTGCAGAAACCCAAGGCCGCCATGCACGGCGAGTCGCAGACCCAAGGGCCTTACTGACTGCCCGTTGGCTCGGCCGCCACCAGCAACACCACCGCGCGTGCCTCAATGGCGGCGCCCTGCCCCACAGGGCCAAGCTTTTCTGCCGTCTTGGCCTTGACGTTGACCACGTCGGGCGAAAGATCCAGCACTTGGGCAATGCGAAAGCGCATCGCATCGATGTAGGGCGCGAGCCGTGGCGCCTGGGCGATGACGGTGCTGTCGATGTTGGCAATGCGCAGGCCACGCGCGCGCACCCGTTGCGCTGCTTCGGCCAGCAAGGCTGCCGAATCGGCGCCTGCGAATTGTTCATCCGTATCGGGAAAATGACGTCCAATATCGCCCAGCCCCGCCGCACCCAACAGTGCATCGGTGATTGCGTGCAACAGCACGTCGGCATCCGAATGGCCCAGCAAGCCCAGTTCGAATTCGATCTGAACACCACCGATGATGAGCTTGCGTCCCGCGACCAGCGCGTGAATGTCCCAGCCCTCTCCAATCCGAAAGCCCATGCCGGCGCCGCCGTGGGTCATCGCGGTCGACCCTTTAGAACGGCTTCGGCCAGGGCGAAATCATCCGGAAAGGTGATCTTGAAATTTTGCGTGCCGCCAGTGACCAACATCGGGCGCAGTCCCATGGCCTCGATGGCGCTGGCTTCATCGGTCACGGGTGCTCCCGCGCGCTCCAGCGCCTGCAACAGCATGCCGATGCGAAACATCTGCGGCGTCTGGGCCAGCCACTTGCCTTCACGATCGAGCGTGCTGAGCACCCGGCCATCCACTTCGAGCTTGAGCGTGTCGCTCACGCTCACCGCCAGCAGACCGCCCACTTCGTCGTTCGCACAGCCGTCGATCAGGGCATCGATCAGTGTCGGCGTGATCAGGCAGCGAGCGGCATCATGCACCATCACCCAGTCGTGCTCGTGCGCGCCCACGCGCAAGAGCTCATAGAGACCATTTTGCACAGTGGCTGCGCGCGTTGCGCCACCACAGGTCACCACCCGCGCCGAGGTGGGGTTGCGCTCGAAGAAACCATCACCCGGCGCCACCACCACCATCACCCGCGCGATCCGCCGCACCGCCCCGAATGCGGCCAGGGTGTGCCAGACCATGGGGTGCCCAGCGATGCGCTCGTACTGTTTGGGGCCGGTGGTACCTGCACGGCTGCCGGTGCCAGCGCAAGGTACCAGCGCATAAAAACGAGGATTCGGTTTTATTTCGCTCATAGACATGCCGTCCATTCTAAAATCATGTTGCACACCCCACCCTCATCAGGGCGGGGTGTTTTGTATTTATTTATGGATTTACCCAAACTCAAGCCCGCTTCCCGATTCACCCTGCCCCGCCCGCCCGGCTGCGCCGATGCATTGCTGTTGGCGCAACTGGCCGAGAGGGAAAAAGCCGCCGGCAAAATCACCGCCATCATCGCAGCAGATGCCACCGATGCGCAACGCCTGCTGGAAGAAACCACATTTTTCGCACCCGGCCTGCGTTGCGTCCTGTTTCCCGACTGGGAAACCCTGCCTTACGACAGCTTTTCGCCGCATCAAGACCTGATCAGCGAGCGCCTGGCCACCTTGTGGGCGATTTCCCAGGGCGAGGCCGACGTCATCCTGGTGCCAGCAAGCACCGCGCTTTATCGGGTGGCGCCGCCAGCGTTTCTGGCGGGCTACACATTCGCCTTCAAGGTCCACCAGAAACTCAAGGAAGCCAAGCTGAGGGCGCAGCTTACTCTGGCCGGCTACAGCCACGTCACGCAAGTGGTCAGCCCTGGCGAGTACGCGGTACGCGGCGGACTGATCGACCTGTTCCCAATGGGCTCGCCAGTGCCCTACCGGGTCGATCTGTTCGACGACGAGATCGACTCCATTCGCACCTTCGATCCGGACAGCCAGCGCAGCCTCTATCCGGTACCCGAGTTGCGCTTGTTGCCCGGGCGCGAGTTTCCGATGGACGATGACGCTCGCGCGCGCTTTCGCAGCCGCTGGCGCGAACTGCTGGAGGGCGACCCCACCAAGAGCCGCATTTACAAAGACATTGGCAACGGCGTGGCCACCGCCGGCATCGAGTACTACCTGCCCTTGTTCTTCGACGAGACAGCCACCGTGTTCGACTACATCGGCACCGATGCGACGGTGGTGCTGCACGGTGAGCTGGAATCGGCCTTCAGCCACTTCTGGCAGGACACCCGCGAGCGCTACCGCCTGTTGCGCGGCGACCCCGAACGCCCGGCCTTGCCGCCTGAGGCCTTGTTTCTCACGGCCGAACAGTTCTATGCCCGTGCAAATGCGCACGCGCAACTGGCCATGCGCCCAACGGTCGACGCGGCGAGTGCCTACCCCGAGTTCGACATCCTCGAGGCGATGGCCGTGGTGCGCGGCGCCGAGGAGCCGCTGGCGAAATTCAAGGACCACCTGCGCAACAGTCAGCAGCGCGCACTGGTTCTGGCCGAAAGCGATGGCCGGCGCGAGAGCCTGCTGGACTTCCTGCGGGCCAGTCATCTGCAGCCACCAGTCTTCGACTCGCTGCAAGAGTTCCTGGCCAGTGACGAGAAAGTCGGCATCGCCACCGGACCACTGGGGGTGGGCTTCGCATGGCTTGAAAGAGGCATTGACTTCATCACCGAGACCGAGCTGTTCGCAGCCAGCCCCACCACCCGGCGCCGAAAGAAGCAGGAACAAGTCAGCGACGTCGAAGCGCTGATCAAGGACTTGTCCGAACTCAATGTCGGCGATCCGGTGGTGCACTCGGCGCATGGCATTGGCCGCTACAAAGGCTTGGTCAATCTCGACCTGGGCCAGGGCCTCAATGCGGACGGCTCACCTGCGGTTCAGGAGTTCTTGCACCTGGAATATGCAGACAAGGCCACGCTTTATGTGCCCGTCAGCCAGCTCCATCTGATCAGCCGCTACACCGGCGTGTCAGCCGACGAAGCGCCGCTGCACAAACTGGGCTCTGGCCAGTGGGAAAAAGCCAAGCGCCGCGCCGCGCAGCAAGTGCGCGACACGGCCGCCGAGTTGCTCAACATCTACGCCCGGCGCGCCGCCCGCGAGGGCCATGCCTTCCGCTACAGCGCGCAGGACTATGAGGCATTCGCCAATGACTTTGGCTTTGAGGAGACGGCCGATCAGAATGCCGCCATCCACGCGGTAATTCAGGACATGATCTCGCCGCGACCGATGGATCGGCTGGTGTGCGGCGACGTCGGCTTTGGCAAGACCGAAGTGGCCTTGCGCGCCGCTTTCATCTCGGTCATGGGAGGTAGGCAGGTGGCCTTTCTCGCGCCCACCACCCTGCTTGCCGAGCAGCACTACCAGACCCTCGTGGACCGCTTCTCCAAGTGGCCAGTGAAGGTGGCCGAGGTATCGCGCTTTCGCTCCGGCAAGGAAGTCAATGTCACACTCAAAGGTTTGGCCGAGGGCAGCGTGGACATCGTGATTGGCACGCACAAGCTTTTGTCCGAGTCAACGAAGTTCAAGAACCTGGGGCTGCTGATCATCGACGAAGAGCACCGCTTCGGCGTGCGCCACAAGGAAACGATGAAGGCCATGCGCGCCGAGGTGGACGTTCTGACCCTCACGGCCACGCCAATTCCGCGCACTCTGGGCATGGCCCTGGAAGGGCTGCGCGATCTGTCGGTGATTGCCACCGCACCGCAGCGGCGCCTGGCGATCAAGACATTCGTCCGCAACGAGGGCAATGGGGTGATCCGCGAAGCCGTGCTGCGCGAATTGAAGCGCGGCGGCCAAGTCTACTTTCTGCACAACGAAGTGGAGACCATACAGAACCGGCGCGAAAGGCTGGAAGAGTTGCTCCCCGAAGCACGCATTGTCGTGGCCCACGGCCAGATGCCCGAGCGTGAACTAGAGCGCGTGATGCGCGACTTCGTGGCCCAGCGCCACAACCTGCTGCTGTGCTCGACCATCATCGAAACGGGCATCGATGTGCCCACAGCCAACACCATCGTCATCAGCCGCGCGGACAAATTCGGGCTGGCCCAATTGCACCAGTTGCGCGGCCGGGTCGGGCGCAGCCATCACCAGGCCTATGCCTACCTGATGGTGCCCGACACCGAGGGGCTGACACGCCAGGCCGCTGCGCGACTGGACGCAATCCAGCAAATGGAGGAGTTGGGCTCGGGCTTCTACTTGGCCATGCATGATCTGGAAATCCGTGGCGCGGGCGAAGTGCTAGGCGAGAACCAGAGCGGCAACATGCTGGAAATCGGTTTTCAGCTGTACAACGAGATGCTGGCCGAAGCGGTGCGCTCATTGAAGGCGGGCAAGGAGCCCGACCTGCTGGCGCCGCTGTCCGCCGCCACCGACATCAATCTGCACGCGCCGGCGCTGCTGCCCAGTGACTACTGCGGCGACGTGCATCTGCGCCTGTCCTTCTACAAGCGCCTGGCCACGGCCAAGACTGGCGATCAGATCGACAGCTTGCTCGAAGAGATCGTCGACCGTTTCGGCAAACTGCCTGCGCAGGCGCAGACCCTGATCGACGTGCACCGTCTGCGGGTGCTGGCGCAGCTCTATGGCGTGGTCAAGGTGGATGCGGCGCCCGGCGTGATCAGCATCAGCTTCAAGCCACAGCCGCCGATCGAACCCATGCGCATCATCGAGCTGGTGCAAAAAAACAAACACATCAAGCTGGCCGGCAACGAGAAGCTGCGCATCGAGCGCCAACTACCAGACCCCAAAGACCGGGCCCAGATGGTCCGCGATGTGCTGCGCTCGCTGGGCCAGCCCAAGCCGGCGTCCGCTGCCGCATCCACCCAATGAGAAAATGAGCACCATGACTTCCCCTCTCGAAATCTCTCCCGGCCTGGTGATCCAGGGCTTTACACCACCTCTTTCATTGAAGGACTTTCGCCTGATTGCGTTCGACATGGACTCCACCCTGATCAACATCGAGTGTGTGGACGAAATCGCCGCAGCCGCCGGCAAGAAGGAACAAGTTGCCGCCATCACCGAGGCGGCCATGCGCGGCGAAATCGCCGACTACAAGGAAAGCCTGCGCCAGCGCGTGCACCTGCTCACCGGTGTGTCGGTGCAATACCTGGTGCAGGTCTACAGCGAACGGCTGCGCCTGAACCCCGGCGCACCCGAACTGGTGGCCGCGTGCAAGGCGGCGGGCATGAAGGTTCTGCTGGTCTCGGGCGGTTTTACTTTCTTCACCGACCGTGTGCGTGACCGGCTGGGTATCGACTTCACCCGCTCCAACGTGCTGGAAGTCGCCGACGGCAAACTCACCGGCCGCATGGTGGACCAAGCCTGGGGCGACATCTGTGACGGCATGGAAAAACGCAAGATGCTGCTGGAGACCTGCGCGGCTCTGGGTATCGCGCCCAGCCAGGCCATTGCCATGGGCGATGGCGCCAATGATTTGCCGATGATGGGCGAAGCGGGCTTGTCGGTGGCCTACCAAGCCAAGCCAAAGGTGCGCGAGCAGGCCATGGTGTCCATCAACCAGGGCGGGCTGGACCGGTTGCTGGAGGTGCTGCGTTAAGCGCCCGCCGCGCCGCCGGTGAAATTCAACTCGGTGCGCCCGGCCTCCACGGTGAACTTCGCCAGCGTGGAGATCTGCGCATCCCTTCGGGTCACGTCGTCCACCACCCGCAATGACACGGTCAACTGCGAAGGCGTGATCTCAGCGATGCCGTATCCCCTGCGCTCACCGTCCGCAAACACGAAGTGCGGATTGTCGGCGAGCAGCCCGGCCATGTTGGCGTTGCCAAATCCGCGTGAGGTGATGCCGGTACCACAGAACTCCACGCCCAGGGCCTTGCTGTCGGCGCGCCCATAGTCGGCCTTGACCTGCCCCACCCAGTTCTCATGCACATCGCCACCAAACAGCACCGGGTTGACGACGCCGTGGCGCTGCAGAGAATCGGTGAGCCGGCCGCGCGCCGCGCTGTAGCCGTCCCAGCCATCGTTTCACATCACGGGTCTGCCACGGGTGCGCAGGATACGCTGCCCAAACAGCGTCTGCTGGCCGATCAGAGTCCAGCCCTGTTTGGCGTTGTGGGCCAGCGCTTCATCGAGCCACTGTTCCTGCTGCAGGCCGAGCAGGCTACGGGCCGGCTCGTCCCAGGCCGGGCATGCCGCACTGTCCACCAGGGCCGAGCCAAGCTTGCCATTGGGTGTGCAGACCTGCGTATCGCGGTATTGCCGGGTGTCCAGCATGATCAGGCTGCCCAGCAGGCCGATGCGCTGCTGCGTGTGGATTCGCATCTGCGCGCCTGAAGCCAAGCCGGCCAGCGCCTGCGTGAGCACGCTGGCGCGCAGTGGCATGTGCTCGTAATAGGCCTGATACGCCTGTGCCCTGCGCTGAGCAAAATCCGCCACCGCCGGGCCACTGTCGCCAGGGGTCAGGCCCGCGTAGTCGTTCTGCACTTCATGATCGTCCCAGGTCACAAGCCACGGACAGGCCGCATGCATGGCCTGCAGATCCGGGTCGCTCTTGTAAAGCGCGTAGCGGCTGCGGTAGTCGTCCAGCGTGCGCACCCAGCCGCCGCCGGGCATGCGAACCGCGTTCACTGCGCCGGGGTATTCATAGATGTAGTCGCCCAGAAACAGCACTGCGTCGGGGTTGTCGTCACGCATATGCCGGTAGGCGCTGAGGTAGCCGTGCTCCCAACGCTGGCAGGAGGCATAGGCCAGGCGCATCTTCTGCACGGGCGCATCGGGCGCTGGAAACGTGCGGGTACGCCCGACGGGACTCGTCGCGCCGCCGGCCATAAAGCGATAAAAATACCAGCGATCAGGCTCCAGCCCGGCCGCTTCCACATGAACCGAATGCGCCAGAGGGGCCACGGCCTGTACCTGCCCACGCTGGACGATGCGGGTGAATTGCTCGTCGTGTGCGATTTCCCAATCAACCACGATGGGTTGCGTGCCCAGGCTTGCAAAAAAGCCGGGCGCAATCAGACGGGTCCAGAGCACGACCGAGTCGTGGCCCGGCGAACCACTGGCAACGCCCAGCGCAAAGGGGTCACTGGAGAAGGTCTGCTGTGCCCAGGCACTGCGCAACAGCCACGGCGCCGACACCGACGCAGCCGCCAGCTTGAGCAGGCGGCGGCGCTTGGCGAAGTTTGTGGCAGGCATGTTGCGACTTGACTCAGCCCGGCTGCGCGATCGCCGAATGCCCTTTGTCGCCACGCGTCACCAGCCTCTGGCGGTATAGCAAGAACAGCACGATGCTCACATTGAGCAGGTTCCAGGTAAGGCCATTGATGAAGGCAGCGTGGTAGGAGCCAGTGAGGTCGAACACCGCGCCGGACATCCAGCCGCCCAAGGCCATGCCAAACAAGGTGGCCATCAGCACCATGCCCACGCGCGCACCGGCCTGCTCCGGAGAAAAATGCTCGCGGATGATGAGCGCATACGAGGGCACGATACCGCCCTGAAACAGCCCGAAAAGGCCAGCCACCACATACAGGGAGACCAGCCCATCAAAGGGCAGGAACAGCAGCAGTGCCACACCCTGAAGAATCGAGCCCAGCAGCAGCGTGCGCAATCCTCCGATGCGATCGGAAATCCAGCCCGAGGCCAGGCGGCTGATCACGCCCATTCCCAGCATCACCGCCAGCATCTCTGCGCCGCGAGCCGCGCCAAAGCCAAGATCGCTGCAATAGGCGACGATATGAACCTGAGGCATCGACATCGCCACGCAACAGGCCACACCGGCCACGCACAGCAGGGCTTGCACAGTACCGGGCTTGAGGCCCATGGGCATGTCAGACTGCGGTGCCAGGCCGCTGGCCGGCGCAGGCGGCACCATCTGAATCGGCGGGCGGCGGCGCAGCAACATCGCCAGCGGCAGCATGGTGACGATGCAAAACACACCGATGCCCACGAAGGTCTGGCGCCAGCCCACGCTGTCGATGAAATGCTGCATCACTGGTGGCCAGACCGCGCCGGCCAAGTAGTTGCCGCTCATGCAGATGGCCAGTGCGATGCCGCGCCGGCGATCAAACCACTGGGAGGTGTCGGCCACCAAGGGTGCAAACGTGGCCGCAGTGCCCAGAAAGCCGATCAGCAGGCCCTGCGCCAAGCTAAACAGCCACAGATTGGGCGCCAGCCCCGCACCGATGAAACCAGCCCCCAGGCCCACAGCACCGATGGTCACTGGCACCATCACGCCGAAGCGGTCCGCGAGCTTGCCCATCATGACGCCGCCCAGGCCGAATCCGATCATGGTGAAGGTGTAGGGCAGCGAGGCATCACCGCGCGCCACCGCAAAATCGGCCTGAATGCGCGGTAGCACCACGGTGATCGAATACATGCCCGCGCCTCCCAGTGTCATGAGCGTGAGCGAGACAAGCAGCCTCAGCCAGGCGTAGGACGATTCGATGTCTTCTTGCGTTGCGCGCTGGAGTGCCATGCACGTATTTGACACGAGATTGAACCTGGAAGCGGCAGTTGACCGCTTGCTTTCAGCAGGAAGTGCCCGTGAGCATTGAGTTTTTTGGCCTTGAAGTTCCTCACCCATTGGGTGAGAGCGCGTCCAACTGCCGCTTCTAGTGCCCCTTTAGCCGCCTTGTGCCGGGCCGCTACTGCGTGGCGCTTTGCGGCTGCTCGGCTTCGCGCAACTGAAACAGCATGCGCGTGCCGGCGAGTTCAAGCACGTCGTGATTGGCCAAGAGCATCGCCTGCGCCCCTATGGGTTCGCTGTTGAGCGTGGGACGGCTGGCGCCGCCCAAATGGGCGATGTAATAGCCATCGCGCCGGTGGGTCACCACCACCATGGACACCCCCGGTGTGCCGAAGGTGGACACAGCCTTGACCACCGGCATTTCCATTCCGGCGGACGAGCCGTTGACCACCTGAAACACCGCATTTCTCTTTTGCAGGCCTGTCACATCCAGGTTAATGGTGGTGGTCGCCATGTGCCCGGTATCCCCAGACGAAGCAAGGTACTTGATGCGAAAATTGCCAATAGCCACGACCTCGCCGTCCAGCAGCTTGTGGCGGTGCACCATCTGACCATTGACGTAGGTGCCGTTGGTGCTGTCCAGATCCTGGATGTACACGTCGGCGAGGCCTTGAAGTTCAAACACGCAGTGGTGGCCGCTGACCACCATGTTGTCAAAGACGATATCGTTGTCGGGCTTTCGGCCAAGCGTGGTGCGGTCCTTCTCCAGGAACACATGCTTGATTTCGACTCCCTCAACCGAGGCAATTAGTTGTGGCATAGGGCAGATGTTAGTACCGGGCGCTGAGCTTCGCAAGCGCCCCGAGTCGCAATCGTGCTCTTCGCATAAGCTAACTGGCAACATGAAGGCAATTTCGAACACTTTTCGCATCACCCTGACCGGCATGTTGTGCCTGGCAGTGGCCATGGGCATAGGCCGCTTTGCCTTCACGCCGCTCTTGCCAATGATGATGTCGGATGGGCTGCTGAACATCCCGGGCGCCAGCCTGCTGGCCAGCGCCAATTACCTGGGCTACATGGTCGGCGCCCTGCTGTGCGCGGCCCAGCCCTGGCTGTGGCGGCGCCTGGGTCGGTCCGCACCCGTCAACGGGCCTCTGATGGTGCGCGCGGGCTTGCTGGCTACCACGCTGGTCACCTTGGGGATGGCCTTGCAAGTGCCCACGCTTTGGCCCGTGCTGCGCTTCGCGGCTGGGCTGGCAGGGGCGTTCGTCATGGTCTACACCTCCGGCTGGTGCCTATCCCAACTGGCGCAGCTTGACGCCGGCGCCCTGGGCGGGGTGATTTACGCCGGCCCTGGCGTGGGCATCGTGGTCAGTGGCCTGGCCGCCAGTGCCATGGTGGCCTCGGGGCAGCACTCTGCCATGGGATGGCTGGCCTTTGGCCTGTTGGCCGCAGTGCTGACCTTCCTGATCTGGCCGCTGTTCACGCCGGGGCATGAGCCCTCTCAGGCCCAGGACACTCCAACACGCCCGGCCCAGGGCGCGCAGGCGAGCAGCCTGGAGATCGGCCTGTGCGCGCTGACATACGGCTGTTCGGGCTTCGGATACATCATCACCGCCACCTTCTTGCCGGTGATCGCCAGGCAGGCGCTGCCCGGCTCAGCCTGGCTGGACATGTTCTGGCCCACCTTCGGAGCCGGCGTGGTGACCGGCGCACTGTTGGCCACGCGGGTACGCATCGCTGGCGACCTGCGGCTGCCGCTGGCCGCCTGCTATGGGGTGCAGGCCGTGGGAGTCGCCCTGAGCATCTGGAGCCCCACCCTGTGGGGTCTGGCCCTTGGGAGCCTGCTGCTGGGCCTGCCGTTTACCGCCGTCACGTTCTTCACCATGCAGGAGGCGCGTCGCCTTGCGCCAACATCGGCGCCCGGCATGATGGGCTTGCTGACTGGCTGCTTTGGCATCGGTCAGGTCGTCGGCCCGCCCTTGGTGGCCTGGATGCTGTCGCGCGGAGCCAGCCAGGCCGCAGGCTTCCATGCCTCGCTTGAAATCGCCACCGCGGCCCTGGTGCTGGGCATGGTCATCCTGCTGTCCATGGTGCGGCTACACCCCATCAAGCACGCTCAGATGTAGCCTGGCGGCGGCGGCAGATGCCGAATGTGCAGCGACAGCCCCAATGCCGCCATGTGCTCGCCCTTGCGACCCAGAATCTTCTCGCACAGCGGCAGGAATTCCTGCTCCTCCACAAAAGCGTGGTCCAGGTAAGCCCGCACCAGTTCCTCTGTAAGCGCGCCATCGAGTTGCGCAGGCTTTCCCCTGGCGGCCGACTGCACTGCTGGCTCCAGATGCTTCCACATCGCTTCCAGGGAGCGATGCTCGCTCGTCAACCGCTCCACCATGGCCTGCACCCATTCGCGTTCAACGCCCTCCTCGGCGCTTTTCAGCACGGCGGGGAAAAGCTCGCTCTCTTCTTCCTGGTGGTGTTCCAGCACGGCGTGATGAAACAGCGACAAGGTATCGGCCGCAACTTGCCGTGCCTGCTCGACCACCGACAGCATCGCAGGAAGCGTGTTCAGCGCGTGCAATTGGGTCACAATCGCCGAATGGCATTGCGAAAACGCCGATAACGGCGCTTGCATGTTCACCGGGTTCTGGATCGCGGGGTGCATGTTCATGATGGTTCGCCTGAGAGTGCCGTGCACAATCAATGTAGCCCTGACCAAGTTGGCGTCAGTTGACACAGGTCAATCTTGACCTTGCCGGCAGCTTTCAAGATGACCGCAGACAAACCGAAAAGGAAAGAAGGCACCATGTTCAAGAACATTCTCCTGGGAACAGACGGCTCGCCCGCGTCCGAGCACGCGGCCACCATGGCGGTGAGCTTGGCGCGCACCTATGGCGCCAAACTCACCGTGCTGTATGTGGTGGATCCCTACCCCTACCTGGGCGTTGGCGAGACCAACCCCATGGGGTTTCAGGCCTACATGGCCACCGCCCACCAGCACGCGGCACAGGCACATGCCAAGGTCAATGCCTTGTGCATGGCGGCTGACCCGAAAATCCAGGTTGAGGCCAGGCTGGCCGAAGATGTCACGGCCACCCACGGCATCATCGACATGGCCAAACAAGAAGGCGCCGATCTGATCGTTGTGGGCTCGCACGGCCGCACCGGGGTGGCCAGGCTCATGCTGGGCAGCGTCGCCTCGCAAGTGGTGGCCCATTCGACCCTACCGGTGCTGGTGGTGCGATGATGCTGCGATGATGGCGTGATGATCCCATTTTCCGTACTCGATCTCTCCCCCATCACCGAAGGTAATGACGCCGCGCAGTCTTTCCGCAATTCGCTCGATCTGGCGCGGCATGCGGAACGCTACGGCTTCAAGCGCTACTGGCTGGCCGAACACCACGGCATGCCGGGTATTGCCAGCGCCGCCACTGCGGTGCTGATCGGGCATGTGGCGGGCGGCACGTCCACCATCCGCGTGGGCGCCGGCGGCATCATGCTGCCCAACCACTCACCGCTGGTGATCGCCGAGCAGTTCGGCACACTGGAGGCCCTCTACCCTGGGCGCATCGACCTGGGCCTGGGCCGCGCGCCCGGATCCGACCAGGCCACCTCACGGGCACTGCGCCGCAACCTGATGACCGATGCCGATGAGTTTCCGCGCGATGTGGTCGAGTTGATGGATCTGATGTCCGACCACCCGCGCCAGAGCATTCGGGCGGTGCCAGGCGTGGGCGCGAAGGTGCCGGTGTGGATTCTCGGCTCCAGCCTGTTCGGCGCCCAATTGGCGGCCATGCTGGGCCTGCCCTACGCATTCGCCTCGCACTTCGCGCCGGCCCTGATGATGCGCGCCATCGAGGTCTATCGCGAAGGCTTCAAGCCTTCCGAGCATCTGGCCAAGCCGCATGTGATGCTGGGCTTCAATGTGTTTGCGGCCGACACCGACCAAGAGGCGCATCTGCGTGCCACTTCGATGCAGCAATCCTTTGTGAGCCTGCGCAGCGGCCGCCCGATTCGTTTGCCGCCGCCGCTTGCTGGCTACCGCGAAAGCCTGGGTCCGGCAGAGACCGCCTTGCTGAACGGCGTGCTGCCCTGCACCGCCATTGGCGCGCCCGACACCGTGCGCCGGTCCTTGCAGGACTTCATCGAACGCACCGGGGCCGATGAGCTGATGATCACCTCGCAGATTTTCGATCACACGGCGCGACTTCGGTCTTATGAAATTGCCGCTCAGGTCAGAGAGCTTCTGAGCTAAAAATCCGCTTGTGACCCAGCACCGACCCACCCCCGACAAAGAGCAGATCGCCCTGCTTGACCCTTTCGAGCGCCTCGGGCTCGATCGCATACACCTGGTGGCCACGCCCGCGCAGGCGCAGGACGCCTGGAGCGAACTGGTGCGGGCCGCGGCATGGGGCTTTGACACTGAATCCAAACCCACCTTCGTGAAGAATGAGGCATCCGAAGGGCCTCACATTGTTCAACTCGCCACGCTCGATAAAGCCTGGGTGTTTCAGTTGCACGACCTGGAGTGCCGCGCCGTGGTGGCCGATCTTCTGGCGCGCCCGGGCGCTGTCAAGGCCGGCTTCGGGCTGGGCGATGACCGCCGGCGCATCGTGAGCAAACTGGGCGTCGAGCCGCACAACGTGCTGGAACTGAACGCAGTCTTTCGCGAGCAAGGCTACCGCAAGGACATGGGAGTCAAGGGCGCGGTGGCGGTGCTGTTCAATCGGCGCTTCATCAAGTCGCGCAAGGCCAGCACATCCAATTGGGCCAACCCCCGGTTGTCAGAAGCACAACTGATCTACGCGGGCAACGATGCCTATGCGGCGGTGCGGGTGTTCCATGCGCTCGGGCTTACATAATCCTAGAAACGGCAGTTGGACGCGCTGTCACCCAATAGGTGAGGAACTTCAAGGCCAAAAAGCTCAATGTCCACGGGCACCTCCTGCTGAAAATAAGCGGTCAACTGCCGTTTCTAGGATAATCTCGCTCACACGGCTGCGTGGCCCGGCAGGCTGTCGTAGTAGTGAAACGCATGGCAACTGCTGGCCCAGTGGCGATTGGTGGACTTTCTCGCCCCCACGCCAATCAGTGTGCGGCCGGCAGCCTTTATCCTTTGCGCCAGCGGCGTGAAATCGCTGTCGCCACCCACCACGACCACCGTGCCGATGTGCCCATAACGTCCCAGGTCGTCCATCGCGTCCAGGCACAAACGGATGTCGGCGCCATTTTTGGCTGAGGCGCCGGGCGGGAAGAGCTGAATCAGCTCCACCGCATGGTGCAGCAAGACATCGCGGTAGCGCCCGAAATACTGCCAATTGCAGTAGGCACGGTGGATGACCAGCGGTCCAAACGTAGAGGCCAGATCGACGATGGCCTGCACATCGATCAGGGGCTCTTGCACCTTGAAGCGGTTGTCGGACTTGCTGCCGTAACTGCCATCGCCCTGCGCGTCTTCGTACAGGCTGGCGTGCAGGTTCTCGAAATCCCAGTACAGAGCCACTGCCTGCGCTTGCTTGTCGGCGTTCATCGTGATCATCCGCGCACGCGCGGATACAGCGGGTAGGCCGGATCAGAGAAGCCGGGGGTGGACGGATGGCCTGGCCGCACCAGCGAGTCGATCAGGTCTTCATCCTCGCGTGTAACGGTGTAGTCCAAGGCGGGGAAATAATCCTGCCACTGCGCCAGCGTGCGAGGCCCGGCAATCACCGAGCTGACAGCGCGGTGGGCCAGCACCCAGGCGGTGGCAAACTGTGCCAGCGAGACGCCCTTGGCCTGCGCATGCACCATGAGCTTTTGTGCGATGAGCAGCGACTCCTCGCGAAACTCGGTCTGGGCCATGCGCTTGTCGCCCCTTGCGGCACGGGTTCCCTGCGCGGGTGCCTGGCCGGGTGCGTACTTGCCAGTCAGCACACCGCGCGCGATCGGGCTGTAGGATGTGACGCCAATGCCGTAGTGCTCGCAGGCCGGCAATATCTCCACCTCAGGCATGCGGTTGAGAAGGTTGTAATAAGGCTGGCAAACCACCGGGGCTGGCATGCCCAAGCGCTGCGCCACCCGCATCACCTCGGCGATGCGCCAGCCATTGAAATTGGAGATGCCCCAGTAGCGGATCTTGCCCGCCCGCATCATGGCGTCAAAGGCGCGCACCGGCTCTTCCAGATCCATGCCGTTGACATCGCGGTGCATGTAGAGGATGTCAATGTAGTCGGTTTGCCGGCGCTGCAGGCTGTCGTCCACCGCGCGCATCATCCAGCTTCGCGAAAAATGCGTTTCATTGACCCGCCCGGTCATCGGGTTGCCCAGCTTGGTGGCCAACACCCAGTCGTGCCGCTGGCCCTGGAGCAGATCGCCCAGCATGCGCTCTGATGCGCCTTTGGTGTAGACATCGGCCGTGTCGAGAAAATTGACGCCCCGCTCGTGGGCGTCGGCGAGGATGGATCGTGCTTCGTCTAGGCCGGTCTGGTCGCCAAACATCATGGCGCCCAGGCAGACAGGCGATACTTGCAGGTTGCTCTTGCCGAGTTGGCGGTATTTCATGGTCAAACTCCGATGGCCGAAGCTTAACCCGACCAGAGCGCCGCCATTTAGTGCCCCCTGTACCACCACCATTCATTCAACCGCCGCACCAGACCATGCCCTTTGCCATCCCCGGCCTTTCCCCTGCGCTGGCGCGCGCCGCCCACCAACTCGGCTTTGAGCAAGCCACGCCGATCCAGGCACTGGCCACACCGCTTGCCATTGGCGGAGCCGACGTGCTGGCTTGTGCGCAGACCGGCTCGGGCAAGACCGCTGCATTTGCGCTGCCACTGCTGCAACGCCTGCAAGAAGGCCCCGCACACACGCCTCGGCGCACGCGCGCTCTGGTGCTGGTGCCTACGCGCGAACTGGCGGCGCAGGTGGGAGAAGTCATTCGCAGTCTGGGCCAGCAACTGGAGCGCAGACCCAAGGTAGCCGTGCTGTTTGGCGGCGTCTCGATCAATCCGCAAATGCTGGCCTTGCGTGGCGGTGCCGATGTGGTGGTGGCCACACCGGGCCGCTTGCTCGATCTGGTTGCGCACAATGCATTGCGCCTTGACTCGGTAGAGCTGCTGGTGCTGGACGAGGCCGATCGCCTGCTGGACCTGGGCTTTGCAGAAGAGCTGCGGCGCGTGCTCTGGCTCTTGCCACCCCGACGCCAGAATCTCTTCTTCAGCGCCACAATTGCACCCGAGGTGCAGGCGCTTGCCGACACCATGATGCGAGACGCTGTGCGTGTGGATGCGCCGGCCATTGCAGCCAATGAACCCGCCATCTTGCAGCGGGTGATTCAGGTCGACGAAACGCGCCGCACCGAGTTGCTGCGCCACCTCATCAAGGACCAGGGCTGGGAGCAAGTGCTGGTCTTCGTGGCCACCCGATACGCCGCCCAGCATGTGGCCTGGAAACTCTACAAGAGCGGCATCTTTGCCGCGCCCTTTCACGGCGACCTGAGCCAGGGCGCGCGCACGCAGGTGCTGCAGGAATTCAAAAACGGCCAGTGGGACGTGCTGCTGACCACCGACTTGGCCGCGCGCGGCATCGACATCGCGCAGTTGCCGGTGGTGATCAACTACGACCTGCCGCGCTCGGCGGTGGCCTATGTGCACCGCATTGGACGCACCGGACGCGCCGGTCAAAGCGGGCTGGCCGTGAGCTTTGTCTGTGCGGCCAGCGAGGCGCATTTTTGTCTGATCGAAAAGCGCCAACACATGAGCCTGCCGCGCGAACAGATCGCCGGCTTCGAGCCTATGGAGCAGGAAGCACCGGCCAGCGCGGAGCCGCCCGGCACTGGCGGCATCAAAGGCAAACGCCCCAGCAAGAAGGACAAGCTTCGCGCGCAGGCCTCAGGCAAGCCTGAGCGGTGAGCCCGCTGCCGATCAAACCGCCATCTACGAATCGAGAATGTCCGGCTCTGGCGCCTACCGAGGATCGCGCGGCTTGCGCTTGCCCGGCTTGGCGAGCAACTCGACGTAGAAAGAATTCGCGCCTGATTTCGCAGCCTCGTCGATCTGGGCGATGAGATTGCCCAAGTGGCTTGGGGCAGCAGTGTCACGAGCCAGGCCGAAGCCGCAATCGAAATCCCAGAAGTCCGCTCCCGCCGGCAGCTCACGCCGGCGCTCACGCTTGATGTACTTGCGGATTTCGTGCTTGACGGCATCAAGAACGCGGTCTGGCTGCTTGCCTTCAACCTGGAGCTGGAATGTCTTTCTCATGCGCGATGGTAACTTGCCGCTACACGCCTGCGGCCTGAACGTCGATGCGATGCCGATTACAAAGGGGTTCAAGTCCCAATGCATCGATGCGATGGACGAACGGTTTAGATTCGGGCGCGAAGCGGGTGCTTGCGGGATGCCACAGCGAGTTTGTAGCAGCCATCAAGCAATGTGGTCACCGCGCCGCAATATAAGTCCCCTGCATCGCCAGCACCGTCCGCCCATACAGATCGTGCGCGGTCCCCAGCCAGTTGATCTCGCTGGGCCATTCATGGGCCTGCGCCGCTTGCGGATACACCTTGGCCTTCAGGTACTGATGCAGCGCGTAGAAGCCCGCGTCCCCTGCATTGCCCAGCAGCGTGTGCAAGGCGCTGTAGAACGCCTCGAAGTCGCGATCGGCAATATGCGTCTCAATGCGCAGCAGCATCTCCTGCATCTGGGGAATGAAGATGTCCAGGCACTCTTGCATGATCAGCGGATCGGTGCGGCGCAATTGCTCCAGGCGGTGCACGTTGATCAAGGGCAGGCCACCGTACTCGGCGCCATCCTCCGCCGGGGCCGGCTGACATGCGCCGGCGGCAATGGGCCGCGCACCACCCCCGCCCAACAGCGCCGTGAGCTTGTCGCGCAATTGATCGGGCTCCATCGGCTTTGAGATGAAATCGTTCATGCCCGCCGCCAGCGCCTGCTCTATATGTTGATCGCTGAAGTTGGCTGTGAGCGCGATGATGGGGATGTGCGCGCACGCCGCATTCTGGCGAATGATGCGGGTCGCCTCCACCCCGCTCATGCCCGGCATCTGCATGTCCATCAAGACGGCATCTACCTTGGCGCCTGCCTCCAGAATGGCGATGGCGGCCAGGCCGTGCTCGGCATGCAGGGTGTTCACATCGAGCCGGTGCAGATAGATGCTGGCGATCTTGCGGTTCTGGCCATCATCGTCCACTACCAGCACGGTCTTGCCGGCCAATGCGCGGGCCGCTCTGTCCTGGGTTTGGGCCTGGCGCGATGCG
>CANJPU010000064.1 GCA_947476285.1 Comamonadaceae bacterium | reverse complement strand
CCCCCTTTGACCAGGCGAACCGCCTCCAGCTTGAATTCCAGGGTGTATTTGCCCCGGGCCTGTCCGTCTTTTCTCTTGCTCATCTTCGATCTCCAATTGCTGAATTTTCACATCAGCTATGGAGTACGTTTTTCGGGGGCAAGATCATTTCTGTTCGGGATGGCGGACGACAAAGACACGTTCAAGGCCCTTTTCGAGAACCAGTCCATCTCGCCCCAACGCCTGCAACAGGCTGAGCGCCATCGACACCTGGCATCGAGCCTGCGCACCCTGAAATTATCGACGGACACCGCCGAGCCGGAAGAAGCGAAGCGCCTGCTTAAACGCGTGCTGAGCCACTCAACCAAAGCGCAAGGCCTGGACCTGCATGGGTGGAGCCATCCTGCAGCGGAAGTGCTAGTGGAGGCCGCAGTCCGTTGGCTCGTCAATTCAAACGACGCCCATCAGCGCTACCCCATCATCACAGGGCGCGGCAAACATCGCAATGACAAGGCCAATGCAATGTTGGTCCTAGTGCAACGCGTGGTGGCTCGCCTTCACAATGACTTCCCCGTAGCGATTCAAGCAACTTCAAACTGCGGAGTGTTCGACCTGATCAGCGCCCCGCACAGCCCCCGGCCACGTGTCCAGGCGGGGGCACCCTCGGCAGCTGTAGCGCTCGTGTCGTGCCCCCCCCTTCCCGACGGAATTCAACCAGCTGGTGCCGCTCCACTACGGTCCGCAGATGCGGGAACGAAATCCGCACCCGAGTGCCGCAAGCCTGGGCCTTGGCAACCGGCGGGCTCACCAAAGAATGCAAAGCCCCGCCCGGCTACCGCCCATACCCATACAACCAAGGCTGATCCAGCAGTCTGTCGCCCAGAAGCCGCATCGCCAAGTCGCGCCCCCACTGCATGAAGCCCGTCGCGTGAAAAATGTCGCCGTTGCCCCGTGACCGCTTCTGCACTCGCGCACAGCGTTGCCAGCGGTTCATTGCGTAGCGGCGCAATGCCAGCGGTGTGTCGGCACCCGCGTGAGGCACGGTAGCAAGCATGCGGCCCAGCTCGGCCGCATCTTCTATCGCCATGCCCGCGCCTTGCGCAAAGAATGGCAGCATGGGGTGTGCGCTGTCGCCCACCAAGGCCACGCGGCCACGTGCCATTTGCTGCGCACCCTGCACTGGCTCGCGGTCGTTCAGGGCCCACATGCGCCAGGCGCCTATGGCTTGCACCAGTTCGTTGACGACTGGGCTCGATTGCATGGCCGCATAAAGCTGGGCTTCGGCCGCATCTTGGTTCCAATCCTGGTGAGAGCCGCGCGCCCTCCCCTGAACGATGGCGACCACGTTGAGCTCTTCGCCGCGCAGCACAGGATAGGCGACCACATGCAGCATGCTGCCAAGCCATACATTGATGTCCTGGGAGCGCATGCGCTGGGGCAAGTCTTTCTGTGCCACCAGCCCACGATAGGCCACATGACCCGATGAGACAGGAGCGCCGTCGCCGCAGACATGGCTGCGAATGCGGCTCCAGAGGCCGTCAGCCGCCACCAGCGCATCGCCTTCCAGATCGTATCGGTCGGCCACCCGCGCCCTGACCGCATCGCCGGTGTCCAGCACCGATGTAATTGGCGATGACACTTTCAAGTCAACTCCTTCATGGCGGGCCAGGGCCAGCATCATTCCAAGCAAATCGGCACGGTGGATGGTGGCATAGGGCGCGCCGTAGCGGCGTACAAAATCTTCACCCAGTTTCATGAAGCCCAGGGGTGTGTTGTCATGCGCACTCGATACGCGCAGTGCCGCTGGGAACGCCGCCACCGCGCGCAGTCCGCCCGCAAGCCCCCATTCATGCATGACCCGAGTGACGTTGGGGCCAAGTTGCACACCCGCGCCCAGTTCGCCGAAGTCTTCGGCGCGCTCATGCAACTGCGCCTGCCAGCCTGCACGCATGCAGGCCCCCGCAGCCGCAAGGCCACCTATGCCACCGCCAGCAATGATCGCCGTTGGTTTCATGCGGTCTGCAGCAATTGGCGCAGCACAAAGGGCAGAATGCCGCCGTGCAGGTAGTAGTCGACTTCAATGGGCGTGTCGATGCGCAGCGTGAGCGTCAGCTCCTGTCGGCTGCCGTCACGGCGCGTGACCACCAGCATGGCGTCGCTCTGCGGCTTGAGTTGCGGATCGGGAATCACGTCCACCTGCTCGTCGCCCTTCAAGGTCAGCGATTGCCAGGAGTCGCTGCCCTTGAACTGCAGCGGCAGCACGCCCATGCCCACCAGATTGCTGCGGTGGATGCGCTCAAAGCTGCGCGCAATCACTGCCTTGATGCCCAGCAACTGCGTGCCCTTGGCGGCCCAATCACGCGATGAGCCAGTGCCGTATTCTTCGCCGGCGAAGATCACTGTGGGGCGGCCTTGTGCCATGTATTTCATGGCGGCGTCGTAGATGAACATCTTTTGTGTCTGACCATCATCGTCGCGATAAATCGTGAGGCCGCCTTCTTCGCGCGAGCCATCGGGCCCCGCCGGAATCAGAAGGTTCTTGATACGCACATTGGCGAAAGTGCCGCGCATCATCACCTCATGGTTGCCGCGACGCGAGCCGTAGCTGTTGAAGTCGAGCGTACTCACGCCGTGGTCCTGCAGCCACTGGCCAGCGGGCGTGCTGGCCTTGATGGAGCCGGCCGGTGAGATGTGGTCGGTGGTGATGGAGTCGCCAAACAAGGCCATGATGCGCGCGCCGCGCACCGCGATCGCATCGCCCGCGCCGTGTGGTGCTGGCGGCTGCAGCGTGAAGTCCTGGAAGAACGGAGGCTGTGCGATGTAGGTGCTGGCTGGCCAGGTGTAGGTCTCGCCGCTCACACCCTTGATGCGCTCCCACAGGACACCTGGCTCGCTCTTGACCTTGGCATAGTTGTCGCGGTAGGCGCGGCCATTGAGAGCGTACTTCATGAGTTTGTGAATTTCATCGCTGGTCGGCCAGATGTCACCCAGGTACACATCTTTGCCGCCGCGGCCCTGGCCGACGGGCTCACTCATCAAATCCCTGCGCACCGTGCCCGCGATGGCATAGGCCACCACCAGCAGTGGGCTGGCCAGAAAGTTGGCCTTGATGTTGGGATGAATGCGCGCCTCGAAGTTGCGGTTGCCTGAGAGCACCGCCGCGCAGATTAGATCGTTGCCGGTGATAACTTCATTGATCTCAGGCGCCAGGTCGCCCGAGTTGCCTATGCAGGTGGTGCAGCCATAGCCGACCACCGAGAAGCCCAGCTTCTCAAGATACGGCAGCAAGCCCGCCTTCTCGAAATACTCGGTGACGATGCGAGAGCCCGGCGCCAGCGAGGTCTTGATGTGCGGCTTGACCTTGAGCCCCGCCTCCACCGCTTTCTTGGCCAGCAGGCCAGCGGCCAGCAGCACGCCGGGGTTGGATGTGTTGGTGCAACTGGTGATGGCTGCAATCAGCACGTCGCCATTGCCGATGGTGATGTCGTCGACTTTGGCTTTGGATTTCGCCGTGGACTTTGATGAACCAAGCCGCACCGCATGCCGCGTGGGCAGGCGATCGGCAGCCTGATTGAAGCCATTGTCAGCGACCGGCTGGCTGAACAGGCGCGAAAAGCTCTGCGCCACCTTGCCCAACTCGATGCGGTCCTGCGGGCGCTTGGGGCCGGCCAGGCTGGGCGTGACAGAGCCGAGGTCGAATTGCACCACCTGCGAGTAATCGATCTGCCCGGCTTGCGGCACGCCCCACATCTCTTGCGCGCGGAAGTAGGCCTCCAGCATTTCGATCTGCTCGCGGGTGCGGCCGGTGCCACGCAGGTAGTCGATGGTCTTTTCGTCCACCGGAAAAAAGCCCATGGTCGCGCCGTACTCGGGTGCCATGTTGCCAATCGTCGCGCGGTCAGGCACCGCGAGCGTGCGTGTGCCTTCGCCAAAAAACTCAACAAACTTTCCCACGACTTTCTGCTGGCGAAGAATCTCGGTGACGCTGAGCACCAGGTCGGTCGCGGTGCAGCCTTCGCGCAGCCGGCCAGTGAGCTCAAAGCCCACCACATCGGGCGTGAGCATGTACACCGGCTGGCCCAGCATCGCGG
The DNA here is from genome assembly GCA_947476285.1 of Comamonadaceae bacterium. GTDB lineage: Bacteria > Pseudomonadota > Gammaproteobacteria > Burkholderiales > Burkholderiaceae_C > Ramlibacter. The sequence continues at coordinate 21,468 of CANJPU010000064.1, read as the reverse complement.
CCTCGGCCTCGATGCCGCCCACACCCCAGCCCACCACGCCAATGCCATTGATCATGGTGGTGTGGCTGTCGGTGCCCACCAGCGAGTCGGGGTAGTAGATGCCATCTTGCGTCTTGTGTACGCCGCGCGCCAGATACTCCAGGTTCACTTGATGCACGATGCCAAAGCCCGGCGGCACCACGCCGAATGTCTTGAAGGCTTGCATGCCCCATTTCATGAACTGGTAGCGCTCGCGGTTGCGGGCAAACTCCAGCTTCATGTTCAAGTCCAATGAGTTGCTGGCGCCGTAGTGGTCCACCATGATGGAGTGATCGACCACCAGATCCACCGGTACCAGGGGTTCCACGGCGCCCGGATTTTTTCCCAGGCGGACCGCCACACTGCGCATGGCCGCCAGATCAGCCAGCAGCGGCACACCGGTGAAATCTTGCAGCACCACGCGCGCCACCACGAAAGGAATTTCGTCGGTGCGGTCGGCATTGGGAAACCAGTTGGCGATCTGGCGCACATGCTCGGGCGTGAGCTTGGCGCCATCGCAGTTGCGCAGCACCGACTCCAGCACGATGCGCATGGAGACGGGCAGTCGATTGATCTTGGGGTACTGCCGCGCCAAGGCGGGCAACGAGTAGAAGCTGCCGGTCTTGCCTGAGGCGGACTTGAAGGTCTTGAGAGCGTCTGGAAAAGCGTGTGGCATCTCAAACTCCGGCGGTGATGAATCAGAGCCCCATTGTGCGCCGCTCGAATCCATCACCGGCCAGGGTCACGCTCGCTAGGCTCAAACTTCCTGCGGCAGATAGCGCACCGCCAGCACGCCTTCAATGCCCTTGAGTGCCGCCATCACACTGTCGCCTGCGGGGCTGTCCACATCGACCAGGGTGTAGGCCATGTCGCCGCGCGACTTGTTGACCATGTTGTGGATGTTCAGGCCCGCTTGAGCCATGGCGGTGGAGATCTGCCCCAGCATGTTGGGCACGTTGGCATTGGCAATCGCCACGCGAAAGCGCGACTCACGGCCCATGCTGACGTTGGGGAAGTTCACCGCGTTGGCGACGTTGCCATTTTCAAGATAGTCGCGTAACTGGTCGGCCACCATGATGGCGCAGTTCTCCTCAGCCTCTCGGGTGGATGCGCCCAGGTGCGGCAGGGCCACGACCTTGGGGTGCTTGAGGATCTTGCCACTGGGAAAATCGCAGACATACCAACCCAGGTGGCCACTGGCGAGTGACGCCAGCATGGCCGAGTCGCTGACAACGCCTTCGCGGGAGAAATTGAGCACGACCGTGCCGGGCATGGTGAGCCCCACGTTCTTTTCATTGATGAGGTCGCGGGTGGCTTCCACCAGTGGCACATGCAGCGTGATGAAATTGGAGTGCTTGAGCACGTCGGTCACGCTGGTGGCCTTCTTCACCTGGGCGGGCAGGCTCCAGGCGGCGTCCACGGTGATCTCTGGGTCATAACCCAGCACATCCATGCCCAACTTGATGGCGGCATCAGCCACCAGGCAGCCGATCTTGCCCAGACCAACGATGCCCAGGGTCTGGCCGGCCAGCTCATAGCCAGCGAAGTTCTTCTTGCCGTCTTCGACGGTCTTGTCCAAGTCGGGCGAGTTCGGGTCGAGTTGCTCGACGAAACGCTGCGCCGGCGCCAGATTGCGCGCGGCCATCAGCATGCCGGCCAGCACCAGCTCTTTGACTGCGTTGGCGTTGGCACCCGGTGCATTGAACACCGGCACGCCGCGCGCGCTCATGGCCTTGACGGGAATGTTGTTGGTGCCGGCGCCAGCACGGCCAATGGCCTTGACGCTGGCGGGAATGTCCATGCTGTGCATGTCGGCTGAGCGCACCAGCACTGCGTCGGGTTCGGTGATGTCCTTGCCAGTGGTGTAGCCGGCGGCGGGCAGTCGCTTGAGCCCGCTGGCGGCGATCTGGTTGAGCACCAGTACCTTAAAGGGCTTAGCCATTTTGAACCTCGAATTCCTTCATGTAGGTCACCAGTGCCTTGACGCCCTCGATGGGCATGGCGTTGTAGATGGAAGCACGCATGCCACCGACCGAGCGGTGGCCCTTGAGCTGGATCATGCCCTTGGCCTGCGCGCCCTTGAGGAAGGCGTCGTCCAGCGCATCGTCCTTGAGCTTGAAGGGCACGTTCATCAGCGAGCGGTCTTCGCGCGCGACCGGGTTACTGTAGAAACTGCTGTTGTCCAGGTAGTCGTACAAGATGGCTGCTTTGGCCTTGTTGTGCGCTTCCATGGCCTTGAGGCCGCCTTGGTCCTTGACATGCTGCAGCACCAAGCCGGCGATGTAGATCGCGTAAGTGGGCGGGGTGTTGTACATGGAGTCGTTCTCGGATTGCAACTGGTAATTGAACGCCGAGGGACAGATGGGCAGCGCATGGCCAATCAGATCGTCGCGCACGATCACGATGGTCAGGCCAGACGGGCCCATGTTCTTTTGCGCGCCAGCGTAGATCAGGCCGTATTTGCTCACATCGACGGGGCGAGACAGGATGTTTGAGGACATGTCGGCCACCAGCGGCACTGCGCCAGTGTCGGGCGTCCAGTGGTATTCGACGCCGCTAATGGTTTCGTTTGAGCAGATGTGCACATAGGACGCCTCGGGGTCGAGCTTCCACTCGCTGCGCGCGGGGATGGCGGTGAAGGTGCTGGCTTCGCCTGAAGCAGCCACATTGACCTTGCCGTAGCTCTTGGCTTCCTTGATGGATTTCTTGGACCAGTCGCCGGTGCTGACATAGTCGGCCTTGCCGGTTTTTCCGATCAGGTTCATCGGCACGATGGCGTTCTCGCCAATGGCGCCGCCCTGCATGAACAGCACTCTGTAATTGGCCGGCACCCCCATCAGCTCACGCAGCAGGCTCTCGGCCTGGGCATGGATGGAGATGAACTCCTTGCCCCGATGGCTCATTTCCATCACGGACATGCCGCTGCCGTGCCAGTCGAGCATTTCCTCGGCTGCCTTGCGCAGCACGGGTTCGGGCAGGGTGGCGGGGCCAGGGCTGAAATTGAAAACGCGTGTCATGGTGAACTCTCTCTTGTCCAAAGCGGTGATTGAAAAACGGGTATCGGCCAATAATGCCAAAGCCTCACAGCATACAAGAAAGAGGGCGCTTGATTTGATGTGTTCTGTTCAGGTGAGTCAGATCGCCCTGGCGGAAACACCGGCCGGAACTGCCGACACCTTGGCCGTCATTTACGATCCGCTCTTTCCGGGAGGGCGTCGGGCACGAGCGACAAAGCTGCATCAAACTTCTTCCTACTTGCTCGCTTGGCCCGCTGCTCAAGATAATCTTCTGTGGCCAGCGCCGACAGCTTCTCGGCCAGTGCGGTGCTGATCAGCTGATTGACAGAGATGCCCTCCTGAGCAGCAAACTCCTTGGCATTCTTGTGCAGAGATTCGGGCAAACGGACGCTGAGTGCACTCATGATGACAACTCCTTCAACTGCTTCACAAACACATCGGGGCTCAACACTTCGATTCCAAGCTGTGCGGCGGCAGCAAAGTCGCGCAAATTCCAGGTGACGATGGCGTCGCATTGCCCATTGAACGCAGCCTCCAACACCATCTCGTCCCGCGCGTCGGCCAGCTTCGGGCGTCACCAAAAATGCACTTAGGACGAATGGCACTTATTTAAACCGTAAATTCCCAAGAAACCTGTCATCCCGGCCTTGAGCCGGGATCCACTTCACTATGACAGATTGGTTGGCCAAGGTGACATGGATCCCGGCTCAAGGCCGGGATGACAAGCATCTTTTGCTTAAGTAAGTGCCATTCCACTTAGGGCTGCGCCGCGACAGGCCCCATCTGCGCCCCCTGCGCGATCTGCCGCTCAAACGCCCGCAGCCGCTTGTACACCGAGATCAGCTCAACCACCGTGGTCCAGCTCAACACCAGGTATTGGAACGACTGCTCCACCCGACCGAAGGCGCGCACGATTTGTTGCATCACGCCCAAGGTGATCAGGCCGGCCACAAGCGTTGGCCCCAGCGCGATGTAGGGCACCAGCACACCAAACTGCAGATACGACCACTTCACCACATCAAAGTACAGGTAGTGAAAGAACAGTCTGAAGTAGTTGTGCCGCACATTGCGAAACAGCGACTGCGCCACCGCCGGGCTGGCGCGGCCGGCGTCGTCCTCGCCATGCACCAGCTCTTTGCGGTAGGCCGCCTCCACACGCTGGTTGTGGAACTCCAGGCCCGGCAACTTGATGCCGACGAGGGCCATCACCACCGTACCTGCGAGCGCGAAGCCGATGGCCACCCAGACCAGAGAATGCGACACCGGGCCGACCCAAGGCAGCTCGGTCACCTTGGCAGACAGCGCCCACAGAATCGGCAGAAACGCCACCAGCGTCATCATGCTGCGCATGAAGTCAACTCCCAGGCTTTCCATGATGCGGGCAAAGCGCATGGTGTCTTCCTGCACCCGCTGCGCCGCACCTTCGATGTGGCGCAGGCGCTCCCAGTGCGCCATGTAATAGTCATTCATCGCGGTGCGCCAACGGAAGATGTAGTGCTTGACGAAAAAATCCAGCACCACCGCGATGGTCACGTACACCAAGGCGATACGCCCGAAGGTCATCAGGTGGCCCCAGAACTCAGGCAGCGTGATGCTGCCCGGCTTGCCCAGGGCCTTTTGCACCAGGTCGTAGAAGGTGCCAAACCATTCGTTGATCTGCACGTCCAGGTTCACCCGGTACCAGGTGGCGAACAGAATCAACGCGGTGCCCAGCAGCGACCACGGCAGCCATCGTCGAGACAGGAAGAACGAACGAAACATGGAGCGCACCTTGCCAGCGTTGAATTGGCCCGATGGTAGCGGGTGCAGGACCACCCCAAGCTTCGAACGCTCGCTCAGTCAGAAACAGAGCAGTGGCGTTCACCGCAAACGGCGGCTACATACCAAGGTCTCAGCCCGTCACCGTATCGGCCACGTCCTTGAAGCTCTTGATCTGGTCAAAGTTCATGTACTGGTAAACGGTGCCACTCGCCGCAGTGAGCACACCCATGTCAAGCATGTACTCTTGCTTGGTCGGGATGCGACCCAGCTTGGAGCAGATGGAAGCGAGCTCGGCGCTGCCCAGGTACACGTTGCTGTTCTTGCCCAGGCGGTTGGGGAAATTGCGGGTGGAAGTGGAGAACACCGTGGCGCCCTCCTTCACCTGGGCCTGATTGCCCATGCACAGCGAGCAGCCGGGCATTTCCATGCGCGCGCCGGCACTGCCCAGCACGCCATAGTGGCCTTCTTCGGTGAGCTGCATGGCGTCCATCTTGGTGGGCGGTGCCACCCAGAGTTTGACTGGGATGTCGCGCTTACCTTCGAGCAGCTTGGATGCCGCGCGGAAGTGACCGATGTTGGTCATGCACGAGCCGATGAAGACTTCGTCGATCTTGGCACCGGCCACTTCGGACAGGGTCTTGACGTCGTCCGGGTCGTTGGGGCAGGCCACGATGGGCTCGTGCACGTCGGCCAGGTCGATCTCGATCACAGCGGCGTAGTCGGCATCGGCGTCGCCCTTGAGCAATTGCGGGTCTTTGAGCCAGGCCTCTTGCGCGGCAATGCGGCGCGCCAGGGTGCGTGCGTCGGCATAGCCATTGGCGATCATCCAGCGCATCAGGGTGATGTTGCTGTTGATGTATTCGATGATGGGCTCTTTGTTCAGATGCACGGTGCAGCCGGCGGCGGAGCGCTCGGCCGACGCATCGGACAGCTCGAAGGCTTGCTCCACTTTCAGATCGGGCAGGCCTTCGATTTCCAGAATGCGGCCTGAGAAGATGTTCTTCTTGCCTTGCTTCTCCACGGTCAGCAGGCCGGCCTTGATCGCGTAGAGCGGAATCGCGTTGACCAGATCGCGCAGGGTGACGCCGGGCTGCATCTTGCCCTTGAAGCGCACCAGCACTGATTCGGGCATGTCCAGTGGCATCACGCCAGTGGCGGCGGCAAACGCCACTAGGCCGGAGCCTGCGGGGAAGCTGATGCCGATGGGGAAACGGGTGTGGCTGTCGGCCCCAGTGCCCACGGTATCGGGCAGCAGCAGGCGGTTGAGCCAGCTATGGATCACGCCGTCACCGGGGTTGAGCGAGACGCCGCCGCGCGTGCTCATGAAATCGGGGAGCTCATGGTGCATCTTGACGTCCACCGGCTTGGGGTAGGCCGCCGTGTGGCAGAAGGATTGCATCACCAGATCGGCCGAGAAGCCCAGGCAAGCCAGGTCTTTGAGCTCGTCGCGGGTCATGGGGCCAGTGGTGTCCTGCGAGCCCACCGATGTCATGCGCGGCTCACAATAGGTGCCGGGGCGCACGCCCTGGCCTTCGGGCAGGCCGCAGGCACGGCCCACCATCTTTTGCGCCAGCGTGAAGCCCTTCTTGGTATCCACCGGGGCCTGGGGCAGGCGAAACTGAGTGGAAGGCGCCAGCCCCAATGCCTCGCGCGCCTTGGCCGTGAGGCCTCGGCCCACGATCAGCGGAATGCGTCCACCAGCGCGCACTTCGTCAAACAGCACATCGCTCTTGACCTTGAACTGCGCGATCACCTCGCCATTCTTCAAAGCCTTGCCTTCGTAGGGGCGCAGCTCGACGGTGTCGCCCATGTCCATCTTGCTCACATCCAGCTCGATCGGCAGAGCGCCTGCGTCTTCCATGGTGTTGTAGAAGATGGGCGCAATCTTGGCGCCCAGGCAGACACCGCCGAAGCGCTTGTTGGGCACGAACGGAATGTCTTCGCCGGTGAACCACAGCACCGAATTGGTGGCCGACTTGCGGGACGACCCCGTGCCGACCACGTCACCCACATAGGCCACCAGATGGCCACGCGCGCGCAGGTCTTGAATGAATTTGATCGGGCCGCGCTTGCCGTCTTCCTCGGGGGTGATGCCGGGTCGCGGGTTCTTGTGCATGGCCAGGGCATGCAAGGGGATGTCGGGGCGGCTCCAGGCATCAGGTGCGGGGGAGAGGTCGTCGGTGTTGATCTCGCCGGCCACTTTGAAAATGCTGACCGTGATGCTTTGCGGCACCTCGGGGCGGCTGGTGAACCACTGCGCATCAGCCCAGCTTTGCAGCACGGCCTTGGCATGGGCGTTGCCCTTGTCGGCTTTTTCCTTGACGTCATGGAACTGGTCGAACATCAACAGCGTTTTCTTAAGGCCTTCTGCCGCTACCGCGCCCACTTCGGCATCGTCCAGCAGGTCGATCAGCGGGCTGATGTTGAAGCCGCCCAGCATGGTACCCAGCAACTCAGTGGCCTTGGCGCGGCTGAGGATGCTGCACTTTTCAGTGCCGTGCGCTACGGCAGCCAGATAGCTGGCCTTGACCTTGGCGGCGTCGTCCACGCCGGCAGGCACACGATGGGTAATCAGGTTCAGCAAAAGATCGTTCTGCCCTGCAGGCGGGTTCTTCAGCAGTTCGATCAACTCGCCGGTTTGCTTTGCTGACAGTGGCAGCGGCGGAATGCCGAGCGCGGCGCGTTCGGCGACATGGGCTTGATAGGCTTGCAACATGGTTCTTTACTCTCAGTGTTCAGGAATCAAATCAATCGAATCAACAAGTCACGGCCCTGCCGCAGTCAGTGCGGCCCAGGATGGCGCGACGCGGGACAGCCACTTCAGTGCTGGTGCCCGCAGGCTCCAGGGGAGCGAGCGTCGCAGCGGGCAGCTTCTCCAGGATGCTGGGCAAAGGGTTGGCTTTGATATGTTCAGCGTAGGTGACCTGCGCCGGGCTCTGACATTCATCAGCCAGGCGTTGACCGAGCTTCTGGCTCATCAGCATGGACTTGTTGCCAAGCTGCAGCCACATCGCGCCGCGCCTGGGGTCTTCGAGGCGAACGGCACCTGTGCGGCTCTCCACCGGCTGCATGCTAAAGCGATGCCCCTTGGTGGTGACCAGGAACAATCCTTCGTGCCGCAGAGGCACGATCTTCACGCTGGCGCCGAGTTCGCAAGGCATGTCGCCGACATGCACCTTCCGTGCCACTTCAAGCTCAGCCGGGCTCAGGTCAACGCTGACATCGTCGTCGATTGGCGTGTTTTCCTCGACGGCCTTTTGCGCGGAAGGAGCCAGCTTGCTCTTGGTCGCGGGCTTTGTCACGGTCTTGGCCGTCGGCTTGGGGACGGAGACGGCTTGTGCCAGCCCCAATGCAGGCACCGATGCGATCAGCACGGCGGCGAGAAAGGCTTTCATAGGGCTTGTCTCCTTGGAATTCATTGGGGCGGGACATGCATCCAGCCCAGCACTTCCTGGGGCAGTTTTCTTCCAGTCTGGTGCGCTCGCTCCAGCATCTGCCAGTAATAACGATAGCTCGCTCTGTCTTCCAACTTGCCCTCGAAACTGATCGGCGCCCAATCGGCCTGCGCCGCAGCCAGCACGATTTTGGCCGCAATCTCGATTTCGTGTGCGCTGGGAGCAAAGGCTTCCAGGATGGGACGAATCTGATCGGGATGGATGCTCCACATGCGGGTGTAACCCAATTCGCGAGCGGCCCTGCGCGCCACTGCGGCCAGCGCCGCCGTGTTCTTGAATTCAGTCACCACGCAATGCGATGGCACTTTGCCGTGCGAATGGCAGGCTGATGAGATATCAAGCTTGGCACGCACCACGAGAGGATGCGTGAATTGCCCCTCGATACCCATGCCCTCGGACGGAATCGCACCGCCATGGGCCGAGACAAAATCCATCAGACCAAAGCTGAGCGACTGCAGGCGCGGATGGGCGGCGATGTCGAATGCGCGGTGCACCGCAGCGGGAGATTCGATCAAAGCGTGCAAGGCAAGCTGCGACGCGCCGGCAGCATCCAGCGCCTTGCTGGCACGCTCGATGTCCTGCACCGTCTCGACCTTGGGGATCATGACGTGGCACAGGCGCTGGCCGGCCTTGCCCGCGATGGTGGCGATGTCCTGCTCGAAAGCCGGGTGGTCCACCGGGTGGACGCGCACCGCCACGCGCGCATCGGGCGCCGCCTGCAGAGCCAGCGCCGTCACCAATTGCGCATGGTCGCGCTCTCCACCCACAGGGGCGCCGTCTTCGCAGTCGAGCGTGACGTCAAAGACACATGCCCCGAACTCCTGTGCCATCTCGGCCTGCAGCGCCAGGCTCTTGCGCATGCGCACCTCGACGCCGCTGTAGTGGTCGCAGACCGGAATGAAGCCAGTCTGCGCCTGGGCGCCCAGCAGAACGTCGCGAGGGTGCTTCATGAATCAGAGAAGGTGAGCCACGCCGGCCTGCTCATCCTGCAACTCCTTGAGCGTCTTGTTGATGCGCTCCTGGCTGAACGCGTCGATGGGCAGACCTTGCACGATGGTGTACTTGCCGTTCTCGGTGGTGACCGGAAAGCCGAACATGACGTCCTTGGGGATTCCGTATTCGCCGTTGGAGGGCACGCCCATGGTGACCCACTTGCCGTTCGTGCCCAGGGCCCAGTCACGCATGTGATCAATGGCCGCATTTGCAGCGGAGGCAGCAGATGACAGGCCGCGCGCTTCGATGATGGCGGCGCCGCGCTTGCCCACGGTGGGCAGAAACACGTCGGCGTTCCAGACTTGGTCATTGACCATGTCCTTGATGGACTTGCCGCCAGCGGTGGCGAAACGGTAGTCGGCATACATGGTGGGCGAGTGGTTGCCCCACACGGCCATCTTCTCGATGTCGCCAACCTTCACGCCGGTTTTGGCAGCAATCTGGGACAGCGCGCGGTTGTGGTCCAGGCGCAGCATGGCGGTAAAGTTCTCGCGCGGCAGGCTGGTGGCGCTTTTCATCGCGATGTAGGCGTTGGTGTTGGCAGGGTTGCCCACGACCAGAACCTTGACGTTGCGGCTGGCGACCTTGTCCAGAGCCTTGCCCTGACCGATGAAGATCTGACCGTTGATGGACAGCAGCTCGGCGCGCTCCATGCCGGGGCCGCGCGGGCGCGAGCCGACCAGCAAGGCGTAGTCGGTGTCCTTGAAGGCAGTCATGGGATCGCTGTGGGCCTCCATGCCGGCCAGCAGTGGGAAGGCGCAATCGTCCAACTCCATCATGACGCCCTTGAGTGCCTTCTGGGCTTTCTCGTCGGGGATTTCCAGCAACTGAAGGATGACTGGCTGGTCCTTGCCCAGCATTTCACCAGACGCGATGCGAAACAGCAGGGCGTAACCGATTTGACCTGCGGCACCGGTGACGGCAACGCGGACAGGCTTTTTGCTCATGGAAATCTCCGAAACGTTGATAAGGAACCAGCGCCGCGCCAGGCGGATCTTCGGCCGTACCGGGTGGCAAAACCATCGCTGGTGAACCGCGAAGTTTACTCGCGAAAACCCGAGAACGTCAACTTGTCTTATGTCTTATATAAGATATGATTGGAATGGTGAAATCACTGCTTTCCAGCATGCGCCAGACCCAGGCTCATCGTTCGCATCATGGCCGCCACACCCACTTCATTCGCTGAGGCTGGCACTGCCGGCACTGAGGCTGCGGGACAGGCTGCGCCCGCCTTCAGCCCCCTGTATCAGCAGATCAAGACCCTGATTTTGCAAAGCCTGGAAGCGGGCGAATGGAAGCCGGGCGAAGCCATTCCGAGCGAGATGGATCTGGCCGCGCGTTTTCGGGTGAGCCAAGGCACGGTGCGCAAGGCCATCGACGAACTGGCTGCCGAGAACCTGGTGGTGCGCAGGCAGGGCAAGGGCACGTATGTGGCTACGCATTCCGAGCAACATGTGCGCTACCGCTTCCTCAAGCTGATGCCCGACAGCGGCGACCAGGCCAGCGAGGGGCCTGCCGATCGCGCCATCCTCGAATGCAAGCGGGTGCGCGCGCCAGCCGACGTAGCCCGCGCACTGGGGCTGCGCACCGGCGATGCAGTGATGCAGGTGCGCAGAGTGCTCTCCTTTGGCGGCGTGCCCACCATTTTGGAAGACATCTGGTTGCCAGGCAGCAGCTTCAAGGGACTCACCGCGCACCAGATGGCGGCCTACAAAGGGCCAACCTACGCGATGTTTGAGGTCGAATTCGGTGTGCGCACGGTGCGGGCCGAAGAAAAGATTCGTGCGCTTGCGGCCGACAGGGCGCAGGCAACGCACCTAAAAGTAGCCCCCGGCACCCCGCTTCTGAGTGTGGAACGCGTTGCTTTCACCTACAACGACCAGCCGGTTGAGTTACGCCGCGGCCTCTATCGGACCGATACGCATCACTACCGCAATGAATTGAGTTAGTGGGAAATATACTCAGTCATTCCGGAGACACGCGCCCGTTGCAATAGAATTTTGGGTTGTTCGGATTTCTCGAACACATCAGCGCATGCATCACAACACGAAAGCCACGCCATGACAGAGCTTGCAAAGAAGCGCCCCGAATTCCGCAACATCAATGCACTGACCGACCTTCCCTCCTATCGCCTACCCGTTGCCGGGGTGGTCTCCATCCTGCACCGTGTCAGTGGCGTTCTGATGTTCGCGCTGATGCCGTTCATCATCTGGATGTTTGACACCTCGCTCTCATCCGAATACTCCTTCGCCAGATTCAGGGCCGCCTTCAACAGCGGCCTTTGGTTTTTTCCGGGCTGGCTCATCAAACTGGTGGCACTGGCCCTCATCTGGGCCTATCTGCACCACTTCATCGCCGGCCTGCGTCATCTTTGGATGGACGTGAGCCACAAGGCAGTGAGCAAGGAATTTGGCAAGACCTCCGCCGTTTTCACCTTGGCCGTGAGCATTCTTCTGACACTGGTGCTGGGCGCCAAGCTGTTCGGTCTTTACTAAGCAATCTGACTTAATGGGATGCCCCGCCTGGGGCGCCTTTGTCCAACCCAAGGAAACCGAAATGTCTGTGAACTACGGCTCAAAGCGCATCGTCACCGGTGCCCACTACGGACTACGAGACTGGCTCAGCCAGCGGGTGACGGCTGGCCTGATGGCTCTGTTCACCATCGTGGTGCTGGCGCAGGTGGTTTTTTCGCGCGGCCCGATCGGCTATGAAAAATGGGCTGGCATCTTTGCTTCCCAGTGGATGAAGGTGCTGACTTTCTCCGTGATCGTCGCCCTGTTGTGGCATGTATGGGTGGGCATGCGCGATGTGTTCATGGATTACATCAAGCCTGTCGGCCTGCGCCTGGTGCTGCAGATCTTCACCATCGTCTGGCTCACGGGATGTGCCGGCTGGGCCATTCAAGTTCTCTGGAGACTGTAGGAATGTCGTATACCTCTCAAAACATCACCCGCCGCAAGTTCGACGTTGTCATCGTCGGCGCCGGCGGCTCTGGCATGCGCGCTTCGCTACAGCTCTCGCGAGCCGGCCTGAATGTGGCCGTGCTGTCCAAGGTCTTCCCGACCCGTTCGCACACCGTCGCTGCGCAAGGTGGCATCGGCGCATCGCTGGGCAACATGTCCGAGGACAACTGGCACTATCACTTCTACGACACCGTCAAAGGCTCGGACTGGCTGGGCGACCAGGACGCCATCGAGTTCATGTGCCGCGAAGCGCCCAAGGTGGTCTATGACCTCGAACACATGGGCATGCCCTTCGACCGCAATCCGGACGGCACCATCTACCAGCGCCCTTTCGGTGGCCACACCGCCAACTACGGCGAAAAGCCGGTGCAGCGCGCCTGCGCTGCCGCTGACCGCACCGGCCATGCGATGCTGCACACCCTGTACCAGCAGAACGTCAAGGCCAAGACCAGCTTCTTCGTGGAGTGGATGGCGCTCGATCTGATCCGCGATGCCCAGGGCGACGTCGTGGGCGTCACCGCACTTGAGATGGAAACCGGCGATCTGCACATCCTGGAGGCCAAGACCACCCTGCTGGCCACGGGCGGGGCGGGCCGCATCTTCGCTGCCTCCACCAATGCCTTTATCAACACAGGCGACGGCATGGGCATGGCCGCACGCGCAGGCATTCCGCTGGAAGACATGGAGTTCTGGCAGTTTCACCCCACTGGCGTGGCTGGCGCGGGCGTGCTGCTGACTGAGGGCTGCCGTGGCGAGGGCGCCATTTTGCTCAACAGCAATGGCGAGCGCTTCATGGAGCGCTACGCGCCCACCCTGAAAGACCTGGCCCCGCGCGATTTCGTCTCGCGCTCCATGGACCAGGAAATCAAGGAAGGGCGTGGCTGCGGGCCAAACAAGGACTACGTGCTGCTCAAGCTGGATCACCTGGGCGCGGAGACCATTCACAAGCGCCTGCCTTCCGTGTACGAAATCGGTGTGAACTTCGCCAACGTCGACATCACCCGCGAGCCCATCCCGGTGGTACCCACCATTCACTACCAGATGGGCGGCATTCCCACCAACATCCACGGTCAGGTGGTAACCCAGCAGGGCGACAATCACAACGCCCCTGTCAACGGCCTTTATGCAGTGGGTGAGTGCTCCTGCGTGAGCGTGCACGGCGCCAACCGGCTAGGCACCAACTCGCTCCTGGACCTGCTGGTCTTCGGCCGCGCTGCGGGCAATCACATTGTCGAATTCGCCGGCCGCCAAAAGACGCACAAGGATTTGCCGGCCGATGCGGCCGAGCTGACGCTGGCCCGACTGAACCGACTGGATAACGCCCAGGCCGGCGAGTACGCGCAGGACGTCGCCAACGACATCCGCGCCTCCATGCAGGCGCATGCAGGCGTGTTCCGCACCCAGGCCATGATGGACCAGGGTGTCGAGCAGATCGCGGCCTTGCGCGAGCGCGTGAAGACTGTGGGCCTCAAGGACAAGTCGCGCGTGTTCAATACCGCACGCATCGAAGCCCTTGAAGTCGACAACCTGATCGAGTGCGCGCAAGCCACCATCGTCTCGGCAGCAGCCCGCAAGGAATGCCGTGGCGCACATACCGTGAGCGATTACGAGCGCCCAGCCGACGACCCGGTCGCGCCGCTGGGCCGCGACGACGCCAACTGGATGAAGCACACCCTCTGGTTCAGCCAGGACAACCGCCTGTCCTACAAGCCCGTCCAGCTCAAACCGCTGACCGTCGATTCGGTCCCTCCGAAGGTCCGTACGTTTTAGTACGTACTATCGCCCAAGTCGCAAAAAGCCTAGATTCAACACAAGAGCACTGCCATGCAAAAACGCGTTTTCCAGATCTACCGCTACGACCCGGAGAAGGACGCCAAGCCGTACATGCAGACCATCGAGATCGAACTCGAAGGAAACGAGCGCATGCTGCTGGATGCCCTGATGAAACTAAAGGCCCAGGATCCTTCGCTGTCGTTCCGACGCTCCTGCCGCGAGGGCGTGTGCGGCTCAGACGCGATGAACATCAACGGCAAGAACGGCCTGGCCTGCCTGACCAACATGATGACGCTGAAGAACCCCATCGTCCTCAAACCCCTGCCCGGGTTGCCCGTCATCCGCGACCTGATCGTCGACATGACGCAGTTCTTCAAGCAGTATCACTCGATCAAGCCTTACCTGGTCAACGACAACATTCCGCCTGAAACCGAAAGACTGCAGTCACCCGAGGAGCGTGAAGAGCTCAACGGCCTGTACGAGTGCATCCTGTGCGCAGCCTGCTCGACCAGTTGCCCCAGCTTCTGGTGGAACCCAGACAAATTCGTCGGACCGGCTGGTCTGCTACAGGCCTACCGTTTTCTCGCCGACAGCCGCGATGAAGCCACTGCCGAGCGACTGGACAATCTGGAAGACCCCTACCGGCTCTTCCGCTGCCACACCATCATGAATTGCGTAGATGTTTGCCCAAAGGGCTTGAATCCGACGATGGCAATTGGCAAGATCAAGGAATTGATGGTCCGCCGTGCCATTTGATGGACTGGATAGTTGACGACAGGGGTAGACGAGATGGATCGCATGTGGACGATGAACTGATCGACGAAAGATCGCTTTCCAAATTGAGGTGGCGGTGCCGCCGCGGTTTGCTTGAAAATGACCTTTTCATCGAGCGATTTTTCGCCCGATATGAGAGCCGTCTCACGATGAAACAGGCTACGGCATTGAATGTGTTGATGGATTTGGGGGACAACGACCTGCTGGACCTGCTGCTGCGGCGCAGGCAACCCGAAGGTGAGATCGCCACTGGCGATGTGAGAGAGGTACTGGAGATGCTGCGGCCGCAACTGTGATCCTGTAGGGCCGTGAACATGTGAGCTTGGGTGATGAAGTTTCAAAGCCCACGACCGATTAAGACTGACAAGAGGAATGAACATGAAACTCGCCGATTACAAAGCCAAGCTGTCGTTCAGCAACGGCACCCCGGGGATTGAACTGCCGGTCTATCAAGGCAGCGTGGGCCCGGATGTCATCGACATCCGCAAGCTTTACGCGCAGACTGGATTGTTCACTTTTGACCCCGGCTTCCTGTCAACGGCGTCGTGCCAATCGTCCATCACCTACATCGACGGCGATAAGGGCGAGTTGCTCTACCGCGGTTACCCGATCGAGCAGCTAGCCACCAAGTGCGACTTCCTGGAAACCTGCCACCTGTTGCTGTACGGAGAGTTGCCCAACGTGGCCGGCAAGGCCGACTTCACCAATCGCGTGACCATGCACACCATGGTCAACGAGCAGATGCAGTTCTTCCTGCGGGGTTTCCGCCGCGATGCGCACCCCATGGCCATCATGACCGGTCTGGTCGGCGCCTTGTCGGCCTTCTATCACGACAGCACCGACATCAACAACCCCGAGCACCGCGAAATCTCGGCCATCCGGCTGATCGCAAAGATGCCCACGCTGGTGGCCATGGCCTACAAGTACAGCGCCGGCCAGCCCTACATCTACCCGAAGAACGACCTGACCTACGCCGGCAACTTCCTGCACATGATGTTCGCCACGCCTTGCGAGCCGTACAAGGTCAGCCCGGTGCTCGAACGCGCGCTCGACCGCATCTTCATCCTGCACGCCGACCACGAACAAAACGCCTCCACCTCCACCGTGCGCCTGTGCGGCTCGTCGGGCACCAACCCCTTTGCCGCCATCGCGGCGGGCGTGGCCTGCCTGTGGGGCCCCGCCCACGGTGGCGCCAATGAAGCTTGCCTGAACATGCTCTACGACATCCAGCGCCAGGGCGGCGTCGACAAGATCGGCGAGTTCATCAAGCAGGTCAAGGACAAGAATTCGACGGTCAAGCTGATGGGCTTTGGTCACCGCGTCTACAAGAACTACGACCCTCGCGCCAAGCTGATGCAGGAAACCTGCAAGGAAGTTCTGGGCGAACTCGGCCTGGGGAACGATCCCCTCTTCAAGTTGGCCATGGCCCTGGAGAAGATCGCCCTGGAAGATGAATACTTTGTCTCACGCAAGCTCTACCCGAACGTGGACTTCTACTCGGGTATCGTGCAGCGCGCCGTAGGCATCCCGGTCGGCCTGTTCACCGCCGTGTTCGCGCTGGCCCGTACGGTCGGCTGGATTGCCCAACTCAACGAGATGATCGGCGACCCCGATTACAAGATCGGCCGTCCGCGCCAGTTGTTCACTGGTGCCACACGTCGCGACGTGCTGCCAGTCGACAAGCGCTGATTCCGACTCTCATCGCCCGAGCCGTTCATCGCCAACAGCGATGAACGGCTTTGACTTTTGGGCGGGTATCCGGCCAGCTCCCAGCGGACCTTGTTCCTGCAGAATAAAATAAGCGCCAGCCAAAAGGAAGTACCCAATGGGAAGAACCCTGTACGACAAGATCTGGGACGAACACGTCGTCCACACGGAAGACGACGGCACAGCCGTGCTCTACATCGACCGCCATCTGGTCCATGAAGTAACCAGCCCGCAGGCATTCGAAGGGCTGCGCGAGGCGGGCCGCAAGGTCTGGCGCGTCAGCTCCATCGTCGCCACCGCCGACCACAACACTCCCACCACCGGCTGGGAACGCGGCTACGACGGCATCTTGGACCCGATCAGCAAAGAGCAGATCACGACGCTGGACAAGAACATCAGCGAGTTTGGCTCCGCAGCCTACTTTCCCTTCCTGTCCAAGCGTCAAGGCATCGTGCATGTGATCGGACCTGAGCAAGGCGCGACTCTGCCCGGCATGACGGTGGTATGCGGCGACTCCCACACCTCTACGCACGGCGCTTTCGGGGCTCTGGCCCACGGCATCGGCACCAGTGAGGTCGAGCATGTGATGGCCACGCAAACCCTTCTGGCCAAGAAGGCCAAGAACCTGCTCATCAAGGTCGAAGGCCGGGTGGCCTCCGGCGTCACTGCCAAGGACATCGTGCTGGCGATCATCGGGCGCATCGGCACTGCGGGCGGCACCGGCTACACCATCGAATTCGCGGGCTCTGCGATCCGCTCGCTGAGCATAGAAGGTCGCATGACTGTGTGCAACATGGCCATCGAGGCTGGCGCACGCGCCGGCCTGGTGGCGGTGGACGACAAGACCATCGAGTACCTCAGGGGCCGGCCGCTTTCGCCCAGGGGTGTCGAATGGGACCATGCGGTCGCCTACTGGAAGCATCTGCAGTCGGATGCGGACGCGTCCTTTGACGCGGTGGTCGAATTGGACGCAACCACCATCGTCCCGCAGGTCACCTGGGGCACCTCACCCGAGATGGTGCTGGGCATCGATGGCAAAGTGCCAGACCCCGACAAGGAAAAAGACGCGGTTAAACGCGATGCGATCGAGCGAGCCCTCACCTACATGGGCCTGCAGCCGGGCAAGCCGATGAACGACATCTTCGTGGACAAGGTGTTCATCGGCTCATGCACCAACAGCCGCATCGAGGACATCCGCGAAGCCGCCGCATTGGTCAAAAAGCTGGGCCGCAAAGTCGCCCGCAATGTCAAGCTGGCCTTGGTGGTACCTGGATCGGGGCTGGTGAAAAACCAGGCCGAGCGCGAGGGACTGCATGAGATTTTCAAGGCGGCGGGCTTCGAATGGCGCGAGCCGGGCTGTTCGATGTGCCTTGCCATGAACGCCGACAAACTGGAACCAGGCGAGCGCTGCGCCTCCACCAGCAACCGCAACTTTGAAGGCAGACAGGGTGCTGGCGGCCGCACCCACCTTGTCAGCCCTGCCATGGCCGCCGCCGCAGCGGTGCATGGGCATTTTGTCGACATCCGCGAATTCGCTTGAAAGGAAAACCCATGAAGAAAACCATCGCCACTTTGCTTGCTCTGTCCTTCGCCCTGGCTCTGGCCGGCTGCAACACAATTCGCGGTGCGGGCCAGGACATCCAGAAGGCTGGCACGGCCATCGAAGACGCGACCAAAAAGAAATAACTTGCAGGGCGTTTTGCGGCTGTGCCGCGCTGCGCTTTCTGCCCACCAGACCATGCAAAAATTCACTGTGCACAAGGGCCTCGTGGCCCCGATGGACCGCGCCAACGTCGACACCGACGCGATCATCCCCAAGCAGTTCCTCAAGTCGATCCGCAAGACCGGCTTCGGCCCTAATCTGTTCGATGAGTGGCGCTACCTCGATCCCGGTGAGCCGGGGCAAGACCCATCCACCCGCAAACCCAATCCGGACTTTGTGCTCAACCAGCCGCGCTACCAGGGTGCATCGGTGCTGCTGGCTCGCAAGAACTTCGGCTGCGGCTCATCACGCGAACACGCGCCCTGGGCACTGGACCAATACGGCTTTCGCGCCATCATCGCGCCGAGCTATGCCGACATCTTTTTCAACAATTGCTTCAAGAACGGTTTGTTGCCCATCGTGCTGACAGAGTCACAGGTGTCGGCGCTGTTCGATGAAGCGCTGGCCTTCCCCGGCTACCAGCTCACAATCGACCTGCCCAGGCAAGTCGTCGTCAAGCCCAATGGCGAAGAAGTTCCCTTCGAAGTGCAGGCCTTTCGCAAGTTTTGCCTGATCGACGGCCTGGACGACATCGGCTTGACTCTGCGCCATACCGACAAGATCAAGGCCTTCGAGGCCGAGCGCCTGGCCAGCAAGCCATGGCTGGCCCACACACTCCCGGTGGAAATCCCCAAATCATGAAAATCGCAATTCTTCCCGGTGACGGCATAGGCACCGAAATCGTCGCCGAGGCCGTTAAAGTCATGAACGTTCTCGACTTGAAGTTCGAGATGGAAACCGCACTGGTCGGTGGGGCCGCCTACGATGCGCACGGTCACCCCCTGCCCGACGCTACGCTGAGTCTGGCCAAGCAGGCTGATGCGGTGCTCTTCGGTGCTGTGGGCGACTGGAAGTACGACACCCTTGACCGCCCGCTGCGGCCAGAACAAGCCATCCTGGGCCTGCGCAAGAATCTGGGCCTGTTCGCCAACCTTCGCCCCGCCATCTGCTATCAGCAGCTTGTGGACGCCTCCAGCCTCAAGCCCGAACTGATCGCTGGCCTGGACATCCTCATCATCCGCGAACTGACCGGTGACATCTATTTCGGCCAGCCGCGTGGCAGGCGCACTTCGCCGGACGGCAATTTTCCCGGTGCGCAAGAAGCTTTCGACACCATGCGCTACACCCGCCCTGAGATCGAACGCATCGCGCATGTGGCTTTCCAGGCTGCGCGAAAGCGCAGCAAGCGCGTCACCAGCGTGGACAAGGCCAATGTGCTGGAAACCTTCCAGTTCTGGAAAGACGTGGTGACCGAAGTCGGCCTGCAGTACCCGGACGTCGAGCTGGACCACATGTATGTGGACAACGCAGCGATGCAACTGGTCAAGGCGCCCAAGCGCTTTGACGTGATGGTCACCGGCAATATGTTCGGCGACATCCTTTCGGACGAAGCCTCCATGCTCACTGGATCCATCGGCATGCTGCCCTCGGCCAGCCTGAATGCCTCCAGCCAGGGCCTGTATGAGCCCAGCCACGGCAGCGCGCCCGACATCGCCGGCAAAGGCGTGGCCAACCCCTTGGCTACAATATTGTCTGTCTCCATGATGTTGCGCTACTCACTCAACCAACCGCAAGCCGCCGAACGCATCGAATCGGCGGTCAAGGCTGTGCTCGCCTCGGGCCTGCGCACACCTGACATCTATTCCCAGGGCACGACCAAAGTTGGCACCCGCGAAATGGGCGACGCAGTCGTGGCTGCCCTCACCCAGTCGATCACCAAGAAAACCACCACAGTCTAGAACAGACTCGCCTCGTCCGCCCCTCCCGGCCAAGACGAGCCGGGAGCCAAAAGCTTGTAAATTCACTTTTGTAGAAGGCGTTGATATGAAACTCACGAACGGGCGGCAAGTGTTGGTCGGCATGGTCGGCTGGCGAGGCATGGTGGGCTCGGTCTTGATGGACCGCATGCAAGCCGAAGGCGACTTCGCCTTGATTGAGCCGGTGTTCTTCTCCACCTCCAATGCCGGTGGTCATGCGCCCAGCCAGGCCAAGAACGAAACCCGGCTCAAGGATGCGTTCGACATCGAAGCCCTGAAATCGTGCGACATCATCCTCACCGCTCAGGGCGGCGACTACACCACCGAGGTGTTTCCCAAGTTGCGCGCGGCCGGTTGGGCCGGTCACTGGATTGACGCAGCATCTACCCTGCGCATGAAGGACGACGCGGTCATCGTGCTCGACCCAGTGAACCTGCCCGTCATTCGCAATGCCTTGGCCAAAGGTGGCCGCAACTGGATAGGCGGCAATTGCACCGTGAGCTGCATGCTGATGGGCGTGGGAACACTGTACAAAGCCGGTCTGGTCGAGTGGATGAGCAGCATGACCTACCAGGCTGCATCAGGCGGCGGAGCCCAGCACATGCGCGAACTGCTGACCCAGTTCGGCACGCTCAACCACGAGGTCAAGGCCTTGCTGGACGACCCCAAGTCCGCCATTCTCGAAATCGACCGCAAAGTCCTTGCTCGCCAAAAGGCAATGAACCGCGCGGAAACCGAGAACTTTGGTGTGCCGCTGGGCGGCTCGCTCATCCCCTGGATCGACAAGGATCTCGGTAACGGCGTGAGCCGTGAGGAATGGAAGGCCGGCGCGGAAACCAACAAAATCCTCGGCCAGGGCCCCGGGTTCGATGCGCCCGCCGTGCCAGTGGACGGATTTTGCGTGCGCGTAGGGGCCATGCGCTGCCACAGTCAGGCCCTGACCTTCAAATTGAAGAGGGACGTGCCATTGGCGGACATCGAGCAACTCATCGCCAATGACAACCCCTGGGCTCAGGTCGTACCCAACACGCGCGAAGCCACCCTGGAACACCTCACCCCGGTGGCGGTCACCGGCACGCTTGGCATCCCGGTTGGCCGCATCCGAAAGCTTGCCATGGGTCCGGATTATCTGGGCGCCTACACCATCGGAGACCAGCTTCTGTGGGGTGCAGCCGAGCCGCTACGGCGTATGCTTCGCATCTTGCTGGATGCATGACGCCCCGCCGATTTGCAGGCACGGATACCGGCCGGGGTCTGGCAATCTCGGGATGCAGTGCGTTGTCACATCACAACAAGGCATAGTGCACAATCGCTCTCTCAGTACCGGCCCAGAAGTTAAACTGAAGTTCCTCCCCCAAAAACCCGAGTTTTCCCAATGACGCCTACGGTAATTTTGGTTCCACGTTCTGACTACATTTTGATCTGACCGATCAGTTCAAGCGCCCGCTTTTGCTTATCGCTTGGTGTCGTGGTGATCTGGAACGTGGG
>CANJPU010000063.1 GCA_947476285.1 Comamonadaceae bacterium | reverse complement strand
CGGGCGTACGGTCGGGCGCGAAGCGCTTCAATTCATGCTCGGTGTGCTTGTCTGAGCGAAGCGGCCGCAGGGCGCGTAGCGAGTTGCACACCGCCGACCTCAGGCCGCAAATCCCAGCGAAGTCGGCGCGAAGCGCAGACCGCCACAGCATGAGCGACTGCCGGGCATCGCGTGGCGCGACGCGCAGACCAAGCTGGCAATCAACCGCAGCCTTGCCCACGCCGGGACCAGCCGGATGCCTGGTGCGAGGGGGCATTTCTAACTTGGGCTGACATGGCGGCTGCCGTGATGGTTCCTGCTGCAAAATGTCCTATCCACATGCAAGGCCGCCGCCGGGACACACACCACATGGACTCACCGACAGAACTTGAACAATCCTTGCAGGCTGCGGGCTGGCGTGCGCGTGACTTGCCCGGCCACATGGGGCGGGTCGGTCCGCTCTGGACGCGCAAGCTTGAAGGCGGCTGGTCTTATGGGCTGATCTCCACAGAACAGCACCTCAACCCGGCCGGTGTGGTGCACGGCGGCATGCTGGTGACGCTGCTCGACCATGCGCTGAGCGCCATTGCCTGGGAGGCCGCCAAGCGCCAGGCCTGCGTCACCATCTCCCTTGACACCAGCTTTCATGGCGCGGTCAAGCCCGGCGTGTTCGTCGAGGCCAATGGCGTCATTGCGCGCCAGACCCGCAGTCTGATCTTCATGCGCGGCACGCTGAATGCCAATGGGCAGGAAGTGGTCTCCGGGCAAGCCATCCTCAAGATTTCTGGCGGCTGAGTCGGTGCCGTTGATTCAGTGCGGCTGAGTTCTTTCGCCCGTCTTACCGTTGTACATAGACAACTGATAACGGCATTTGACAATCAATTAAAAAATGCCGATACTGACCCTGTTGACGGCTTCGAGCTTGTTTCGAGCTCCCCCAAGACACTTCGATTCCCTGCGAGTCCATGAGCAAACTGACCGACTACACCACCTTCGCGCAAGCCCATGAGCACTTCTCCTCGGCCAAGCTGTGGGATCTGTTCGACGGCGACCGCGAGCACTTGAACATCGCCCACGAATGCGTGGACCGCCATGCCGCCCAAGGGCGCGACGCGCTGATCGTGGTGCATGCCGAAGGCCAGACCGAAACCATCACCTACCAGCAGTTGTCAGAGGACACATCCCGCTTCGCGCACTGGCTGGATGAGCTGGGCGTCAAGCCGGGCGACCGGGTGGCGATCATGCTGGAGCCGTCGCGGGCGTACTACGTGGCCATGTACGGCGTCATCAAGTTCGGCGCAATCGCGGTGCCCATGTTCACACTCTTCGGCCCGGACGGCATGCGCCTGCGGCTCAATGACTGCGAGCCGGTGCTGCTGGTCACCAACCGCGAGAAAGAAGAAACAGCACGCTCAGTGGCCAAGTGCGATCTGATGGTGCTGGATCAGCCGGCGCTCGATGCCCTGCAGAAATTCCCCAGCACCTTCAAGGTCAACACACGCGCCGACAGCCTGGCCGTGTTCCAGTACACCTCTGGCACCACGCGTGAGCTGCCCGAAGCCGTGCGCCACAGCCATCGCGCGCTGGTCACCGTGATGGTGGCGGCCCTCTATGGCACTGGCGTACGCCCTGGCGATCGGTACTTCTGCCCTTCTTCACCAGCCTGGGGCCACGGCATGTGGCACGGCACGCTGGCGCCGATGGCGCTGGGCCTGACGGTGGGCGCCTACGCCGGCCGCTTCAACCCCGAGCGCCTGCTGCAGGCATTGTCAGAGCACCGCTTCACCAACATGGCCGCAGCCGCCACCCACTACCGCATGATGCGCAACAGCGGCGCTGCATCGCGCTATGCCTATCACTTCAACAAGCTGTCATTCACCGGTGAGCCGATGGACGACGAGACCTCCGCCTTTGTGCGCAAGACCTTCGGCATCGAGATCTGCAGCATGTATGGCACCACCGAAATCGGCGTGGTGCTGGTCAACTACCCGGGCGCCAGTGACTTCCCGGTCAAGCGCGGCGCCATGGGCAAGCCGCCGCCCGGCACCGTGGTTGAAGTGCATGACGCCAGTGGCAAGCCGTGTCCGCCAGAGCAGATTGGTCAGCTCATGGTGATGCGCAAGGGTCAGTGGATTCACACCAAGGACCTGGCTCGCGCCGACAAGGACGGCTACTTCTACCATGCAGGCCGCGCCGATGACGTGATCATCTCAGCCGGCTGGACCATGAGTGCGGTGGAGATCGAGAACGCCATCCTCAAGCACCCCGACGTGCTCGAAGCAGCAGCCATTGGCGTGATTGACGCGGTGCGCGGCCAAGTGGTCAAGGCCTTCGTCGTGGCCAGGCGCAAGGGCGACGATGCCTTCGCCACTGAAATACAAAACCTGGTGCGCTCCAAGCTCAGCGCGCATGAGTTCCCCAGGCAAGTCGCATTTGTCGACGAGCTGCCCAAGACACCGGCCGGCAAGGTCCACCGCAAAGTGCTGCGCGACCGAGAGTTGGCTGCGGCCACAAAATCCTGAATCACACCCCGACACAAGAAGGAGTCACTATGTCCCAAGATACCCGTTCATTTCCAAAGATCACCGATGAAGGCCTGGACGACTTGCGCCGGCGCATCGGCGTGAAGATCGGCGACACCGCCGAACCCTGGTGCTACGAAGCCACCCGCGACAACATCCGCCACTATTCACACGGCATCGGCGACGACAATCCGCTGTGGTGCGACCCAGCCTACGCGGCCAAGACCGAGCACGGCGGCATCATCGCGCTGCCCAGCTTTCTGTTTTCCACCAGCCGCATTGTGTCGGGCTATGTGGGCGGCCTGCCCGGTGTGCATGCCATGTGGTCGGGCGCGGACTGGACCTGGCACAAGAACGTGCGCCGCAACGACGAGATCAGCACCGAGGCCTACCTCAAGGACTTGAAGCTGCACGACACCCGCTTTGCCGGCCGCGCCGTGCAGCAGACCTACCATGTGGACTTCTTCAACCAGCAAGGCGACAAGGTGGCCGAGGCCGACAGTTGGTGCTTTCGCACTGAGCGCGACCATGCGCGCGAGCAAGGCACCAAGTACAGCGATGTGCGCGCACGTGAGCCGCACCGCTACACCGATGAAGAGCTGGCTACGGCATTCCAGCTTTATCGCGATGAAGAAGTTCGCGGCGCCACCCCGCGCTACTGGGAAGACGTGAAGGAAGGCCAAGACCTGCCCGTCATGTTCAAGGGCCCGATGACGGTGACCGGTTTCATCGCCTACGCGCAGGGCTGGGGTGGCCTGTATATCCGCGCCAACAAGCTGGCCTGGAAGCAGATCGACGCCCACCCGGGCCTGGGTATCAAGAACCGCTATGGCATTCCCGATTGCCCCGAGCGCGTGCACTGGGAAGAAGAGTTCGCGCTGGAAGTGGGCGCACCTGGCGCCTACGACTACGGCCCGGAGCGCACCTCATGGTTGACGCATCAGCTCACCAACTGGATGGGCGACTCGGGCTTTCTGCACCAGGCAAGCTGCAAGATCCGGCGCCACAACCCGCAGGGCGACATGCTGTTTATCCGCGCCAAGGTGGCAAAGAAATACATCGAAAACGGCAAGCACTATGTGCTGATCGAGCAAGAGGCCAAGAACCAGGGCGACGAGCTATCCATCCTCGGCTCGGGCGTGGTACAACTGCCCTCGCGCGCAGCCTGATCGTGTGAAGCGGCGGCCGCGCGCTGGCGCCGCATTCACTGATTTTCGACAGAGACAGTAGGAGACATTCATGAAACCGTGGAAGCTGATCCTCACCGCCCTGCTGGGCATTGCCACCACTGCCTTCGGGCAGACCTGGCCAAGCGCCAAGCCGATTCGAATCATCGTGGCCTATCCGGCTGGCCAGGGCACCGACGTGGCCACCCGCTACCTGGCCGAGCAGCTCTCGCGCAATCTCAACCAGGCGGTGGTCATCGAGAACCGGCCCGGCGCCGGCGCCAACCTGGGCACCGAATTGGCAGCGCAGGCACAACCCGACGGCTACACACTGACCATGGGCACCAATGCAACGCATGTGCTCAATCAGTTCCTCTACCCCAGCCTCAAATTCAACCCTGAGAAAGACTTCGAGCCCATCATGCTCGTGGGCACCTTTCCCATGGTGCTGGCAGCCGGCTCGCAGTCCAAGCTAACGTCCATGGCCGACGTGATGGCCGCGATCAAGGCCAACCCCCGCTCCACTGATATTGCTATGCCGAGCACCACGGCCCGGCTGGTGGTGGAATTACTCAAGGCCCGATCGGGCGTCGCCTTCTTCGGCGTTCCTTACCGTGGATCGGCCAATGCGATCACCGACATCGGCGGCGGACAACTGCCTTTGGTCGTGGACACGCCCACCGGCCTTCGTCCTCACTTGACCAGCGGCATGGTGCGCCCCATCGCGGTGACATCGTCCAAGCCCAGCGAGCTGGTGCCCGGCGTGAAGACCATCGCCGAGCAAGGCTATCCATCCTTCGACGTTGTGGCCTGGAACGCACTCTATGCACCGCACGGCACGCCAGCGGCCATCATCAACCAGCTCAATGGCGAGATGAACAAGATCCTGGCTCGCCCAGAGACACGTCAGAAGCTGCTTGACCTGGGCTTTGACCCGGCAGGTGGCACCCCGGCACAACTGGCAGAGTTCGCACGCGGCGAGCGAAGCAAGTGGGAGCCCATCATTCGGGCGGCCGGCATCAAGGCCGACTAGTCTGTCATTGCGGGCTTGACCCGCAATCCACGCCACGCCGGCCAACACATTTGTTCGTCACCCCACTGGAGAGCGTGAGACCGCGATCGCGGAGATCGCGGCCGCAGCCCGCTGCAAAGCGGGCAAGTATTGCTTCTCCATACCCGCCATGTCGATCAAGTGCGCGCGGCCGCTCGCGTTGATGGCCGCGATGATGCGCCCTTGCTTGCCGAGGATTGGCACGCTGATTGACCGCATCTCGATGTCAACCTGTAGATCAGATACCGCCCAGCCCTGAGCCCGCGATTGCGCAACGGCCCTTCCAAGCGTGGCCGCAGAAATCACCGTGCGCGGGGTCAGGCGTTTGAGCTGGGTGCGCGCGAAGTAAGCATCCAGCTCCTGCCGGGTGAGGGCGCCCAGCAAAACCCGCCCTAGCGCCGTGCAGTATGCCGGCCAGCGAAAACCCACCCCCACCTCGTCGTTGATGACTCTCTTGGCCGCAGAGCGCGCCACGACCACGACTTCGTCGCCGTCGAACACGCCAATCGAACAGCTCTGCGCGGTCTCGTGGCGCAGATGATCCAGGTGCGGCTTGGCCAAATCCCAGAGCGGCTCGGACGACAGATACGCATAGCCCAGCCTCAGCGTGCGTGCCGTCAGCATGAATCGATCGCCGTCCGCCGTGACGTAGCCCAGCTTCTGCAAAGTCAGCAGCGCCCGCCGCGCCGACGGGCGGGTGAGCGATGTGCGCCGCGCCACCTCGCTGAGCGTCATGCGCGCATGATCTTCGTCAAAGCATTCAATGACACCCAGGCCACGCGCCAGCGCCTGAACAAAGTCGGCACCGGGGGGATTCTCGCTTGACATGCAAATCCTTCGCGGTTGAAAATGGTTCGAATTTGAACACATTGTACGCATCGCGTACACGTTCAATGCCAGGCGGATTGCACAAAGGAGACCCATGACAGCAAGAGGGAACGATGCCGGCATGCGCATCGCGGCGGACGTGGGCGGCACCTTCACCGATGTCGTGACATTCGACCCCGCCACGGGCGACCTGAAGTTCGGCAAGACCCTGACAACGCCGCAGCACTTGATAGATGGCGTGGTCGATGCATGCCACAAGACAGGCGCCTCCATCGGCGAGGCCGAGCTGTTCCTTCATGGCACCACCATCGTCATCAACACCATTTTGGAGAGAAGCGGCGCCAAGGCGGCGCTGCTGACCACAAAGGGTTTTCGCGATGTCTACGAGATCGGCCGCATCAACAGGCCCGAGTCTTACAACCTCTTCTTCAAGAAGCATGTTCCGCTGATTCCGCGCTCGCTCTGCTTTGAGGTGGACGAGCGCATGGACGGCACAGGCCAGGTTGTTCGTCCGCTTCGCGCCGATGAACTCGCGCAGATGGCGCAGACGATTCGCGCCAGCGGCATCGAGGCGCTGGCTATTTTGTTCCTGCATTCATACGCCAACCCCTCCCATGAGCTGGCCGCCAAAGCCGCAATCCAGAACGCCTGCCCGGGCGTCTTCGTCACCACCTCACATGAGATCTCGCAGGAGTACCGCGAGTTTGAGCGCACATCGACCATCGCGGCCAATGCCTATGTCGGTCCCCGGGTGCATTCGTATCTGGATGAGTTTCAGACGCGGCTGGACAAGGAGCGATTCAAGGGCACCTTCTTCATCGTGCAGTCCAACGGCGGCCTGTCCGATGTGCACACAGCCAAGCAGGAGTGCATCAAACTCTTGGAGTCCGGCCCGGCAGCCGGCGTCATTGGCGCTTTGACGATCTGCAATCGCTTGTCCCTCCCTGGGGCGATTGCCTTCGACATGGGCGGCACCACAGCCAAGGCCGGTGTGGTGCAGGATGGGGCGGTCATGATGGCCGGCTCAATCATGGTGGGCGGCTATGTGCAGGGCCTGCCGATTCAGATCCCGCTGGTGGACATCCAGGAGGTTGGAACCGGCGGCGGCAGCATCGCCAGAGTGGGCGCGGGTGGCCTTCGCGTCGGCCCAGAGAGCGCGGGCGCCCTGCCCGGCCCCGCATGCTATGACCTGGGCGGCGTTGAGCCCACCGTGACCGATGCCAATCTGGTTCTGGGGCGCCTGGCACCCGATCACTTTCTGGGTGGCGAAATGAAGCTCAACCTGGCCAAGGCCCGCCAAGCCATCGAAGAGCACATCGCCAAGCCCCTGGGGCTGGACCTCTACGAGGCGGCCAACGGCATCATCCGCATTGCAGCGACGACGATGTCCAATGTGGTGACACGCGTCACGACAGAGCGCGGGCTGGACGCAAGTGATTTTCCAATGCTGGCCTACGGCGGTGCGGGGCCTTTGCATGCGGCGCTGGTGGCGCGCGAGTTGATGATTGCGCAGATCATCATTCCCCCGGCCCCGGGCCATGCGTGCGCCTTCGGCATGCTCACGACCGATCTCAAGCGCGATTTTGTGCGCACCTGGTTTTGCCCACTGGACGCGGCCGATCCGAAGGAGCTTGAACGCATCTACGCGCAGTTGCAAAGCCAGGGCGAAGCCGCCATGCCGCGCGGCATTGCTTCGCGCGAATTGCTGTTCACAAGAGGCGCGGACATGCGCTATGTGGGCCAGGAGCATGCGGTGACGGTTGCGTTTCCGGCGCAGTTTGAGCCCGGTCGCGAGATTGTGACCATCAAGACTTTGTTCGATGCGGCGCACGAGAAGCGCTATGGCTTCAACGGCCCCACAGAAAGCGCGGAGATTGTCAGCCTGCATTTGTCGGCCATCCACGAATTGCCCAAACCGACTGTCCAGCCCATCGCCCGCGTGGCAACTGGCACGCTCCCCGAGCCTGCGAGCCATCGGCCCGTGTACTTCACCGAGTTCGGCCAGATGCGCTCGACTGCGGTGTATGCGAGAGATTCGCTTCGCGCCGGCCACCGATTCGAGGGACCGGCCCTGGTGGAAGAACATGCGTCGACCACCGTCGTGTTCCCGGGCGATGTCGTCGATGTCAGCCCTTACGGTGATCTGCTGATTGCCATCGCACGGAATTGACGCCATGAATGAAACCCAGAGCAGACAAGGCGACCCGATCCTGACCGAGATCATCCGCAACGGGCTGGTGGCGATCACCGAGCAGATGAAATCGAATCTGATGCGCACCGCCTACAGCATGATCATCTACGAGGCGCAAGATTTCACCGTGGGCCTGTTCAATCGGGCGGGCGAGACGCTGTCGATCGGCATCGGCTTGCCGATGTTCGTGCGCGGCATGAGCGACACCGTCAAGGCGATGATCCGCCACTTCGGCTATGAGGCCATGAGCCTGGGCGATGTGCTGGTCACCAACGATGCCTATCTCACCGGCAGCCACCTCAATCACGTGACCCTGGTGGTGCCGGTGTTCGCCGACGGCGAGGTGGTGGCGTTCTCGGCTTGCATGGCGCACTGGGCCGACATCGGCGGCGCGCTCGATGGCATGACCAAGGACATCTACTCCGAAGGTCTGCAACTGCCAATCCTCAAGGCCTACAGCGCCGGCAAAGCCAACGAAGACCTGCTGGCCATCGTGCGTATGAATGTGCGCATACCAGCCCGCGCGATGGGCGACTTCAACGCGCAGGTCGGTGCGGTCAGGCTCGGCGCGCGCCGCCTTGACCAACTGTTGGCCAAGCATGGCAGCCAGAAGGTGCTGGACGCCATCGCCGCCCTCATGGACAACGCCGAGGCCCTGGCGCGCCAACGCGTGCGCAGCATCCCCGATGGCGTGTATGTCGCCGAGTCTTTCATGGACGACGACGGCGTGGACCAGAAAGCGCGCATCCCGATCAAGGTGACCATCACGGTTGCTGGCGACGAGATGACCGTCGATCTTTCTGAAGTCAGCGCGCAGGTCAAGGGCTTTTACAACTCGGGCGAAGCGGCTGGCCGCGCCTGCTGCCAGGTGGCATTCAAGTGCCTGACGACGCCGCTTGATCTGCCGATCAACGATGGAAGTTTTCGGCCATTGAAGATCATCCTGCCCCCGGGCCGAGTCGTGAGCGCGGTGCGGCCCGCACCGATGCGCTGGTGGATGACTTTTCCGATGACCATTGTCGACACCATCTTTGCCGCGCTGGCACCGGCCATACCGGACCGATCCATCGCCGGCCATCACGCCGATCTGGTGTCGGCTGCGCTCAATGGCATAAACCCCGCAACCAACAAATTCTTTGTGCTCTCAGGCGGGCTCACTGGCGGCGGCTGGGGCGCCAAACGCGGCTCGGACGGCATGAGCGCGACCATCGCGATGAACGACGGCGACACCCACAACAGCCCGGTCGAGCAGTTGGAGGTGAAGTACCCCATGCGCATCGAGAGCTATCGCCTGCGCGACGACTCGGGCGGTGCCGGTCGATGGCAGGGTGGGCTGGGTACCGAAAAAATCGTGCGCGCCACATCGCCCTTCATGTTCAACGCGCAGGTCGATCGTGTGTACTGCCGACCCTGGGGCTTGTTCGGCGGGCATCCCGGCGCGGGCAATGAAGTGTCGGTGTTTGTGGGCGAGAAGGAATTGCGCTTTCCCAGTGGCAAGGTGCTGGGACGCCAATTGCAAAAGAACGATGCCTACGTGCTGCGCTCGGGCGGTGGCGGCGGCTATGGTTCGCCGCTGGATCGCCCGCTTGCGCAGGTGGCGCACGATCTGCGCGAGGGCTACATCACAAGAGAAAGAGCGCAAGGCTGTTACGGCGTGGTCTTTCAGGATGGCGGCCAAGCATTCGATCTCGCAGCCAGCCAGGCAGAGCGTGAGCGAAGGCGCCGCGCCGGGCTGGACCAAGCGCCGCCCGAGGCAGCGCCGCAAGACGCGGACGACGAAAAATATCTGGGTACGGGCTTGACGCAAGGCACGGCATTGTTCAATGTGCGTTGCTACTGCTGTACTGCTGTGGTGGAAATGAACGCGTGACACGCACTGAAGGAGCTTGAAATGATGAACATCCGCACAAAGCCCGGCACTGCTGGGGCGCTTGGCTACTGGTTCGGTTCACTGTGCATTGGGCTGGCCGCCCTGGGCACAAGCAGCGGGCCGGCCATGGCACAGGCTGGGGCTTATCCCAACAAGGCCGTGCGCATTGTTGGCGGCCTCAGCCCAGGCGGGCCGGCCGATCTGGCCGCACGCATCGTCGCGCAGTCGCTGAGCCAGAAGCTTGGTCAGACCTTCATTGTGGAGAACAGGCTGGGCGGCGGCGGTGTCACCGCGCTGCTGGAAGTGGGCCGCGCACCCAAGGACGGCTATGTGCTGGGCGCCCCCACCACAGGGCCGCTGACCGTCACGCCCAAGCTGCAAAAAAATCCCGCATACGACACGCTGAGCACGGTTACGCCCATCGCTCAGTTGGCGGCCTATCCGTATGTGCTGGTGGTGCGCAAGGACTTGCCAGTCAATAGCGTGGCGGAGTTGCTGGACTACGCACGAAAAAATCCGGGCAAGCTCAGCTACGGTTCGGGCGGCAACGGCACCTCCAACCACATCGGCATGGAGTGGCTAAAGAAAATCACCGGCATCGACATCGTGCATGTGCCCTACAAGGGCGACAACGACATCGTGCGTGATGTCGTGGGCGGGCGCATCGATCTGGCCATGAACACGCCTTCCGTGATTCTTGGCCAGATTACGGCCGGGACAGTCAAGGCCCTGGCAGTCGCAAGCCCGAGCCGGCTGCCCGTGCTCGCCCAACTGCCCACAATGGTGGAATCAGGTGTGAAGGATTTTGTGCTGGAAGCCTACGCCATCCTGGTGGGCCCGGCCGGCATGCCCTCCGACGTGGTCAACAAGTTGAACCAGGAAATCAATGAGCTTCTCAAGACCAGCGAAGTCACTGGCAAGCTGGGGCAGACCCATATGTACCCCGTCATCAGAAGCCCGGAAGCCCTGCGCGCCTTCATCGAAGACCAGCAGATACTCTGGGGCTCGGTGATCAGGGATGCCGCCATTCCATTGCAGTAGAGCCCATTCGCACACACATTCTTGACGAGGTCACTTTCATGAAATTCCTGAGTTTTGTCAGGCCCGATAGCGGCCAGGCCAGTTGGGGCATCGTCGATGGCGACGGCGTGATCGACATGGGCGACATCGCCCCCACGCTGCGCGCCGCACTGGCAGCGCAGCTAACTGACAAGTTGCCCGTCAGCCGTGCGCCGGACTACCGCCTCGATCAGATCCGTTTCCTGCCAGTGATACCCGAGCCACAGAAAATCATCTGCGTGGCGGGCAACTACGAGGCGCACCTGCGCGAAGCAGGTTTCACCACGCCGCCCAAGCCCAGGCTCTTCACACGCTTTGCCAATTCGCAGCTCGGGCATCAGCAGGCCATGGTGCGGCCATCGGCATCGGTGCAACTGGACTATGAAGGCGAGCTTGCCGTCGTGATCGGGCGCAATGCCCGCCATGTCAGCCGGCAGGATGCGTTGCAATACGTGGCCGGATACAGCTGCTACAACGACGGATCCATACGCGATTGGCAATCGCATTCAACTCAATACACCGCTGGCAAAAATTTTCCCATGACTGGCGCATTCGGCCCCTGGATGGTCACGCCCGACGAGATGGGCGACTTTGATGCGGCAACGCTCACCACGCGCCTGAACGGCGTGGAGGTGCAGCGCACCACGCTGGGCCAGATGGTGCTGGATGTTGCGGCGTTGATCGCGTACTGCTCGACTTTCACTGAGCTGTTGCCCGGCGATGTGATCATCACCGGCACGCCGGCCGGTGTCGGGCTGTTCCATACACCGCCACTGTGGATGAAGGCCGGCGACACGGTGGAAGTTGAAATCCAAGGGATAGGCAAGCTGGTCAACTCCGTCGTGGACGAAGCGCACTGAAGGCTGGCGGGCAACTCGTCCTGTGGCGAGCCCGCCTCACTCGCGCACTTGCCGGCCCAGTTCCGCCGCTAAGCGAAATCTTCCACTGCCACGCGTGCGGCGTCGAAGAGGTTCTTCATTTCATTCTCTTGGTTATCGACCTCACCCTGGTCCCGTGAGACTTCGAGCAGGCGGTTTCGGTGTCGGTTTCGGTGTCGGTTTCGGTGTCGGTTTCGGTGTCGGTTTCGTACCAGAGCCTGCACCCCCTTGCGGGCCCGCTGGATTTGGCCGAGGCACAAACTCGGGGGGAAGGGCGGGTCCAATAAAGGGCGGCCTAGCTGGCGCAGTGTCGGCACCCTTGGGCACTGACGTGCTGTCGCCTGGAGCGGGGCGTGGAAGGCAGCCCTCGAGCCTGGCCTGCAAGAACACACCTCCTGCAGTACCTGTTGGCACAGCGCCCATAGCGAAGTCGACCACGAATTGACTTGTCTCGTTAATCTGGCCAATGGTCAGGTGCGGACTGGATGAGATGCCGGCCACTCCGGCCAAAAAATAGGGCAAACGGAGCTCGTTAAGTTGTTGCTCCATCAAAGGACGAGGCACCGTTGACATTAATATAGTCCTTACTTTACCAGTGAATGTATCGAACCGGCCGCTATGCTCGCTTGGCCAGACAGGCCACAGCCACCCTTCAACTGCTGAGTCAGAAGACTTGACACCATAAGGAAATAGGAGCCGGGTCCCAAAGGTCGGAGTGCCGGTGCCTTTACCCACCGAAACTACAAAGGGACGAACAATCCGTCGTCTCAAAGCATCGAGCTCTATGCCCGTGTCGGTTGCAAGAAAGGGACCATGTTTGCTGAAGTTTCGCAATGCATCCGGAGGAATAACAGGCGCAAGTCGCGACCGGGCTGAAGGCTCCCTTAGTGCTCTCTGAATCGGCTCTGCATCAACGACGCCGCTCAAGAATTCAACCCCCAGCGGAACCGTGGTCGCCTTTGGAAACACCGACTTCATGTAGCGCAAGATCTGATCCCCCGACTCCGACAGCATCATGGGACAGTGGGTTTCGGACACCACCAGGGTCGGATTGAAGGGTGGCGCACTTTCGTCAAATGCAGCGCAAATCTGTTCCCGCAGAGTGCGATCACCGCCGGTGGCATCCGCACGGATGACGCGAATGCGATCTGCAACGCCCAGCGCCTGCGCGAACGCCACGGCTTGCGCCGCCAATTTGTGATCGTTCTCAATGGCACAGACACGCACTCGCGGGTCCATGCTAGCGGCCAGGACCGACCAAAAAAGATGCGGACCACAGCCCGCATCAACGATGTCAATCAGTGCATCACCGTCTGCAGGAACTTGGGCGAGGAATTTCGTGATTGATTCAATAAAGGGGCGACACCTGAAATAGTCGGCCTCGGTGTGCGCGATCAGCTCATCAGCCGGTGTTACCTGCACCGACCCAGCGCTCGGATGAGGCGCAGAATCTGGAGGAGGCGAGAAAGCAGCCATCAAGCCCTGAAATCTGTTCTGGATTTGCAGCGACCAC
Source organism: Comamonadaceae bacterium (assembly GCA_947476285.1). Taxonomy (GTDB): domain Bacteria; phylum Pseudomonadota; class Gammaproteobacteria; order Burkholderiales; family Burkholderiaceae_C; genus Ramlibacter. The sequence goes on along the minus strand of CANJPU010000063.1, from coordinate 12,492 downwards.
TCGACGCCGCGCTCATCCAGTGTGTCGCGCCCTGGTGTGACGTGCCCTGTTGTGACGTGCTGCAAAACCGACTTCTGGTCCAGGGGCCCTTCCATAACGTATTCGGCCATGCTGGTGAAAGCTTCCCATGGACTCCAGTCTCCGGTGGAACTAGCCAACGTGTTCAGTTGAGTCAGAAATTCCTGATCGTACCGAGCATCGGCGGGGGAGGAGCCAGTCGCACGGGACAGGGCTGAAACGTTCGATTGAAACTGCGCTTGGGTCAGAAGCATGCGATATCCCGCTAGAAATAGAAGAGGCGGCACACTACCGTACGGCGATAGCCTTTATCCGGACTTGGAACGGATCGCCCCGAGGTGGGAATCAGATGACTCGCCAGGGAATGAGTTGCCATTGCGCGTGGTCGCGCCGATCCACATACTGAGCCTGAATACGACAAGAATTCCCCGAGATGCGGGATCGTTCTTTATAGTGGAGAGCGTTCATGTAGGTCAGCACAAGAAATTTGGAGACAGAGATGATGAACAATTCTTCCCAAGGCACCATGGGGCGATCGATAGGCTGTGCAGCGATGTCTTTCGGCATGGCATTCGCAGCCATGTACGCGCAGGCACAGGATGCCTACCCCGACAAACCAGTCCGACTGATTGTTCCCCAGCCGGCGGGCGGCACAGGTGATGTGGTGTCGCGGCTGGTTGGGCAGCGGCTGGCTATTCGGTTGGGCAAGCCGGTCGTCATTGAGAACCGGCCAACCACTTACTGATCTGTGGACACCGCAGTTCGACCTGGAGCACTATGCACACTCGGCAAAACAGCAACCCAGCCAATTGGCTGTCGGGGGAGCTTTCCGCTGACGCAAGCTGGATTTATTCGCTTGATCCTGACGCCAGTGCCGACATAGCCAACGCGGTTCGCCAGGCAGCTCGGGCGGACAAGCCCCTCTTTGACTACCGCAAGGAAGACTTCGATTTCGGCCGCGCCGCTGCGGTCATTGAAGACGCCTTCAGGCAGGCCAAGCACGGTCGGGGAATTGCCCTGCTGCGCAATCTGCCTCGAGCGGCGTTGTCGCAGCAGCAGTTCGAGCTCATGACCTGGGGCATCGGGCTGCACCAGGGCGTGGCACGACCGCAGGGCAAGACCAGCCTGTACATCTCGCCAGTGCGCGACGTCGGCGTGAACTACCGCAGCGCCACAGGCCGGGGCTTCAATTCGAGTGCCGAGCTCGATTACCACACCGACCGAGCCGACGTGATTGTCTTGAGCTGCTACAACAAGGCGGTATCGGGCGGCAAGAGCATGGTGGTGAGCACGGCCGCTGCGTTTGACCGTCTGGCCAACCGACACCCCGATCTGGTCCACTACATGCATCGGCCAACCCACTGGAGCCGCCAAGGTGAAATGCGCCCAGGACAAGAGCCAAGCTTTGCACACCCTGTCGTTGCCGAGGTGGACGGCCAGCGCTACGTGCGCTGGAACCGCAACCGCGTGCAGACCGCGCAAGACCTACCAGGCGTGCCGCGTATCGAGGCCGACCACTGGAATGCGCTCAACACCTTCGACGCGATCCTGCACGAGCCGGAGATCGAATTCACCATGTATCTTCAGCCGGGCGACATGCAGATCCTGAACGGCAATACCACCCTGCATGCACGCACGAACTACGAGGATGCGCAGGACCCGGCGCAAAAGCGCCTGCTGTTTCGCCTGTGGCTTTCCACCCCTGACAGTGCCCGACTTCCCGACAGCTTTGCCGGTGTCTACGGCACTGTAGAGCCCGGCGCAGTGCGCGGTGGCATTCTGGGCGATGCGTATGACGAAGCCTGCCGCGATTTTGACCGTCGGCAGGCGCAGGTCTTCGGTATGACCTACGATGCGTCGTCGCATCGCTGAGTGCACGAGCACCAGTCACTTGCACAGAAATCAACCAGCAGGAAGACAAACATGAAATTCCACCCCAAACGCTTGATGGCTGCTTTTGCCTGCGTCATTCTGGCAGCGGCCACAAGCACCGCCCAGGCAGAGATCGGAGACATCAAGGTGGCCAGCGGACCATCGATCGGCTACCTGCCCTATTACGTGATGGAGCATCACAAGCTGTTCGAAAAGCATGCCAAGGCCGCCGGGCTTGGGGATGTCAAGGCGAGCTATGTTGCCATCACCGGCGGCGCGGCGATGAACGACGCGCTGTTGTCCGGTGCGCTTGAGTTCTCTTCGGTTGCGGTACCGGCCTTTCTCACGCTGTGGTCCAAGACTCGCGGCACTGCGCAGGAAGTGAAGGCGGCCTCGGCCCTGAACTCGCAGCCAGTCTTCATGAACACCAACAATCCAAATATCAAGAGCGTGAAAGACCTGACGCCCAAGGACAGGATTGCAGTCACTGCGGTCAAGGTGTCCGTGCACGCGATCATCGTCCAGATGGCTGCCGCGCAGGCATTCGGCGAGGCCAACTTTGCCCAGTTGGACTCGATCACTGTGGGCCTGCCCCATCCCACGGCGCGCGATGCCTTGCTCTCCAAGTCCGGCGACGTAACGGTGCACATGGCAACCGAGCCCTTTGCCGCCCAGGAACTGAAGTCACCAGGCATTCACTCGGTGCTCTCGTCCTACGACGTCCTGGGCGGCCCCGCCACGGTCAGTCTGGTGGTTGCCACCAGCAAGTTTCGGCAGGCCAATCCCAAGACCTATGCCGCTTTCATGGCCGGCCTTGACGAAGCGATCAAACTGATCGACAAAGACAAGAAAGCATCGGCCGAGATCTTCGTCAAGGCCACCAAGAGCAAGGCAAGCCCAGCCGAAGTCATGGAGGGCCTGGAAGACAAGAAGAATCCGATCACCTTCAGCACGACCCCACTGCACGTGATGCGCTTCGCCGACTTCATGGCCAAGGCCAAGACCATCCAGAACAAGCCCGCGTCGTGGAAAGACCTGTTCTTTCCAGAGGTGCACTCGCTTCCCGGCAGCTGATTCATGAGTTCGCTCATGGCGCCATTGCTGCAAGTCGACGGGGTGACCATTCAGTACAAGACGCCGGACCACATGGTGACCGCCACCTACCGTGTGGACTTCAATGTCTTCAAGTCCGACCGCTTTGTGCTGCTTGGTCCTTCGGGCTGCGGCAAATCAACCTTGCTCAAGGCCGTGGGCGGCTTTATTGCGCCAGTCGAGGGCGAGATTCGCCTGAGGGACAAGGTGGTTCACTCGCCGGGGCCCGACAGGGTCTTCGTGTTTCAAGAATTCGACCAACTGCTGGCCTGGAAAACGGTGAAGCAGAACGTCATGTTTGCACTGACCACAAGCGGTCGTCAAAGCGGCAAGGCCGCCCAAGACAAGGCCATGCAGTACATCGAGAAAGTGGGCCTCGCCAAGTTCGCGGACAACTACCCGCACACCTTGTCCGGTGGCATGAAACAGAGAGTGGCGATCGCGCGGGCGATGGCCATGGAGCCAGAAGTTCTCTTGATGGATGAGCCATTTGCCGCGCTGGACGCGCTCACGCGACGCAAGATGCAGGAAGAGCTGCTCGAACTATGGGATGGCACACGCTTCACCATGCTGTTCGTGACCCACTCAATCCCCGAGGCGGTGTTGCTGGGCAACAGAATACTACTGCTCAGCCCGCATCCAGGCCGGGTCAAGGCCGAACTCAACAGCGATGGCAGCGATCCGCTGGACAGTGACGGCAAGCGCTTGTCCGAGAAAATTCACGACATGCTCTTTGCAGATGCGGTCGAGGACGAAGGAGTCGATCATGCGTGAAGCTCACGTCGCCCGGCCTGAATTCATTCGCGCCGTGCAGGACGAGATGTCTGGCATCGTCGAGAAGCCGTTGCCGTGGACCACCAGAGCTGTGGCCAATCCGTGGCTGCGCAAGGCATTCTTGCTTGTCGTGCTGGCGGTGGCATGGGAGATCTATGCCACGGTTCTGAACAACCCACTTCTGGTTCCGCGATTTTCCGAGACGATGCGCGCTTTCTACGAGACTGCGGCCAATGGCACCTTGCCTGCACGCGCCTGGGTGTCAATCAGGGTCTTGCTGATCGGCTACGTGGCGGGCATGCTGGCGGCCGCAGCGCTGGCGGCTTTTGCAAGCTCATCGCGAATCGGACGAGACCTGCTCGAAACCTTGACCGCCATGTTCAACCCGCTGCCCGCTATCGCCTTGCTGCCACTGGCGATGATCTGGTTCGGCCTGGGCAACGGCAGCCTCGTCTTCGTGCTGATTCACTCGGTGCTGTGGCCGGTGGCGCTCAATACCCACTCGGGGTTTCTTTCGGTGTCATCCACCATGCGCATGGTGGGCCGAAACTACGGCCTCACGGGTGTGCGGCTGATCTGGAAAATCCTCATTCCCGCCGCATTCCCCAACATTCTGAGCGGCCTGAAGATCGGCTGGGCATTCGCATGGCGCACACTGATTGCGGCAGAACTGGTCTTTGGCGCCACCGCCGGATCAGGCGGGCTGGGTTGGTTTATTTACGAGAACAAGAACCAGCTTGAGATACCGAATGTCTTCGCCGGGCTCTTCTCGGTGATCCTGATCGGGCTGCTGGTAGAAAACCTCTTGTTTCGCAACATCGAGAGCCGCACAATTCGGCGCTGGGGCATGCACGCGTGAGACTTGGCCGGGTGATGCGACGCCCGCTTACTGATGGAGAAAAAAGTGATGAACAATTCCTTCCCCGGCGTCATTCGGCGCGCGATAGGCTGTGCAACGCTGTTGTTTGGCCTTGCATTCGCAGCCATGTACGCGCAGGCACAGGATGCCTACCCCGACAAACCAGTCCGGCTGATTGTTCCCCAGCCGGCGGGCGGCACGGGCGATGTGGTGTCGCGGCTGGTTGGGCAGCGGCTGGCTATTCGGTTGGGCAAGCCGGTTGTCATTGAGAACCGGCCAGGCGCTGGCGGAACGATAGGCGCGGCCCTTGTTGCCAAGTCGCCGCCCGATGGATATACGCTGGTGATGGCGTCGCCAGGCTTTTCAACCTTTGCGGCGCTCTACACCGGCAGTGGCTTGAATCCGGCAACTGATTTCGCGCCGGTCGGCATGATGGCCATGGTGCCCATCGCCGCCATTGTGCGGGCCGATGCGCCGTACGAGAAGATGTCCGATTTCATCGCCTACGCCAAGAAGAATCCAGGCAAGGCCTCTTTTTCATCGGCAGGTCAAGGTTCACTCTCGCATTTGATGGGTGCGTGGTTCAAGGCCGCGGCTGGGCTCGACATGTTGCAGGTGCCCTATGCCGGTTCCGCACCGTCACTGACCGCTCTGCTGGGCGGACAAGTGGACATCACGTTTGACCCAATGGCCAGTGCCCAGTTGCTCAAGGCCGGCAAGGTTCGCGCCATCGCGGTTACCGATGCGAGCCGTTCCCCCATGTTGCCCGATGTGCCGACCTTGGGTGAACTCGGCGTGCCAGTACGAGGCTCGGTGTGGCTGGGCGTCATGGCACCCGCGGGCACGCCTCGCTCCGTTCTTGATCGGCTCAACCGCGATCTTGATGCGGTTCTGAGAGAGCCTGAGCTGCGTGCCGCCTTGACGGCTGCCGGGGTTCAGCCCGAACCCATGTCGATCGCTGACTTCGCCAGATTCTTTGAGGCCGATACCCGCAACCTGACAAAACTAGTGCGGGACAATTCGATCAAAGTCAACTGACCACGCACCGTTCTGGCTGAGTCGGCTGTGTTGTCAACGGAGCACGCGCCTAGGGGCTGAAGCACTTAAAAACCTGCAAGCTCCTGGATGGGCGGCCGCTCTGACCCAGGCTGCTACTGCCGTGCGGGCGCCTCAAGCACGGTGACCACGCAGGCGGCCTCCTCCAGCCCATGGAAGCCGCCGCCGTTCTCGGCCAGACCGATGCGGGCGCCTGGCACCTGGCGCTCACCGGCCTCGCCTCGCAACTGAATCACCAAGTCAAAAATCTGAATCGCGCCAGTCGCGCCTATTGGGTGGCCCTTGGACAAAAGCCCGCCCGAGACGTTGATGGGCAGGCGCCCGCCCAGCCGGGTCGCGCCGCTCTCCACCAGCGGCCCGCCTTCGCCGTAGGCACAGAAACCGACGTTTTCACTGTGAATGATTTCGGCGATGGCCGATGCGTCATGCAGCTCGGCCACGCTCACGTCCTTGGGATCGATGCCCGCCATTTCGTAGGCGCGCAGCGCGGCCACGCGGGTGAGGTGATGGTCGTATTGCATCGCCGTGCGCGAGCTGCTGCTGGAGACGCCAATGCCTCGCACCCGCACCGCCCTGGAGCGCTCAAAGCGCCCGAGCGCCGCCTCGGAACACAAAATCAGCGAGCCAGAGCCGTCGCTCATGGGCGCGCACATGGCCCGGGTGACCGGCCAGCACACCAGCCGGTCGGCCAGCACGCCTTCCACCGTCATGGGAAAGCGGTATTGCGCATAGGGGTTGAGGACCGAATGGTTGTGGTTCTTGGAAGCCACGGCGGCGATCTGCGCCTGTGTGGTGCCGAACTGCTTCATGTGAAAGCGCGCCATGGCCGCGTAGATGTCCATGAAGACCGAGCGCTCGGGCGCTGGTGTGCGGCCCTCGGGCGGAATCTCGATGCCATCACCAATTGCCAGCAGAGCCTTCACATGCTGGTCGGCCAGATCGCGGTCCCAACTGCCTTTGAAGGCTTCGAACATCTCGACCCGCTTTTCCGGGAAGTTCATTTTCTCGGTGCCCACCACCAGGGCCACGTCGTAGATGCCGGCGCGTATGGCTGCGTAGGCCTGCATCAGGCCCGAGCTGGAGCTGGCGCAGGCATTGTCGGTGTTGAAGATGGCAATGCCCTCGAACCCATAGGCGCGCAGCGATGCCTGCCCGCGCACCCCGTGCTGGCCTTCCAGTGCCCCTTGCCGGGTGTTGCAAAACCACGCGGCCTGCACAACGCCTTTGTCAACGCCAGCGTCTTGCAGGGCCGCAGTGACCGACTGAGCCGTGAGTTGCTTGACCGACTGATCCAGGTGCTTGCCCAGGGGCGTCATGCCGGCCCCGACGATGAATACTTCGTTTGACATCTCAATCCTTCAGAACTTGTCAGCGCCGATGAAGTCAGTGACCAGCGGCATGCGTGCAGCTGCGCAGCTCCAAGCGCTTATGACTATACCCCGCGACAGGCGCCAGCGATGCCTGCGCTCGCACGAGTTCCTGCCCAAGATAAACCACCCTCCAGAATGGGGCCGGCAGCGCCTTTGCCCGTACCCGCGCTATATTCGGTCTGTCGCGCTCGGTCCAGTGCGAGCACCATCGCATTGATTCAAGCAAAGCAAGCGAAGTGGAGACAAATCAGATGCAAACCGGTATTGGCCGCCGCCAGTTCATCGCGGCATTGGGTGCAACAACATGGCTCGCATCTGCGCAGCCAAGCCGCGTAGCCAGTGCATGGCCGCAACAGGCCGTGAACCTGATCGTTCCAGCAACGCCCTCTGGCACCATCGACACCATCGCCCGCCTGTTTGTCGAGCGGCTCTCCGCCGCGCTCAAGCAGCCGGTCCTGATCCTCAACCGCGCTGGCGCCGAGGGCTTGATCGGCATGACCGCGCTGGCCAATGCCAAGCCAGATGGCTATACCTTTCTTGTCAATGCCAGCTCGTTCAACTCTGGCCTGCTGTTGCGCAAGAATTTCATCGACGGTGTGAATGAATTCGCCCCCGTGATCCAGCTCAGCTATACCCGCTCCATGCTGGTCTCGCCCGTCACCGCGCCCTTCAAAACTGTGCGCGAGCTGGCCGAATACGGCAAGGCCAACCCAGGCAAGCTCAACGTGGGCAGTGCCGCATCTGCCACCACGCTGACACTGCCGCCGCTGTTCGATGCGCTGGGCATCAAGGTCACGGCGGTGAACTATCCCGGCACCAACCAGATCGCGCTGGCCATGTTGTCCGGCGATGTGCAAATGGCTTATGGCGGCTATTCGGCATGGAAGCCGCATATCGAGAGTGGCAAGCTGCGCGCGCTGGCCGTGTTCTCGCCGCATCGGTTTGCACTCGCGCCCGATGTTCCCACCATCAGCGAAGCCTTTCCGGGGGCGGACATCGTGGAGGCAGGCATCGGCGTGTCGGCACCCAAGGGCACGCCAGCGGATATCGTGGCCCGATTGAACCAAGAGTTCAATGCCATCCTGGCCGACCCCGCGGTGCGCGAGCGCATCACCAACCTTGCAGGCGGCGAACCCAAAGGCGGAACCCCTGAGGACTGGCGCAAGTTCCAGGAAAAAGAAGTCGCGCAGTACCGCAAGGCCGCGCTGGCGCTCAACATCACGCCCCGGTGATGCTGGCATGAGCACCCAGCCAGTTGGCAGCGCGCCACGCACCCTGTTCGAGAAGATCTGGGACGACCATGCGATCTTGCAGGACGAGTCCGGCATGACCTTGCTCTACGCGGCCCGCCATCTCACGCACGACGGCTCGCACAACGGTTTCACCATGCTGGACCAGCGCGCATTGCCGGTACACCGGCCCCGGCAATTGTTCGCCGTGGCCGACCACGGCGCCCCGACTGTCTCGCATCGCATGGAAGACATCCACGATCCGGATCAATTGCGCGTGATGAAGAAGCTGGACGAGAACGCAGCCCGCCACGGCTTCACAGCCTTCAACCTGGCCGATCCGCGCCAAGGCATCCTGCATGTGGTCGGGCCCGAGCAGGGCTGGACGCAGCCCGGCATGCTGCTGGTGGCCCTGGACAGCCACACTGCCACGCACGGCGCGCTGGGTTGCCTGGCCTTTGGCATCGGGGCGTCCGAGGTGTGCCATGTCTTGGCTACACAAACTTTGTGGCAACGCAAGCCAAAGAAGATGCGCATTCTGGTCGATGGCGACTTGCCCTTCGGAGTGAGCGCCAAAGACGTCATCCTGCACATCATCGCAAGCATCGGTGCGGACGGCGCGGCAGGGCATGTGATCGAATATGCAGGCTCGACCCTATCGGCCATGTCGATCGAGCAGCGGCTCACGGTTTGCAATATGTCGATCGAAGCCGGAAGCAAGGCCGGCATGATCGCGCCTGACGCAAGCACCTTCGCCTGGCTGCGCGGCCGGCCCTATGTGCCCAAGAACGACGATTGGGCCAGTGCACTCGCGTATTGGAAATCCTTAGCCGGCGACGAAGGCGCGCAGTTCGACCGCGAGGCCTCTTTCGATGCGACGCGCATTCTTCCCATGGTGACCTGGGGCAACAGCCCGGCGCAGGGCCTGCCCGTCACCGCACATGTGCCCAGCCCGGGCGATGCGCAGGACGCGCGCCGCCAGGGCGACATGGTGCGCACGCTGGACTACATGGATTTGCAGCCCGGCACCGCGCTGGTGGACATCGCGCTCGACATGGTGTTCATCGGCTCCTGCACCAATGGCCGTATCGAGGATTTGCGCGAAGCGGCAGGCGTTTTGCGCGGCCGGCGCGTCGCGGTCCCCACAATCATCTCGCCGGGCTCCACGCCGGTGAAGCAACAGGCCGAGGCTGAAGGACTCGATCGAATCTTCGAGGCAGCGGGCGTGCAATGGCGCGAATCCGGATGCTCCATGTGCGTCGCGATGAACGGAGACTCAGTGCCTGCAGGCAAGCGCTGCGCAGCCACCACCAACCGAAATTTTCGGGGTCGCCAGGGGCTGGGCAGCCGCACGCACTTGATGAGTCCCGCCATGGCGGCGGCGAGCGCGGTGCGCGGCAAAATCACCGATCCGCGCGACTTCATGCCGCAGGTGAGTGCATGAATCCGGTGGGCACCGTCAGCGGCATCGCCGCACCGCTGGATCTGGCCGATGTCGACACCGACCAATTGATCCCAGCGCGCTTCCTGCGCAGGCCGCGCGCGCAGGGTTACGCCATCGCCTTGCTGCATGACCTGCGTTATGACCCCCAGGGAAACGAGCGCCCAGGCTTCGTGCTGAATCAACCCTTGTTTCGTGAAGCGAAAATCCTGGTCGCGGACCGAAATTTTGGCGGCGGCTCGGCGCGTGAGTCTGCCGTGTGGGCCTTGATGGACTGGGGCATAGTCTGCGTGATCGCATCGAGCTTTGCCGACATTTTCTACAGCAGTTCATCCAAACAAGGTCTGCTGCTGGTGCGCCAGAGCCAGGAAGCGGTGGAGCACCTGCGAGCGCAACTGCATGCGCAGCCAGGCGCGCAAATGTCCGTCGACCTTGCGCTGCAGACCCTGAAGGGCCCCGACGGCACCACCTACCATTTCGAGATCGAGCCACCGATCAAACGCCGCCTGCAACTTGGGCTGGACGACATTCAAGAGACGCAGCAATTTGCCGATCGCATCGATGCGTTTGAGGCTGCGTACAAGCTGCGACGTCCCTGGCTGTTTCGCAATGATGATCACACCACCTGAAAAGAACCGGAGACAAGCGTGAGATTCAGATTCAAATATCTTTTGGCCGCCGCAAGCATTGTGGTTTCCACCGGCGCGCTGGCGCAGGCCTATCCGTCCAAGCCGATTCGATTTGTCATCGGCTTTCCGGCTGGCAGCAGCATAGACAACGTGTCGCGCGTGGTGCTGGACAACATCAGAGAGCGAACCGGCGCCACCATCGTCATTGAAAACCGGCCGGGCGCCCTGGGCGCGCTGGGGGTTGAGGCAGTCACCAAAGCGCCCTCTGACGGCTACACGATGATGCCCAGCTCCAGCGCCACGAATTCTTCGGGGCCTCATCTCGCGCGCGCATTGCAAAAGCTTGACGTCGTGCGCGGGCTCACCCATCTCGGGCGTGTCGTGCGCTTTGACATCGCCATCGTCACCAGCGCCTCGCAGAATTTCAAGACGGCTAAAGCATTGATCGATGAAGCCAAGGCAAAGCCCGATGTGCTCACCTACGGATACGGATCAGGCACCGGGCAGCTCGCCTCTGCGGCCTTTGGCCATGCGGCTGGGGTCCAGGTGCGCGGCATTCCATACAAGGGGCAACCCCAGGCGATTGCCGATCTAATGGGCGGGCAGGTCAACTTCGTCGGCTCCGATCTGGGGGCTGTGCTGGCCCTGGTGCGCGCGAGAAGCCTGGTTGCCATTGCGGTGGCATCGGAGAAGCGCTCCACCATTCTTCCGGACGTGCCAACCACCGCCGAAGTCGGGCTGCGCGGCATGACCCTGGTCGGCTGGATAGGCATCAGCGGCCCAAGCAAGTTGCCCGCGGATGTGGTGAAGTGGTGGGGCGATCAGCTCAAGCTTTCACTGGCCGCGAACGACGTACTGGAGAAGCTTCGCAATCAGGGCATGGAACCCGATGTGCTGGTGGGCGAACCCTTCGTGCAATTCGTCGCAGCCGAGTTCGAGCAGTGGGGCAAGCATGTGACCAACGCCGGCATCAAGCCTGAGTGAGGCCTGAGTGAGGCCTGAGTGAGGCCGGTGCTGCGGTGCGGTGGCGCAAGGGCTGCTTCACCCCGCCGCAATATAACTGCCCTGCATCGCCCGCACTGTGCGCCCATACAAATCGCGCGCCGTCTCCAGCCAGTTAATCTCGCTGGGCCATTCATGGGCCTGCGCCGCTTGCGGATACACCTTGGCCTTCAGGTACTGATGCAGCGCGTGAAAGCCCGCGTCCCCCGCATTGCCCAGCAGCGTGTGCAAGGCGCTGTAGAACGCCTCGAAGTCGCGATCGGCAATATGCGTCTCAATGCGCAACAGCATCTCTTGCATCTGGGGGATGAAGATGTCCAGACACTCTTGCATGATCTGCGGATCGGTGCGGCGCAATTGCTCCAGGTGGTGCACGTTGATCAAGGGCACGCCGTCGTGTTCAGCCTTGTCGCGGATCGGGACCGGCTGCACTGCACCTGCGGCAATGGGCCGCGCACCGCCCCCACCCAACAGCGCCGTGAGCTTGTCGCGCAATTGATCGGGCTCCATCGGCTTTGAGATGAAATCGTTCATGCCCGCTGCCAACGCCTGCTCTATATGCTGGTCGCTGAAGTTGGCTGTGAGCGCGATGATGGGGATGTGCGCGCACGCCGCGTTCTGGCGAATGATGCGGGCCGCCTCCACCCCGCTCATGCCCGGCATCTGCATGTCCATCAAGACGGCATCTACCTTGGCGCCTGCCTCCAGAATGGCGATGGCGGCCAGGCCGTGCTCGGCATGCAGGGTGTTCAAATCGAGCCGGTGCAAATAGATGCCGGCGATCTTGCGGTTCTGGCCATCGTCGTCCACCACCAGCACGGTCTTACCGGCCAATGCGCGGGCCGCTCTGTCCTGGGTTTGGGCCTGGCGCGATGCGCTCTCCAGCGCCAATTGCAGGGCCAGCGCCAGCTCCACTTGCGTGCAGGGTTTGCTCACAAAACCGTTCATGCCCACCTTCTGGGTCTTGACATGAGCCATGTAGGCGGACTCGGATGTGTAGGCCACGATGGGTATGTCTTGCTGGCCGGGCGCGGCACCGTGGCGGATTTTCTCGGCCGCAGCGTAGCCGTCCAGCGGCGGCATGTTCAAGTCCATGACGATCAGGTCATAGTGCTGCTGGCGCAGCTTGGCGATGGCCTGCGTGCCGTTG
>CANJPU010000062.1 GCA_947476285.1 Comamonadaceae bacterium | reverse complement strand
TTGTCATGCTCGGTGTGCCTGTTTGAGTGGAGCGGCCGTAGGGCGCGCAACGAGTTGCACACCGCCGACCCCAGAGCACAAATCACAGCGGAGTCTGCGCGCAGCGCAGACCGCCACAGCATGAGCCCTGGCCGCCTTGCGCCTGACGCGACACGCGACACCTACCGCATGAAACGAAGCCCGACACACACCGCATAAAGCAGACAGGCAACAGATGACCACAGCGTGCGTGCGCAGCCGCTATTTCGCAAACAGCGAATCAAGATTGGCAAACGCCTTGATCTCGATCGCGTTGCCCGAGGGATCGAGGAAGAACATCGTTGCCTGCTCGCCCACTTCGCCCTTGAAGCGGATGTAGGGCTCGATCACGAAGGCGGTGCCCGCATCGCGCAGGCGCTGCGCCAGTGCCTCCCATTGGGCCATATTGAGCACCACGCCAAAGTGGCGCACCGGAACGCCGTGGCCATCGACCGCGTTCGTCTGGCGCGAACCGCACTCGCCGGGTGCGAGGTGCGCGACGATCTGATGGCCGTAGAAGTTGAAGTCGATCCACTCCGATGAGGAGCGACCTTCCGGGCAGCCGAGCAAACCACCGTAGAAGCGCCGCGCCTGCGTCAGATCATGCACCGGGAAGGCGAGGTGGAAGGGGGGAACGGCGGTGGCATCTGTCATGGTGAAAATTCGGAATTGAAAAAATCCGGTCAGCTCAAGGCGCCTTGAAGTTCGCCAGCTTTGCCGCCTCGCCCCAGACTCGGGTTTCCATCTCGTAAACTCGCAATTGACCCTCGGGCGAGGGATTGGCAGAGGGCTCTGCCGCCGCGCCCTTTCGGATGCGCTCGGCCACTGTCGGCAACGCGAGGGCGGCCTTGACTTCGGCGGCGAGCCTTTGAACGATTTCTCTTGGCGTGCCCGGGGGCGCCCAGATGCCCAGGTTGGTGCCCATCTCCAAGCTCGGTAGGCCCAGTTCCACGGGAGTGAGCGCACTTGGAACCAAGGGCGAGCGCTGGTCGGACAGAACCGCCACCGCGCGAACCCTACCTGTCTGAATGTGCGGCAAGAATGCGGACACTGTACCGGTACTGAGGTCAATCTCGCCCGCCAACATGGCCTGCAGCGCCTGAACCGAGCTTTTGTAGGGAATGCTTCGCGATTGAATGCCGGCGCGCGATTTGAACATCTGCATCACCAGCTCTGCCGATGCGGTGCCCACGCCATGGGTCAGCCGATCGGGCTGCGCCTTGCTGTATGCGATGAGCTCGGGCAAGGTGCTGGCGGGCAGATCACCACGGGCCAGCACAAAAAACGGCGCGGACGCCACATGCGCCACCGACACCAGCTCGCGCGCGGAATCCACCCCGTTGGCGTTCAGCACAGGCAGAACAGCCGATGCGGCGCTGAATAACAGCGTGTAGCCATCGGGTTCGGCTGCGACCACAAACTTGGCGCCAATCGTCGAGCCGGCACCGGGCTTGAACTCGATGACGATGGGCTGCCCCAGTTTTTTTGACATCTCCTCAGCGACCGGGCGGGCCACTCCATCCAAGATGGTGCCCGGCGGAAAGCCTATGACCATCCTGATCGGCCGCTGCGGATAGGTCTGGGCCTGTGCCAGGCCAGCGCATACCAGGGCCAGCAAGACAAGCCAGCATTTCACGATGCTCTTCTTCATTGACGACTCCGTTCCTACAAAGCGCGCGGCCCGATTGCCGCAGCAGACGCATTTTCACCTGAACAGCCGATCTCGGACAATCAGCGCCTATGTCAGGCGGGCATCTGATCGATGCGACAATCTTTCCAGACTGAGGCATCCAAATGATTCACCACCGATACCCTCTTCTCTTCACGCCCCTCGATCTAGGCTTCACCCAGCTGAAAAATCGCGCCTTGATGGGCTCGATGCACACCGGCCTGGAAGAGGCGGCCGATGGGTTTACTCGCTTGGCGGCCTATTACGCGGAGCGCGCCCGCGCCGGCGTTGGCATGATCATCACCGGCGGCATTCCGCCCAATGCAGAAGCCGGGTTTGGCGCCCAGTTGACCAATGAAGACGAGGTGGCACAACACCGAATGATCACCGATGCCGTACACGCGGCCGACCCTGATGTGAAGATCTGCATGCAGATACTGCACATGGGTTCACTGGCCCCCAACCCGCAGTGCGTGGCGCCCTCAGCCGTCAAATCGCGCATTGGCGCATTCAAGCCGCATGAGCTGGACGACGCCGGCATAGAGAAGCAACTGGCCGACTTCGCACACTGCGCCGCTCTGGCGCGCAAGGCAGGCTATGACGGCGTGGAGATCATCGGCTCGGCCGGCTATCTGCTGTCAACCTTTCTGGTTCAGCGGACCAATCTGCGCACTGACCAATGGGGCGGCAGCTTTGACAATCGCATGCGCTTTGTTGTGGAAGCGGTGCGCCGCGTGCGTCAGGCGCTGGGCAATGACCGCATCCTGATCTTTCGCATTGCCGCGATGGACATGCTGGACGAGGGCATGGCCTGGGATGAAGTCGTGCAGCTGGCCCAGGCGGTGCAGGCCGTGGGCGTGAACATCATCAGCACCCACTTCTGCTGGCACGAAGCCCCTGTGCCAACCATTGCCACCATGGTGCCGCGCGCCGCCTTCACCGAGGTCACCGGCCAGTTGCGCAAGCTGCTGAAGGTGCCCATGATCACCAGCAACCGCATCAACATGCCCGCTGTGGCTGAGGCGGTGCTGGCGCGCGGCGACGCCGACATCGTCTCCATGGCCCGGCCGATGCTGGCCGACCCTGAGCTTGTGCGCAAGGCATTCGAGGGACGCGAAGACGAGATCAACACCTGCATCGCCTGCAACCAGGCCTGCCTGGATCACACATTTGGCGGCCATCGGCAGGTGAGCTGCCTGGTCAATCCCAGGGCCTGCCGCGAGACCTTGCTGAACTACCCGCGGGCCACATCACCCAAGCGCATCGCGGTGGTGGGCGCGGGGCCTGCCGGTCTGGCCTATTCAACTGTGGCTGCGCAGCGCGGGCACAATGTCACTCTCTTTGACGCCGCCGCCGAAATCGGCGGGCAATTCAATCTGGCCAAGCGGATTCCGGGCAAGGAAGAGTTTCACGAGACGCTGCGCTACTACCGACGCATGATCGATCTGCATCATGTCGAGTTGCGCCTGAATACACCGGTGGATGCCGATTTGCTCAAGTCCGCCGGCTTTGACGAGATCATCGTGGCCACCGGCATAGAGCCGCGCCAACCTGCGCTGCCGGGTATCGATCACCCCAAGGTCATCGGCTATATCGACGCCATTCGCGGGAGGCGGCCGGTAGGAAGGCGAGTCGCCATCATCGGAGCGGGTGGCATCGGTTTCGATGTGGCCGAATTGATCTCGCATGCAGGGCCATCGGCCGCGCTGGACCGTGATGTGTTCGCGCGCGAATGGGGCATCGACTTCAAGAACCACCCGCGTGGCGGCGTCACAGGCGTTGCGCCACAGGTGCAAAGCGCGGGGCGCACCATCACCCTGTTGCAACGCAAGACCGAGCCCGTCGGCCGATCACTGGGCAAGACCACCGGCTGGACCCACCGCATCATGTTGAACCGGCGCGGTGTGCAAATGCAAAACGGCGTCGAGTACCTGCGCATTGACGATGCGGGTTTGCACACACTGGTCAACGGCGAGCCCAAGCTGTTCGAAGTGGACACCGTGATCGTGTGTGCAGGCCAAGTTCCCAAACGCGGCCTGTTCGATGAACTGCAAGCCCGGGGCATTGAGGCCAAGCTGCTGGGCGGTGCTTTTGAGGCGACCGAGCTCGATGCCAAGCGGGCGATCGAGCAAGCCAGTTTCATGGCTGCTGCGGTTTGACACTGGACTGAGCCAGACCCTGGGTTAAGAGTCTGGGCTGCGCGTGGACGCGAGTGTCCGCGCGCAGCGGCACCGTGTGCGGTCGACAAAGCGCACGCGGCGGCGTCCCAATGTTCGATAGCGCACAGACACCAAGCCCATCAGAGCGCATCGTCAAGGCTCCTCACCGAACGGGAAGAGCATCTTGAAGACCTCACTCATCAGCTTGGCCTTGCTGGCGTTCAGCCAGGCGGTCATCGCGCAGCAGCCACCCAGCGCCGGCGGGCAACTGCTGCAGATTCCACCCTCGCCTTCGCAACCCAGGGCCGCGCCTGAGTTTCGTATCGAGCAGCGCGCCACTGTGCCGATTGCGCCGTCAGATCAGGTCAAGATCGTCGTGCGTACGCTGCGCGTTACAGGCAGCACTGTCTTTGCCGAGTCGGAACTGATAGGGATGACCGGCTTTAAGCCTGGCAGCGAATTGACGCTGTCTGAGCTGCAACAGATGGCGGCTCGCATCACTGAGCATTACCGCCACCACGGGTACTTTGTGGCGCAGGCTTTTGTGCCGGCGCAAGACATCAAGGACAACGCTGTCACCATCGACGTGAGCGAGGGCCGCTATGGCGGCGTCACCTTGCGCAACACAAGCACCTTGTCCGACCGAGTGGCCATTGGCTTGCTCGCTGGCCTGGAAGGCGGCGACGTGATCTCCACCGCGCCACTGGAGAGCCGGCTGCTGCAGTTGTCGGATCTGCCTGGGGTCAATGTGAAATCGACACTGGTACCGGGTGCATCGCCCGGCACCTCCGACCTGATTGTCGACATCACCCCCGGACGCGCGGTGAGTGGCAGCATCGATGCCGACAACGCCGGCAATCCGTACACGGGCGCCTACCGCATCGGTGCAACGGTGAACGTTAACAACCCGCTGGGTCTGGGTGACGTGGCCAGTCTGCGCGTATTGACTTCCGGCTCCGGCCTGAAGTATGCCCGCGCCTCATACCAACTGCCGGTGGGGCGGGCGCAAGTGGGCGTTGCCTACAGCATGCTCGACTATTCTCTGGGCAAGCAATTCGCGCCTCTGCAGGCCCATGGCACGGCCGAGATAGCGAGCATCTATGCACGCTATCCGCTGATCCGCTCGCGCAACGACAACGTTTACCTGCAGCTTGCCTTCGATGCCAAGAAGTTCCAGGACAAGGTGGACTCTGTTGGTTCTGTCACTGACAGGAAGTCGCGCGTGCTGATGGCCAGCATCTACGGCGATCACCGTGACAACTTCGGCGGCGCGGGGCTGAACTCCTACTCACTCACATGGAGTGCCGGCAGGCTCGACCTGCAAACGCCAGCGGCGCTGGCCGCAGACGCGCTCACCGCGCGAACCCAAGGCAGCTTCAACAAAATCTCTTTCAATGCCTTGCGCCTGCAAAGCCTGGGCGGACCTTTCTCTGTGTATGGCGCCGTCAGCGGTCAGGTCGCATCGAAGAACCTGGACGTTTCGGAAAAAATGGAGCTGGGCGGCATGAATGCCGTGCGCGCCTACCCCGAAGGCGAGGCCTACGCCGACGAAGGCGTGCTGCTCACCCTGGAGGGTCGGATGGATCTGCCAAGGTTCACCAGTGCGCCGGGCCAGGTGCAGTTGATCGCTTTCGTTGACGCCGGCAGCGTCACCCTGAACAAAGAGCCCTGGTTCGCTGGACCCAACCGCAGACACCTGAGCGGTGCAGGCGTGGGCGTGAACTGGAGCGACCCCGGCAACTTCATGGTGCGTGCTTACTACGCCCGCAAGCTGGGCAATGAAGTCGCGCTCTCTTCACCTGACAAGTCGGGCCGATTCTGGGTCCAACTGGTCAAGTATTTCTGATCACCAGGCCACACATCATGAACCACATCTACCACTCGATCTGGAGCGAAGCGAGCGGCACCTTTGTTGCCGTCTCGGAGATCGCCACAGGCGGACAAGCATCTTCACGTACAGACGCCACAGGCACTGGGCGCAGACACTTCGCACTCAAGGCGCTGTCCGTGTGCGTGATGCTGGCATTCGCGGCCGCTGGCCATGCAGGGCCTGTGGGCGGCCAAGTCAGCGCAGGCAGCGCCACCATTGCAAACGTCGGGCCCAAGACCACCATCACCCAGTCCACCAGCAACGCCGTGCTCAATTGGCAAAGCTTTGGCATCGCGGCGGGCGAGACCGTGCAGTTTGTGCAGCCGGGTGTCAGCTCGGTCGCACTCAACCGGGTGCTGGGCGCTGATCCGTCAAACATCTTCGGCACACTGTCGGCCAACGGCAAGGTATTTCTGGTCAACCCCAATGGCATCTTGTTTGGTGCCGGCGCGTCCGTGAATCTGGGCGCGCTGGTGGCCTCCACCTTGAATATCTCCGACGCCAACTTCATGGCAGGGCGATACTTGTTCACCGACCCCGGCGCGGGCTCGGTGGTGAATATGGGCACGATCACAGCCGACGGCGGCTATGTCGCGCTGCTGGGCACGAATGTGAGCAACCAGGGAACGATCTCTGCCAACATGGGCACGGTGGCACTGGCGGCAGGCACTGCCATCACGCTGGACGTGGTGGGCGACAAGCTCTTGAACGTCGCAGTGGACCAGGCCGCGCTGGCCGCGCTGGTGCAAAACGGCGGCCTCATCCAGGCCGATGGTGGCCAAGTGGTGATGAGCACACAGGCAGCCAACAGCTTGCTGTCCACGGTGGTCAACAACACCGGCGTCATTCAGGCCCAGACCATCTCCAATCATGCGGGCACGATCAAGCTGCTTGGCGGCATGCAGGCAGGCACGACCCATGTCGGCGGCACGCTCGATGCCAGCGCGCCGCATGGCGGCGACGGCGGCTTCATCGAGACCTCCGCCTCGCGGGTGAACATTCAAGAAGGCGCGCGCATCACCACGGCCTCTGCCCTGGGGCGAACTGGCCAGTGGCTCATCGACCCGCAAGACTTCGTGGTCGGCGGTGGCGCCGGCGACAACATCAGTGGCGCGACACTCTCCGCCTTGCTGGTGACCAACAGCGTCGTCATTGAGACCACCACTGGCTCAGACTCGATCAAGGCGGGCACGCCGCCGGAGTCCACCCTGCATACCGCCACGGCGGGCAAGGGCGACATCACCATCAACCAGGCTGTCAGTTGGACTGCAAGCTCCAGCCCCACCACGCTCACGCTCAACGCGGCGCGCGATGTGACGATCAACAGCGCAGTGACCGCCACCGAAGGCAACTTCGTCGTGTGCTGCGGGCGCGACATCAACATCAATGCAGCCATCACCACCACCCGTGGCAGCGTACTGCTGACCGCAGGGCGCAATCTGATGCTCAACGCCAGCGGGGCCATGACCACGACCGATGGCAACATCAGCATGTGCGCCGCCAACGATGTGCGCGTCAGCGGCGCGATTGTGCTGACGCGTGGCACGCTCATACCCGAGCGCAGCCTGGGGCTGCCCCTGGGCCTGGTGCTCAGGGCCGACACCGACGGCACCGGCCCCGGCGTCGCTGGTGGCACCGTGATCTTCGCGCCCCTGACACCGGCTGCCGTGATCAAGGGGCCGGATGCCGACGTCAACATCTACTACAACCCTGTGTCTTATTTGACACCCACCCTCTACTCTGGCAACTTCACCCTGAGCCTGGGCGCCACGCTGTTGCAGTACATGCTGGTCTTCCCCACCGGGTTGGACAAGCCCTTCGACGGCGGCACATCGACCACCCTGACCTCACTGAAAGGCACGCCCCCGGATGTCACGCTTGTGGCAGGGCCGGGCAGTACGGCCGACTTCAATACGCCCAGTGCCGGCACCAACAAACCGATCACCTACTCCGGCTACACCCTGGCCGGCACCAAGGCCGCCGACTATGCCTTGTCGGTCTCTTGCTGCGGCCCCGAAGTGTCCAAGACAACGGGGACAATCCTGCCGGCCCCGACACCGCCGCCTACACCCGCACCGACGCCTGCACCGACGCCTGCACCGACACCTGCACCGACGCCTGCACCGACGCCTGCACCGACACCTGCACCGACACCTGCACCGACGCCTGCACCGACACCTGCACCGACACCTGCACCGACACCTGCGCCGACACCTGCGCCGACACCTGCGCCGACACCTGCACCGACACCTGCACCGACACCTGCACCGACACCGGTGTCAGTCATCCCTCCAGCTCCAGCGCCAGTGCCTGTGCCACCGCCTGTGCCAATTCCAGAGTCGATCCCAGTGCCAATTCCAGCACCGGTACCAGTGTCAGAAACCCAGGCGCCTCCTGAGCTGTTCGTCCCGCAGTTCGGGGCGTTCGTGGTCACGCCGCTGCTGCTGCAACCGCCACCGGTGTTTGCGTCGGTGTTGCCTCCCGCACCGCAGATGGTCCTTGTGGTCGTGCCGCCGGAGCAAGTGGTCGTCATTGCGCCACAGGAAGTGATTGCCGCGCCACCACCACCACCGCCCGTCGCGCTGGCGCCGCCACCTCCGCCTGCGCCTGCGCCTGCGCCGCCCATCGTCGCACCTCCTCTTGTGCCCAAGCCCTATCGCAACTGACAGGCAATCATGGAAACAAGCAGGCTGTGCTGGGGTCGGCGCATCGCCAAGGCACTGGCTGTGGGTCTGCTCGCGGCGCATCTGGCCTCCTCCCCAGCCTACTCGGCGCTCCCGGCCGGCCAGAACGGTGCCAACTTTGGCACCGAGACTGTCTCAGCCCAGGCCCGCTCGCTTGGAAATTGGGTCGTCGATTCAGGCGACAGCCAGGGCATGCCTTTTGTGATCGTTGACAAGTTGCAGTCCAAGGTGTTTGTGTTCGCTGCACAAGGCCAGTTGCGCGGCGCAGCGCCTGCGCTGCTGGGTCTGGCCTCAGGCGACGACTCAGTGCCAGGCATTGGCAGCAGAGCGATGTCCACCATACGGCCCCATGAGCGCACCACGCCGGCGGGCCGCTTTGTTGCGTCGATGGCGCGCAGCTTGCACGGTGAAGAGATTCTCTGGATCGACTACGACGCCGCCATCGCGCTGCACCGGGTCATCACCAACGTACCCAAGGAGCGCCGGCTACAGCGCCTGGCGAGCGGCGCGCCACTGGATCGGCGCATCACCTACGGCTGCATCAACGTTCCGGTGAAGTTTTTCGACACGGTCATTGTTCCGCTATTCAGTGGCACACAGGGCATCGTGTATGTGCTGCCCGACACCCGCGCGTCGCACGACGTCTTCGGCTCCTATGATCTGAATGAAAGCAAGTCTGCAACCCCTACAGTTTCGCGCTGAGGGGCTCGCATCGCCAATGTGACTACACCTCGGACGGAGTCGGTCGCCACGCCGGCAAAGCGCCCTGAGAAGCAGAGTGATCGCCATAGCATGAGCAGCATGCGGCTTCCAGGCCAGCATGATCAAGGATGGTGATGCGGCCGCGGCTGTACTCGATGAGTCCCTTGTGCCGGAACGACGATGCCGCTTCGCTAACAGTCACCCTGCGCACACCGAGCATGGTGGAGAGAAATTCCTGGGTGATCATGAGTTCACTCGATTCCGCGCGGTCCCGCGTCATCAGCAGCCAACGTGCCAGCCGGGCCTCCAGCAGATGGAATCGGTTGCACGCCGCAGTCTGGCCGATCTGCGCCATCAGCGTGTAGGAGAATGCATGTAGCGCCTTGCGCAGTGGTTCATGGTTGCGCATGGCCGCCACAAATGCCGTCTTGCTCATCTTCAATGCAAGCCCGGTTCCCTGAACCAGCGCACGCACAGGGGTCAGCCTCGCACCCAGCGCGAGCGGCACGCCCACCATGCCTTCATGGCCGATCAGTGCAACCTCCAACGCATGCATCTCCGCAACCACCACGATCAGCGAGATCAGGCAGGTGGCGGGGAAGTAGACCTCGCGTATGGGATCGCCCGGTTGGCAAAGCACTTCGCCCAGCTCCAGCTTGACCACCTTCAATTCAGGCAGCATGTCTCGGAGCGTGGGGCCAGGAAGCGAGGCCAGGAGAACGTTGGATTTGTCGGGCATGTTTCATAGTGCACACATGCCGCAGTGATGTATGTACGCTGGCGCACATCGTGCGCCAGCGTACAGATCAGATTCACGGCGACAGTTAATGTCTGGCTCCTGAGGCTCGCTTCTTCTTCATGTGCAAGCGAGCCGCATACACATATCAACCCACTGGAATCAATATGAAATACGCAATGTCCATCTCCCTGGCCCTGGCCGCAATGACCCTGGTCGCATGCGATCGTCCCGCGGTGGTCACCACACCCGCCGCCGTGGTAACCGTGCCGGTTCCCGGCCCGGCTGGCGCACCCGGCACGCCCGGCACGCCTGGCGTGACAGGCGCAACTGGCTCCACCGGCATGTCAGGCAATACAGGTACCACAGGCTCCATGGGCGCGACCGGAGCCACCGGCAACACAGGCAACACAGGCTCCACAGGCTCTACCGGCGCTACCGGCGATACAGGTGCCACTGGCGACCGTGGCCGCACTGGCAACACCGTGGTGATCGTTCCGCCGACACCGCAGCGTTGATGAAATGGGATCGGCGTCTGCATTCCTTCAGACGAAGGTCTGCCAGACGCCTCCAATCCCTGCAGACGCCGTGGCTTCACCGAAGAATCGGTCGAGTTGATCGCTATGTTGGGCGGCGCACTGACCGCACGCCCCGTGGCAGTTATGGTCTCGTTGGTGCATTGCAGATGTGTTTGCAATGCATCAAGTGCGACTCCGATCCACCCCGCGTCTCACTGGCTAGGCGATTCCTGGTTCAAGTGCATGCGACAAGTCTTAGGAAAAATGATGGACACCAACCATGTCACCCGAGACGACTTCGGCATGTATGCAGCCAACGGATCCGGCCCGGGGCCAGCACCGATGGGCGCCAACACGCTTTTGGGAAACGACGTCTACAGCAATGACGGACTCGCGGTGTTCACACGTTCTATGGCACTTCGCACGCTCAATAGCGATGGCAGAGGTCAGCCATTGGCCTCACCAGAACATTCACTTCAACTCAAGGAAAAGACATGAACATGGACTCTATCAAGGGCACACTCAGGGATGCTGCAGGAAGGGCTCAGGAAAGAGCCGGGCAAGTGATCGGGAGCCGTCGGCAACAGCTCAAGGGCCTCCAGCTGCAAGTCGTGGGGAGGGCGCAAAAAGCCATCGGTGACTCAAGGGAAGTCGCCAAGAACTCCAGCAGGAACTAGACAGCGCCAGTGCGCCACCCGAAACCGGGTGTGCCACTTGCGCGCAGTCTGCTATGGCAGATACGCCACCAGGTCGCGCGCGGATTGTTCGACCACACTCTTCATGGAAACATAGTCCTCCGCCATCGATTCATGCGATAGCGTTGATTCCTGTGAAGCTTCCCATGCCACCGAACCATCGCTGCTGTCCCAGATCTGCAGGAACAGGCGAATCGTGCTGCTCTTGGTTTCCAGCAAGCGCAGGCCGAGCATGCCGAATCGATCCTTCGATTGCTGCCGAAATGCGCCCAGCTTGAGCTGCGCCACATAGCGCACACCGGTCGCTTGCGCCACATGGCGCAGCGACGCCGCATCGAATATGCCGGCCTGGCGATAGTCCTCGAACATCTGCCTGTACTCGCGGGTCAGACCCTTGCGATTGATTTCGCTGAGCGTTTGCGGCAAAGCCACGATGCGCAGGTCTGGCCGGACCTTGCGCAAGACCGCGGTGAAAGCCAATTCCAGCGCCTGCTTGTCTTCTTCCTGCCCGGTCGCCGACGAAGGCGTGATGAAGGCCATTCCTCCAGCGCGAAGATCGGCCGTCACCAGACTGATCGCCAGCACCTGCGTCGTCGGCAAACTTTGCTCAGTGCTCTCGAATCGCGTGCTGGCGCAGCCGGTGATGAGAAGCAAACCCGCAAGGGCCAGCGGCAGTGCGGCGCCTCTGGCACTGAAAGGGCGCGAACCGGACAGGTCGCATCGGAGAGAAGGAGTTTTCATTTTGCAATCCTTGAAGTCAATCGGCGCAGTAAGAGCTCCCACCGTCGATGGTTCAACCTTATGGCATTGCCGAAGGTTTATCTGTACGCTTGCGCACACAGCGTGGCGGCGTGATGCGTCGGTGTGAAAAAAAAGGGGGCGGAAATAATCCCGCCCCCTTTGAATTCTGACCAGCTCCTGGCCAGATTGGGCTCAACTCACTTGCTCAACTCACTCGCTCACGTATCACGGAACCAAGGTGAAGTCCGCAGTTGCATCGGCTGCAGTCAAGTCCTTGTTGACAGACTGTGTCCTGTAGCCGTTCGCGGTCGCTTCGACTGAGTACTTGCCCGCTGCTGCGGCTTGCACCACAAGACCGATGGGCAATGATCCCGTACCAAACTGGCCCAACAAGGGCGCGCCCACTGGCAGCGTCAGGCTGAAAGCGCCGGCTGCAGTGTCGTCAGCGCCGATGAACCGCACCGTCACCACAGGTGCTGTCGCACCCACGGTCTGCTTACCCGCTACGTAGGCGATCTCTGTCGCACTGATCGGGTTAAGAATGGCCTTGCCGCTCACGTTGCGTGTGGCCGACACGGGCATTGCAACTGGCGTGACGTTGTTGCTGACAATCGCGATGCTGGTGGTAGTGGCCACTGGCACCGTGGCCACTACCACCGTGGCGCGGCCATTGGCCGTAAAGACCACGTCATAGTTTCCAGGCGCCAGGCGCGGCAGGAAGAATTCTCCAGTCAGGGCGTTGGGCGCGCTGGACTGAAGGATCACACCGTTTTGCTGCGCTGTCACCATGGGCTTGCTGGCAAGCATGGACAAATCCACATAGCCGCTGATGCCGTTGAGCACAAAGGGCACCACCTTGATCACTGGCTTGAGCGAGTAGGTTCCGTTGCCACGTTGAACAATGGATTTGCAGGCATCGAAATCAAGCACCAAGTCAACCCGCTGCCCTGCCGCTACATCGAATTCATTGACCAGCTTGATGCCGCTTTGCACAGCACTGGGCGTCACCAAGGCGGTCTCCGCGCCGCCAGTGGGTACCACCGAGTTCGACAGCCCCAGTGTGGAATTTGCATCGAGCACCAAGCGCACTTGCGTGTAGTGCCCTGCCGCCAATGGCATCTCTCCAAGCTTGTCCAGCACACCGTTGCTGAGGTTGAGAAGATTGATCTTGCGGTTGACCGCAAACTCGGTCCAGCCCGCATCGGACTCGGCGGCTGTGCTGCTTTGATGCACTCGCACCTTCAGGACGGTGACGTTCACCGAATCAAAGCCGCATGCCGGCGCATCCGTGAGCGAGACGCCCAAGGTACCGTTGGATCCGGCACTGCTGCTGTCGCCGCCACCCCCGCCCCCGCACGCCGTCGCCAGCACCGCGGTCAGCGCGGCTGCGGACCAGGCCCACGACCTGGACTGAAATCCATGATTTAACTTCTTCATTTTCACGCTCCTGTTAAGGCCGCCGCCAAGAACATGGATGCAGGCCAAGAATGCAATCGCACCGGCACTCTGTGCGCCGCCAGCGATGTGCTCGGGCCTTTGGGCAAGTACCCCAGGCACGACAAACTTCGCCTGGCCTACTTCTCGCCTGATTTCAAGGAGCACCCAGTCTCATTGCTGAGCGCGCAGATGTACGAGCTGCATGACAGAGAGCGGTTTGAGGTAATTGCCTTTTCGCTCAGCGCGCAAAGCGATGATGCGATGGGCCAACGCCTGCGCGGAAGCTTTGATCGCTTCATTGACGCACACGAGATGTCTGACCAGCAGGTGGCATCGTTGGCGCGAAGCATGCAGATTGACATCGCGGTGGACTTGGCCGGCTTCACCCGCAACAGCCGGCCCGCCGTGTTCGCCATGCGCGCGGCGCCGCTTCAGCTCGGCTACCTGGGTTACCTGGGCACCTTGGCCGCGCCCTACATCGACTACTTGATTGCAGACGAGGTGATCATCCCCGAGGCGCTTGCGCTGCACTATTCGGAAAAGATAATTTGTCTGCCCAGCTATCAGGTGAATGACGCAGCGCGACCTATTTCGGACCGGGTGTTCACCCGAGCCGAACTGGGCTTGCCCGACACGGGCTTTGTCTTCGCATGTTTCAACAACAGCTACAAGATCACACCGACGGTCTTTTCCAGTTGGATGCGCATCTTGCAGCAGGTATCTGGCAGCGTGCTGCTGCTCTACGCCGAGACCGGCGCAGCACGCGAACAACTGAAGGCGCAGGCCGCAGCAAGAGGCATCGATCCCGCGCGCATTGTGTTTGCGAGCCGTCTACCGATTGCGCAGTATCTGGCTCGCTACCGCGCAGTCGATCTGGTGCTGGACACCTTTCCCTACAACGCCGGCACCACGGCCAGTGATGCACTGTGGGCTGGCACCCCTTTGCTGACGCTGTGCGGACAATCATTTGCCAGCCGAGTCGCGGCCAGTGTGCTGCATGCGATCGAAGTGCCCGAGCTGATCACCCACACTGCCGCGCAGTACGAAGCAACGGCTGCAAGGCTGGCACACCAGCCTGAACAGCTCAAAGCCATCCAGGACCGCATCATCGCCAATCGACTGACGGCGCCGCTCTTTGATTGCGCGCAGTTCACGCGCTATATCGAATCGGCCTATACAAGAATCTACGCCAGGCATGACGCCGACCTGCCGCCCGATTCCTGCTGAACCCTTATTGCCTGGGTTCGCCGTCGCGGTTGACCGCGATGGTGCTGCCCGGTGCGGCGCTCATCTGCAGATTGTGGTCAACGCCACGGAAGTTGTAGGTCACATTCCAGTAGGCGGGCGTGCCGCTGGTCGTGTTTTCGCAGCGGCGCACATCGCGGCTGGCAGTGCCGTATTGGTCGCGCCCGGCGTTCGATCCGATCACACCGCCGGCGACTGCGCCGCCCACAGTGGCCAGGTCTCTGCCAGAACCCCCGCCCACCTGGTGACCCAGGATGCCGCCGATCAGCGCGCCTGCGACCGCGCCGCCGACATTGCCGCGCGAAGGTTCGGAGACCTGCTGGCGTTCGACCCAACAGCGCTCTGTAGCGGCGCCCATCACAGCGTGCACCGAAGTCACTGGCGCCTCGTACACAGCTTCATTGTTGCGGCGACGCCAGGCGTAGTTGGGTGTTTCCATGGGCGCGGAAACTTCATTGTTGTACTGCCTTTGGCTTTCAATCCGGCGCACCGAGGAAATGCGGTTCTCCAGGCCCATGCCGCGCAGCGAATCGTAGCTGCCACGGCGCAGCACCGCACAACGTCCAGAGAATCTGGCGTCTTCGCAGACTTCCCATCGGCCACTGCCCACCACCACGGATGAGGCGCGATCGTTAAAGCCGATGCGAGCAAAGTTTCCAACCTGCTTGTCGGTGGTGAAGGCGCGGCCACGGAAGCCCTCGCCTTCATAGAAAGTGACTTGCGCCATGGCTTGCGTGGCAAGAACGATGGCGGAAAGCGCCAGGACTGATTTGAATGTTCGCTTCATGATTGCATCCGGTTAAAGATTGTTCCTGGCCCGTCATGCGCACAAGGCGCCCACCCACAGGAATAACGGTAAGAAGGCTTCAGGTGGGTCTCGGAAAGCGCTTGCCTCGCGGGGCGCACCTGGTAACGGGCCTTTGGTGCATGGTGAGTTCGTAATCATGTCCAGTCTGTGCGATCGGGCACATAGCGCAGCGCGGAGAAAAGCAAGCTCTCTCCTGCAAATATCGTGCGTTTGGGTACGCCAGCGCACAGACCGGCGAACTGCGCCATCGCACACTGCATGTGTTGACTTTGTCAGCCGCCCAGCTCAGATGCCTGACCGGGTTGATCACCAAATTACCTGGAGCTTAACCATGAGCAACTTCACCCGAGTTTCAATACTCTTCGCCGCCGTCGCACTGACGGGCTTGGTCGGCTGCGCGTCGACGCAGCGCCATGAGAGCACTGGCCAATATCTCGACGATAGCGGCATTACCGCAAAGGTCAAGACGGCCATCTTCAATGAACCGACACTCAAGTCCGCTGAGATCAACGTGGAAACCTTCAAGGGCCGCGTGCAACTCAGCGGCTTTGTCAGCAGCCGCGCGAACATCGACCGCGCAGTGCAGCTTGCCCAGTCAACCAACGGCGTGACTTCCGTTGCCAACGATATGAGGCTCAAGTGAGCGCCCGTCTTGCGGCCACTGCCGCGGTACTTGCAGCGCTTGTTGGTTTGAGCGGCTGCGCGGGGATGTCACGCCATGACCAGAACGTGGTCGGTGGAGCCGCCATCGGCGCCGCCGCCGGCGCGGTTCTGACCGGCGGAAGCGCCATCGGCACCGTGGGTGGCGCAGCGGTCGGCGGCGTGATCGGCAACGAAGTCGGCAGGGGCCGGTGATAGACCGACGCAGCGGCAAGACGGATTCACACCCGCGTGCCGCTGCAGTCAATTGGAGAACATCATGAACAGACTTTCAAGTCAGACCTTGCGCACATGGGGTGCCGCCGCAGCCTTGCTGATGGCCGGTGTGGCCGGTGCCCAATCACCGGCATCGCAGGCGCAACAGCGATACGAGCAGGAGCGCGCCGTGTGCATGAACGGCACTTCCAATCAGGAGCGCAGCACCTGCCTGCGTGAAGCCGGCGCGGCCTTGCAAGAGTCAAGGCGCGGAGGCTTGTCTACCGTCAACGAAGGCGAGCTTGCGCAGAACCGCAAGGTTCGCTGTGAGGCACTGCCGGCGCCAGATCGGCATGAGTGCATGCTGCGCATGCAAGGCGAGGGCACAGTCAGCGGCACCGCCCAGCAAGGCGGCATTCTGCGCGAAATTACTGGGCCGGCGCGTTAAGCGATCTGGTGACACGCCATGCCTCTTATCTCGTCCGGCTTCATACAGGCAGTGCGCAAATTGCCACCGAGTGCCGTCTTTTGCTTTGCGGTCGCAGTGATGCTGGGCACCACAGGCATGACCAAGGCGTCGGACGCTTGGCCGTGGGGCCAGCGGGACAGTATGAACACTGCGCAGGAAGCGGCGCAGAGTTCGCCAGCGTCCGAAGACGATGACACTGCGGAGCCTGTCCGCAGGCGCCGCTGCGCCACTTGCGGCATGGTCGAGAGCATGACGCTCATCACATTCGGCGATGGATCACCGCCGGTTTACGAAATCGCCGTGCGGCTACGCGACAGATCAATCCGTACCAGTCGCATCAACAGCCCTTCGAACTGGCGTGCGGGCGACCGCATCATGCTGATTGGCGGCGCCAGCGCTGGTTCTACACATCAAACCGGAGAATGAAATCATGCTCTATACCATTGCCATCGTCTTGCTCATACTCTGGGCTCTTGGCCTGGTCACCTCCTTCACGGCTGGCGGCCTGATACACGTTTTGCTTGTCATTGCGATCGTCGTGGTCCTGCTGCGCGTGATCAGTGGCAGGCGGCCGCTTTAGGGCAAACGCGGCGGCAGCGGGCCTGACAAGCGACCGGGGGCGGGATGCGAGCTACACTTGCGCCTGAATCATCCCTCTCACGCATGTCTGGCACTCCCACTCCACCGATTGTTCAATTGCGCAAGCTTTGCTTTGCCTATGGCGAGCGCGAGGTGCTGCACGATGTGTCGCTGTCGATTCCGCACGGCAAGGTCACCGCCCTCATCGGGCCGATGAGTTCGGGCAAGACGACGACGCTGCGCTTGATTGGCGGGCAGCACAGGCCGCAATCGGGCGAGGTGCTGTTCGAAGGCCAGGATGTGAGCCTGATGGACCGCGACCAACTCTATGCGGTACGCCGTCGCATGGGCATGCTGTTTCAGTTTGGCGCACTGTTCGCCGACATCAGCGTGTTTGACAACGTGGCCTTTCCCTTGCGCGAGCACACCACGCTGCCTGAGCGCCTGATCCGCGACATCGTGCTGATGAAGCTGCATGCCGTGGGCTTGCGGGGCGCGCGCGATCTGATGCCCGCATCTCTCTCGGGTGGCATGGTGCGGCGCGTGGCACTGGCGCGCGCCATCGCGCTCGACCCCGATCTGGTGATTTATGACGAGCCTTTCTCTGGCCTGGACCCGATCTCGCTGCAGACCGTGGCCACGCTGATTCGCCAGCTCAATGATTCGATGAGCCTGACCAGTCTGTTCGTCTCGCACGAGCTAGAACAAACCCTGGAGATCGCCGACCATGTGATCGTGCTGGCCGACGGCAAAGTGGTGGAACAAGGCCCTCCCGCGCAGCTTCGCGCCAGCACCGATCCGATGGTGTATCAGTACCTCAACTCATTGCCCGACGGGCCGGTGGGGTTTCACTATCCCCGCATCCCGATTGCCGACGATCTGGGGCTGGCGTACCAGCCGAGCCGGGTGGGGTAGACGGGTGCGGTAGACGGGTGCCGTAGGTCGGTCAGACCAATTCACCGGAAGGTGTGCCCACCAGCGAGGTGCGAATCATCTCGCGCGAAAACTCTGAGCCGTAATCGCGCAAGGCCATGTGCACAGTGCATCGGTTGTCCCAGATCAACACGTCACCCAGCTTCCACTTCTGCCTGTAGACGAATTCGGACCGGGTGGAGTGCTTGAACAGCATCGAGAGAATCGAGTCGCTCTCGATCTCGCTCAGGCCGGGGATGCGGGTGCACATCCATTCGCTGACGAACAGCGCCCTTCTTCCCGTCTCTGGATGCACGCGCACGATGGGTTGCAGCACGGGCGGGTTGCGCTTCATGTTGGCAATGCGGATGTCCGCCCTGTCGCCAATGTGGCTGCTGCCGTTGGTGACGTCATGGACGGCCGAGAGAGCGTCCACCATGCGCTTGACAGGTTCTGCCAGAGTGTCATAGGCCATGTACATGTTGGACCACAGGGTGTCGCCCCCGACCGGCGGCAAGCGCCTGGCGCCCAGCACAGATGCCATGGCAGGGCGCGTGGTGTATGACATGTCCGAGTGCCACTCCTGGCCGAAGCGAATCACCTTGCCGTTCACCGCATGGCTCTTGACCACCAGCAATTCCTTGCGTGTGGGG
Source organism: Comamonadaceae bacterium (assembly GCA_947476285.1). Taxonomy (GTDB): domain Bacteria; phylum Pseudomonadota; class Gammaproteobacteria; order Burkholderiales; family Burkholderiaceae_C; genus Ramlibacter. Next base: position 7,009 of record CANJPU010000062.1, on the reverse strand, counting down.
TGAACCAGCTCTTCCTGGTAGTTCTGGTGGTTGTGCAGCTCACCAAAACACGCACTGAAGCGGATGAACTGATCGTCGGTCACATCCTGCCCCCGAAACAAAAGCACCTGATGCTCCAGCCAACTCTTGCGCAACTGGGCCACCGTGGCATCGTCCAGCGGCTGGGACAAATCCAATCCCTCGACTTCAGCGCCCAGCGCGGACGATAGGGGCTTTACCGAATACGACATGTTCATCTCCTTGGCACGTGTCTGACTTGAAATGACAGCTTGAAGACTCATTGCTCATAGGATTTCCAACGCAAGAAATGGGCCTCGCTCCACTGAACCAGGCCGTTGAGCACGCTGGAAATCACAATGAGAATAGCGAATGCGGCGAACGCGCCGGCCGTGTCGAAGGCACCTGTGGACTGGACAATCAGAAAGCCAATGCCCCGATTGGATGCCATCATCTCGCCGACCACCGCGCCTATCAAGGCATAAGGCACTGAAATACGCATGCCCAGAAAAATCATGGTCAGGGCCGAGGGCAGCACCACGCGCCACATCACACCCAAGGTGCCCGCGCCCATCAGGCGCACGATGTCGATCAGCTCCTTGCTCGCGTTTCTCACACCGGCATAGGCGTTGAAGAGCACCAGGAAGAATACGATGACCGCCGTGAGAATGACTTTGGTCTGGAACCCGATCCCAAACCACAGGATGAACAGCGGCGCGAGGGCCACCTTGGGCAGGCTGTAGATGGCCAGAATGAAGGGATCGATGAACTCGGCCAGCCGGCGATACCAGCCAAGCAAGAAGCCCACCACACCGCCAGCGACAGTGCCGATGACAAAACCGGACACGGTCTCCGCGATGGTGTAGGGCACATGCAGAAGCAGGCTGCCGTTGGCCGCCCAGTCCTGGAGCCGCGCCGCGATGTCGCTGGGCTTGCTGATCCAGAAAGGGTCCAGCCAGTTGCGGCCTGCGTACTCCCACAGCACCAGCACGAAAAGCAAGATGGCGGTGCGGCCCAACACCAGCGTCAAGACTTTGTAGCGGCCCACTTCATCTTGTTGGTCATCGGCATCGGGCACGTCGGTTTTCAATGTCGGGCTATTCATCGGGTGCCCATGACATCAAGCTGAAGATCCGACTTCAGGGTGTTCCACAAGGTGGAGAAAAGGCCGATGAAATCGGGGTTGGTCTGAAGTGCGAAGGCATCGCGCGGCCTGGGCAGGTCGATCTCGACGATCAACTTGATCTGCGCTGGCCGCGCACTGAGGATGATGACCCGATCGGACAGCATGATGGCCTCGGTCAGATCATGGGTGATGAACAAAATGGTCTTGCGGTGAGCCTCCCAGATGCGCAGCAGCTCGGACTGCATCACCAGCTTCACGTGGGCGTCCAGCGCGCTGAAGGGCTCATCCATCAGCACCATCTCGGGTGAGTAGATCAGGGTTCTGGCCAGCGCCACGCGCTTGCGCATGCCGCCAGACAACTCCGAGGGATAGTGCCGCTCGAAGTGGCGCAGACCCACCATGTCAATGAACTCTTCGACCAACTGCCTTTGGGCAGGCTGGGGCATCTTCCTGATTTTCAGTCCTAGCGCGATGTTGTCATACACGTTGGCCCAGGGCAGCAGATTGTCCCGCTGGGTGATGTAGCCGACACGCTGGTTGATGTCCTTGATCGCTTCGCCGCCGTAATGCACCTCGCCCGCACTGGGCCTCATCAAGCCGGCCGCCAGATTGAGCAGAGTGGATTTGCCGCAACCGCTGGGGCCGACCACCGAGACGAATTCACCCGGCTTGACCCCGAAGCTGATGCTGCCAAGCGCCTGCGTCCTGGCCCGTCCGCTGGAAAAAGACTTCCCGACCTTGCGAAATTCCAGAAGGTCCAAGGCCGGCGCAGCTGTTTCGCTCATCAATCAGAACTCCTCAGTTGCTGCCCGGCGGCCTTGCATTGGGCCAACGGTGGTCTGCCACTACTTCTTCTCTTTCAAGGCTTCATCGACCATGTTGTTGACTGGCAGCGCGCTGTAGTCCACCTTGTACTTGGTCGTGCCGGAGTTGATGAGGTCACCGTACTTCTTCAGCCCCTCGACCGAAACGAAGGGGTCCTTCGGTGTGGCCGCCACCATCTGGCGCATGGAGGCATTCCACATGTCGTCTTCCATCTTTGGCATGAACTGCCGGGCTGCGGCGCCGGCACGAATCGGATCAGAATGAATGAGCTTCATTGCCTTGTCCACCGCGCGAATGAGGCCTCGCAATTCCCTCGGGCGGGCCTTCAGGCTGCCCTCGGTGACCAGCAAGGCCGTGAACACCATGCCCTTGGTGGCTGGCACGTCGCCTGCGATGGTGTCGATGTACATCTCACCATAGCCGTCGAGCACCGCCTTTTGCGGCACCGGCGGCGAGAACATCGCCACATCGATGAGGTTGCGGTTCATCGAGGCCAGCACACTGGATGCCTCCAGTATCGGAACGATCTGCAAATCCTTGTCGGGGTTGATCTCAGGTGCGTAGGTGGCCAGCACATAGCGCAGGAACAAGTCGGTGCTGCAGCCCGAATTGCAGACCGCCACGCGCAGACCCTTGAGCGCCTTGACGCGCTCCGCGATGGGCGACTTGGCCGAGACGTTCGCTTTTCGCAGCACGTCTTTTCTGGCGAACATCACTGAGGTGAACTCACTCGTGAGTGGCACCAGCACCCGAATCGGCTGGCGCTTGTCCACCGCCGCCAAGGCCGCCTGCACCCCCACGGCAGCCACATCGACCGAGCCGCCCAGCAAAGCCGCAATAGGCGCGGTGTTGGTGCCGATGGAGACGTTCTCCACTTCGATGCCCTCGGCTGCGATAAAGCCCGCGCCCGAAGCGACCAGATAGGGCAGCCATGCAAAGCTGGCGCTTGACACGGCCACCGTGAGCTTGGGCTTTGGCGCGGGCTGGGCATGGGCCGGCGCAAGCGCCACCATGCCAGCCAGCGCGACGCCGATCGCGCCGCGGCGCAAGGCCCCGAAACAGATGTTTCCATTGAATGCGTACATGTTTGTCTCCTTTGCCTGATTTGAATCTGGCATGTGTTGGTGCACTAGATCACGCCCTTGCCTCTGAGCTTGTCGATTTCACCCGCCCCTAGCGACAGCAAGTTCTCGAGCACTTGCTGCGTGTGTTCCCCGGTCCTGGGCGGCGCCTGGTAGTCCTGGATCGGGTTTTCCTTGAAGTGAATCGGGTTGGCCACCATGCGCAGCGCATCGCCGCTTCGGTGCGGCACGGACACCTGGGTACCGCGCGCGCGAATCTGCGGGTCATTGAACACGTCTTGCAGGTTATTGACCTGGCCCGCTGCGATGTCGCCTTGCACCAGCAGGCTTTGCCAGTGCGCGGACGAACCGGTCATGAAGATATCGCCCAGTATCTGGTTGATCAGGTCTCGGTTGGAGGCACGGGCCTGATTGGTCTTGAAGCGCGGATCCTCGGCCAGGTCGGGCCGCTGCAAGATGGCGCAAAAGCGCTGGTACTGTTCGTCGTTGCCAACGGTGATGACGATGCTGCCGTCTTGGCACGGGAACATGCCCGATGGCACGCCGCCGCCCCCAGCGGCGTTGCCGCGCCGCACCGGCAATTGGCCGGACATCAGGTAATGCATGGCATGGTGAGAGGTGATTCCCACGCAGGACTCGAGCAAACTCATGTCGATGAATTCACCTGCGCCATCGTTGGCGTCACGGTTGTACAAGGCCGCCAGAATACCGATGTCGGTGTAGAGGCTGGTCACCACATCGACAATGCTAAACCCCACCCTCATCGGCCCGCCGCCGGGTTGATCATCTGGGTAGCCTATGCTGTGCATGAGGCCGCCCTCGGCCTGGAAGATCGCGTCGTAACCGGGCCGGTTGCGCTTGGGGCCGGTCTGGCCATAGCCGGTGATGGAGCAATAGATCAGCCCCGGGTTAAGCTGGCGCACCGACTCGTAGTCAAGGCCATACTTTTGCAGCGTGTCGACCTTGTAGTTCTCGATCAAGACATCCGAGACCGTGATCAACTGCTTGATCAGCGCCTGGCCTTCGGGCTGGGTGAAATCGATGGCGATTGATTTCTTGTTGCGGTTGGCCGCCAGGTAAATGGCCGACTCGGTTTCGTCCCTGGCCACGCCACTCTTGAAGAAGGGCGGCCCATAAAAGCGCGACTCGTCGCCCACGCCGGGGCGTTCGACTTTGATGACTTCGGCGCCAAGGTCTCCCAGCATCTGCCCGGCCAGCGGACCGGCGAGCACGCGGCTCATGTCCAGTACCCGAATGCCACTGAGTTGCCGCCTCGCCATGCGCTGGTCCTTGTCTTCAGAGTTTGAGCAACCGGGCCCGCTCAATAGGGCGCGTAGTCGGTGAAGTCCACGCTGCCGGCGCGCGCGCGGTAGTCGGTCTTGACATTGACGACGGCCACCATGCCGGCATCGACCTTGGCTTGGGCACGATCGAGCGCAGGGCGAATCAGATCAGGGTCTTCCACATACTCGCCCCAGCAGCCCAGCGCCTGCGCCATCTTGTCGTAGCGGGTGTAGCCCAGGTCGCGCCCTGGCCGGTTGCGGTCCGGGTCAGCGCCCAGCCACCGTTGAGGCTGATGATGACCAGCAACGCGATCTTGTGGCGCACGGCGGTGTCCAGCTCCATGGCGTTGATGCCAAATGAGCCGTCGCCGTGCACCACCACCACCTGCTTGTCCGGCTTGGCGATCTTGGCGCCCAGGCCGAATGGCAGGCCCACACCCATGGTGCCAAAGGGCCCTGAGTTGAGTCTGTGTCCCGGCATGAAGGTGGGCATGGACTGCCTGCCGAAATTGAGGATCTCGGCGCCGTCCACGATGAGGATCGCGTCGCGCCGAATGAATGCGTTGATTTCGCTGCACAGGCGCAGCGGGTGGATATCGCCCTTCCAGTCCCGCATGTCGCCACCGCCCTTGGCACGCTTGGCCGCCTCGCCAGTGGCAAGCTGGTCGCGCCAGGCGGCATAGGCGGATGACTGCAGACGGCCCTTGGCCCCATCGATCAACTGCAGCAGTACCTGTTTACAGTCGCCCACAATGGCGATGTCCACTGTGCGTGGCGCTGAGCCCATGTCTTCCGCGCTGATGTCGATGCGCGCGATGGTGGCCGATTTGGAAAACCGTGGCGACGCGGCGTAGCCGATCATGTAGTTCATGCGCGTGCCCACGATCAGCACCAGATCGGCTTCGCGAAACGCCGTCGATCGCATGCTAAGAAAGGACAGCTCGTGGTCGTCCGGTATCACGCCGCGGCCTTGCGGCGTTGTATAGAAAGGAATGCCGCTTGCCTCGACGAACTGCTGCAACTGCGTCCATGCACCCGACCAAATCACGCCGCTGCCCGACAGCACAATCGGCTTCTTTGCGCGCGCCAGTTGTGCCAGCAGCAACTCGACCAACTGCGCGTCGCCTTGTGGCCTGTTTTGCACCAGCGGGCGACCGGCGCAGCTCCAGTCGACATCGTCCTCGTCTATCTTTTGATAGAGCAGATCGCCCGGGCAATCCATGTACACAGGGCCTGGCTTGCCTGACACCGCCTGCTGGAAAGCGTTGTTCACCTGCTGCGGGATGCGGCTGAGGCTTTGCAGGCGGTCGGCAAACTTCACGCAGCCCCTCAGGATCTGCATCTGGTCGATTTCCTGGAACGCCTGCCTGCCGAATTGCGAGATCGGGCTGGAGCCACCGAACGCCACCACGGGACAGCAATCGATCAATGCGTTGGCCAGACCGGTGGTCAGGTTGATCGCACCCGGGCCGCTTGCGGCCATGCACACGCCGGGCGTTTGCCGCAGCCGGCTGTAGGCCTGGGCCATCATCGCGGCGGCTTGTTCATGGCGCACGTCGATGGGGCGTATGCCTTCCTTGATGCAGGACTGCTCGGTCAGAATCATCGGCCCGCCAGTCAGGAAGAAGAGATCTTCCACCCCCTGCATCTTGAGGCACTTGGCAAGAATTTCAGAGCCGGTGATCTGGGCCATTCCTTGTTCCTTGTTTCACGATGAACGTGATCAAACCGTGTTTTCGCGCTTGAGCTGTGCGATGGCTTGCTCACTCAGTCCCAGCCAGCCAGACAGCACTTCTTCGGTGTGCTGGCCAAGGCGTGGCGAAGGCTCGATTCGCGCGTAGGTGCCAGCCACTGACACAGGCCAGGTTGGCATGCGGTAGTGACCCAGATCGGGATGCTGCATCTCCTGCATCAGGCCGCGCTCCATGAAGTTTTCATCCTGCACCAGCTCCATGGTGTCGAACACCGCGCCGGCAGGAATGGCCGCCGAGCCGAGCATCCGCATGGCGTCCTCCTTGCTGTGCTGCTGCGTCCAGTGGCAGACCAGTTCGTCCACCGCAGCCTGGTTGCGCACCCTGTCTTCGCGGGTGGCAAAGCGCGGATCGCCGATCAGGTCTGGCCTGCCGATGATCGTCAGGATGCGCGTCCAGTGCTCAGGGTTGGCTGGGCTGGGCTGGATGTAGACATAGTTGTTGGCGCCGCCGCCCTTGCAGGGATAGATGCCGCCTGGCGCGCGCACCTTGGTCACGCCCAAGGCGCCTGCGCGCGCGCAGGCCGCGCCGATGCGAGATTGCTGCGCGAAGGCTATGCGCATGTATTGCAGCACCGCATCCTGCATGGCGATCTGCAAGTGCGCGCCTTGGCCAGTGCGCACCCGCTCGAACAACGCGCCGATGATGGATGCCGCCAGCAGCATGCCAGCGCCGGTGTCCCCGATGGTGGGGCCGGGCTTGAGCGGCGGGCCGTCTTCCTCGCCGGTGATGCTCATCGCGCCGCCAGTAGCCTGTGCGATCTGATCGAAGGACAGAAAGTCCGCATAGGGACTGCCCGGCGATGTCCCAGAACTTGTTGAACAGATGAGCTGAGGGTGGCGGCTCCTTTCGCCCGCATGTGAACATGCGGGTGCCTAGCAAGCAAAGAAAGGAACCACCGAAATGAAGTCTCTCACAAAGTCCGCACTGCGGGCGATCCCTGCT
>CANJPU010000061.1 GCA_947476285.1 Comamonadaceae bacterium | reverse complement strand
CTGCGCGGGCATCGGGATATGAACTTCCTGATGACGGTCTTGGAGGCTCGGCAAACCGCCGTGCAGGCCAGCGAAAGAAAAGCCGCGTAGTATCACGTCAGAGGAGCCGTCACCCGGCAGCGTTCAACAGTGATCGGGACATTGCCGGATGCCGGCCCCCACTGCAAAAGTGAAAAGTCAAAGGTCGACTCTCAAACAAGTATGAGGGTCCATGACAACACCTGCAACGCGACGTAATAGTCGTAGGGGTCAAGGTTGTTGCCGACGTAGCCAGGGTTCAGGTAGACGATGGCGTGCCCCGAAGCCAAAGGCGTGGCCGACCAGTAACTGTTGGCCTGCCAGCCGGACGGCGTGCCATTGATGTTCGTCCCTGTCCCTGTCCCGTTGTAAGCGTCCCAGATGGCCAGCAACTCGTTGAAGGTGCCGGTGGTCCCATTCGTGCTTGCGTCTGCGTCTGTGTAGCTGGTGCCGTTTTGGTAAGCATTGATATCCTGGGGATACGCGACCCCGCCGTTGGCGGTGGGCAATGCCACCTTCACGCCGTTGAGGTTCGCGTAGCGTACGTCGTCAGTGGTATCGGTCCCGGTGCCCGTCGTGCCGATTAGCACTTCATACAATGTAGACGTAAAGATCCCATCCAGCACATTGTGCGTGGTGCGGTCAGTGCCGTTGTTGGTGCCATCGCCACTGCGGTCCCAGTAGTAATACCAAGCGCCCTCGACTTCCACCGGGGCGATCAGTTTGCCGTAGGCGCCCAGGTCGATGACCGCATCACCAGCAACAAAAGCCGACACCGCTAACGTGCCGTTGTCCTGCGCATCGGTCGTCGCCGCATTACCCGCTGCATCCTTCGCAAACCCCGCTGTGATGTCCAAGGTATCCAGCGTTGCTCCCCCATAGCCACTGGTGGCTTCTAACGACGTGCCTTTTGCACCCGCCAAGACGATAGTCAGGTTCGTGCTGTCGGTCACCAGTGCTGAACTGATGTCGCTTAATGCAAAGCTAACATCGGTTGTGGTTGCGTTATCACCATTGATGTCCCACGACAACTTGCTCCAGTCCAGCCGCGCTTTGATGTCGGTGGTGGCGTCTTCACTGGTTTCCAGCAGGGTGTTGTAATTCGTCCCCGTCAGCACCAAGATGTCTGTGCTGGCCGTATACGCTCCACTGGTGTTGGTCACCGTCGGGGCCGTGGTGTCCACGAGGTAGCCCGCGTTGTCTGCCACCAGCGCATGGGTCAGGGTCGCGGCATTGCCCGCCGCATCAAGCAGCGTGCCGCCGTTGAGCGCCAGGCTGTTGGCGGCGATGCTGATGCCGTTCGTGTCCGTCTGTCCTGCCAATACGGTGTAGGTGAACACCTGCGTGGTGCTGCCCGATCCCGAGGCGTACGCCGCTTGTACGGTCGTCGCACCAATCACCAGTGCCAGGGTCGGCGTGCCGCCGCTGGTCACAACCGTGGTCGCCTCACTCATGGTCACCGTCACGCTCACCACGTCACCGGCGTTCAGTGTGCTGTTCTGACTATTGGTGGCGCTGCTGATGGCGACGCTCGCGACCGTCGGCGCCGTGGTGTCACCCGTAATGGTGTAGTTCGTTGTCGCCGCACTGACGTTGCCCGCCACATCCGTCTCTTTGGCATTGAAGGTGTAGGTCGTGGCGTTGGCGACCGTGGCGTTGTAACTCCAAGTCGTGCCCGAGATCGTGGCTGCCCCCAATAGCGTGAGGCCGTTGTAGACGTTGACCGTAGCACTCGCCTCGTTGGTGCCGCTGAGAACCAGCACGGTGTCATCGGTGACCCCGCCGGAGGCTACCACGCCCGTCACTGAGCCCACGTTATCCGTGGCAGCACTCAAGACAGCCGTCGGGGCCGTGGTATCCACGGTCGGCGTCACTGTGGCGGGCGCAGAATTACCCCCTGCCGCAGCAGCAACCCCTATGCCCAGCCCGACAATACCCAGGAAACCCAGCAGCGGGACAATGTTCGCAGAATCAAGGTCCGGGGTGGCTGCCGCGCTAGCGGCCGCGCCGGCTGTGATGCCCGTCTCCGCTTGTGCCAGCAGCAGCGCATCCGCACCTGCATACGCAAAGACCTGACCGCCCAGATTGTTACCTTCACTCAATGAGGCGCCTGCACCGCCCTGAGCGCTTGGCTGGTAGCCCTGTGCCAACTGCCCCGGCATAGCCGCCTCTATCGCCGCCGCACTACCCGCCACTGGCGCTTGAATAAAGGCGCTCTGAAGCGTCAGCCCTGTGCCCTCGGCGTCAAGCGGCTTTCCATCCTCGCCCGTAGGCTTGGCAACCACGTTGTCCAGCAGTTGCTCTTCGGCGTCTTTTTTCTTGAGGTTCCCGTAGTGCTCACCCGCTTTGGCTTTGAAGGCGTTGGCTTGGCCCGCCTTGATCGGCAGAGTGGCCTTGCCAGTAGGCAGAACAATCGAGGGGTTCGGGATCGCCCCGGAAATAGAGGATTTAGTCATGGGCTACTTTTGCCTCCCTGGTTGTTGTTGGTACCGTCGGTACTATCTTTTTCCTAGTTACACCCCCAAAACATCATACTCCCCACGCAATCCCCTTCACTTTTCCTCACTTTTGTCCTCCCGCTGTATCTCCCGCAACACCGGCGCATCGTCCACCATTCAGAACGACTGCCCGGTCATGGGGCGCATCGTCAAGTGTGGATTCGACGATGTCGCATGCCAGGTTGGTGAGATTCAACGGGAATTGGCAGCCTCGCGCTGCTCCCAACACCACTTCTGAAACTTCCACCACCATCAGCGCCGTAAGCGCAGCATCCTCGGCTAGTTTTTCGCAGACGGCAGCAGGTAAAAGTGTAGGGACGGAGGCCATCACAAAACCAACGCTACCTCAGCCTCTCGCCTGAGCACCAACCCCGGCAATACTCTGCCAGCCCCAAAAACCCACCGCCGCAACTCCTGCCCCGCGCCTGGCCAGTCCCGCTGATTGACCCGCCGCCTAAGCGTCGACGTCTGCAATCGACCAGCCCCGAGGTTGAATGTGAAATCCACAATGGCAGCAAGCCGTCCCTCTGGCTCAGTAGCCAGGACCGGGCAGTAACGCAGCGTGGCCTTCATAGCATCTGCCATGTCAGCTTCAAGATAAGCCTCGCCCTCTTCCATAGTGATCGGCAGATGCTTGGCATCGCAAAGATGGCCGTAACCAATGGTCCAAAACCCTGCCGGACAGACATACGGGTAGGCGCGGTCAGGGTCTGATTTGGGCACCCGGCAGAAGCCCTCGAATCTCTTGGCCAAGTCGATCGCCGCCTGCGCTGGTGTAGTGTTTCACGCTATGCAGCACATAAAACCGCGTCTTTGCCGCCCTAGCGTCGTTCCAAATCCGCGCGATGCCACTGACTCTGCTCCGATTGCACCAGCAACACCAAAAATGGCACAAATTCGTTTATGAGGCGCAGGGAGCTGGCAGGAATATTCGGTCGTGAAGGGGAAACATGCGTCTAAGATCGACGACGGTCCTTTGCCGCCAACGGCTTGGCTGGGGGTTCTGGGCGTCTCCGGGTACACAGGCTATGTGGGCACGCTGAAGACCGCTCAAGCCCAACCCGAAGACACCGTGGTTGTGTCTGCAGCTTCAGGCGCCGTCGGATCCGCGGCCGCCCAGGTTGCGCGAGTCAAGGGGTGTCGGGTGATCGGCATCGCCGGGGGCCTCGACAATTGCAACTTCGCGCACCACCGTTACCGCTCTGATTGCACCAGTGTCACCAGAAATGGCCTGATTCCCTTTTGGGTGCACAGGCGGGTACAGCAACTTATTTGCAACGGCTAAGACCCCACCCCCCCCCGGGGTGCTAACCGCCACGCCCTGCCGTGGTTGTGACGGTCTAGGCCAAAGGTATGCTGGCGCTGCGTGCTCACCCTAGGTAACCAACGTAGCGACAACACTCAAGGACTTTTGCAGCCATGGGGGTTGGATTGTGGGTAGCAAAAAACAAGAAACCCGTAAACCTAACAGGCATGCGGGTTTCAAGGCCATTGCTGGCGGAGAGGGCGGGATTCGAACCCGCGGAGGGCTATTAACCCTCACACGCTTTCCAGGCGTGCGACTTAAACCGCTCATCCACCTCTCCTGTCAGCCTTTAATTGTAGCAGTGCGCACCGGTGAATTCGGCTTGCACTCGCGATTGCACAAACAAAAACACCCCGGTTTGAGCGGGGTGTCAGAGCCCGCGCAGGCGCGGACCTAGGAGTCTGTCAGACTTTGTGCGTGACGGGATCAGTGCATCATTCGATCGGGGTCTTCTTGCCGTCTTTGTAGAGGTACAAGGTGGTTGCGGGGTTTTTCAACTCGCCGTTGGCCTCGAACGCGATCTCGGCGGTGATGCCCTTGAAGTTGGTTTCAGCCAGCTTGGCGGTATAGACCTTGGGGTCGGTAGAGTCTGCGCGCTTCATGGCGTCGACCAGCACGAAGGTGGCGTCATAGGTGTAGGGGCTGTAGACCTGGAACTGGTTGGGGTACTTGGTGTCGTACTTTTCTTTCCAGGCCTTGCCGCCAGGCATTTTGCCCAGAGAGGCGCCGCCTTCGGCGCAGACTACGTTGCCCAGCGTCTTGGCGCCGGCCGCGAGCTTGGCGATCTCGGCTGTGCAGATGCCGTCGCCGCCGAAGTACTTGACCTTTGACAGGCCCAGTTGCTCCATCTGGCGCAGCATGGGGCCTGCTTGGGGGTCCATGCCGCCGTAGAAGATGGCGTCGGGCTTCTTGCCCTTGATGGCGGTGAGGATGGCCATGAAGTCGGTGGCCTTGTCGGTGGTGAATTGTTCATCCACGACCTGCATGCCCTTCTCGGTGGCGACCCTCTTGAACACTTCGGCAACACCCTGGCCGTAGGCGGTGCGATCGTCGACGATGGCGACCTTTTTGAGCTTGAGGTTTTCAGCCGCATAGATTGCCAGCGCAGCGCCGAGCGCGTTGTCGTTGGCGATGATGCGGTAGGTGGTCTTGTAGGCGGGCTTGGTCAGCGTGGGGTTGGTGGCCGCGCCGGTGACGTGAGGAATGCCGCAGTCGTTGTAGACCTTGGATGCGGGAATGGTGGTGCCAGAGTTGAGGTGGCCCACCACACCGGCGACCTTGGCGTCGCACAGCTTTTGCGCGGCGGCCGTGCCCTGCTTGGGATCGGCGGCGTCGTCTTCGGCCTGGATCTCGAACTTGATCTTTTTGCCGCCGATGGTGATGCCTTGCGCGTTGAGGTCCTCGATGGCCATTCGCACGCCGTTTTCGTTGTCTTTGCCGTAGTGGGCCTGTGCGCCGGAAATGGGCGCGACGTGGCCGATCTTGACGACTGCTTCAGTGGATGCGGCTGCTGCCGGAGCGGCAGCCTTTGCCGGCTCTTCTTTCTTGCCGCAACCGGCCAACACGAGAACAACTGCTGCGGCTATTCCGCCCAGGACAAAACGACTACGCATAACACCTCCAGATGGGATTAATTAATTAGACCGCGATTCTAAATCGCAAAAGCCCTCGAACATATCGCAATTTGAGTTGCAAAACCATAGGGGGTGATCCGCACCCGGCATCGGCATGTCTCAGACCTACTTAGAGTCCGTGCGGACCGAATCCAGCTCGTGCGCGAAGGCTTGCGTCACGGTTTCGCGCACGACCGCCTCGATCTCCTCGCGCAGCAAGGGCGCAATGGCGCGCGTGTGCTCAAGCACCGTGGCGGCCACCGCCTCACGCAGCTTGCGCTCCAGCGTCATGTCCACCTGTTGCATGACCCGGCGCACCAGTTGCTCCTGGGTGATGGGCGCGGCCGCGACCGGCGCCTGCGCAGATGTGGGCCTGACTACTTCGGTGAGCGTGGGCACATAGCGCGGAGGTGTGCGGGTGGCCATTAGTTGGAATCCTTGGCTGTGGCGCGGTCATGCCGAGTGATGGCGTAGCCTCGGTCGGCGTAGTGCTTCCACCGGACCCGCGCCTGCTGCCTGTCGGCATCGTCTTGCGTCACCACTTCAATCAGACGCTCGAAACGCTCGAAACCTTCGGGCACATCTGCACCCAGATTGAGCAACACCTGCCGCGCCGGGGCCGCCTGGGGCGATACGCTCAGCACAATCGGGGATGCCGACAGTACTGCGGCGGGCGTGGCATGGGTTGCATCGGCAAGACAATGCGGGATGAAATCCAGCGCGGAGAATGTCCACAACTCGGTGTCGAGCTGGCGCAGCAGCGGCATCAGGCCAGTTACCACCACCTGCGCGCCTGCTGCATGCGCCTTGCGCAGCAGCCGACAGGCGTAGCCCACCTTGTCAGGCGCGTTGAAGTGAAACGCGACCTCGGTCATGGCGTGGCTAGCGAGCGCGCGCCGAACGCGTCGATGCCTTGATGGTCTTGGCTGTCTTGGCTGCCTTGTGCGCCTTTGTCGGCTTGGAGGCGGGGGCGGCGGCCAGGGCCTGAGCTAGCAGGTACCGCACCAGCAGCCCCACTGGCCGTCCGGTGGCGCCCTTGACCGCCCCGCCCTTCCAGGCGGTGCCCGCGATGTCCAGGTGGGCCCACGGATACTTGCCCGCGAAGCGCTGCAGAAACTTGGCCGCTGTCACCGCCCCGCCCGCCCGCCCGCCGACATTGGCGACATCAGCGAAGTTGCTCTTGAGCCCGTCCGCGTACTCATCGTCCAGCGGCATGCGCCAGCACAGATCGAGGGCGGCCTCACCGGCTGTCAGCAGTGCCTGGGCCAATGCGTCGTCGGTGGAGAACAAGCCGCTGCGCACCGCGCCCAGGGCCACCACGCAGGCGCCGGTGAGCGTGGCAATGTCGATCACCGCGCCGGGCTTGAAGCGTTCGGCATAGGAGAGCGCGTCGCACAGAATCAGCCGGCCTTCGGCATCGGTGTTGAGGATTTCGATGGTCTGGCCGCTGAGGCTGGTGACGATGTCCCCGGGTTTGACCGAGCGGCCGTCTGGCATGTTCTCGCAGGTGGGGATGAGCCCGATCACGTTGAGCTTGGGCTTGATGTCTCCCAGCGCGCGGAAGGTGCCCAGCACGCTGGCCGCCCCACCCATGTCGAACTTCATTTCGTCCATTTCCGGTGCGGGCTTGATGGAGATGCCGCCGCTGTCGAAGGTGATGCCCTTGCCCACCAGCACCACCGGCGCCTGGCTGGCCGGGCCGCCCAGGTGCTTTAGCACGATGAAGCGGGCCGGCTCCTCGGAACCCTTGGCCACTGCCATGAAAGAGCCCATGCCCAGCTTGGCGATCTCTTTGGGGCCCATCACTTCGCACTGGAAGCCATGTGCGCGGGCGAGCTTGCGGGCTTCTTCGCCAAGCCGGGTTGGCGTGGCCATGTTGGGCGGCATGTTAGCCAGCTCACGGGCAAACTCGATGCCATGGGCTGCTGCGCGGGATGCGCCGAATGCCGCCTTGTGCTGGGCCGCATCGCTCACCGCGATGGTGACGCGCTGCAACTCGCGCCCTTCGGGCTTGGACTTGGTGGCGACGTACACATAGCTGGCTTCGGCAGTGGCGGACACGGCGGCGCGCACGGCGTCGCCATGCGCATCGGGCAGACAAATCATGAGCCGCTTGGCCTTGGAGGTGCGCAGGGCACCCACTGCCGCATGCACCGCCGCATGCACCCGCTTGGCCGAGCAGTCCCCTGCTCCAACAAGCACCACGCGGGGCGCGGCAATGCCGTCGCTGCGATAAGCCTGCAGCATTTTGCCGGCCTTGGGCTCCAGGTGGCCGGCCTGGATCGCCTCATGTGCAAGGCGTGACAAGGCGTCCTTGCCGGGCTTGAATGATTCGCCCAGCACCAGTACCAGGGCGTCGCATTTGTCGGTCGCCGCAGCGTCCAGGCTAAGGGTCTTGAGTTCAAAGTCCATAATTGGCTGTTTCCTGAATCTGCAATATCGCGCCGATGTTATTCCATTCGACCTTGCGCAAGGAACTGGCCCGCAGTTTCGGCGCCACCTTTGTGGTTCTGGTGACCATCGTGATGACGATGACACTGATCCGCACGCTCAGCCAGGCCAGCCGAGGCAGCGTCAATCCCCAGGACGTGATGATGATCATGGGCTACAGCGGTCTGGGCTACCTGCCGCCCCTGCTGAGCATGAGCCTGTTCATCGCCATCGTGGGCACCCTCTCTCGCATGTACCGTGACAGCGAAATGGTGATCTGGTTCGCCGCTGGCCGAGGTTTGTTCTCTTTCATGGGTCCGCTGTTGCGCTTTGCCTGGCCGGTGCTGCTGGTGGTGACCGCGCTGGCTTTGGTGGTCTGGCCTTGGGCCAACGGGCAAATCCAGGACATGAAGGACCGCTACGGCAGCCGCGGCGACCTCGCGCGGGTGGCGCCTGGGCAGTTCCAGGAGTCCGCCAGCGGCAAACGGGTGTTCTTCCTGGACAAGGACACGCCGGACAATAAATCGGGCAAGAATATTTTCATTTCCAGCAACGAGCATGGCAAGGAGACCGTGACGTCCGCGCGCAGCGGGCGAATCGACATCGTTGGGGACAGCCAGTACCTGATTTTGTCCAATGGCCAGCGACTGGAGACGGCCGAGGGCAACCAGCTCAAGATCAGCGAGTTCGAAGAGTACGCCACCCGCGTGGGAGAGTCCGAACTCGTTTCGCACGAGAACCTGCCCACCAAAGCACTGTCCACCATCACCCTGTTGGCTGAGCCCACCGCACTGAACCGAGGCGAATTGGCCTGGCGCATGGGCTTGGCATTGGCGGCAATCAATTTTGTGGTGCTTGCGGTGACTGTCTCCAGTGCCAACCCGCGCGCTGGGCGTAGCGGCAACCTGATCTTCGCCTTGTTCGCATTCGTTGTTTACTTCAATCTTCTCAACCTGGGGCAGAGCTGGATCAGCGCGGGGAGGGTGGGTTTCGCCCAGTTCATGCTCGGTTTGCATGGCGGCGTGTTCGTGGGCAGCTTGCTGTGGCTTTCCAAGCAGCACAACAACTGGTCGTTGCGCCAGTTGCTGCCATGGCGCGCAGCGCGGAGCAAAGCATGAGAACCATACGCCGGTTGATCTACCGCGAAGTGCTGGCCGCCGTGGTGTTCGTGGCCGTGGGTTTTCTGGCGCTTTTCTTTTTCTTCGATTTTGTCGATGAGTTGCCCAACATAGGCAAGGGTGTCAGCGCCTACCGGCTGACTCAGGCCCTGGCGTATGTCGCGCTGATGGTGCCCAATCACCTCTATGAGCTCTTGCCGATTGCGGTGCTGATTGGCACCATCTTCGTCATGGCCAGGCTGGCGCAAAGCTCGGAGTACACCATCTTGCGCACCAGCGGTCTGGGCCCCTGGCGCGCCCTGCGCACCTTGCTGGCTCTGGGCCTGATGTTCACCGTGGTGACATTCGCCACAGGCGACTATCTCTCGCCGGCTGCGGACCGCGCCGCCCAATTGCTCAAGGCCCGGGTGGACGGACGCATCAGCACAGGCCAAACGGGCGCCTGGCTGAAGGAGCGTCAGCCTCTGCACAGTTACAACGTGAATGTGAAGGCGCTCACGCCCGATGGCGATCTGCAGGGCGTGCGCATTTTCGAATCCAACGACCGCGGCTTGCTGGTCTCGGTCACTCAAGCCGCTCGGGCCCGCTTCGCCGAGGATGGCGCCTGGATGCTGGAGAACGTCGAGCGTTCGGATTTCCACACGTCCGGTACGCAAGAATCCAGAGTGGAGCGGCGTTCTCTGCCCAGTCTGAGATGGCCTACTGAAATCTTGCCCGAGATGGTGTCGGTGGCACTGCTCAAGCCCGACCGCATGGGCACCATCGATTTGTTCCAGTACATCAACCACTTGCAGGCCAATGGCCAGACCTCGCAGCGCTATGAGATCGAGTTCTGGCGCAAGGTGTTCTACCCCTTGAGCTGCATTGTGATGGTGGTGCTGGCCCTGCCCTTTGCCTACCTGCACTTCCGTACCGGCGGCCTCACCAGCTATGTCTTCGGAGGCGTGCTGATCGGCATCAGCTTCTTCCTTCTGAACAATGTGTTCGGCTACATAGGCAACCTGCAGAACTGGCGGCCCTGGCTCACCGCGGCCGCACCGGGCTTAATCTACTCGATGCTCTCGCTGGGCGCCTTTGGCTGGCTGGTGCTCAGAAGGTAGGCATGAGTTCCTCGGTCCAAGGCATCATCCTTTTCGGGCACGGCTCGCGCGATCCGCTGTGGCGCAAACCCATGGAGGCTGTGGCACAACGGCTGCGCGACCGGGCGCCGGTTCAGGTGCGCTGCGCGTTCCTCGAACTCGAACAACCCGACCTCCTCACCGCCGGTGCCGAACTGGCGAGCCTTGGGCTTGCTCAGGTGCGTATCGTGCCAATGTTTCTGGGCACCGGCCGACATGCGCGCGAAGACCTGCCACTGCTGGTGAGTCAGTTGCGCCAGACACATCCGCATACACACTTTCATCTACAAGTTGCGGTGGGTGAAGACTCGCGGGTGCTGGAGCTACTGGCCACCATTGCCCTGGAATGAGTGAATTCAAGAGCTGAGGAGGCATGCCAACGAGAGGGGCTTGGGGCATAATGAACGCCACTCTTAGAAGAAATTCGGCATGAACCTTCATCAATTCCGATTCGTGCAGGAGGCGGTGCGCCGAAACCTGAATCTGACCGAGGCTGCCAAGGCGCTGCACACCTCACAGCCCGGCGTGTCCAAGGCCATCATCGAGCTGGAAGAAGAACTGGGCATCGAAATATTTGCCCGCCACGGAAAGCGTCTCAAGCGCGTGACCGAGCCCGGCCAACATGTGCTAAAGAGCATCGAGCTGATCATGCGTGAGGTGACCAACCTCAAGCGCATCGGCGAGCAATTCAGCGCCCAAGACAGCGGCACCCTGTCCATTGCGACCACCCACACGCAGGCGCGCTATGTGCTGCCACAGCCAGTTGCCCGCCTGCGCGAGGCCTACCCCAAGGTCAACGTCAGCCTGCACCAGGGCTCGCCAGACCAGGTGGCCAAGATGCTGATCGACGAGATCGCTGAAATCGGTATTGCCACCGAGTCACTCGCCAATTATTCCGAACTGGTCACCGTGCCCTGCTATGAGTGGCAGCATGTGCTGGTGCTGCCTCTGACGCATCCATTGGTCAAGAAAGAGCGCATCACCCTGGAAGACCTGGCCGCCGAGCCGCTGATCACCTACCACCCTTCATTTACCGGTCGCACCCGCATTGATCTGGCTTTCGCCCATCGCAAGCTGGAGCCTCGCATTGCGCTGGAGGCGATTGACTCCGACGTGATCAAGACCTATGTACGCCTGGGCCTGGGCATTGGCATCGTGGCCGAGATGGCGGTGCGCGACGATGGCAGCAACAGCGATCTGGCGGTGCGCCCACTGGGCACTCTGTTTGGCCAGAATGTGGCGCGGGTGGCCTTCAAGCGTGGTGCCTATCTGCGCAACTTCGTCTACAAATTCGCCGAGCTGCTGTCTGACCGGCTCGACCGAAACCTGATCGCCAAAGCCATGAGCGGGCACGGCAACGACTACGAACTCTGACCCAGCATTTGCGATTGAAATGAACTCGTCCACCGAAAGAACACCTCCCCTACAGACCAAGCTGCCCGCCGTGGGCACGACCATCTTCACCGTGATGTCCGCACTGGCCGCTGAAAAAGGCGCGGTCAATCTGGGCCAGGGGTTTCCTGATTTTGACTGCGACCCGCGGCTGATCGATGCGGTGACCGAGGCGATGAAGGCGGGGCTCAATCAATATCCGCCCATGCCTGGGGTGCCAGCCTTGCGCGCTGCGGTCGCCGCCAAGATGGAGACACTCTACGGCCGCACCTACGACGCGGCAACGGAGATCACCATCACCGCCGGCGCCACCCAAGCCATCATCACTGCCATTCTTGCGGCGGTGCGCCCAGGCGATGAAGTGATTGTGCTGGAGCCCTGCTACGACAGCTATGTGCCCAACATCGAGCTGGCCGGCGGCACCGTGGTGCCCGTGCCCTTGGTGCCTGGAAGCTTTCGCCCTGATTTCGCCAAGATCGCAGCCGCGCTCACCAGCAAGACGCGCGCGATCATCATCAACAGCCCGCACAACCCCAGCGCCACCGTGTGGTCGCGCCAGGACATGCTGAGCTTGCAGGAATTGCTTGCGCCCACCGATGTGCTGGTGATCAGCGACGAGGTCTATGAGCACATGGTGTTCGATGGGCAGGAGCATCAGAGTGCGGCGCGCTTTCCTGGCTTGGCCGCGCGCTCATTCATCGTGTCCAGCTTTGGCAAGACCTACCATGTCACGGGCTGGAAGGTTGGCTATGTGGCTGCGCCCGCAGCACTTACGGCCGAGTTTCGCAAGGTGCACCAGTTCAATGTGTTCACCGTCAACACACCGGTGCAACACGGCTTGGCCGCCTACATGGCCGACCCTTTGCCTTATCTGCAACTGCCTGCCTTCTACCAGCGCAAGCGAGACCTCTTCCGCCAAGGCCTTGCACGCACCAAGTTCAAAATCTTGCCCAGTCAAGGCAGCTACTTTCAGTGCGTCGACATCTCGCAGGTCAGCGAACTGGACGAATCCGATTTCTGCCAATGGCTCACCAGAGAAATCGGCGTTGCGGCCATTCCGCTGTCGGCCTTCTATGGCAATGGTTTCGATCAGCGGGTGGTGCGGTTTTGCTTTGCGAAGAAAGACGAGACCTTGAAGGCGGCGCTGGAGCGTCTGGCCAGGCTTTGAGGGCTTCGCCGTGGCATGCCCATGATCTACTACTTCGCCTACCCTAGCCCGTCCACCGGCGGCGATTTCGTCAACATCGAACACGTCACCACGCTGGCCCGCTGCGGCATTGCCGCCCGCATGCTGTACCCGGGGCCACGCGGCCAGCATGCTGGCTTGCCGCGCGATGCCCAGCCGATGAGTGACACCCGCTTGGGGCCCGAAGACTATTTCGTCATCCCCGAGAACGACACCGCCTTGATCGAGCATGCGCGCGGCCTGCCCTGCAAGATCGTCATCCACAACCAGAACACGTTTTATTTTCTGCAGGCCATCGGTTCGCTGCAGGCGCTGGACCCAGCGAAGTTCAACACCGTGATCTGCCCCTCCCGAGGCAGCGCCGCCATGCTCACCGAAGCTGGCTACCTGGCTAGCGTGAGCGTGGTCCAGCCCTGCCTGCCCGAGTATTTCGCGCCTGCAGCCAAGCGTCTGAGCATCGCCTACGCACCGGCCAAGCTGCCGGTGGAAAGCGCGGCGGTCAAGACTGCGTTTGCCTCGATGTTCCCGCAGCATGCAGCAATCGAATGGCACCCGATTGCCAAAATGAGTCGCAGGCAAGTGGCCCAACTGCTGGCACCCAGTGCGATCTATGCGGCCTTCTCCAATCTGGAATCGCTCAGCCTCGCAACCCTGGAGGCGATGAAGTCAGGCTGCATCGTGGTGGGCGACCACGGCGGCGGCGGTCTGGACTATGCCACGCCTGAGAACGGTCTTTTGCTGCGCGCCGATGAGATCATCGACTTCTCCAGGAAACTGGCCCAGGCCGTGGACTTGTTCCACCGCGCCGGCCAGGGCACAGCCTTGGCGGCCGAAGCAATGCGCACCGCCAGCGCCTTCAGTGCCCAGCGGTTTGAGCAAGAGCTCACTGATTTCTGGTCGGCTCGGGTCAAGCGTTAAGGGTGACTCAAGCGCACGGCGCATCGGTCGTGGCACGTTGGATCAGGCATGGTATTATCTACCATGCCTGAGAAAAAAGCCGTGGACGACACCCACTACATCCCGGCCAAGCGGGGCAACGGCATTCTGAGACGAGAAATATGGGTTGATGAAAAGGGACGTGTCAGCAGGTACAACCTGGCCTACATCAACACGGCGATGCACGGTGGGGACAATGGCCGCGTGGTGGGTTATGACAACGCGCACAACTTCCACCATCGGCATTTCCTGGGCAAGGTTGAGCCCATCGATTTCGTCAGCTTCGAAGACGTGGAAGCCCGATTCCAAGCTGACTGGCTGGGACTTGGTAAAAGGAGAAAGTAATGGCGAGAGCAGCAAAGCGGGTTCTATCGGTCCTAGTGGCAGATGAGAAGGCCTTTTTTACCCGTGGCCGCCGCTTGGCTGCGCTGGCCGACGACGAATTGCCCATGCCGGATGAGACGACTGTGAGCTTTGGTGATGCGGCCGACATGCTCAAGATGCTGACACCGGCGCGGGTTCAATTAATCGACGCAGTGAAAACAAAGTCTGATTCGATCACAGCGCTTGCTGATCGGCTACACCGCGACCGCAGCTCAGTCACCCGCGATGTCGCGAGTCTCGCGGAAAGAGGTCTCTTGCTGGTCAAAAGCTGTGTTCTACCAGGTCACGGACGCATGAAGATGGTCACAGTACCCGCCCACAAGATGCGTCTGGTCGCAGAGCTCTGATCATCCCCATCAAGAATTGATCTGCCCCCACAGCTTGTCCAGCCGCTTCACACTCACCGGCTGCGGTGTGCGCAGCTCTTGCGCGAAGAAGCTCACGCGCAACTCCTCCAGCAGCCAGCGGTATTCCTGCATGCGATCGTCCACCGCGCCCTTGCGGTCGGCAACCAGGCGCCAGTAGCGCTGCTCCATGGGCCGCAGCTCGGTCAGGCGTGTGGCATCGCGTGCCGGGTCGGCGCGCAGCTTGTCCAG
Organism: Comamonadaceae bacterium; assembly: GCA_947476285.1. Lineage (GTDB taxonomy): Bacteria > Pseudomonadota > Gammaproteobacteria > Burkholderiales > Burkholderiaceae_C > Ramlibacter. The sequence continues at coordinate 11,887 of CANJPU010000061.1, read as the reverse complement.
GCGAAGTGTGATGGCCTTGAGATAGCGCGCGAAGTGCTGTAGCTGAGTCCAGGGCGTCAGTGCCAGAAAGCGTTTGGGCATCATGCGCTGCAATTGCTGCGAAGCGTCGGCGGTGGCCTCAGGCTGACTCTTGGTGTCCTTGATCTTGCGGGCCGCCGCTGCATATTCCAGCAACACAGCGGCAGCCAGGCGCGCGACTTCGTTGGCGATGAGTGTCAGGCGTCCCCTGCCCTCCTCCACTCGGCGCTTGAAGTCGGCATCGTTGTCAGGCAACGGGGCTTGCATGAAGGCGCGATCCAGCGCGACCTCGATGATCTGGTCTCGCAGTTCTTCCTGCGTGCCCAGGGGCATGAAAGCCACCGCCATTTTCTGAAGATCAGGAATGTTCTTCTCAAGGTACTTCAAGGCATCGCGAATCTGCAGCGCCACGAGACGCCTCAGGCCTGCGCGGTGCTTGGCCGCAGCGACTTCAGGCTCGTCAAAGACTTCAATGCCCACAGCATCGCCACGGTCGATCAGCGCGGGAAAACCGATGAGGCTGGTGGCGCCTTTGCGAATTTCCATCAACTCAGGCAGCTCGCCGAATGTCCAGGCGGTGTAGGTCTGATCGGGGTTCTGGGCGGCTTGGGCGCGGGGTGCGACCTGGCCCTGCCCTGCCTCAGGCGGAGCGGGTGAGATTGCCGCCACTGGAGTGGGAGACAACACCTTCATGCCCGCCAGTGCCTGAAACGCGCCTCTCGCCTGCGCACCCAACTCCGCCTTCAATGCGCCCAGGTTGCGCCCAGTTCCAAGTTGCCTGCCGTGCTCGTCCACCACGCGCAAGTTCATGAACAGGTGGGCTGGCAACATGTCCAGCTTGAAATCGGTGCGATTCACATCCAGGCTGGTCGCATCGCGCACGCGTTTGAGCAAGGCATCGGTGAGCGAGCCCACCGCCCATGCCGAAGCTTCAGTCAATTCACCGGCCAGGCGGGCAGCAGCCTCAGGCAGTGGAACGAAGCGCGATCGGGGCCGCTGCGGCAGGCTCTTGAGCAAGGCCTGTACTTTGTCCTTGAGCATGCCTGGCACCAGCCACTCGGCCCGCTCATCGCTGACTTGGTTGAGTACGTAAATTGGCACGGTCACCGTCAAGCCATCGCGCGCATCGCCGGGCTCGTGAAGATAGACGGCCGAGCAATCGACACCACCTAGCCGGATGGTTTTGGGAAATGCCTCAGTGGTGATGCCCGCCGCCTCATGGCGCATCAGCTCATCGCGCGTGAGCTTGAGCAGGGCCGGGTTGCCGCGGCTGGCCTCGCGAAACCAGCGCTCAAATGTTGCGCCGCTGGCCACATCGGGCGGGATGAACTTGTCGTAGAAGGCGTAGATCAGCTCCTCATCGACCAGCACATCTTGCCGGCGAGATTTGTGCTCCATCTCTTCGACCTGCTTGATCAGCTTCTGATTGGCCGCAAGGAACGGCAGGCGAGTTTCCCACTGCCCCGCCACCAGGCCTTCCCGAATGAAAATCTCACGCGCGCCCTGCATGTCCACCCGCGAGAAAGACACCCGCCGACCGCTGTAGATCACCAGGCCGTACAAAGTGGCGCGTTCCAGCGACATCACCTCGGCCGCTTTCTTCTCCCAATGCGGATCGAGCAATTGCTTCTTGAGCAGATGACCGGCGACTTGTTCCACCCACAGCGGCTCGATGTTGGCAATGCCACGGCCAAACAGGCGCGTGGTTTCCACCAGCTCTGCGCACACAATCCAGCGGCCGGGCTTCTTGCGCAGATGCGCACCGGGGTGACGGTAGAACTTGATGCCCCGCGCGCCAAGATAGACGTCTTCGTCGTCGGGCTTTTGGCCCAGATTGCCCAAGAGGCCGGCCAACATGGACTTGTGCAGCTCTTCGTAGCTGGCCGGCTGGGTGTTGAGCCGCCACTTGTGCTCGGCCACCACGGTGTGAAGCTGGCTGTGGATGTCGCGCCATTCGCGCACCCGGCGGATGTTGATGAAGTTCTGGCGCAGCAGTTGTTCGTATTGGCGGTTGCTGAGTTTGTGGGTTCCCTCGCCACCGCGCGCATCATGAATCCACTTCCACAACTTCAGATACCCAGAGAACTCGCTCTTCTCGTCGTCAAACTTCGCGTGCTGCTGGTCAGCCTGGGTTTGCATCTCCATCGGCCGGTCACGCACATCCTGCACCGACAAGGCCGAGGCGATGATCAGTACTTCGTCAAGCGCGCCTCGTTCGCGCGCCTCCAGAATCATGCGGCCCACGCGTGGGTCGAGCGGCAGGCGGGCAAGTTGTTCACCAGTGGGCGTGAGCTCATTGGCATCGTCCACCGCACCCAGTTCATTGAGCAACTGGTAGCCATCGGCGATGGCGCGGCGCGAAGGTGCCTCGATGAAAGGAAAATCTTCCACCGATCCCAGGTGCAGCGACTTCATCCGCAAGATCACACCCGCCAGAGACGAGCGCAAGATTTCGGGATCGGTAAAGCGGGGCCGACCGGTGAAGTCTTTCTCGTCGTACAGACGAACGCAAATGCCATTGGCCACCCGGCCACAGCGGCCGGCGCGCTGGTTGGCCGCAGCCTGGCTGATGGGCTCGACCAGGAGTTGTTCGACCTTGCTGCGAAAGCTGTAACGCTTGACGCGCGCCGTGCCCGCATCAATCACATAGCGAATGCCCGGCACGGTGAGCGAGGTCTCGGCCACATTGGTGGCCAGCACGATGCGCCGGCCGCTGTGGCTATCGAAAATGCGGTCTTGTTCGGCCTGCGACAAGCGCGCGAACAGGGGCAGCACCTCGGCGTTGCGTGTCAGCGGCTGGTGCGCCAAGTGCTTGCGCAGATGGTCCGCCGCTTCGCGAATCTCGCGCTCGCCCGGAAGAAATACCAGTATGTCCCCGCCTCCACCGCCTTGCCAAAGCTCGTCCACCCCGTCGGCAATGGAGTCATTCAGCCCATAGTCACGAGAGTCCTCAAACGGCCGCCAGCGCTGCTCCACCGGAAACATGCGGCCTGAGACCTGTATCACTGGCGCGAGCCCCTTGGCCGACGCAAAGTGCCGCGCAAAGCGGTCGGCATCAATGGTGGCCGACGTCACTATCACTTTCAGGTCAGGCCGGCGAGGCAGGATCTCGCGCAGCCAGCCCAGCAGAAAATCGATGTTCAGGCTGCGTTCATGGGCCTCGTCGATGATGAGGGTGTCATAGGCTTTGAGCAGAGGGTCAGACTGCGTCTCCGCCAGCAAGATGCCATCGGTCATCAGCTTGACTGAAGCGCCTTGAGACAACCTGTCTTGAAAGCGCACCTTGAAGCCCACCACCTCGCCCAGCGGCGTCTGCAATTCTTCGGCGATGCGCTTGGCCACACTGGAGGCGGCAATGCGCCGTGGCTGGGTGTGGCCAATCAGAGGCCCACGGCCTTGCGGATAGTTCAGCCGGCCACGGCCCATGGCCAGGGCTATCTTGGGCAACTGAGTGGTCTTGCCCGAGCCGGTTTCGCCACAGACGATGACCACTTGATTTGCCGCGATGGCGGCGGTGATCTCATCGCGCCGGGCCGATACCGGCAGCGATTCAGGGAAAGTGATGCGAAGGGAAGACAAGGGTGGCGCGGCTCAAAGCCTGCGATTATCCCCGGCGATGCGTCGAAGGCCAGAACCTATCCTTTACACTTTGCCCACACAGCCTCCTGCCCATACCCCGATGTCCACCGTTTTCAATTTCACCTTCGTACCGTGGTTCCGCTCGGTGGCGCCCTACATTCACATGCACAGGGGCAAGACCTTCGTGGTGGGAATCGCCGGCGAGGCCATTGCCGCGGGCAAGCTACAGCACATCGCGCAAGACTTGGCGCTGATTCAGAGCATGGGTGTCAAGGTGGTGCTGGTGCACGGCTTTCGGCCCCAGGTGAACGAGCAGCTCAAGGCCAAGGGTCACGCAGCCCGCTATTCACACGGCATGCGCATCACCGACGAAGTCTCGCTCGATTGCGCGCAAGAGGCAGCTGGGCAACTGCGCTACGAGATAGAGGCCGCTTTCAGCCAGGGCCTGCCCAACACCCCCATGGCCGGCTCCACCGTACGGGTGCTCTCAGGCAACTTCATCACCGCCCGGCCGGTGGGTGTGCTCGACGGCGTTGACTTTCAACACTCAGGGTTGGTGCGCAAGGTCGACGTGGCCGGCATCACCCGCACTCTGGACATGGGCGCGATGGTGTTGATCTCGCCTTTTGGTTTCTCGCCCACCGGCGAGGCCTTCAACCTCACCATGGAAGAAGTCGCCACCAGCGTGGCCATCGCGCTGCAGGCCGACAAGCTGATCTTTCTGGCGGAAATCCCCGGCGTGCGCATCAAGCCGCTGGAGCCCGACAGCGAAGACAACCCCATCGACACCGAGCTACCCCTGGCCGCCGCCGAACAACTGCTGGCCAGCCTGCCCAGCCCGCATCAGCCTACCGACACTGCTTTTTACTTGCAGCACTGCGTCAAGGCCTGCAAAGCCGGCGTCGAGCGCAGCCACATCATTCCTTTTGCCACCGATGGTTCGCTGCTGCTTGAAATCTATGTGCACGACGGCATAGGCACCATGGTCATCGACGAAAAGTTGGAGAGCCTGCGCGAAGCCACACCCGATGATGTGGGCGGCATTTTGCAATTGATCGAGCCTTTTGAGAAAGACGGCACCCTGGTCAAGCGCGGGCGCAATGAGATTGAGCGCGACATCGCCAACTACACCATCATCGAGCACGACGGCGTCATCTTCGCCTGCGCCGCGCTCTACCCCTACCCCGAGGGCAAGACCGGCGAGATGGCGGCGCTCACCGTCTCACCCCAAAGCCAAGGTCAGGGCGATGGCGAGAAGATTCTGCGGCGCATTGAGCAGCGCGCCCGCGCCATGGGGCTTGAAAGTATTTTCGTGCTGACCACCCGCACCATGCACTGGTTCCTCAAACGCGGTTTCGTCGCGGCCGACCCCGACTGGCTGCCCGAAGCGCGCAAGCGCAAGTACAACTGGGACCGCAAGAGCATGGTGTTCGTGAAAAAGTTGTAGCTCGCGCGACGACAGTCAAGACACGCTGTCATTGCGGGCTTGCCCTGCAACCCATGTCACGCCGGCCAACCCACCCGCTAGCCAGCGTAACGGCCCACCCGACAGCTTGAGCTGAGCTGGGCACTACAGGCTGTGCCTGGGCACTCTTGTCGCGCCGCGAGGCGTGTCACCCCGCCCGATCTGCAACGCTCGCGGGCCCACTGTCGGCAGCGAGGCTGAGCCTGACCCGGCGCTCAAGGTTCGGGCCTGCGACAAGGCGTCTTTGAAAGTATCTTTATCGTGGACCAGCCCCTTGTGCGTGACGCGGGGAAGCACAGCCATGCCACCGGCCCACGACATTTGTGGCGGTGGGCTTTTGGGGGCACCAGGCAGCAGCCCCCTCAATGTTGAGGCGAGCTGCGTCAGTGCAGCCTTGCCGGTGCGCACAGCGTCCGCGGGGCTGACTTCACCCAAGGGTTTGACGAAATCACGGCCGCCTTCGACCTGAACCACGTGGCCACAGATCCTCTTGTCTTCAAGACCTTTTGCGGAGTGCTCCATGCGTTCTGGCGAAGCGATGGCGCTGAAGGTGTCAACTCTTGGCTGTGCGATCGGTCCCCAGGTAGTGGACTTCAGTTCGTTCGCGGCCTCCTTGAACACGTTGCAGCCGTGGCTGTGCGCGATCACGGCCTTCACCTTCACGCCCTGTTCGTTGAACCTTTCAATCACCCTCGCCAGGTGCATCCCTGCATGACGCCGATCGGTGCGAGATAAGTCACCTGACCAGTAGAACGGAGTGACCTGGGATCCGGGATGCTGGGCTTTGATATCTTTGAATTGAGGCGAGTCAGGCTTCATGTAGGGCGCGTGTCGAGAGAAGGTGCCATGCACAACGATCACGACGCTTTTCCCAGGGGCCGCATCGGCAAAGGCGGTCGCGGGCACGCCCACTGATTGACCCTGTCGCCCAAGGCCGGTCTGCGGTATCCGGCCAGAGAGCGGCGGCAACTTTGAACTTCCACTGGACGGCATATGTACCTCCTGCGTGCCAGTTGACTACCCGTCCATGCTGAGCCACGCTTCGGCGTTGAACTACGGGTTATCACCAATTGCGGAAAAATGAGTCACCAAGAGGTGCTTTTGAAGCACGAGGCAGTCGGCCAGCGATGGTGGAGGTGGCACGCAAGCCCGTCCAAGCGGGGGGCAACAAGCTATTTCTGACGCGCTGCTGCGCCTTGCCCGCTGACGCAGCACTGATTGATCGGCGTCAACGCAAAATTAGCGAAGGGGATCTATGGTGAAACTGTCATGAGCAGCAGTTCCACACGCGTTCTCGCCTTGGTCTCCAGCCACGAAGTGCGCATCCCTTCCGGCGATGCGTGGCTTTATGGCGATCTGGCTGCGCCGCCGGCCTTCTCCGGTGTGGTGCTGTTCGCCCACGGCAGTGGCAGCGGCCGCCACAGTGCGCGCAATCGGCAGGTCGCCCAGCGTTTGCAGCAAGAAGGCATCGCCACCCTGTTGTTTGACCTGCTCACCGCCAAGGAAGAGCAGGTGGATCTGCAAACGCGCGAGCACCGGTTTGACATTCCCCTGCTGACCCGGCGCATGCAGGATGCCACCACGTGGGCGCAGTCACAGTCACAATTGCAGGGCAAGCCAATCGGGTTCTTCGGCGCCAGCACCGGTAGTGCGGCCGCGTTGATCGCGGCGGCTCGGCTTGGCGGGCGAATCGCAGCCGTGGTGTCGCGTGGCGGCAGGCCTGATCTGGCTGGCAACGCGGCGCTGGCTGCGGTGAGCGCGCCGACTTTATTGATCGTGGGTGGGGCCGATCAAGGTGTGATCGAGTTGAATGAGCATGCGTTTGCCTATCTTCAATGCGACAAACGCCTGGACATCGTTCCCGGTGCCACACATCTGTTTGAAGAGCGCGGTGCGCTGGAGCAGGTGTCGCAATTGGCGGCCAACTGGTTTGCCAGCCACTTCACCAGCCATGAACCAACTGCCCTACAGTGATCGGCACGAGGCTCGCCGCGTACTCGCATCTCATCTTGCCCACCTGAAGGGCGAACGCGCTCTGCTGTCAGCGCCGCGCTGAGTAGGGTCGAGAGGTGATGCGGTAGATCAGCGTGAGCGCCACCAAAGCGAATAGGCTGAACCACAAGAAGGACCAGTTGGCCAGTGACAGGCCCAGGAAAGTCCAGTCGATCTTGGTGCAGTCACCGCTGCCCTTGAAGATCATGGGGATGGCGCGTTGCAAGGGAAAGGTCTCAATCATTCCGTAAAAATCGCGGCCACAAGAGGAGATCTCGGGCGGGTACCACTGCAGCCAGCTTTGGCGTGCCGCAGTGAAACCGCCGAACCCTGCCATCAGAAGCATCAGCACACCGCCGCTCGCCAGCACCATGCGCCGGCCCGACAAGGCAGTGAGCCCAGCGATCAGGCCGACCATCAGCAAGGCATAGCGCTGCACGATGCACATCGGGCACGGGTTAAGGCCCACCACATGCTGCAGATAGAGCCCAAACGCCAGCATGACAAAGCAAGCGGCGGCAACCGTGGCCAAAACTCGGCGCGGCGCGCCATCAAACCAGTGAATCAACTCGATCTCCCTAAGACCCTGAGACGGGGGTGGCGCACCCGATTCAGGCGGCGCCTTCCACAAACACACGGGCCCGGCGCGGCGTCACCACCAGGGTCTCGCCTTCGCGCAGCGCCATGTCCTTGAACTGCTGTGCGGGGATTTGCGCCTCGATGATGGCGTCGCGATTATCCCCCGCTGGTTTGTTGTCTTCCAGGGGAATAAGTTCCAGCCGCGCAATCGGCCCGACCACGATGGCGCGCACAAGCTGCACCGCAATGCCGCTGGGGCGGCCCGCTGCATCCAAGCCCGCACCAGGCGAATATCGCTGCACGTCAAGGTCGTGCGGGCGCACATAGGCGAAGGCCTTGGCGTTTTGCGCATCGGCATGCTCGGGGGAATCGAGCCGCATGCCTTCCAGGTGCACTTCGCCCTCATGCGCCCGGCCATGGAACAGATTGACATCACCCAGGAAGCCATAGACGAAGGGGCTGGCCGGGTGGTCCCAGACCTCTTGCGGCGAGCCCACCTGCTCTACCCTGCCGCCATTCATCAATACCACGCGGTCGGCAACTTCAAGTGCTTCTTCCTGGTCGTGGGTGACGAAGATGCTGGTGACATGCAGCTCGTCGTGCAGGCGGCGCAGCCACCGGCGCAACTCCTTTCGCACCTTGGCATCGAGTGCGCCAAAGGGTTCGTCCAGCAGCAGCACCTTGGGCTCGACCGCCAGGGCCCTGGCCAAAGCGATGCGCTGGCGCTGGCCACCCGAGAGCTGCGAGGGGAAACGATCGGCCAGCCAGTCGAGTTGAACCAGACCCAGCAGATCGTGAACCTTCTGCTTGATCTGCGCCTCGCTCGGGCGCAGGCTGCGCGGCTTGACCCGCAGGCCGAAGGCCACGTTCTCGAACACGCTCATGTGGCGAAACAAGGCGTAGTGCTGAAAGACAAAGCCCACTTGCCGGTCACTCACATGCACGTCGGTGGTGTCCTCGCCGGCAAAAAGAATGCTGCCGGCATCGGCCGTCTCAAGCCCCGCGATGATCCGAAGCAAAGTGGTCTTGCCGCAGCCCGAAGGCCCCAGCAATGCCATCAACTCGCCCGATTCGATGTCCAGCGACACATCGCGCAAGGCATGGAAGTCGCCGAATTTCTTGCTGACGTTTCGTATCTCGATGCTCATGACAATCTTTCTCTCACTGGCTATCTGGCCGGCTCAACTCGCACGCGGCGCCTCGGGCGCCATCGCTGCTGCTGCCTGCATCTCGCGCTCATGCCGCCACTCCACCACCGACTTGATCACCAGGGTGACCAAGGCCAGCAAGGCCAGCAGCGAGGCCACCGCGAATGCCGAGACTGACTGGTATTCGTTGTACAGGATCTCCACATGCAGTGGCATGGTGTTGGTCTGGCCGCGAATGTGGCCCGACACCACCGACACCGCGCCAAACTCGCCCATGGCCCTGGCGTTGCACAGGATCACGCCGTAGATCAGACCCCATTTGATGTTGGGCAGTGTCACATACCAGAATGTCTGCCAACCGCTGGCGCCCAGCACGATGGCAGCTTGCTCTTCTTCATTGCCCTGCGCCTGCATCAGCGGAATCAACTCGCGTGCGATGAAGGGGAAGGTCACGAAAATTGTGGCCAGCACAATTCCCGGTATCGCGAACACGATCTTGATGTCGTGCGCCTCCAGCCAAGGCCCGAACCAGCCCTGCGCGCCAAACATCAGCACATAGATCAGGCCCGCGACCACCGGCGACACCGAAAAAGGCAAGTCCACCATCGTGGTGAGAATGGCCTTGCCCCGAAACTCATACTTGGCAATGCACCAGGCCGCCGCAACACCGAACACCAGGTTCAGCGGTACGGTGATGGCGGCGGTAATCAGCGTGAGCCGTATCGCAGCCCAGGCATCGGGTTCGCGCAGGCCGTCCAGATAGGCCTGCCCGCCTTTGCGCAGCGCTTCAGCGAACACCGCCGCCAGGGGCAGCACCAGAAAGAGAAACATGAACACCAGCGCGGTACCGATCAGCACCCTGCGCACCCAGGGCGCCTCGGTGGTTGTCACGCGCTTGACCGACAAGGTACTCATGCAATCACCCTGCCCCGGAGCGGCGCCGCTGCCAGCCCTGCAATGCGTTGATCAGAAGCAGCAAGACAAATGACATGACCAGCATCACAACCGCCACCGCAGTTGCGCCGGCAATGTCGTATTGCTCCAGCTTGCTGATGATGATGAGGGGCGTGATCTCGGACACCATGGGCATGTTGCCCGCGATGAAAATGACCGATCCGTATTCGCCGATGGCCCGCGCGAAGGCCATTGCAAAACCGGTGAGCAAGGCCGGTGCGATGGATGGAAAGATCACCCGGGCAAATGTCTGCCAGCGCGTGGCGCCCAGGCACATGGCGGCTTCTTCAAGTTCTTTTTCGGTGTCTTCCAGTACTGGCTGCACCGTGCGCACCACAAAAGGCAGGCCGATGAAGATGAGCGCGATCACAACGCCATTGGGATTGAACGCCAGCTTGATGCCAAGCGGCTCCAGGTACTGGCCGATCCAGCCGTTGCCCGCCAGCAGCGCGGTGAGTGAAATACCGGCCACCGCCGTGGGCAGGGCAAAGGGCAGATCGACCAGCGCGTCCACAATCTTCTTGCCGGGAAAGCTGTAGCGCACCAGCACCCAGGCCACCAGCAGACCAAACACCACATTGACCAGGGCGGCGATGAGCGAGGCGCCGAAAGTGAGGCGATAAGACGCCAGCACCCGCGGCGAGCTGATCGCCACGATGAACTGATCCCAGGTGAGCGTGAAGGTCTTGAGCACCAGCGCGGACAGCGGGATCAGCACGATCAGGCTCAGGTACAGCAAGGTGTAGCCCAGCGTCAGATTGAAGCCTGGCAACACTTTCTTGCTGCCAACGCGCGTGGGTGGCGCGGCCGCCGGCAGGGGCGCGCCTAGGGATGCGGCCGACACTGCTATTTCACCGTGTAAATCTTGTCGAATTGACCGCCGTCGTTAAAGTAGACCTTCTGCGCTTCCGAGAGTGACCCATAGAGTTCTTGCACCGTAAAGAGCTTGATCGGCTTGAAGGTGTTCGCGTATTTCTTGAGCACGGCCGGCGAACGCGGGCGGATGGAATGCTTGGCCGCGACTTCCTGGCCTTCATCCGAATAGAGAAACTGCAGATAGGCACGCGCCAGATCGCCGCTGCCCTTCTTGGCCACTGTGCGCTCGACCACCGCCACCGGGTTCTCGGCCAGGATGCTGATGGAAGGGTAGATCACATCGACCTTGTTGGCGCCAAACTCCTTGTTCACCGACTCGACTTCCGATTCGAAGGTGATCAACACATCGCCGATGTTGCGCTGAATGAAGGCGGTGGTGGCGTCGCGCCCGCCCCGCGCCAGCACCGGCACGTTCTTGTACATGCGCGACATAAACTCTTGCGCCTGGGCCTCGGTTGCGCCTTTCTTCTTCATGTAGCCCAGCGCCGCCAGATAGGTGTAGCGGCCATTGCCACCGGTCTTGGGGTTGACCACCACCACCTGCACACCGGGCTTGACCAGATCGTCCCAGTCCTTGATGCCCTTGGGGTTGCCCTCACGCACCAGGAACAACATGGTGGAAACGGTGGGCGCGGCGTTCTCTGGGAAACGCTTGGCCCAGTCTTTGGCGACCACGCCTTTTTCCGCGAGGTACTCGACATCGGTGGTGGTGTTCATGGTCACCACGTCGGCGTCCAGGCCATCGGCCACTGCCCTGGCCTGCGCGCTGGAGCCGCCATGCGCCTGGTCGATCTTCACATCCCTGCCGGTGGTCTTTTTGTAGTGGGCGATAAAGGCCACATTGAGATCTTTGTAGAACTCACGGGCCACGTCGTAGGACACGTTGAGCAGGGTTTGCTGGGCGGATGCCAATCCGCTGGACGCCAAAACCACGGCGGCGAGGATTGTTCTGATCTGAAACTTCATGGAAACTCCGTTCGGTGAAAGCGAAGTACTCCAGGCTTTTGGGGGTACTTTCGCGGCAGACGCCATTTTGGGGCCATCAGGGGTACAAATGAGCCTGCGGTGGCAAAGTGCAATGACTGAGTTGTTGTTACCTTATTCTGTGGGCACATAAGGCAAACTGCTCCACAGGCCAGCACGCATTCTGTCAGCAGTAAATAGAACTGTCCGGTTTGGTAGCAAGTAGATTGTCCGCTTTTTATCGATCTGGATTGCGCCGTGCTGCAGAGTTGTGAAGGGCGTAGCCCGAAGCAACTGTGCAGCACGGCGCGCT
>CANJPU010000060.1 GCA_947476285.1 Comamonadaceae bacterium | reverse complement strand
GCGGCGGTGGCGGTGGCGGCGGCGGTGGCGGTGGCGGTGGCGGTGGCGGTGGCGGTGGCGGCGGCGGTGGCGGCGGCGGTGGCGGCGGTGGCGGTGGCGGTGGCGGTGGCGGTGGCGGTGGCGGCGGTGGCGGTGGCGGTGGCGGTGGCGGTGGCCGCGGCGATGGCGATGGCGATGGCGATGGCGATGGCGATGGCGATGGCGATGGCGATGGCGACGGCGATGGCGATGGCGATGGCGACGGCGATGCGACCTTCAGAACCAGTGAACCGAGCTGCAGCGAGGCACCCAGCACATTGCTGGATGCACTCAGGATCGGCACATTGCCAGTCGAGGTACCCGTGTTGCTGATCAGCACGTAGTTCCCGGGCGGAGGCTGAGCGATCGCATTGGCGATGACATTGCTGCGGAATGTGCCCGTCGGGAATGAAATGTTGCCTGTAACGTCGATGACGTCGTGCGAACCCCCAGCGTCCACATCGAAATGCATGGTCGCCCCGCTCAGCACAGTCAGATTTCCATTGACGCTCATGGACGAAATCTTTCCGATGCCGCCAGGCGCAAGGCTGCCATCCAGTGTCACCCGGCTGCCTGCAGTGATCGGCCCTGCAGCGGCGATCAGGCCGGTACCGCCTGAACCCAGGGTTGCACCGCTAAAGCCGCTCCAGGACAGTGGGCCGTCAATTTCCGCATCGAGAATTTGCAGCCTGGAGGCGGTGTTGCCCGAGCCGGTGAGGGTGCGCTGGGCATTGCGCACCTGCGCGGTTGGCCCCTTGGTAGTCGCCGCCCACACGTATGCTGCCCCCGCCCGACTCGCCGCTGGCGTCCAACGCCGCGCCTGCCATCAGCCCGACGCGCTGCCCCAGCACGTCGATGGAGCCGCCGTGGTCACCGGCTTTCGCAATGACTTTGCCATCGACGATGTTGTCGCCACCAGCACTCAAGATGACCTTGCCCGATTGGCTGCTGATGCCGCTAGCCTGTATCAAGCCGCTGTGCTTGAGTTGTCCAGCAAAGATGCCGACCGCGTCTCCGCTGAGCTTGCCCAAATTCACCACTTGGTCTGCGGGGGCTTGAACTTCTAGTCGAATTCCTTCCAGGCCTCGCCCGGTAATTTCCACTTTTTGACCCGCAGCAAGAAGCGTCGCGCCATTGGGTGCCTGCACCAAGGCCTGCGTGCCCACCTGCACGTTCGGCGCGATCAGGACCACATCACCGGAGCGGGCCAGAATCGAGCCGTCCACGGCCAGGGTACCGCCCGAAGTCAGCGCGTCGCCAAACACCAGCCGACCCGCAATTGCATCGGCTTCGCTCATGCGCAACGTAGAGGCGGTGAAGGCCGCGGTATCAACCACCGCGCCAGCACCCACGGCAATGCCCGAGGGGTTGACCAATACCAGGCGCCCATTGGAAGACAGCGTGCCGTAGATGGCAGACGGATCGTTGCCCATGACCCGATTGATCGAAGTGCTGCTGGTGCTGGGCTGATCGAACCGCGTTGCGCTGCCAGCGGGAACCGAAAAACTCTGCCAATTGATTACCGAGTGGTTACCACCCAATCCATTGGTCGTGGTGACAACCAGAGAGCTGCCCTGCTGCAACAACCGCGCCTGACCATACACGGCCACCGCGCCACTGGCCTGGCCCCATGCAGAACCTGCACCCATGAAGGCGGCGGCCACCGCCAGGGCCACGCCAGCCGGACGAAAACCCGCTACGGCCGGGCTGGCCGCAGGGTTCGAAGAAGTACCGATTACTCTGGCTGCGCTTGGTGGTGCTGGCTTGATCACGGTGTACTTTGAACAAAAACAGACGCTCTGTGCGCCTGGCAGCGAACAACACTGACCAGCGCACCTGTCTGCAAGGATGTGCCAAAACGGTAGCACACCGTTACAGGGCGCGCAATTGCTACATAATTGAATAGTTCGCGCTAGTGGCAGCTTTGAACCCAGAACGACTTGTCTGTGGGCGCGCCGCAACGAAAGACTCGGCTATTCATCGTTCGATCCCCGATGATTCCTGACGGAAATTGGAAATAGTTACTGCGCGACATGAGTATTTTTCTCAGCATTGCCTCTTATTGCGACCCAGTTTTGGGTTTCACGCTGGCGCGTGCAGTGGCCACCGCTCGCTGGCCCGAAAAGCTTCACATCGGGCTGGTGGACCAAAGCCCGGCTTCGCTGCCAGCCACCAATGCGGCGGCACTCACGCCGGCGCGCCTGAGTCAGGTGCGGCTGGAGCCGGTCTACGCACGCGGCCCGTGCTGGGCACGGGCGATCGCCATGTCGCTCTACGACGGCGAGGACTGGTTCTTCCAAATTGACTCGCACACCGAGTTCGATTTGCATTGGGACGAAAAGCTCACGACACAAGCCGAGACGCTCAATGCAGGCCGCAAGGGCGTGGTGATCTCTTCCTATCCGAACGCGTTCGTATTCGAAGGCGATCTCCCGGTGCGCCGAGCCAGTACCGACAAGTTGCTGGTCCATGTGCTCAAGCCGGAATCGTCCTTCGAGCCGGACCATCTGGTGCTCAAATTCGAGGCGCATCCAGTTGACGCCGACGAACCTATGCCGGGTTTTCATCTGGGCGCCGGTTGCCTGTTCGCGCCGGGGCGCCTGGCCTATGAGTTTCCGTACGATCCATGGTTTTATTTCCATGGCGAGGAACAAGCCTTGGCGGTGCGCCTATTCACGCACGGCTGGGACATCATGCATGCGCCGGGTCTGCCGATATACCACCTCTACAACAACAAGGATTCCGGCGCACCGCCTCGTCCCTCACACTGGGACGAGGCGCATGAGGCACAACGCAGCCAGACCTGGTGGACGCTGGAGCAGCGCTCACGCGAGCGCCTGTCCTGCCTGCTGGCCGGCGAGCCGCTGGGGTGCTACGGCCTGGGCAAGGAGCGGACCATGGCCGACTATGCCGCTTTCAGTGGCATCGACTTTGCCACCCGAAGCCTCAGCTCACGCGCCTACAAGCCGCTGGAGCGGCTTCACCCCTGATCTTTTGAGTCTGTCTGAGCACTCAGAAGTGCCTGCGCCAGACACAGGTCCGCCCATGCCTTGGCTTTGTCCGGCAAACTGCGCAACAAGTAGGCAGGGTGGTAGGTCACGACGACCGGCACGCCCATGAACTGGTGCGCTTGCCCACGCAGTTTGCCAATGGGCTCGGTGCTGCCCAACAGGGACTGCACTGCAAAGCGGCCCATGGCCAGCACGATACGAGGCTGAAGCAACTGCACCTGCCGACGCAGGAAGGGTTCGCACAGAGAGACCTCCTGCAGGCTGGGATTGCGGTTTCCAGGTGGCCGGCATTTGAGCACGTTGGCAATGTAGACCTTGTGCTGTCGATCCAAGCCGAGCGACTTGAGCATGTTGTCCAGCAGCTTGCCAGCCGGGCCGACGAAGGGCGCGCCTTGCAAGTCCTCATTCTCGCCAGGCGCTTCGCCCACGATCAACCAGTCAGCGCGCTGATCGCCAGTGCCAAACACGGTGTTGCGGCGGCTCTCGCACAAGCTGCAGGCGCGGCACCCAGCCACCGCCTGGGCCAGCGCACCCCATTCCATCTGCGCGATTTCATCTGCGCGTGCATTGGGCTGTTGCACGGGGCGTGGCTGTGGCGCTGCAACTTGCACCGGTGCGAGCACAGTCGGCGCCGGCGCAGCAGTTCGAGGCGCGGCAGCCGGCAGCTCGGGCGCACCGGGCGCACCGGGCGCACCGGGCGAGAAAATGAAGGACGCCAGCCCCATTTCCGCCAGCATCGACTTGCGGCGCTCATCGAGTTGCAGGCTCATAGCTTCAAACTCATCACCACCGCGTCTTCGCGCTGGCCGCTACCTGCGGGGTAATAGCCTTTGCGCTGACCTACGCGCCGATAGCCGTGCTCCTCATAGATGCGCTGAGCTCTCAAGTTGCTCACGCGCACCTCCAGCCACAGCCATTGCGCATGCTGGCCTCTAGCCCAGATGGCCAACGCATCGAGCATCGCGCGGCCCCAGCCCTGGCCCTGGTGGTCAGGCGCGACCGTGATATTGAGAAGATGAACTTCGTCCACGCCCTTCATGGCCACAAAATAGCCAAGCACCACGTCGCTGGCCGTCAGCACCTGCGCCTGATAGCCCGAGCGGATCGAATCGGAAAAATTGCCATGCGTCCACGGATGGGCATACGCGCTGCGCTCGATGCGCACGATCTCGTCCAGGTGCGACTCGGTCAGTGGTTCGAATTGCGCTTCGGCTTTGAATACGGCACTCATGCGGACTTGGGCTGTGCGAGCGCTTGGCGCTCTTGCGTTGTTTGGGCCACTTTATCGCGAATATAGAGCGGCAGGGCGGCGGCAGGCGGTCCTGCCAGGCCAGCAGCTAGCAATGCGGGCGCCAATTGGAGGAGCGCGAGTGATGTGGGCATGGCATCCACCGACGGGGCTCCACCAGGCAGCCGGTCGCCGTAGACAATCCGGGTATTGCCGGCCACAACAAAACCAGCGGGCACATGCACAGACTCGGGCCGCCCTAGCTGGATCTCGCCGCGCCGAAGCCAACGCCCTCCCTGCAGCTCATAAGCCGCCCAGTAAACCTCGTCCATGCGCGCGTCCAGCACGGCCACCATCTGCGCGCCACCGCGACGCGAATGCGCATCCTGCGCCACGGCCATCAAGGTTTCCACCGCCAACACGGGCACCCCGCCCGGGAACGCAAGCCCTTGCGCAACCGCGCAAGCGGTGCGCAGCCCAGTGAAAGAGCCCGGTCCCTGGCCAAAGACGATGGCATCGAGCTCGCCTGCCCGCAGCCCGGCCTGCGACAGCAGCGCCTGGATGACGGGTATCAGCGTGGCCGAGGCCTGGGCCGCCCCAGGACCACTGTGGCACAAGGGCGGGCGGGCGGCAGGGTCACCGCTTTGGACGGCAACGCTCAGAAGCTCGGTGCTGGTATCGAAGGCTAGCAGTTTCAAACAAGGACTTTCAGCGCGACGATCGACACGCGGCGCTCGATTATCGCGGGACTGGATAATCGCCTCATGAGACTGTTGCGATCGCTGTTCAAATGCGTCGTTGCGCTGGCTGGGCTGCCCCTGGCCGCGCAGGGGCTGCCCGCGCCAGTGGAGGCAGCACTGACTGGCGCAAGAATTCCGCGCGAAGCGCTGGCAGTGGTGGTGACTGAGCTTGGCGCAGGGCGCCGCCCCAGGCTGAGCCACCGCGCCAGCGTGCCAGTCAACCCTGCATCCGTAGCCAAGCTTGCCACCAGCTTGGCCGCGCTGGAACTGCTGGGCCCGGCATTCATCTGGACAACACCCGTGTATGTGGAAGGCGAAGTGCGCGACGGCACCTTGCACGGCAACCTGTACATCAAGGGGCAGGGTGATCCAAAACTGGTGGCCGAGCGCATCTGGCTGCTGTTGCGCCGCGTCCAGGGGCTTGGCATACACAGCATCCGTGGCGACATCGTGCTGGACCGCGGCTCGTTCGTGGTGCCAACCACGCAGCCCGGCGCCTTCGATGGCGAACCGCTTAGGCCCTACAACGCAGCGCCCGATGCGCTGCTGCTGAACTTTAAATCCTTGAGCCTGACCTTTACCCCGCTGGCCGGTCAGGTGCAGGTTCATATGGAGCCCACGCTTGCTGGCGTGCAGTGGCCTGCCGCGGTGGCGCAGGCTGCAGGCGAATGCCGGGATTGGCGCGCTGACCTGAAGGCCGATTTCAGCGATCCGCTGCGCGTGCGCTTCGCAGGCGCCTATGCGGCCGCGTGCGGCGAACGGAGCTGGCCAGTGGCCTACGCTGACCCAGGCGGTTTCGCAGCTCGCGCGCTGGCCGGTACCTGGCAGCAAATGGGGGGCAGCCTGAGCGGCCAGGTGCGTGAAGGCTCGGTCCCCGCGCGGCTGGCACCTGCCTTCGAGATGCAATCTGCGCCACTGACCGAAATCGTGCGCGACATCAACAAGTACAGCAACAATGTCATGGCCCAGCAGTTGTTTCTGACACTCAGCCTGCAACGCAAGGGCGTGGGAAGCCTCGAAGGATCGCGTGAGCTAATGCGCCAGTGGTGGAGCGATCGCTTCGGTTCGGGCGAGATGCCGACCTTCGACAACGGTTCCGGCCTGTCGCGCCACGAGCGCATCACGGCGCAGCAACTGGCGGGGCTACTGCAGGCTGCCTGGGCCTCACCTCTGATGCCCGAGCTGATGTCTTCGCTACCGGTGACGGGCGTGGACGGCACCTTGCGTCGCCTGCGCGGCAAGGCAGTGGGCATTGCCCACCTAAAGACCGGCAGCCTACGCGATGTGAGTGCAGTGGCCGGGTATGTGCTTGGCAATAGCGGCCGGCGCTACGTGCTGGTGGCCATTGCCAATCATCCGCAGGCCGCGGCCGCTCGGCCAGCCATCGAGGCGCTGATCGAATGGGTTGCGCGCGACAATCAACCTTAGCAACCCACGAGACCCAATCACTCCAAGAATGCCCGACACGAATTTCATTGGCTACCTGGCCGCCGCACTCACCACCTGCAGCTTCGTGCCGCAGGCGTGGCACACCTTTCGCACCCGCGACGTAAGCGGAATTTCGCTGGGCATGTACCTGGTGTTCACCCTCGGAGTGGCATTGTGGCTGGCCTACGGCCTGCTGCTGGCGGCCTGGCCCATCGTCATTGCCAATGCCATCACACTCGCCCTGGCCCTGGCCATACTGACGATGAAGCTGCGCTTTGGCCGCCGCGTCTGAGCACGCGGGGCCTGGCGATCACCAACGCGAGCGAATCTTTGTGTAGGCGTTCTCGCCGAACTTGCGGTGCGCCTGCGGACCCAGGTAGACGCGGTCGGCAAACATGTAGAGATTTTGGTCTGCCCCGGTCAGCAAGGTAGCGGTGGTGCAAAGCGCCGAGTTGATCTGACCTGCGCCAATGCCGATGCCCGGCCCGGGATCGACCGATGTACACACTGGGTCAATTGAATTGGTGAGCGAATACGAGACCGGAGAGGCCACCATGATGTTGAAGAAGAAGGCGGCGTCCACATAGAGCACCTTGGCGCCCAGGTCAACCAGGCTCACCAGCAGCTCTTCGTTGAATTTTCCGCTGGCCTGAGTCAGCAGGTCGGCCTGGCCGATTGCGGTGGCCCATGGTGTCTTGCCCAGATGAAAAGGCCCCACCACCATCACATGGCTGGCGCCAGTATCCACCAGGCGGCGCACCTGAGCCGCCAAATCCCGACCGGCCTGCCCGGCGTTGGCGATCATCTGGCTGGAGGTCTGGGCAGCCGATGTCACCTTCGCCATTTCGGTGATGATGTCCGAGGTGCCAGCGTTGACGACAAGCAGATCGTTTGCACCGATAGGGCCGGTGGCCAGGAAGGTTGTGACCTGCTCCTGCACCGTGGGCGTTGCGCTGTTGCCAGCCGCATCGGGCTTGCCCGTGACGCGGGCATTGCCAGTCGCATAAGAGGTGCCGCCAGATGAAGCAGTGCTCAATGGCAGGCCAAAGCTTGCCGCGAGCTGCAGGGTCCAGATGTTGAAGCTGCCGTCGTTGACGGTGTAGCGGCTGCCCGACTGGCCCAGGTCGCTCATGCCGTCGCCGAAGACGACGATTCGCGAGGGGTTCAACTGTGATTCGATCGTGCCCGAGCCGCAGCCGGCCAGCAGCACAAGCGATGCGCACGCCAGCAGCAAGGCGCGGCGAATCCAATTACATGACATGGGTTTCTCCAAAATGGCTGGAAGGTAGTTTAACGATGCGGCTTGCCCTGGCTCTGGAACAGGGCGGGCCCTCAAGCGGCGGCCGCCCTGCTCAAGCGGTCGAGCACGCCTTGCCACTGCGGCTCGTTGGGCGGCGTCTCCACCCAGATCAGGCGCGCGCCCTGCGCGTCGAACTCGCGCAGCACCGCGAAAAGCTGGCGCGCTGTCTCCTGTGCATCATCAGGCATGCGTCGGCGCAGCACCTTTTCAGAGCGGGTCTGCAAGATCGCTCGCGAGTAGGTGGCGATGCCCGAGGCTTGCGCACCCAGCACATCCAGCGCAGCCTGCAGCGACTTCGCATCCATCAGGCGGACCCGGGCGCTGGGCGCGTAGTGCGCCTGCAAGGTGCCTGAGGCGCGTGGTGCCTCGGTTTGCATCTCGTGTGCCAAGCGCGGCGCCTGGCCGCAGGCTGCGGCGATCTGTTCGCTGGTGAGAATACCCGGGCGCAGCAACACCGGCGCGCCTCGGGTGCAATCGATGATGGTGGACTCAATGCCCACTCGGCAGGGGCCACCATCGAGCACCAGCAGGTCGTCGCCAAATTCGCCGCGCACATGCTCGGCTGTGGTGGGGCTGACACGGCCGAACTTGTTGGCGCTGGGCGCGGCCAGGCCGCGCACCGGCGGGCTCAACTGCGCGCAAGCTACCAGCAATGCATGCGCCACCGGATGGGCCGGGCAGCGCAGGCCGATCGAGGACTGTCCGCCCGCCGCAGCAGCGGCGACACCTGGGTTGCGCGGGAGAATCAAGGTCAAGGGCCCGGGCCAGAAAGCCTGCATGAGCTGGTGCGCGAAAGGCGGTATCGGCCCGGCAAATTCAGGCACCGCCAAAGCGTCGGCCACATGCACGATCAGCGGATGGTCGCTGGGCCGGCCTTTGGCTGAAAAAATCCTGCCCACGGCTTCATCGCTGCTCGCATCAGCCCCCAGGCCATAGACGGTTTCGGTGGGGAAGGCCACCAGGCCTCTTGCGGCGAGCACTCCCGCAGCCTGGGTAATCGCTTGCGCCGAAGAACCGTCGATGATCATGGCTGCGCGGTTTCAGAAGGGCGCAATGCCCAGCAAGGCCGCAGCTTGCAGGGCCACCTCACGCACAGCCTGTGCGCTCTCACCGGTGAGAGTCAGGTGGCCCATCTTGCGCCCACGCCGTGCCGCGAGCTTGCCGTACAGGTGAAGATGCGCGCCCGGCAAGGCCAGCACGCGCTGCCAGGGCGGCGTTGTCTCGGCCGGGCCCTGGACGAACCACAGATCGCCCAGCAAATTGAGCATGACGGCCGGGCTGTGCTGGCGGGGCTGCGCAAGCGGCAGGCCGGCCAGCGCGCGCACTTGAAGCTCGAACTGAGAAACATCGCAGGCGTCTATGCTGTAGTGCCCGCTGTTGTGCGGCCGAGGCGCCATCTCGTTGACCACCAGCGAGCCGTCTTCGAGCACGAAAAATTCCACGCACAGCACACCCACATAGTCCAGCCCCTGCGCAATGGCCAAGGCGGCATCGATGGCCCGGCGCGCCAACGTCGAGGGCAGGCTGCTGTCAAACACCTCGGTCACAGCCAGTATGCCGCCCCGGTGAAGGTTCAACTGCGGCGGCAGGTGCACCATTTGGCCGTCGAAGCCGCGGGCAACGATGACTGAGCATTCGGACGCGAGCGGCAGCAATTGCTCTAGCACGCAAGGCACCTGCTTGAGCTCGGACCAGGCGGCTTGCAGCTCGGCACGGCTCTTGACGCGCACCTGGCCTTTGCCGTCGTAGCCCAGCCGCGCGGTCTTGAGCACGCCCGGCAACAAGGCATCGGGCACGCGATTGAGCTGCTCGGACGTCTCGATGATTGCATGTGCGGCGCAGGGCACACCGCAACGCACGAAATGGGCTTTCTCCAGCGCTCGGTCCTGGGCGATGGCCACCGCATCGGCGCCGGGCGCCACCGGCCTGTAGCCGCCCAGGGTGACCAGGGCCGGCGCCGGCACGTTCTCGAACTCTGTGGTGATGGCCGCGCAGCGCTGCATCAACTGGGCGAGCCCTTGCTCGTCCAGGTAATCGGTCTGAATGTGATAGTGGCTCACCAGACCGGCGGGGCTGGCCGGGTCTGGGTCGAGCACCGCGGTGAAGTAGCCCAGGCGCTGGGCGGCGTGCACGAACATGCGCCCGAGCTGGCCGCCACCCATCACGCCAAGCGTGGCTCCGGGAAGGGTCACCTGGCCGCTCATGGCGCGGGCGGCAGCTGCATGGCGCGGGCGGCTTCGGTCTGAGCCTGGCGAAAGGCATCCAACCTAGCACGCAGGGCCGGGTCTTCATTAGCCAGCATGGCCACCGCGAACAGCGCCGCATTGGCTGCGCCGGCCGCGCCAATGGCAAAGGTGGCCACGGGAATGCCCTTGGGCATCTGGACGATGCTGTAGAGCGAATCAAGGCCTTGCAGGTGCTTGCTGGCCACCGGCACACCGAGCACAGGCACCGTGGTTTTGGACGCCAGCATGCCCGGCAGGTGGGCCGCACCACCCGCGCCGGCGATGATGGCCTTGAGACCGCGCGCCGCGGCGCCTTGGCCATAAGCTACCATGTCGTCGGGCATGCGATGCGCCGACACCACGCGGGCTTCATGGGCGATGCCAAATTCCTGGAGAATCGCTACCGCGTGCTGCATGGTGTCCCAGTCACTGACCGAGCCCATTACTACGCCAACCTGAATCGAGCTCATGCCGCCTCCTGCAAAGCCGCCTCGAAGCGGACGCGCGCCCCTTGGGGGCAGCGAACAAAGTGAGCATGGGCGTGCATAGAATTCCTAAAAGTTGAATTTTACGGTTTCAACCCGACCTACCCTGCCATGATCGACGTCACCATAGAAAACTTTGAATCCGAGGTGATCGCCGCCTCGATGACCCTGCCTGTGCTGGTGGACTTCTGGGCGCCCTGGTGCGGCCCATGCAAAGTCATCGGACCGCTGCTGGAAAAACTCGAAATCGCATACGAAGGCCGCTTCAAGCTGGTCAAGATCGACTCCGACCAGGAGCAGCAGCTTTCCGGTGCCTTCGGCATCCGCAGCATCCCCACCTGCATCCTGCTCAAGGACGGAAAACCAGTGGACGGCTTCATGGGCGCCTTGCCCGAAGGCAAGATCCGCGAGTTTCTGGACAAGCATGTACCACCGGCCGAGCCGGAAGAGGAAGAGCAGGTCGAGGAAGACGACTTGTCCGCCGACCCGGCCGCCCGGATGGAAAAGCTGCAACATGCAGTGGCCACCGACCCGGCCAATGACGAGGCGCGCTTTGAGTACATCAAGGCCCTGCTGCTGGCCGGCCGCGACGACGACGCCAAGGTGGCCTTCGCGCCCGTCATCTCCAAGACCTCCTTGGTGCGCCGCTTCGACTCGCTCCAGCGCTGGATGGACGCGCTCGATTTCGCCCATGGCCTGCCCGACGCGGCCCGGGCCATACAAGAATTTGACGCGCGCATCGCCGCTGGCAAACGCGACTTCGAGGCCCGCTTTGGCCGAGCCCGCATGCTCATGGCCGAGCAGCAATGGACTGCCGCCATGGACGAGTTGCTGGACATCCTGATGCGCGACAAGAGCTGGAGCGATGAGCTCGCCCGCAAGACCTACATCGCGGTGCTCGACGTGATCGAGCCGCCCAAGCCCAAAGTCGCCGAAGGGCAGATCCCGCCCGACGACCCGACGGTAGCGACTTACCGGCGCCGGCTGTCGAGTGTGGTGCTGAGTTAGCCAACACTCTCAACCAGCAACTCGCGCTCGCAGCGCCTCCTGGGCTAAGGTGTTGATGCTCATGCCGGCGGCTTGAGCCGCTATTGCCAATTGCTCATGCAGCTCAGGTGAGATTCGTAGGTTGAACTTTCCCGAGAAATGACGACGCGGCTCAAGGTGCTTCTCCCTGCACACAGCAAGGAAGACCTCAAGCGACTTCTTGAATTCGGACCTGAGTTCTTTCGGGTTCTTACCGTAGAAATCGGCCCCGCCGTTCAAGCCAAGAATCTCGCCCCGAAACATGTCAAGTTCCGGGTCGTATTCAATCTTGGCGCTATATCCATCAATGTTCATAACGTTCATGGCTCAACTCCGTGCTGCTCCAGCCACTTTCGGACACTGGCGACCGCGCCCTTGTCAGTGTTCGGCGACGGGTGGGGACGGTGGAAAACCCGCACCTCGCCAAACAAAACCACGGCCACACGACTACCCTCGCGCTCGCTGACCTCGGCCCCGAGTTCAATGAATAGCGCCTCGATGGCTCGCCACTTGACGTTCCCACTCGTAGGCCGCGCGTAAACAATCTCCAGCGTTCTCTGATGGGTCCGCTTCATTTTCTAATAGTACCAAAATGCGGTACTGCCTGCAACCAACCCGGGGCGCCATGACGGCTGACGTTTGTGCGGTGTATTCCAGTGGTACGACGAGTGGCTTGAGGCGACCTCAACCCTTCAACCTCTGCAAAGCCTCACGGTATTTCGCCGCAGTCTTCTCCACCACGTCCTTGGGCAGACGCGGTGCGGGTGGGGTCTTGTCCCAGGGCTTGCCGTTGCTGCGCACCTGCTCCAGCCAGTCGCGCACGAACTGCTTGTCGTAGCTGGGGGGGTTGGCGCCGGTGCGAAAGGCCTCGTCGTAGCCTTCCACCGGCCAGTAGCGCGATGAGTCGGGGGTGAGCACCTCGTCCATCAGCACCAGGGTGCCGGCATCGTCCAGACCGAATTCGAACTTGGTGTCGGCAATGATCATTCCCTTGGTCAGGGCGAAGGCGGCCGCTTCCTTGTAGATGGCGATGCTGATGTCGCGAATCTGCGCGGCCAGCCCGGGGCCGATGATCTTGACCACCCGCTCGTAGCTGATGTTCTCGTCATGTTCGCCCGCCGCCGCCTTGGCTGCCGGGGTAAAAATCGGCTCGGGCAGCTTGCTTGCATTCTTGAGGCCAGGCGGCAGCTTCACGCCGCATACCGACTGCGACTCCTGGTATTCCTTCCAGCCGCTGCCAGCCAGGTAGCCGCGCACCACAGCTTCCACCGGAATCGGCTTGAGCCGCTTGACCAGCATGGAGCGGCCGGTGACTTGCGGCACCTCTGCCGGCGTCACCACGCTCTCGGGCGCTTGGCCGGTGAGGTGATGGGGGCACAAGTGGCCGAGCTTGCCAAACCAGAACAAAGCCATCTGCGTGAGCAACTCGCCCTTGCCCGGAATCGGCTCGCCCATGATCACGTCAAAAGCCGACAGCCTATCGCTGGCAACCATGAGAATGCGGTCGTTGCCGACGGCGTAGTTGTCACGCACCTTGCCGCGCGCCAGCAGCGGCAGCGAGGTGAGTGCGGACGTGTGCAGGGCCTCGGACATCGGGCGGTTCCTTGGTGGAATGAAAGCCGCTTCTCAGCAGCTAATGTCAGTGCGCTTAAAGCGCGAGCTCAGTTAACCACCTGCGACAACTCGCCTTTGGCATATTGGCCAGCGACAACCTGCAGGCTGCGCCCCTTGATCTTCGCGCCCTGGCCTTCACAGCCAAACTGCGCGTAGCGCTGCTTGCAGATCTGCTTGGCGGCTTCGCGGGCGGGCTTGAGGTAGTCGCGCGGGTCGAACTTGTCGGGGTTCTCGAACATGAACTTGCGGATGGCAGCGGTCATGGCCAAGCGGATGTCGGTGTCGATGTTGATCTTGCGCACGCCGTGCTTGATGGCCTCCTGGATTTCTTCGACCGGCACGCCGTAGGTTTCCTTCATGTTGCCGCCGTATTGCCGGATCACAGCCAGGATGTCCTGCGGAACCGATGAAGAGCCATGCATCACCAAGTGGGTGTTGGGAATGCGGCGGTTGATTTCCTTGATGCGGTCTATGGCCAGGATATCGCCGGTGGGCTTGCGGGTGAACTTGTAGGCGCCGTGGCTGGTGCCAATGGCAATGGCCAAGGCATCAAGCTGGGTCCTGCGCACGAAGTCGGCCGCCTGCTCGGGGTCGGTCAACAACTGATCGCGCGTCATGGTCGACTCAGTGCCGTGGCCGTCTTCCTTGTCGCCGCGCATGGTCTCCAGCGAGCCCAGGCAGCCCAGCTCGCCCTCGACAGTGACGCCCAGCTTGTGCGCCATGTCCACCACCTTGCGGGTGACGTCCAGGTTGTACTCGTAGCTGGCGATGGTCTTGCCGTCGGCTTCGAGCGAGCCGTCCATCATGACCGAGGAAAACCCCAGCTTGATCGCACCAGCACACACATCGGGGCTTTGGCCGTGGTCCTGGTGCATCACCACCGCAATCTCGGGGTAGCTCTCCACCGCTGCCTGGATGAGGTGCTTGAGAAAGCCCTCGCCCGCGTACTTGCGGGCACCGGCCGAGGCCTGCATGATCACCGGCGCGCCAGTTTCCTTGGCCGCCTCCATGATGGCCTGGACTTGCTCGAGGTTGTTGACGTTGAAGGCCGGAATGCCATAGCCGTTGTCAGCGGCATGGTCCAGCAGTTCGCGCATGGAGACGAGGGGCATGATGAATGGTCCAGTGAACGAAGAAGCCGCCGCCGCGTCAGGACGATTCCGCGCGGTCATTGGTGGCGATTTTACCCGCCGCCTCAACTCGCCCGGCAGATCTTGAGCATGTTTGTGCCGCCCGGCGCGCCCATGGGTTCGCCGCAGGTAATTGCATAGATGTCGCCGCTGGTCACGATGCCGCGGCTCTTGAGGTGGGCTTCGGCTTCGCCCAGGGCCATGTCGCGCTCGGCGCTCTGGTCCATCAGCAGGGGGCGCACGTTGCGGTAGAGCGCCATCTTGCGCTGGGTCACCAGTTTCGGCGTGAGCGCGTAGATGGGGATGTGGATGCGATGGCGACTCATCCACAAGGCAGTGGAACCAGAATCAGTGAGCGCCACAATGGCCTTGCAGCCCAGGTGATGGGCGGTAAAGAGCGCGCCCATCGCAATGGAGTGGTCGATGCGCTGGAAAGTCATGCCGGTGAAGTCGGCGTCGAGCTTGATGTCTTCGGCCTTCTCGGCCTCGACACAGATGTTGGCCATCTCGATGATGGTCTCCAGCGGGTAGCGGCCGGCCGCTGTCTCGGCACTGAGCATGACCGCGTCGGTGCCGTCCAGCACGGCGTTGGCCACGTCGCTCACTTCGGCGCGGGTGGGCACCGGGTTGGTGATCATGGATTCCATCATCTGGGTGGCGGTGATGACCACCTTGTCATGCTCGCGCGCCATGCGGATCATGCGTTTTTGCAAGGCGGGCACCGTTGCATTGCCTACTTCCACCGCCAAGTCGCCGCGCGCGACCATGATGCCGTCGCTGGCCCGCAGGATGGACTCAAGATTGGGAATGGCTTCGGCTCGTTCGATCTTGGCGATCAAGCCCGGCTTGTGGCGAAACTCGGCGCCAGCCACGTTGCATAACTGCCGCGCCATTTCCATGTCGGTGGCGGTCTTGGGAAAGCTCACGGCCACGTAATCGGCCTGGAAAGCCATGGCCGTGCGAATGTCTTCCATGTCCTTGGCCGTGAGTGCCGGCGCGGTGAGGCCACCGCCCTGCCGGTTGATGCCCTTGTTGTTCGACAGCTCGCCGCCCATTTTGACCGTGGTGCGCACCTGCTCGCCGCGCACGGCGTCCACGGTGAGCACGATCAGGCCGTCGTTGAGCAGCAGCAGATCGCCCGCCTTGACGTCGCGCGGCAGCTCTTTGTAGTCGAGCCCGACGCCTTCGATGTCACCAGGTGCCTCGCGTGAGGCATCGAGCACGAATTTCATGCCCGGCTCCAGGAACACCTTGCCTTGTGCGAACTTGCCCACACGAATCTTGGGGCCTTGCAGGTCGGCCATGATGGCCACTTCACGGCCGGCACGCTGTGAGGCCGCGCGCACCAGCGCGGCCCGGTCAATGTGGTCCTGCGCCTTGCCGTGGCTGAAGTTGAGCCGCACCACATTCACGCCAGCGCGGATCATCTGCTCCAGCAAGGCCGGATCGCTGGACGCGGGGCCAAGTGTGGCAACTATCTTGGTGGAACGTTGCGCCATGGAATCTCCGTTGGGAATAGATGCTCGATTCTCGCCGAGATGGCGCGAGCTGTCAGTCAAGACCGTGCTGTGGAAAGAGAAGCTGCGTCATGGCCTGGGCTGGCCTTCGAGAATCCTGCACAAGTCGCCCAGATCTAGGAGTTGCTCCAACCGACTCACCATGTCGATCACCTGCGCCGCCGCATTGGCGTCGAGGGCAAGTTGCGCACAGGAGAGAAACTTGGCGGTCACTTGCTTCGATGACAAGGGCCGGCTTGAACCGCCGGGCGGCACCTCACGGCGCTGCGACAACTGCGCACCCTGCACAGTTTGAATGCGCACTTCGGCCGGAAACTCGCCATTGTCCGGAAGGTCTTGCGAGATGGACACCGAGATTTTCTGCATCAGCGCCTGCACCTGCGGTATGGCAAGCGCCTCGTCGGTGAATTGCGCATAGCCCAACTCGCCATGCACCAGCGCCGCTGCCACGCAGTAGCGCAGGTTCACCTTGGCTTGCAGCGGATCGCACGGCACTTCTTCGCGCAGTGTCATCGCGTTCCAGGGGTGCACCAGGCATTCGATTTTCGCGATGCGCCCAAGGTCCGATTGCAAATCCTGGCGCAAGGCCAGGGCTGCGTCCACTGCGGCGTGGGTGGGCGCGCCGCAAGGGTAGGGTTTGAAGATGATGCCCGAGTCGATCAGCTCAAAGGGATTGCCCAGCTCGAAATCGCCCAGCTTGCTATCAGAGAACAAATGGGCAAAGCCGTACTTGCCCTCGAAGGAATGCGCGTCCGATTGCATGCCGGCCTCAGCCAGCAGCGCGCAGTGCACTGCGTCGCGCGCCGTCAGTCCCACGTGCAACGCCATGCTCATGGTGCCGAAGTTCTGCCGCACACCGCTGGCCATGGACACCGCAATGCCCAGAGCGGACGCGGTGCGCTGCGCATCCAGGCCCAGCAGCCGGCAGCATGCTGCAGTGCTGCCGATCACGCCCAGCACACGGGTAGCGTGCCAGCCTTTCTCATACAGCGATGGGTTCAGGCGCCGGCCCAATCGCACGCCGACTTCAAAGCCCACCGCGTAAGCGTCCATCACGGCGCGCCCGCCCAGGCTGCGGCTTTGCGCCAGCGGCAACAAGCTGGACACCAGCGGCGCACTGGGGTGGGAAATCATGGGCGCGCTGTTGTCATCAAACAGATCGGCATGCGCAGAGGTGCCGTTGATCAGCGCGGCGCCCAGCACATCGGCCTTGCGGCCCATGCCGTGTACCGAGGCAACAGGCGTGGCTGCGCGGGCGAATTCAACTTTGGCCACGATGCGCGGCGCGTCCAGGCGGGAGCCAAGCAAACTGACCGCGAGTGTGTCCAGAAAAGCGAGCCTGATGACGGCGCGGCCTTGTTCTGGCAATTCGTGAATGGCATTGCCGCAGCACCACTGGGCAATGAGGCTGGATACGGTTTTCATGGCTGCAATGGCACCTGATGCGCCACGGCCCGGCCTTGCAGCGCCGCATGGCAGTTGTCGATGATGATCTTGAATTCGTCGAATACGCCGCTGAGCGCGCCACCGGCCAGGTGCGGCGTCAGCACCACGTTGGGGAGCAGGGCTAAACGGTCCCCTGCAGCGCGCGGCTCGACCTGGTGTACGTCAAGTCCAGCCCCTGCGATCTGACCGCTCGCAAGAGCCTGATAGAGCGCGTGTTCGTCCACCAGTCGCCCGCGACTGGTGTTGATGAAAAAAGCACTGGGCTTCATCTTGGCGAAAAATGAAACGTCAGCCATGCCCTGCGTGGCCGGCACATTGGGCAGGTTGAGCGACACATAGTCAGAGCGGGCCAGCAGCTCATCCAAAGGCGCATAGCACACACCCAGCGCCGATTCGCTGGCGGCCTGCGCGCGCCGGGGCTTGTAATAGAGCACGGTCATGCCGAAGGCATTGGCCATGCGCGCGACCAGCGAGCCGACTTCGCCCAGGCCCACGATGCCCAGCGTGGCGCCCTTGAGTCCGGTGGCGCCAGAGATACCCGCCCAGTTATAGGCCACGCCATCGACCCCAGCCACACCTTGCGCCAGAGCCGATCCGTGTCGCACAGCCGCGTCTGCGGGCAGCAGCTTTTTGCCCAGCGCGAGCATCAGCAGCAAGACATGTTCGGCGGTGAAGTTCAGCGTGCGCCGAGGCAGGCAGGAGAGCAGCACGCCGCGCCGCTGCAGCGCGGCCTGGTCGATGCCATCGGTGCGCGCGCCCAGGCGCTGCACCAGGCGCAGCCGGGGATGTTCATCGAGCATGCGTTCGGTGATCTCGCCTCGGCGAAAAATAATGATGTCGGCGTCTTTGCCAGCGCCTGCGGCATCGGCCGGTGCACACACCTGCGCGCCTTCGGTAGGTCGCAAGCCACGCGCCGCCATTGCCACTGGCCCCGGGTCCACCACTTCGGGATGCAGCCAGCCCTTGATCGATGCATCGTGCTCGCGGTTGCGCAAAATCAGCAGCAGGACGCGCAGCACGTGGTCGTCGTCAAGAAACAGTATGCGTGGTGCGGTCATCCGAAAGCCGGCGGCTTATTCAGCTGTGATTTTTGAGGCGCGGATCACTTCGGCCCAGCGCGTGGTCTCACCGCGCATCAGTGCCCCAAACTCATTGACGCCCACACCCGATGGATCAGCACCCTGCGCCAGAAACACTTGCCGCACCTCGGGTGTCGCGACGGCAGCGGCCACGGCTTTTTGCATCCAGTCGACGGCCTCTTGTGGCGTATTCTTTGGCGTGGTCAGGCCGATCCAGTTGGACGCCACGAAGCGCACACCGCCTTCAGTGGCAGTGGGCAGATTGGGCAAGGCGCCTGAGCGGCGCGATGCGGTGACGCCCAGTGCGACGATCTTGCCGCCTTTCAACTGGCCCATGGCCGTGGGCA
Source organism: Comamonadaceae bacterium (assembly GCA_947476285.1). Classification (GTDB taxonomy): domain Bacteria; phylum Pseudomonadota; class Gammaproteobacteria; order Burkholderiales; family Burkholderiaceae_C; genus Ramlibacter. Next base: position 8,305 of record CANJPU010000060.1, on the reverse strand, counting down.
TGGCGGTGATCAGCACATCCACCGAACCGCCCAGCAAGCCCGCCATGGCCTCGCCCATGCCGCGGTAGGGCACATTCACCATCTCAATGCCGGCGGTCTTTGCGAACAGCGTGGTCACCACATGGTTGACGCTGCCTATGCCGGCAGATCCGTAGTTGAGTTTGGCGGAATCGCTCTTGGCCTTGGCAATGAATTGGCCCAGTGTGGTGATCTTGGAGCCCTCACGCACTACCGCCACAAAGGGCATCTCGCCCAGCAGCGCCACCGGCGCCAGATCGGTGCTGGCGTTCCAGGGCAGCACCGGGTAGAGCGCGGGCATCATGGTGTAGGTGACGTCGGTGGCCACGAAGGTGTAGCCATCGGGCGCGGACTTGGCGCCTGCCTCGTAGCCGATGCGCCCGCCAGCGCCAGTCTTGTTTTCGACGATGACGCTCTTGCCGGTTTGCTCGGTGATTTTCTGAGCCACGACGCGGGCCAGGATGTCAGCCACGCCGCCCGAGGCAAAGGGGATCAAGATTTTGACCGGACGGTCCGGGTACTGGGCCATCGCCTGGGTAGTGAATGCCGCCAGTACGAGGGCAAGAAAGGTTCTGAGGGCTCGCATGGTGTGTCTCCTTTTGGAAGGCGAATGGTAGACCTTTCATGGCAGGCTTGCATCACCGACTTGCCAAGGTGCTTGCGTCTTCCAGGAAACCCAGTAGGAGTTCATTGAACATGTGCGCACGCTCGTATTGAACCCAATGCCCGACGTCATCCACCAGATGGAAGGCGCGTAAGTCGCAGGCCGCCAAGGTCGCCCGTAGCTGCGCGATCACGCCGCCCTGATAGAGCGCATCCTCGCGGCCCCAGATGCCCATCACCGGGCAAGCCCAGCGCGGCGACATCTCCAGCATCACGTGGGTGCGCGAAAGTCTTCTGGTGGGCAGGCGGTCTCTGGGCACGTTCAAGGTCTGCATGTACAGAGCCAGCTCGTCCAGCGCGTCCGGTGAATGCAGCATGATGGCCATCAAGTTGGCGCGGTGCGCGGACGCAATTCCGGCCGACTCTGAGATGCCCCGCACGCTGACCAAACCGGGGACGGGCTCGGTACGCAGCCCAAAGGCTGGGGCGCCCACCAGGATCAGCCGGCGCACCAGCTCTGGTCGGTTGGCGGCCACATAGCCAGAGACCATTGCGCCGAACGAGAAGCCCATCAAGTCTGCGCCGGGTCCGACGACTGCGGCCAGCGCATCGGCCACCGGTCGCCAGATGGTGTCCGCGTCTTTGCAGCCAACAGCCTTGTCCGAGTCGCCAAACCCGGGCATGTCGGGCGCCCACACTGTGCGATGGCGGGAGAGGGCGTCGATGTTGCGAATCCAGTGGTTCCAGCTTCCGTGTCCGCCGTGCAGCATCACCAGAGCTTCGCCCTGGCCCCAAGCTCGCCAAACCATGGTTCCACCGCCTTGCATGGGATGGGCGACGGTTCTTGCGCTGTTTTGAAAGGCTAGGAGCTGGGCGGATGGGGAGGGGCTGGACATTGGAAAATCATAGTTCACTGCCGCCTTGCCCACACGCGGCGCAGATACATGGATTTTGATTTGGCGTAAGCCTGCGCGCGATGTCAGCCCAGGGCCCGCTTTTGCAGGACCTCGAACGCCGGCAGTGTCTTGCCCTCCAGCACTTCGAGAAACGCGCCACCCCCGGTGGAGATGTAGCCTATGTCCTTCTCGATACCGTACTTGGCGATTGCGGCCAGGGTGTCGCCGCCACCGGCAATGCTGAAGGCCGATGACTGGGCGATGGCGCGCGCGATGGTCTCTGTGCCTTTTGAGAATGCCTCGAATTCGAACACGCCCACCGGCCCGTTCCAGACGATGGTGCCGGCGGATTTGAGTTGTGTTGCGAGCCTTTGCGCCGTTTGCGGTCCGATGTCCAGGATAAGGTCGTCGTCTTCGACTTCATTGGCCGCCTTGACCGTCGCCTTGGCGTCAGAGGCGAACGTCTTGGCGGTCACCACATCAACTGGAATCGGCACCTCCGCCCCGCGCGACTTCATGGCCGCGATAACCACCTGCGCCTGATCGACCAGGGCAGCCTCGGCCAGTGACTTGCCGATCTTTAGGCCTGCGGCCAGCATGAAGGTGTTGGCAATGCCGCCACCCACAATGAGCTGGTCCACCTTGCTCGCCAGCGACTGCAAAATGGTGAGCTTGGAGGAGACTTTGGAGCCCGCGACGATGGCCACAAGCGGTCGCTTCGGATTGGCCAACGCCTTGGTGATGGCATCGATCTCAGCGGCCAGCAGCGGGCCGGCACATGCAACGGGCGCATACTGCGCGATGCCATAGGTGGACGCCTCCGCGCGGTGGGCAGTGCCAAATGCGTCGTGCACGAAGATGTCGCACAAGGCCGCCATCTTGCGGGCCAGTTCGGGCGCGTTTTTCTTTTCACCTCTGTTGACGCGGCAATTCTCCAGCAGCACAAGCTGACCGGGCTTGACATCCACACCGTCGACCCAGTCGCGCAGCAGTGGCACTTCGCGCCCCAACAGTTCACCCAGGCGCCGCGCCACGGGCGTTAGCGAATCTTCGGGCTTGAACTCGCCCTCGGTGGGCCGGCCCAGGTGAGAAGTGACCATCACCGCCGCGCCGGCCTGCAGGGCCATGGCAATGCAAGGCACCGAGGCGCGCACGCGCGTGTCTTCAGTGATGTTGCCGGCATCGTCCTGCGGCACGTTGAGATCGGCACGGATGAAGACGCGCTGGCCGGCGGCCTTGCCTTGGGCACACAGATCAGAAAAGCGAAGTACGTTCATTGCGGGCAGCGCCGGGGCAAAACCCTCATTCTAGAAGCGCCAGGCGGAACAGCCCGACTACCAGCCCAGTGCGAGATGCAGCGGCAGGTACACAGCCATCCCGACGATGATGGTGAGCAACACGCTGCGGCGCCAGAAAAAGATCAAGGCCCCCACTGCGGCGGCAAATAGTCGCGCATCGTGCCAAGTGGGCACCAGTTGGCCCCCCGCCATGACGACCTCGGGTGCCACCACTGCAGCCAGGGCCGCCACCGGCGCGTAATGCAAGGCGCGTTCAGCCCACGGGGGCAGGGTCCAGGACCGGTCCATGATGATGAAGAAGCATCGCGTCAGCAAGGTGACGCAGGCCAGGCCGAAAATAACGGCCAAGGTCCACGGATCGGTCGTGCCGCTCACGAGTTCACCTGTTTTCGAAACAGAGGATCTCTCATCCTAGGTTCACACCTTGCTCCATGTCGGCAACGCTCGCCTCTCCAGCCAGGAGCTTACAAGAACCGCGACGGCAATGGCCACCACGATGTTCAGCTTCAATGGCAAGGCATAGGCGGCCACCGCCGCCGCACCAGCCAGCAGCGCAGACAAGAGCCGCAATGGTGTGTTGGTCAGCGAACACAGCATGGCGACCAGGCACAGCACGCCGGTAAATCCCAGCCCCCAGGTGGTTGGAATCAGGTTGGCCATGATAATGCCCAATACGCTGGTGATCTGCCAACTGGCCCAGGGCACCAGGTAGTTGCCGCAGAGATAGGCCTGCTGTTCGGCCCGCTCCGCCTGCGTGGTGCCTGGCACCGGAAAGCGACGGGTAAACACGGCATAGCTCATGTCGGCCGACAAGTAACCATGCACCAAGCGATGCCAGCGCGGCAAATGCATGAGGTAGGGCCGCATATGCAGGCTGAACACCACAAAGCGCAGATTCACGCAAAAGGCCGTCACCAGAATCACCCAGGCCGGTGCGCCGGCCACGATCAGTGGGATCGAGGCCAGTTGTGCGCTTCCGGCGAAGACCAGCAAGGTCATCGCGAGGGCCTCGACCACGCTCATACCCGACTTGACCATGGCCACGCCCGTCATCAAGCCCCAGGCTGCCGTACCCGTTGCCAATGGCGCCACCACAAGGCAGCCTTCACGGAAGGCAGGATGGCTGAAATTGGAGCGAAGAAAGAACACAAGGGGCCTGCGTTGATGAACTCGGACGAGACGTCGGCTCGTGGCGCTTACTGTGACGACTCGAAAACCATGCCGGGCTTCACTTCAAAGCCGCGCAGGAAGTCTGCCACAGCAAGCCGTTTGCCACCGGCACGCTGCAACTGGATCAAGCGCAGACTGCCCTGGCCACAGCCAACATCAATGCCTTCGGGGCTGACGGCCACGACCTGGCCCGGCCTAGCGTTTGCCGCATCAGGGCCGGGAGTGGCAAACCATATCTTCAGGGCTTCTCCATGAAGCACGCCGGTCGCGCCAGGGAATGGGTCGAAGGCACGAACGCGCCGGGCGATGGTTTGCCCCGACTGCGACCAATCGATACTGGCTTCGGCTTTTTCGATTTTGTGGGCATAGCAAACGCCCGATTGAGGCTGCGGCTGCGGCGTGAGTTGGCCACGCGTGGCTTGCTCAAGAGCCTGCACGATCAGCCGCCCGCCCAAAGCGGCCAGCTTGTCATGCAGACTGGCGGTGCTGTCATCGGCGGCGATGGGCAGACTCTCGCACAGCAGCATGTCGCCGGTGTCCAGCCCCGCGTCCATCTGCATGATGGTGACGCCGGTCTGCGCGTCGCCCGCTTCAATTGCGCGGTGAATCGGCGCAGCGCCACGCCAGCGCGGCAACAAGGATGCGTGGACGTTCAAGCAGCCCAGGCGCGGCGCATCCAGTGCCCATTGCGGCAGGATGAGCCCGTAAGCAGCTACCACCATCACGTCGGCCTTTGCGCTGTGGATGGCGGTGCGCGCCGCTTGGGCGTCTTCTGGGTATTTGCCGTCCAGCCGCAGGCTGCGCGGCTGGGCCACAGCGATCGCGTGCTCCTGGGCAAAGCGTTTGACCGGCGAGGCTTGCAGCTTCATGCCGCGGCCTGCTGGCCGGTCCGGCTGGGTGAGCACCAGCTCGATCGTGTGGCCACAGGCATGCAGGCGCTCCAGCGCGACTCGGGCGAATTCAGGCGTTCCCGCAAAAATGACACGCATGGGGTGGGTCAGGCGTCGGGTGAGCGCGCGTCCGCCATCAGGCCCGCACCCCTTCGCGCCGCGCCTTGAGCATCTTGGATTTGATCCGGTTGCGCTTGAGCGGCGAGAGGTACTCCACGAAGACTTTGCCCAGCAGGTGATCCATCTCGTGCTGGATGCACACAGCCAGCAGGTCATGTGCCTCAATGCTGCGCGATCGGCCGTCCAGGTCCAGCGCACTGACAGTGACGGAGTTGGGGCGCAGGACGCCATCGTAGATACCGGGCACGGAAAGACAACCCTCTTCATGGATCTGTCTGTCCGGGCTGGCCCAGATGATTTCAGGATTGATCAGCACCAGGGGCTGGTTGCGCTGCTCGGACATGTCGATCACGATCAGCCGCTCGTGCGCGTCCACCTGCGTGGCCGCCAGGCCGATGCCGCTGGCCTCATACATGGTTTCCAGCATGTCGGCAGCCAGTGCGCGGATGCGCGTATCCACCGCCTGAATTGGCTTGGCCACTGTGTGTAGCTTGGGATCGGGAAAGTAAAGAATGGGGAGAAGTGACATAAGTTAACGTATTCAGTGTCGCTATTTTCGCTACTTTTGGCTTTTCCGGCACATCGGGGGCGCCATAAACGGGGGCGCCATAAACGTTGCCCAATCAAGGGCTTGAGCGCAGAATCGCCAGTACTTTGTCAAGACTTTCGACCGTCTGCGCTGTTGCCGACAGGTCGCAGCCCGCAAATGCCTAAACACCGCTGTCACCCGCTCGTGGCTTTCGCCGTCTCTATGGGAGCTTGCCGTCCCGCGCCCAAGGCCTGGGCCTTGCTGGCGACGCTGGCTATCGGCTCGGCTACCCCGCCGGTGCTGGCCCAGAATTTTCCCATCACGCCCGGCCAGAGGGCCACGGCCGAGCAGGTGGCGCAGGCGGGCGTGCCGCTCTCAGAGCTAGCGCCCGACGCACCCGAGCAATATACCGTCAAGCGGGGCGACACTTTGTGGGACATCTCCGGCCTGTTTCTCAAGCGCCCCTGGCGCTGGCCCGAATTGTGGGGCATGAATATGCAGGAGGTGCGCAACCCGCACCGCATCTATCCCGGACAGCAACTGATCCTGGAACGAATGGGCGATCGCGCCCGATTGCGGATGGCCCGGTCTGAGGCTGCGTCAGCAGAGCAAGCCCTGATGCCGACCGACACGGTACGCGTGTCTCCGCGCACCCGCATCGAGCTTCTGGCCGACGCATCCATACCAGCGCTACGTACCCATCTCATCGAACCATTCCTGGCTGAGCCGGTGATCGTCGACGAACTCACACTGCAGCAAGCCCCGCGCATCGTGGCAGCGTCAGAGAGCCGGGTGCTGATCACTCGCGGCGACCGCGCCTACGCCCGCGGTGCCAGTACCGCTCCCTTGACCCAGAAAGTGGCTGGCCGCAGTGACGAGTACCGCGTCTTCCGCAATGCCAAGCCCCTGCACGATCCACTGACCCGTGCCATCCTGGGCTACGAAGCCCAATACCTGGGCAAGGCCTCGCTGGTGCGAGGCGAATCGACCGAGATGGTGTCCAACGCCAAGGGCGAACAAGAAAAGATCGTGGTGCCGGCCACCATCGACATCGTGCTGGCCAAGGAAGAAATGCGGGTGGGCGATCGACTGGTGCCAGAACCGCCCCGGCAGTTTCAAAGCTATGTCCCGCACGCGCCCGTAAAGCGCATGGAAGGCAGCATCGTCTCCATTTACGGCGATGCGGTATCGGTCGCCGGCCAGAACCAGGTGGTGGTACTCAACAAGGGCGTGGCAGACGGCATGGAAGCCGGTCATGTGCTGGCCATCCTGAAGGACGGCGAGCGGCGAATTGACCGTTCCCAGGCGGGAGAGCAAACACCCATGAAGCTGCCCGATGAACGCAACGGCCTGCTGATGGTGTTTCGCACCTTCGAGAAGCTCTCTTACGCATTGATCCTTGAGATCAACGACACGGTCAAGGTAGGCGACCGAGTCAGCAATCCCCGCTGATCGGCACGCAAGATGGAGCGTGCGGAGCTAGCCGACTGGCTACGGCTGACATTGACACCCGGCGTCGGCAACGGCACGGCGCGGCGGCTGCTGGCCGCATTCGGCCTGCCTGGCAACATCTTCAGACAATCGGCAACTGCCCTCGGGCAGATGCTCACGCCCGCGCAGGTCCAGGCAATCACCCATGAGCCGCCACAGTGGCAGGAGCAGCTTGATGCAACCCTGGCCTGGCTGGATCACACCGGCGGCGACGGTCAGCGCCGCATGCTCACCCTGTCGGATGCGCAATACCCTGCTGCACTGCTCAACATCGAAGACCCGCCACTGATCCTGTACCTGCTCGGCCAGGCCTTGCCCGGCGATTGGCCCAGAGCCATTGGCGTGGTAGGAAGCCGCAACCCCACACCTCAAGGTGCGCAAAACGCCCTTCAGTTCTCGCGCAGCCTCGCCCAGGCAGGCCTGACCGTGGTGTCGGGCATGGCCCTTGGTGTGGACGCCGCCGCGCACGAGGGCGCGCTGGAAGCACGGGCACCTGGCCTGATCGCAACCATCGCGGTGGTGGGTACCGGGCTTGACCGTGTGTATCCCAAGCAGAACCTTGCGCTGTCGCATCGCATCGCCCAGGCCGGCCTTCTGGTGAGCGAATACCCCATAGGCACACCGCCGCTGGCCCAGAACTTTCCCAAGCGCAACCGCATCATCTCCGGGCTCAGCCACGGCACCTTGGTGGTCGAGGCTGCGCTCAAGTCCGGCTCGCTGATCACCGCACGGCTGGCCGCCGAACAGGGTAAGGACGTGTTTGCAATCCCCGGCTCGATTCACTCGCCGCAATCGCGCGGCTGCCATGCCCTGCTCAAGCAAGGCGCCAAGCTGGTGGAAAGCGCGCAAGATGTGCTGGAAGAGTTGGCCGTGCCTCAGCAGCCCACGCCTGTTTCCGCGAACTCGGCCGCGCCTGCGGCAGGCCGTGAATCAAATGGTCTGCTAGCCGCCCTGGGCTTTGACCCTGTCAGTCTGGACGCGCTGGTCGCCCGCACAGGCGAAGCCGCCTCAAGCCTGCAGGCGCGCTTGCTAGAGCTGGAACTCATCGGCGATGTGGCCCGCCTGCCCGGCGGCTTGTTTCAGCGCATCGCCAACGGTTGAGGCTTGGCCGCAACACAATGCACGAATGGTCGGTTCTCGGCTAGTGTAGTGTTTCACGCTATGCAGCACTTAATAAAACCGATGGATTTGTCGTCCTGGCTAGGCGCAAACCACAGCGATGCCCAGTGGCATCGCGCGGATTTGCAACGACGCCAGGGCGGCAAAGACGCGGTTTTATGTGCTGCATAG
>CANJPU010000059.1 GCA_947476285.1 Comamonadaceae bacterium | reverse complement strand
CAGGGATCGCCCGCAGTGCGGACTTTGTGAGAGACTTCATTTCGGTGGTTCCTTTCTTTGCTTGCTAGGCACCCGCATGTTCACATGCGGGCGAAAGGAGCCGCCACCCTCAGCTCATCTGTTCAACAAGTTCTGGGACATCGCCGGGGCAGGTGATGCGACGTTTCGAGGCAAACGTGTTCCCGCACATCGGGTCGCGCCCGGTGGCCGAGATTCAAGCTCCGGAACTGGTTGCCATGCTCAAAGCAATCGAGGCACGGGGCGTCAACGATCTGGCCAAGCGCGCACTTCAGACCTCCAGCCAGGTATTCCGCTATGCCATTGCGCACGGGCCTCTGTTCGGCCAGTTGCTTCTTGAAGGCCACGGCCTGCTCGAAGTGGAAGGCCTTGAAATCCCGGTATCGGGTGGCAGCCTCGAAGCGCGCCAGCGCCTTGGCCACCGCGTCCACCGAGTCCTCGCTCTGGCGCTTGGCCTCCTTCAGGAAGATGAAGTATCCGCGCTTGATCCGTTCGTTGCTGGCGTTGTGCGTTGCCATGGTCTGATGCTCCCTATCTCAAGTCACTGTTCACGGTGGGCTGCGCGCTATCGACTACTTGTGGCACTCGCTCGCGCGGGCAAGCTGACGCCGCGGGAGATGACAAACCTCGTGATGGCGCATCAACGAGAGCTCAAGGGTGTTTGACCCGTTCAAGGACTTCGAGACTGCGGGCTACCTGCGCAACTTCCAGGGCGAGAAGGATCTCGAAATCGTCAAGGTTGCGGAGCATGACCTGTTCAAGGCGCAACTGCCATCGGCGATGCGGCCGAGGGAGCCTTGGTGGCTGTGTTAACTTCGATCACGCTCTCCAGCGAGTTGTAAGGCTCACACGTGTATCCCGCCTGAATCAGCAGCAAGGTGGTCAGTACGCGGCTGAGCCGTCCGTTGCCGTCCTGGAACGGATGGATTTCCAGAAACTCCACCACGAAGACCGAAATGATCATCAGGGGGTGCAGGTGCGCCTAGCCGCCCGTCCCGTCCTGCGGTAAATACCGCTTCTCAAATTCGGGCATGTCGCGCAGCCCCGTGAAGCGATACCAATCTTCGACCGGGTGGCCCTTTAACTCGCTGGCGTGGGCAGCCTCGAATTGCGGCCCATGCTGGCGGATTCCGTGCATGAGATCCCAGACCGCTCTGGCGCCTGCACGTGCCGCAGCCATTGGCATGATCACCAGCTTGAAGCCCATGCCACCTATCTCTTCGAAGGGGATGCGCGGCTTCATCTCTGCGGGCGCATAGCCGCCCATGTTGAACAGCTTGTACCCCGGCACCTCCCGCGACAGGCGCTCCATGTCCTCGCGCGTCGAGATTCCTGTGGGGAACACCATCTCGGCGCCGGCCTCCAGGTACAGGCAGCATCGGCGCACCACCTCGTCCATTCCGCCCGAGCCGCGGCTGTCGGTGCGCCCGATGATCATCAATTGAGAGTCGGTGCGTGCATCGAGCGCCGCCTTGATTTTGCCAACCATTTCCTGCGCCGAAATCACTCTCTTGACGCGCAGTCCCGAGACCCGCTTGGGCAGATCCTCGTCCTCGATATGGATGGCGGCCACGCCTGCCTTTTCGTACTCGCGCACGGTTCTGCCGACGTTCACGGCGCTGCCGTATCCAGCGTCCGAATCGGCAATGATGGGAAGGTCGACCGCCTGGCACAACTGCCGGGCGACGGTGGCCATCTCGGTGATAGTGACCAGGCCGACATCGGGGAATCCGAACACCGTGTTCGCTACGCCCGAGCCTGAGATGTAGACGGCGGGAAAGCCTGCCGTCTCAATGATCTTGGCGGTCATCGCATCGTGCGCGCCCGGAGCAACGACGACGGGTAGCTCTTTGAGCATCCGCCGAAAAGCGATTCTGCGTTCGTGATCATTCATGGCCTAATCCCGGAAATCAAATAGCTTCTTGGGGTTGTCAGCGAGCACCGCTTTCAACTGCGCCTGGTCTGTAATGCTGTGCTTGAGCAATTGCAGCGGATCGTAGGCCTGGCCAACTTTGTCGATGTGATGGATATAGGGCCAATCCGATCCCCAGACCATGCGGTCGCCACGCATCTCCATGAGCGCTTTGACGTACGGGCTCATCTCCAGGTAAGGAGGCTTGTACTTTGAAATGCGAAAGGGCGCAGACAGTTTCACCCAGCACCTTCCCGATTCCAGCAGCCGGCCAAGGGTGATGAGGGTGGGCTGGTCCAGGCCCAAGGCCGGATCGAGAGTGCCGAAATGGTCGATGACCACATCCAGTCCGGTTGCAAGCAGATCATCGGCGACTTCGGGCAATCGACCGGGCGGGACAAAGGTCTGCAGCACCCAGTTCAGTTGGCGCAAGCGCGCGGCAACTTCAAGCAGCCGTTCCTTGGGCACCGTGCTGCCGGCCGCGGGCGCTAAATTGTGGCGGATGCCGCGGGCGCCCGCCCGATGCATCGCGTTCAATTCCTTGTCGGTCGTCTCGGGGGAGATAGCAACAATCGCCCGGCCTGCGCCATTCAAGGTGGCAAGGGCTTCGAGCATGCATCGGTTGTCAGTGCCATAGCACGATGGCTGAATCAAGACCATGCGCCGAACCCCCAGAGGATCGAATATGCGCCGGTAGTCGGATAGAGATGCGGCCGGCGGATCGTAGCTGCGCGTGGCCACCATCGGGTACTGTCCAGGGGCTCCAAAAACATGGAAATGCGTGTCGCAAACTTCAATCACGGCAGTGTCTCCTGGCCACGGTTGCACCGTGCTTTTCGTGGTGTAATTTTCGACGACCATGCTATCATGCCCGCGCGTACCGCGTACGTAGGCGGCACGTCTGCCGGGCCTTGTCACAACTCATAATTCGACCCTGCGACGCACAGGTTCATACGGAGACCGCAATGGCATCTATCGGCACACAATCCCCTGCCGCAAGGCTTCTCAGCGTTGTCGTCATCGCTCTAAGTTGCTGGTGGACGACCAGCATCCAGGCAGCATCCGATCGGGCTCCCGCGGTCGACCGCGATACCGTGGTCGTGGCGATCAACAAGGCGATCGAAAACCTCGACGTTCACATGGCCGGTAGCGGCGATGCATCGCGCACAGCGTTCCAGTTGTACGACGCGCTCTACACATTCGATTTGACCGGGCGGCTCATTCCCAACCTGGCGACCGCTCACCGGGTCTCGCCCGACGGCTTGACCTGGCGCTTCACCCTTCGACCCGGAGTCAGATTCCACAACGGGGATCGGTTGACTTCCGCCGATGTCAAATTTTCCATGGAGCGAATTCTCAATCCGGAGACGCGCAGTTCCCGCCGTCCGGCGCTGGCGCCTGTGATGGACAAAGTCGAAACCCCGGATGCCCAAACCGTGGTGTTTCACCTGAAGCAGCCCGATGGCGCTTTCTTGAACAAGATGGCAGGCTACCTGTACGTGGTGCCGGAGAAGTACACCAAAGGTCTGGCCAAGCTTGAAGATTTCTCGCGCGCTCCGGTGGGCTCCGGTCCATGGAAGTTTGTCGAAAACCGCGTGGGCGAGACGGTGACGCTTGAAAGGTTCGACGGATACTGGGGCCCCAAACCAAAGGCCAAGCGCCTGATCCTGCGTGTGATCGATGAGCCGTCGACTCGTCTCAATGCCCTGATCACCGGTGAAGTCGATCTGGCTGACGGTATCCCACCGACCGACGTCGAGAAGTTGCGTCAAAACACGGCGTTCGACGTCATGGTCAATCCTGTTTCCAGTCCGCTGCACATCAGGCTTTATTCGAACCGACCCGAATTGCCCGTCTCGAAGCTGGAGGTGCGCCAAGCGCTCAACTATGCAATCGACCAGAACGCAATCATCAAGAACGTGCTGTATGGTCTTGGAGAGCCGCTTGCGACCTACTTCTCCAAGCACTACCCGGTTGGCGGCGATCCGACCCTCAAGCCCTATCCCTACGATCCCGATAAAGCCCGCGCCTTGCTCAAAGCGGCCGGGTATCCGAACGGCTTTTCGACAAAACTTTATAGTCCCGTCGGTTGGCCCAAGGAGCTTGCAGAGGTCATTGCTGGCTATTGGTCGCAAATTGGCGTGCAGGCCGAAATCCAACGCCTTGACTACGCAGCGTGGACTCGGCTCAACAATACCCACAAGAGCGATCCGATGACCCTGACTCCCTTTAGCAATGCGATTTTCGACCTGAGCTCGACGCTACAAGGGGCGGTACTCAAAACAGGAAACTGGTCCGACTATTACAACCCCAAGGTCGAGGAACTGGCCGCGAAAGTGCTGCCAATTTCAGATCCCGTGCAGCGAGGAAGGCTGTTCAAGGAGATCGGCAAAATCCTCCACGACGATGCAGCTGCCATCTACATCACGGAAGAAGTCACAGTCTTTGCGAAAAAGAAAGGATTGAAATGGGGCGCACTGCGCGGCTCGGTCAACCTCAACTTCCGCGACATCGGATGGAATTAGCGCGCAACGATCCGGCCCATCCCCGGCGGCTTGTCTAAAGCAATGACCGGATATGTCGTTCGGCGGCTGGCGCAATCGCTCCTGACATTGCTGCTGGTCGCAGTCGTCATCTTCGTCATCCTTCGATGGATTGGGGACCCGACGCATTTGATGCTGCCTCCGGAAGCCACGGAAGCGGACCGGGCCCTGCTCAGAAACCAGTTGGGCCTGGCCGACCCGATCGTCATGCAGTTTGCGCGATTTCTCGGCAAACTCCTGCAGGGCGATCTGGGGCTTTCCTACCGCTTCAACCAACCCGCGCTCGAAGTCGTGCTGGGGCGCATAGGGCCGACGCTGGTGCTCACGACAGCCGCGCTCGCGCTCGGTGTGATGGTCGGAGTGCCACTGGGCATAGCGGCAGCGGTGCGCAAGGAAAGCTGGGTCGGGCAGGTGGCGGGCGTGCTGGCCATCCTCGGCCAATCTGGCCCGCCTTTTCTCTTTGGCCTTCTCATGGTGCGGCTTTTCTCAGTTGAACTGCGCTGGCTGCCAACCTCCGGATACGGCACGATCAGCCACCTGGCAATGCCGACCCTGGCGCTGGGCTGTTATGCGGCGGCCGGGCTGATGCGCCTGACCCGCGCAAGCGTGAGCGATGTGCTGGACGCCGAGTACGTCAAGCTCGCCCGAATCAAGGGCTTGAGCGAAACGCGGGTGATCTTCAAGCATGTTCTCTCGAATGCACTTCTGCCCGTCATTACCTTCGCTGGCTTGCAGCTCGGGATCCTGATGGGTGGCGCGGTCTCCGTCGAGGCGATATTCGCCTGGCCCGGCATGGGAAAGCTCATGCTGGACTCGATCTCCGGACTCGATTTCACTGTCGTGCAAGCCGCGGTACTGGTGTCCGCACTGATTTTCACCAGCGTCAATCTGGCGATCGATCTGCTGTACGCAGTGATCGACCCGCGCATCCGGTATGGCTGATTCACGCCTCAGCATTGCAGGCATCGCGCCGGCCATTGGGCTGGCCATTATTTTCATTGGCGCAATCGCCGCGCCGATGCTTGCGCCTTACAGTCCAATCACCATGGACATCGCGCATACCTTCGCGCCGCCGTCCTCGCAACATTGGCTTGGCACCGATCAACTCGGTCGCGACGTTCTCTCACGCGTCATGTGGGGTGGGCGGGTATCGCTTGGTATTGCCGCTGTCGCGGTCGCCCTGGCAGCCATCACGGGCGGGCTTGCTGGAATGATGGCGGGCTACCGCGGCGGAGTGGTCGACGCCATCATCATGCGTCTGGCGGAAATCCAGTTCTCACTGCCCGCAATCATCCTGGCCCTGGTACTGGCCGGCGCCATCGGCCCGGGGGTGGTCAATCTCGTTGCGGTGCTCACGTTGGCGAACTGGGCGCGTTTCGCGCGCGTGATCCGCAGCGAAGCAGTGGCGGTTCGCACGCGCGACTTCGTGCTCGTGTCCCGGCTGGCGGGCGCCTCGCAGTGGCGAGTGATCATGCGGCACATTCTGCCCAACGTGCGCAGCACGTTCATCGTGCTGGCTACGCTCGACATCGGTTTGATCGTTATCCTGGAGGCAACGCTCTCTTTCCTCGGCCTGGGTGTGCAGCCGCCAATGCCCTCGTGGGGATCCATGATCGCCGACGGGCGCAGCTTCCTCGATCGTGGGTGGTGGATCGTCGGCGCGCCGGGCATCGTCCTGATGCTCACCGTGCTGTGTAGCAATCTGTGTGGCGACCGGCTTCGCGACAAGCTCAACCCATCGATGGCGGGCCGCTGGTGATGGGCACGACCCTTCAGGTGGAGCACCTCACCGTCCAGGTAGCGACGTCTGGCGGCGCGCAGACCATCGTCGATGACGTGAGCTTTCGGATCGAAGCGGGTAAGGTGCTCGCGCTGGTCGGCGAGTCAGGGTCTGGCAAGAGCATGACCTGCACGGCGATCATGCGCATGCTGGCGGACAACGCACGCATTTCCAAGGGGCGCGTCCTTCTCGAAGGCGACGATCTTGTCGGCAAGATGCCCAGGGAAATGCAGCACATCCGCAGCCGCAAGGTCGGCATGGTGCTGCAAGACGCCATGGGCTCGCTGAACCCGCTGTTTACCATCGGCAGCCAACTGGGCGAGGTGATCGATGGCAACCGCGCCGCCGTGCGCGAACGGGCGGTGCAACTGATGAAGCGCGTGGGGATTTCGGCCCCCGAGGATCGGCTCGATGCCTATCCGCACCAGCTCAGCGGCGGCATGAGGCAGCGTATTTCGATCGCCATCAACATTGCGCGAAATCCAGCGCTCTTGATTGCCGACGAGCCGACCACCGCGCTCGATGCCACGGTGCAACTACAGATTCTTTCCTTGCTGCGCAGGCTCCAACGCGAAAACGCGATGGCGATGCTTTTGGTGACCCATGACCTGGGCGTTGTCGCCCGCTTCTGCGATCGGGTGGCAATCATGTATGCCGGTCGGATCGTGGAGGAAGGCCCGGTCGATGGCATATTCGCCAGTCCCATGCATCCCTACACACGAGCCCTCATTGACGCGGTGCCGCGCCTGGACGCTCTGCCCGAGCGGCTGGCAGTGATTGCGGGGCAGGCGCCGTCCTTCAAGGACAAGTTGCCGGGATGCAGTTTTGCGCCCCGCTGCCCCATGGTTCAAGACCGATGCAGGCAGCTTGCTCCGCCCTGGACTGCAGCCGGCGAGCGCGCAGCCGCATGTTGGCTTGCCACGCAGGTCGTGCCGTGAACAAGCCGCTCATTCAAGCGCTATCGCTTGGCAAGACCTACTATGTCAAGTCCGGGCTTTTTCGTCCGAGGCGAAAGCTCGAGGCGGTGAGCGGCGTTGATTTTGCCGTTGACGAAGGAACCACCTTTGGACTGGTCGGTGAGTCAGGCTCGGGCAAGAGCACCATCGCCAGGCTTGTACTGGGAGTCGAGCGGCCCACCACGGGTCGCGTGGAAATGATGGGCAATGAAGTTCCCGTACTCGACGATGATCCAGCGCCAGCGTTTCGCCGCCTTATCCAGCCTGTGATGCAAGACTCGACAGCGGCCCTGGATCCCCGTATGAACGTCGGCCGGATCATCGAAGAGCCGCTGCGCATTCACGACGTCCACCACAATGGCGTGGAGCGATCGCATCGCGTGACAGAACTGCTATCGCAGGTAGGTTTGGATGCCGCCATGGCCAAGCGCTTTTCGTCTGCGCTTTCTGGCGGCCAGCGCCAGCGGGTTGCCATTGCGCGCGCACTGGCCCTCAATCCGCGCGTGCTGGTCCTGGACGAGCCGGTCTCCTCGCTTGACGCGTCCACCCAGGCACAGATCCTCAATCTGCTCAAGCAACTGCAAAGCGAGCTAGCTTTGACTTGCATTCTGATCTCTCACGACATGGCCGTCATTGCCTTCATGAGCCAGCAGATCGGCGTTCTGTACATGGGTCGGCTGGTGGAGGTCGGACTGCGTGACACCATCCTGAAGGATGCGCAGCATCCCTACACGATCGCCTTGCTGGCCTCGGCGGATCACCGCGCGGCCATCGGGTTCGGCACCCTTCAGGGAGAAATCCCTTCGCCATTCGATCCGCCTTCGGGCTGCGCATACCATCCCCGCTGCCCGCTGGCTGCGCAGCGCTGCCGCGTTGAAGCCCCTTTGCTTCGCTCGACCAGCAGCGGCCGCAAAGTGGCTTGCCACTTCGCAGAGGTCAGCAGATCAGACATCGCGCAGCTCGAGCACAATCAGACCATAACCGAGGATTCACATGGACTTACTCAAACAGATCTCGATTGAAACCGCCTGCGCTCGCCTGGTATCGCAGTACTGCTTTGCGATCGACGGAGGCGACTTCGAACAGTGGATTGCATTGTTCACCCCCGATTGCAAGTGGGTGCGCCAGGGCCAGCCTGCAGTGCTTGGGCATGAAGGCCTGAAGGCCTTTCTGGCCAGCCGATCGAAGACCGCCGCGACACGCCACGTGTCGACCAACGTGCTGGTCGATGTCATCGATGACTCGCACGCGACTGGGCGGTCCTACACGCTGCTCTACGCAGCCACCGCGACTTCTGCTCCCGAAGTCCCCGTACTGCGGCCGCCCCAGCGCCTGATCGAGTGCCGTGACGAGTATCGGCTGTTCGATGGGGCATGGCGGATTGCCGTTCGCACAAACCGGCCGTGCATGGTGGCGGCCGGGTAGCGATGGAGTGTGCCCAGGGGACGTGCCCAGGGGACGTTGACACGTCCATGCTGTGCTCCTAAGATGTACGTACATGGGACCGGAACGCCGTTGCGCCGGGGTGTTGCTCCGCACCAGCCGGCCCCATGCACAGGAGTCCTACCGTGTTCTACAACCCGGCGCGCGCCTACAGCATTGCCGATCTGCGCGATGCGGCGCGGCGCAGTTTGCCCAGAGGCTTGTTCGAATTTGTCGATCGCGGCAGCGAGGACGAAGTGGCCCTGCGTCGCAACCGCGCCGCGTTCGAGGCCATCGCGATGCGCCCGCGGATACTGGTGGACGTGTCCGCGCGCTCACAGGCGCACAGCTTTTTTGGG
The DNA here is from genome assembly GCA_947476285.1 of Comamonadaceae bacterium. GTDB lineage: Bacteria > Pseudomonadota > Gammaproteobacteria > Burkholderiales > Burkholderiaceae_C > Ramlibacter. Next base: position 18,073 of record CANJPU010000059.1, on the reverse strand, counting down.
CAAGCAAGCAAGATGCCGATCGCCGTCGCGCCGACGGGTGCCGCCGGCTTGCTGTGGTTCGATGGTGAGATCGCGGTAGCACGTGCCGCGGCCAAGGCCGGCATTCCCTTCACGCTGTCCACGGCTTCGATCATTTCCATGGAGCGCGTCGCAGACGAAGCAGGCGGCAGGCTCTGGTTCCAGCTCTACATGCTGCCCGACCGCAGAATGGCGCACCAGTTGGTGCAGCGCGCGAAATCGGCCGGCTACGAAGGACTGATTGTCACCGTCGATACCGCTACCACGCCCAACCGCGAATACAACCGCCGCAACGGCTTCGTGCTGCCGATGCGAATGACGGGCAAGAACATGCGCGATGTGGCACTGCGCCCGGGCTGGTTCTTCAACGTCCTTGCGCGCTACCTGCTGCGCTCGGGCATTCCAATGTTCGAGAACTATCCCGACGAGCTGAAGGTGAAGCTCACCGGCAAGCCCGGCGAGCAGCCCGGTCTGCCCAAGAGCGATTCGCTCAACTGGAACGATCTGCGCGAACTGCGCAAAATCTGGGACGGCCCGCTGATGGTCAAGGGCCTGATGCATCCGGACGACGCGGCCTTGGCCGCCGACTGCGGCGCCGATGCGGTGATCGTATCGAACCATGGCGGGCGCAACTTCGACGGCGCGATGGCAACCGTCGAAGCCTTGCCCGCGGTGGTGGACCGCGTGGGCAGCCGGATCGACGTGATGGTTGACAGCGGTTTTCGGCGCGGCACCGACGTGGCAAAGGCGCTTGCCTTGGGCGCCAAGGGCGTATTCGTGGGCCGTGCGCCGCTGTGGGGCGTGTCCTGCGCGGGCGAAGCCGGGGCGAGCCGCGCGCTGGACATCCTGCGCGAAGAGATCGACCGCGCCCTGGCTTTCATCGGCTGCACCACGGTCGCCTCACTCGACCGCTCAATATTGCAGCTGCCGCCGGGCTTTGGCGAGTGGGCGCAGACGCATCTTCAAGCACCTGCGCGCACGCCCTGGGCTCCCGTGGCGGCAGTGACCGCGTCGCCCTTTTCGTCGTCCTCATCGCCCGCTGTGGTGTCGCAGGCGAGCCAGGCATGAAGGCGCTCCAAATTGTTTCCCCAGAATGAGCAACATCATGAGCACATCTACTGCCCGAAGAGTCGGGCCCGCCGCAGCGGGCAAGGCTTGCGGCGTCAATCAGACGGCCACCTTCCAGCGCACCAATGGCACCTTCGTCGCTCAAGTGCACGGGCTTGAGCTGTCCGCTGGCATTGACAAGGACATGGTGGAGATTCTCGACCAGGCCTTGGCAACGCACGGCGTGCTGTTTTTTCGTAACCAGCAAGGGCTGAACGATGACAGCCAGCAGGCCATGATTCAGCAATTTGGCCCGCCCGTGGTGACAGCCCTCAAGGAGATCGCCTCCGACCATCCGCACTTCTACGATATCGGCAACGTCGACCCCGAAGGCAAGCCGATCGCCGAGGACAGTGCCCGCGGCATGTACATGCGGGCCAACGAGTTGTGGCACACCGACGGCTCGCAGAACCAGCCGCCAATCCGCCTCACGGCGTTGCACGCGCGCGTTCTGCCGCCGGTGCCGCCACCGACCGAGTACGCCGACATGCGCGCCGCCTGGGATGCACTGCCGCCGTCGCGCCAGCGTGAGCTCGAAGGCTTGGTGGTTGAGCACAGCATCTACTGGTCACGCGAGAAGATGGGCATGAGCTTGAACAGCTTCAGCGCCGAGACCCTGGCCGAGCGCAAGCCGGTGCTGCACCCGCTGGTGCGCACCCATCCGCGCACTGGCAACAAGTCGCTCTACCTCGCATCGCATGCATCGCATGTGATCGGCTGGCCGATCGAGAAAGGCCGCGCCCTGGTCGAGGAACTGACCGCCCACGCCACGCAGCCGCAGTACGTCTACTCGCACCAGTGGCAAGTCGGCGACCTGGTGATGTGGGACGACACCTGGACCATGCACCGCGCAACACCGTACAACGAAGCGCATCCACGCAAGCTGCGCTGGTGCGCCGTGCGCGAAATCAACCCCGTGTGACGCCTGACCTGTTTACTATGAAAAAACTCCTCTCCCTGATGGCCTTCATGTTCTGCGTCTTTTCGGCCGGCGCGCAGGACAACTATCCGACCAAGCCCATCAAGCTGATTGTGCCCTTCGCACCGGGCCAGGTGACCGACTGGCTGGCGCGCCTGCTTGGCGAGCAACTGCAAACCGATCTTGGCCAGCCGGTGATCGTGGAGAACCGCGCGGGCGCCAACGGCGTGCTGGGCAACGCCTATGCCGCCAAGCAGCCGGCCGACGGCTACACGCTGGTCATCAGTTCGAACGGCACGCATGCGGCCGCACCGCACATGACCAAGGTGCTGGGCTATGAGCCGATCAACGACTTCGCGCACATCAACGCCCTGATGAGTCTGCCCTGGACGCTGATGGTGCGCAGCGACTTCCCTGCGCAAAACCTCACCGAGTTCATCGCCTACCTCAAGGCCAACCCCGGCAAGCTCTCGACCGGCTATGGCTCGCAGAGCTCGCGGCTGTGCGTGCACTTGTTGCGCACGATGGCCAAGATCGACTTTCTCGACGTGCCCTACAAGTCGCTCGGTCAGACCACGACCGACGTGCGAGGCGGCATTTTGCAGTTCAACTTCCTGGACATCGGCTCGGCGATGGCGCAAAACGGCAACGGCATGCGTGCGCTGGCGGTCACCTCGGCCGAGCGCTCGGCGCAGTTGCCCAACGTGCCGGCGATGGCTGAGGCGCTTGCCGGCTACCAGATGACCTCGTGGCTGGGCTTGGCCGCGCCGGCGGGCACGCCCGCGCCGATTCTGCGCAAGCTGCAACAGTCGGTTGCCAAGATACTGGCCAATCCTGAAAACCAGAAAAGGATCGCCGCCTACGGCGGCAAGGTGATGCCGCAAAACGGCGAGCAAGTGGTGGCGATGATCAAGGCCGAGTCTCAGGTCTGGGCCAATTTCGCCAGAGACGCAGGCATCCAAAAGGAGTGACTCATGAAGATTGGCAGATACCAGGGCGCAGACTGCGCCGAACGGCTGGGCGTGGTGCGCGAGCAGGGCGGCAAGCTCGAAGTGCTCGACCTGATCACCGCAGCGCAGAAGCGCGGCGTCAAGGATTTTCCGCAGACGATGAATGGCTTCATTGATGGCGGCGAGCGCACGATGCAGCAGAGCCGCGAGACGATCGAATGGTCCATGCGCGAAGGTGACCCAAAGTGGCTGATGGATGAGGCGGGCGTGCAGTGGATGATTCCGGTGCAGGTGCGCAATTGCTTTGCCGGCGGGCGCAACTTCGCGGCGCACAAGGCTGAGACCTTGGCGTACTGGACCAAGCAGGGCGCCAAGCTGCATTCCGAAATCCCGATGGGGTTTATCAAGCTGGCCAGCGTCATGGTGCCGCACCGCGCCACCGTCAAGCGGCCACAGGACTGCATCTGGTTCGACTACGAGGTCGAGGCCACAGCGGTGATCGGCTCCAAGGCCGTGAGCATCAAGGACGAGGACGGGCTCAAGCCGATCTTCGGCTACACCATTCTCAACGACCTGTCGGCCCGCGAGATCCAGCGCAAGGAAATGGCCAACCAGTCGATCGTGGTCGGCAAGAACTATCCCGGCCTCGGGCCCTTGGGCCCGTGGATCACCACGGCCGACGATGTGCCCGATCCTTCGGTGCTTGATGTGCGCCTGACTGTGAACGGGCAAGAGCGGCAGAACGCGCATTGCTCGGATCTGACCTTCTCGTTCGCGCAACTGGTGGCGCACTGGTCCAAGTGCGGCCTCGATCGGGGCGACCTGGTGACTGTCGGCTCCCCCGCGGGCGTGGCCATCGGCATGGCCGACCCTTTGCCTTTTTACTTGAAGCCCGGCGACGTCGTGCGCGCCGAGGTCTCACACGTCGGCGTGCTGGAAACACGCATCGCCTAAAGCATGGGCGCTAATTTACCTAGAAAGAGACCCTCCATGAAACGCCGCCTGTTCAATGCCCTGGTCATCGCATCACTCACCGTCTGCGGCGCGTCGCAGGCGCAACAGCCTTCGTGGCCGACGCGGCCGATCACCTTCGTCGCGCCGCTGGCCGCTGGCAGCCCGACCGATGCGCTTGCGCGCATGGTCGGCGACGAGCTGGGCCGGCGTCTGGGACAGCCTATCGTCATCGACAACAAGGCTGGCGGCGGCTCGCTCATCGCCACGCAGTACGTGCAGAACGCCAGGCCCGACGGCTACACCTTTCTGTTCGCGGTGTCGGCCCACACCATCAACCCCGCGATCCGCAAACAGGTGAAGTACGACCCGATCAAAGACTTCACGCCGATCGCGCTGATGGCTGCGGTGCCCCATGTACTCGTCGTGGGCAAGGACGTGCCGGCCAAGAACCTGGCCGAGCTGATCGCCTACGGTAAGGCCAACCCCGGCAAGCTGACCTACGGCTCGGCCGGCATCGGCATCTCCAACCACATGGAAGGCGAGTTGTTCGCGAGCATGGCCGGAATCAACATGGTGCACGTCCCCTACAAGAACGGATCCACCGCCGCCATGCAGGATGTGCTGGCGGGCCGGGTCGACATGATGTTCGACGTGGTCGGCAGCTCGACGCCCCTGATCAAGGCTGAGCGGGTCAAACCAATCGGTGTTGCGCTCGGCCGCCGCTCGCTGCTGATGCCCGACATCCCCACGCTGGCCGAAGCGGGCCTGACCGGCTTTGAGGCGATGCCATGGATCGGCCTTTTCGCACCTGCGGGCCTTGACCCGGCAATCACCGAGAAGATGGCCAAGGCCGTGCAGGACACCTTGGCAGACAAGCGGGTGGCTGAGCGACTGGGCAACTATGGCACCGAGGCCATGTACATTGCGCCGACCCAGTTCGTGGAGTTCCTGAAGGGAGATCTCCAGAAGTGGGTGAAGATCGCGCGTGATGCGAAGATCCAGTTGGACGACTGAGGGGCCTGGTTTTTCTACAGCGCACAGCGTTCATGCAGACACCTGCCGCACCGACGGAGCAAGCCCATGCCGACCACACATTTCTATGAGCCTTCGAAAGGCCACCGCCTGCCGCACTCGCCCTTCAAGGCCATCGTCGCGCCACGGCCTATCGGATGGATCTCGACGGTTGATCCGCAAGGCCGTGTCAACCTCGCACCCTACAGCTTCTTCAATGCACTGTGCGAGACGCCGCCCATCATCGGCTTTTCAAGCAAGGGTCGCAAGGATACGCTGCGCAACGCCCAGAGCAGCGGCGAGTTTGTCGCCAACCTCGCCACCTATGCCCTTGCAGCGCAGATGAACCTGAGCGCAGCCGAGCTTCCCTTCGGCGAAGACGAAATGCGCTTGGCAGGCCTTGACGCCGCGCCATCGACGATGGTCAAGCCCCCGCGCGTCGCTGCCTCGCCAGCGGCGCTCGAATGCAAGCTGCTCTCCATCACCGAGCTGCACGACCTCGACGGCAAGGCTGTTGATTGGTTCCTGATTACCGGCCAGGTGGTGGGCGTGCACATCGACCCAATGTACCTGCGCGATGGACTCTTCGACACGGCGATGGCGCGCAACATCGCCCGCTGCGGCTACCGCGGCTACTACGCCGAGACCGACAAGTTGTTCGAGATAGTGCGGCCCGACGAGGCCTCGGCTTTGTCACAGCGCTGACGCATTCGATCAGGATGCATCAGCTGCGCTGCCAACACCGGCCGCAACCTTGTGCTCGAATGTGAAGCCGATTCCCTCCAGCTTCTCCAGCACTTCAGGGCCATACGCGGCTTCCACCGCCTGACCGACTTTGGAGGCCACCAACAGGTCGTTGAAGGCGTCGCCGGTCTTGCCCTGCACAAACACCAGCATACGCGCCGAGTGGTCATCCACGTTGCGGAAACCGCGGAACAGCCCGGGGGGCGCATCGAACATGTCGTAGGGCTTTAGCACGGTGCTGTACTGGCCTTGCTCGCCCCAGTAGATCTCGTACTTGCCGTCCAGCGGCATGAAGGTTTCACTGGTGCGCTGGTGGCGGTGCAGGCCCGCGCCGGTGTTGGGCGGGCATTCCACGATGACGACCTCAAGGCCGTGCTTGGAACTGAGCGGCGCCACCGCTGCGGCGCGGGCGCTGCCCTCGGCGCCCATCACGCGGTAGATGTCGCGCGAGGCGATCATCTCGTAAGCGCCAGGCGGCACGCCGTTCTTGGCGCTCAGCGCGCGCTTGGTCGGCTCCAGCTTGTCGAAGCGGGCAATGTACTTCTTCTCCATCTCTTCTGGAGGAAGGTTAAGGTCGTTGTTGGCCATGGAAGTATCCCTTCAAGAAAATCAGTACGGTCACACGGGTTCGATCTCGCGCACGGTGCATTGGCGCATCTTGCGCGGGTGGGGGCCGCTGTAGGGCGTGGCGCGGTGCATGGTCCAGCGGTCGTCCCACATGACGAGGTCGTCCGGCTGCCACGCATGGGAATAGACAAACTGCGGCTGCGTGGCAAAGGCGATCAGCTCCAGCAACAAGGCCCGCCCTTCCTGCAGCGGCCGGCCCACGATGTGCGAGGCATGCGAGGCAAGGTAGAGCGACTTGCGGCCGTTGACCGGATGCACGCGAACCAGCGGGTGCGTCACGGGCTGGCGGGCCAGGGTTTCGCTGCTGAACTGTTCGGCCGTCATGCCCATTTGCTCGCGCGAGCGCAAAATGCTGTGCTCTACTTGCAACCCCTCCAGCTCGGCCTGTTTCGCTGCGGGCAATGCCTCCCAGGCGGCGCGCATGTCGGCATATTCGGTGGGCGGTGGCTCGGGCGGCAGTTCGCGCGCCAGTAGGGCGGTGAGCCGCACCGGTGGCTGGTTGAATGAACCGTCGGTGTGCCACAGTAGGTTGGCCCGCAGATACACCGATTGCACGCTGTCGCTCAAAATTGGCTTGCCCTCGTCGTCCACTGTTCCCACATCGACGAAGCCCGGATTCTTGGTCGCGAGTTCTTTCACAGGCGTGACGGTGGGCGGCCCGAAAGAGCGGATGAACCCGGATTGCTGTTGCGCATCAAGGGGCTGGCCGCGAAACACCACCACCCCGTGCTCAGCCAAGGCCGCCTCGATCATGGCGATCTGCTCTCGCGTGGGCGTATTGCGCAGGTTGAAACCGCAGGCCTGTGCTGCGAAGTCGCTGCGACCCAGGCGGCGAAATCCCGTGTCAAGCAGTGTCATTTGTCTTAGTCGCCCTTGATGTTGTTGGCAACGATCACGGCTGCCCACTTCTCGGCCTCTGATTTGATGAAGCTGGCAAACCGCTCGGGTGTGCTGTCCGTGGCGGGCTCCAGCCCCTGCGCGCGCAGCTTGGTCAGCATGTCGGGTGCGCTGATGATCTGGCGGATCTCCGCGGCCAGGCGGTCGGCGATCGGCTTGGGCAAGCGGGCTGGTCCGATCAAGCCGTACCAGGCCACTGCGGAGAAGCCGGGATAGCCGCTCTCGGCAATGGTGGGAACGTCGGGCAGCATGGAGCCACGCTGCAGGCTGCTCCAGGCCAAGGCCTTCATGGTGCCGGCGCGCACGTGCACGACGGCCGTGCTGGGCACGGCAAACTGCATGGCGACGTCGCCGCGCAGAATGCCCATCTGCGACTCCATGTCGTTGCGGTAGGGCACATGCACGATGTCGATGCCGGCGGCCGCCTTGAAGCGCTCCGAGGACAAGTGCACCACGCCACCGTTGCCGGTGGAAGCGTAGGACAGCTTGCCTGGGTTGGCCTTGGCCAGCGCCACCAGCTCCTGCACCGTGTTCACCTTGAGCGATGCGGGCGCAACCAGCAGGGTCGGCACCACCACTTCCAGCGCGATCGGTGTGAAGCTCGTGTTCACGTCGTAGGAGAGATTGGGATACAGCTTGGGCGTGGCGGCGAGGTGGCTGCTCACCGAGCACAGCGTGTAGCCGTCCGGCGCGGCGGCCGCCGTCGCGGCCATGGCAATGGTGGAGGCGGCCCCCGGCCGGTTCTCGACGATGAAGGACTGGCCCAGCCGGTTGCTCAGGCCCTGGGCGATCTCGCGCGTGATCGAATCAATGCTGCCGCCCGCCGGAAAGCCCAGCAGCACCTTGACCGGTCGGGCCGGCCAGCTCTGGGCGAAGGCGCGCGGCCACCCGAGTGCGGCAGCCGCACCCAGCATCAGCGAGCGTCTGGGCCGCGAAACCGTGTCGTCCAGATGGTCCATGGTGGGTCTCCTTGTACCGCCCGCAGCGGTTCATCTTCCGTCGCCGCAGCCTCAGGCCGGCGATCAAAAATGATAGTCGAAGCTGTGCCGGCGGGAAACGCCTTTCCATGGATGTCGACCATCGATGCGGTGCATTTGAGCCTTGCCTACCCGCAATCACGGGGGGAGGGTACTGTACGGGCACCTGCCAGTCGCTTAGGATGGGCAGACAAGGAGACAAACGCAATGAGACTGACACGCCGCGATTCAATCATTTCTACACTGGCGATGCTCGCCGCGCCCGCGATGGCACAGGAGTTTCCCTCCAGGCAGCTCACCATCGTCGTGCCCTTCGCGCCGGGTGGCTCCACTGACGTTGCCACGCGGGCCATCGCTGAACGAATGTCCAAGTACCTTGGCCAGGCGGTGATCGTCGACAACAAGGCCGGCGCGAGCGGCGTGATCGGCACCGAGTTCGTCGCGCGCGCCGCGCCCGACGGCTACATCATGGGCGCGATCGGTGGCTCCACCGGCGTGCACCCGCACCTGATGGGCCCGATGCCGCGCTACAAGTTCGATGACCTAGCCTACGTGGGGCAGCTGGCGTACGTGGAGTTCGTGCTGCTGGCGCGCAAGACCCTGGAGGCCAACAACGTCAAAGAGTTGACCGATCTGGCCAAGTCGCGCCCAGGCCAGCTCAATTACGGAGACAGCGGGGCTGCCGTGCAACTGGCCATGGAGTTGTTCAAGACCATGACGCGCACCGAGATCAACCGCGTGCCGTACAAGGGCGACGCACCCGCCATCGCTGACTTGATCGGCGGGCACGTGGATCTGTGCATGTTGTCGCTGGCCGGTGCGGCGACGCAGATCAAGGCGGGCACGGTCAAGGTCATCGGCGTGGCTTCCAGAACGCGATCCAGAGCCTTCCCCGAGGTGCCCACCATCGCCGAGGGCGGATTGCCCGGCTACGAATCGGGCGTGCCGACGATGCTGGCAGTGCCCAAGGGCACGCCCCGGCCGGTCGTGGACAAACTCAACGCAGCACTGAGCGAGGCGCTGTCCGATCCGGCTTTGGCGGAGCGTTTTGCCTCCATGGGGTTGGGTGTCAATCGCTACACGCCGGCCCAGGCGCAGGGCGTGGTGCAGAATGAATACGACAAGCTCGCGCGCCTGCTCAAAGAGGCCAACATTCCCACGGGGCGGTGAACCGTTATGTTCGAATTCTTCAAGCTCGAAGAAGCCGACGGTATTGCCGTGGCCACGCTTGAGCGCCCGCCCGTCAATGCATTTTCATACGATGTCTATCGCGAACTCGCCGAGCTTTCACGCCATGTGGAAAGCTCGGAATCGATTCGTGTATTGATCCTCACGGCGTCGGCAAAATCACGGGCCTGGGTGGGCGGTGCGGACCTGCAGGAGTTGATGGCCTGCGATCCGCAAACGCGTAAGGAGCGCTATGCGTTCATCAACCAGACGCTGCCTCAGTTCTACCACCTCGACCGCCCGGTCATCGCCGCCATCAACGGGCCGGCCGTGGGGGTGGGCACGTCGATAGCCGCCATGTGCGACATTCGCGTCGCCTCGCGCAAGGCGTTCTTTGCCAAGCCGGAGATTGATCGTGGCGTGGTGGGCGGCGGTGGCACGCAGTTTCTGCGCTTGGGCGTGCCGGCTGGCCTGGTGCGCGAAATGATCTACACCGCGCGTCGCGTGGGCGCCGACGAGATGAAGGCAGCGGGTTTTATTGATCATGTGGTCGAGCCCGAACAAGTCATGGACAAGGCAATGGAGATCGCTCGCCTGATCGCCACCAAGAGCTTGCCCGCGCTCAAAGCCAACAAGATCTGCAACAACGCGGTCGAGGGCTTGCCCTGGGAAGAGGCGTACAAGCTGACCCAGGACTATTCGGCCAAGCTGACCGGAGGCGAAGACGGCAAGGAAGGCATACGGGCCTTCCTTGAACGGCGAAAGGCCCAATACAGTGACCGCTGACAGTTCTCACTCGCGCTCACTGTATCGCCACGCAGACCTGCGCCGCCTTATTCACCCGAACAGCATTGCGGTGTTCGGTGCGTCGAACCGGCCGGGCTCTTTCGGGCTGCGCACACTGAACAACCTCAAGTCATTCGACGGGCGGCTCTACGCGGTCAACCCGAACTACGAGCGCGTTGGCGATGTCGACTGCTTTGCTTCACTGGACGCATTGCCGCAAGCACCCGATTGCGTGGTGATCGCAGTCAATCGTGACCTGGTGGGCGATGCGGTGCGTGCCAGCGTGAAGGCTGGTGCGGGTGGCGTGATCGTCTATGCGGGCGGCTTCGCGGAGACTTCGCGAGCTGACCTTGTCGCCTTGCAGCAGCAAATTGTCGGGCTCGTCGAAGGCACGGCCACACGGCTGATCGGGCCGAACTGTCTTGGCATCACGAACTATGCGCGGGGCGCGCGCATCTTGTTCGGGCGCATGCCTGAGCCCAAGCCGCTTCGCCGAGGGGGCATCGGCATCGTCTCGCAGTCCGGCTCAGTGAGCATGGCACTCGGGCAGGCAGTGGAGCGCGGTGTTGCCGTGAGCCATGCCATTCCCGTTGGCAATGCAGCCGACGTCGGCATTGCGGATCTGATCGCTTATTTGGCGCAGGACGACAGTTGCGCGGCGATCGCCTGCGTGTTCGAAGGCGTGCCCGATCCGCACCGCCTGGTGCAAGCTGCAGAAATCGCGCTGGCGGCGGACAAGCCTGTGGTCGTCTACAAGATGGCCGTGGGCGATGAAGGCGCAGCCGCGGCCTTGTCGCACACGGGCGCGCTCGCCGGCGCACACGACGTGTACAAGGCCGCGCTGGAATCGGCCGGCGTGGTGATGGTCGAAAACCTCGAAGACGTGATCGAGACCACCGCCTTTCTTGCAAAGGCTGGGCGGCCACGGGGACGCGGCGTTGCCGTGGTGCTCGGCTCGGGCGGGCTGGGTGTCATTGCGGCGGACAAGGCAGAGCAGATTGGGGTGGCGCTGCCGCAGCCGCAGGGCAAGACCCTGGCGGTGCTGCAGCACAACGTTCCTGAATTCGGCGCAGCCCGCAATCCGTGCGATGTGACGGCGCAGGCACTGAATGACGAAGGTCCGCTGCGCGCCTGCGCGGACGCAATGATGGCCGATCCTGCCTACGGCGCGATGCTGGTGGTGCACCCTTACGCCGACGCGATCTCTTCTGCGCGAGTGCGGCTGTGGGTCGAGCTTGCGGACCAACACGACAAGGTGATTTGCAACTACTGGGCAACCGAAGCGCTGGAGGGCCACGGCGTGCAGGATGTGGAGGAGCAGCCGCGCATCGCTACCTTTCGCTCCTTGGCGCGCTGCTTTCACGCCATTGCGGCTTGGCATGCGCGGGAGGACAGACGCAATGAGAACCTGGCCCACAAGCCCAGCCGCCTCGTAGCACAGCCCGCCAGGGCCAATGCTGCTGCGCTGCTGGGCCAGCACACGGGCGGCGTGCTGACCGAGCGCGAAGCAAAGGCGGTCTTGGCGCTCTACGGCATCCCCGTCGTGAGAGAAGAACTCGTTCAAAGCGCCAAGCAAGCGGCGCAGGCGGCTGCAGGCATTGGATTTCCGGTGGTCCTCAAAATCGAGAGCCCCGACATTGCCCACAAGACCGAGGCCGGCGTCGTGAAGATCGGCCTGCGCGACGCTGCGCAAGTGGAGGAGGCTGCTGGCGAACTGCTTGCACGGGCCGCGGCGATCCGGCCTGCTCCAGCCGTCAAGGGCCTGTTGGTGCAGCCGATGATCCCGGCTGGCGTCGAGGTAATGATGGGCGCGCGCATCGACGCCCAGTTCGGCCCACTGGTGGTCGTGGGGCTCGGTGGTGTGATGGTCGAGCTGATGAAGGATTCAAACCTGGCCCTGGCACCGGTGTCCCAGCCGCAGGCGCTGCGCATGCTGCGCAGCTTGCGCGGGGCGAAGGCGCTGGCGGGATTTCGCGGCATGCCCGCCGTCAACATGGAGCGCCTTGCACAAATCGTTGCGCGCTTCTCTGAATTCGTGGCCGATCATGCGCAGCGCATTCGCGAAGTGGACGTGAACCCAATGATTTGCAATGGTGACGACATCGTGGCCGTGGATGCGCTCATCGTGACTGCGGACACATAAGAAGGAGACAGTGAGATGCGGAGATGGAAAAATCGCCCGGAGGGCTCGAACTGGGGTGACTTCGGAGACGACGACCAGCGTGGCCGCGTGAACCTCATCACGCCTGAAATCAGGAAGGCTGCGGCGCGGGAAATCCGCGAAGGCATTGCGTTCTGCCTGAGCCTGCCCCTGGATTATCCCGGCGGCAATGAACTGTTCAAGACGCGCCGGGCGCCTCGGCTTTTCAGCGTGAAGCGCGAAAACGACCAAACCAACTTTAACTTCCAGTGGCGCACCATGACGTGCAACCACAATCACCTGGACGTCACCTGCGACGATGCGGTCACCCTGTTCACTCAGTACTCGACACAGTGGGATGCCCTGGCCCACTACGGCCAGTTGTTTGACGCGGACGGTGATGGCGAACCCGAGATGGTCTACTACAACGGCTACCGCGCCGGTGAGCACATCGTGGGGCCAGCGCAGGACGGCGAGGGGCAAGGGGCCAAAGCCCTGGGCATCGAGAACCTGGCCGAAGCCGCCGTGCAGGGCCGCGGCACGATGGTCAATCTGCACGCGCAGTACGGGCTTGAACACATTCCGGTTGGCTATGACGCCTTCATGCGCGTGATCGAAGAACAGCGAGTCGAAGTCGCCAAGGGAGACATCCTTTGCATCTACACGGGCTTCGATGAACTTCTGCTGGGCATGAACAAGCAGCCCGACGCCAAGAAGCTTCACTCCAACTGCACCGGACTCGATGGAGGAGACGCCAAACTGCAGAGGTGGATCGACGATTCAGGCATCGTGGCCATCGCGGCGGACAACACCGCGGTGGAATTCCTTCCGGCCGCGCGAACAGCCCCAGGCCCGCGCCCCTTGATGCCCTTGCATGCGCACTGCATCTTCAAGCTGGGCATGCATCTGGGTGAGCTGTGGTACCTGAAGGACCTGGCAGCGTGGCTGCAGGCAAATGAGCGCACAAGCTTCTTCCTCACGGCCCCGCCCTTGCGCTTGCCGGGAAGTGTCGGATCACCCTTGACTCCGATCGCGACGGTGTAGCCATGTTTCTCACCAACGAACAGCTTGCGTTCCGCGACGAGGTGCGTCGATTCTTCCGTGACGCCACGCCACCTGCGCTGCGCAGCAAGGTGAAACTCGGCCGGCGTCTCACGCGCGATGAATTGCGGGCCTGGCACATCATTCTGGACGACCGTGGTTGGGTTGCTCCCGCGTGGGATCCGCAGTGGGGCGGCACCGGCTGGGACCCAGTGCGGCTGCACATCTTTCGCGAAGAATTGCAGCTCGCATTCGCACCGGCTCCGCTCACCATGAACATCAATCTGGTCGGGCCGGTGTTGATTGCCTTTGGCAGCGACGAGCAAAAACGCAAGTTCCTGCCCGGCGTGCGCAGGCTGGACTATTTTTTCTGCCAAGGATTCTCAGAGCCCAACGCCGGCTCTGATTTGGTTGCGCTCAGCACCCGCGCCGTGCGCGAGGGCGACCACTACGTCATCAACGGCCAGAAGACCTGGACCACACTGGCCCATCAGGCGAACTGGATGTTCGCGCTGGTGCGCACCGACCCGCTGGCCAAGAAGCAGCAAGGCATCACCTACTTGCTGATCGACATGGCGACCCCTGGCATCACGGTGCGCCCGATCATCACCATCGACCACGACCATCACGTGAACGAGGTGTTCTTCGACGACGTGCGGGTGCCTGTGGCCAACCGCATCGGCGAGGAAAACCGCGCATGGACCTACGCCAAATTCCTGCTCACCAACGAGCGCGTGGGCGGCGCCCGCACTGGCATCCCCAAGGCGCGCATCCGCCTGGCCAAGGAGGTTGCGGCCACGTTGCTGGTCGATGGCCGCCCCTTGGGAGAGCAAGAGCGCTTTCGCGAACGCGTGGCTGAGATAGAGGTAGAACTCAAGGCGCTGGAAGTTAGCTACATGCGTGTGCTGTCCAGCCTGGCGGCCAATGCGCAGGGCCAGCCCGATCCCCTGAGCTCGCTGCTCAAGCTGCGCGGCAGCGAGCTGATGCAGCGCACATCCGAACTGCTGATGGACATGGCCGGCATGGTCGGCCTGCCGCTGGTGCCGGGGCTGCTGCATGCGGACGCCGAGCATGCAAGCCTGCTCGATGCATGGGCCGGCAACGTGGCACAAAACTACTTCGCTGACCGCGCGACGACCATCTTCGCCGGCAGCTCGGAGATTCAGCACAACATCATCGCCAAGGAGGTGCTGGGCCTTTAGTGTAGTGTTTCACGCTATGCAGCACATAAAACCGCGTCTTTGCCGCCCTGGCGTCGTTGCAAATCCGCGCGATGCCACTGGGCATCGCTGTGGTTTGCGCCTAGCCAGGACGACAAATCCATCGGTTTTATTTTGTGCTGCATAGCGTGAACCACTACACTAACCCAGCCGACCATGGATCTCATACTCAACGAAGACCAGCGCGCGTTGCAGGCCAGCATCGAGCGGCTGCTGGCAGATCACTACAGCATGGCCCAGCGCGCCGCGTATTGGCGCGAGCCCGCAGGCTGGAGTGGCGCGATGTGGAAGCAATATGCGCAGCTTGGGCTGCTAGGGCTCACCATCGCGCAGGGCCATGGCGGGTCAGCCCTCGGGGCGGCCGAGGTGATGGTAGCGATGGAAGCGCTCGGTCACGCGCTTGTGCTTGAGCCGTGCTTATCCACCCTCGTGATCGGCGCGCAGGCGATCGCCCTTGCCGGCAGCACCGAGCAGCAGCAAGAGTGGTTGCCGCAAATTGCAGACGGTGCGCTCACGATTGCCTGGGCGCACGCAGAGCAGGCGCTGCCCGGCGCAGTTGACGCAGTGGGCACCACGGCCACTCCACATCCAAATGGCTGGCTGCTGCAGGGTGCAAAGAAGATGGTCGCGCACTGCGACAGCGTTGCCCGCCTGCTTGTGACCGCGAAGTTAGCGAGTGGCGAGCTGGCGCTGTTTCTGGTCGATCCTGCAAGCCCCGGCATCACTCGCGAATCTTTCGCGACGCAAGATGCGCAGCGCGCAGCGCATGTTCGTATGACGCAGGTGGTCGTGCCTGGCCGCGACCGTCTGGGCGTGGCCGATGCGGCGCCCACGATCGAGCATCTGTGCGATCTGGCGGTGGCGGCAGTGTGTGCGGAAGCGGTGGGTGTGCTGCAGGAGATGCTGGATCTCACCGTGGAGTACATCAAGACGCGCAAGCAGTTCGGCGTGGCGATCGGCACCTTCCAGGTGCTGCAGCACCGTGCGGTTGACATGTTGGTTGCAGTGGATGCGGCGCGCAGTATGGCGCTGTTTGCCGCCGCAATGGCGATGGAGCCCGACCCGTTGGAGCGTCGCCGCGCGATGGCGGCGGCCAAAGTGCAGATTGGCCGCAGCGCGCGCTTTGTTGGTCAGCAGGCGGTGCAACTGCACGGGGGCATGGGCATGAGCATGGAGACCAAGGTGGCGCAGTGCTTCCTGCGCTCCACGGCGATCGAACACCAGTTCGGCGGGACGGATGATCACCTGCGCGCGCTGGCTCGGCTAGGCGGATTGATACCTGCAGGGGAGCTGGTGTAGGGTGCGCCAACTTGCAGCACGACCCCCATGGTGCCGGGATGATCCAAGCTTGCAAAGTTTTGTGAATCTTTGCCTGGACATGTCGGCGCAATCGGCAGTTCACCCGTTGTAGCTCTCATGGAGATGGTCTCCATGAAGCAGAACACCAAGGAGAAAGCAATGAAGTTTCAAACCGTGTTGAGCGCCGCAATCTTGTTGACGGCAAGCAGCCTTGTGCTGGCACAAGCACCAAATCCGACACCCAATCCCACAGCCACGCCGCAGATTGACAAGCGCGAAGCCAACCAGCAGCAGCGCATTGCCAACGGCGTCGCGTCCGGTCAGTTGACGCCCCGTGAAACGGCCAAGCTGGAAAACCGTGAGGCCAAGATCTCCGCAGACAAGGCCGCGGCAAAGGCCGATGGCAAGGTGACGAAAGCTGAACGCAGGCATCTTCAGAATGAACAAGACCGGGCGAGCCGGGCGATTCATCGGCAAAAGCATGACGGCCAGAAGACTGCAACGGCTAAGTGAGTGCCGCTTGAAGTAAATTGCAAGTCAAGCGCCCCGAAATGACAGCCAGCTGTCATCGGGGGCTTGATGCAACTGTCTTGCACTCGAACGTGCGCTAGCGAACATACTATTTCGCATGTGATCGCTAAAGTGATCGTTGGTAGTCGTCCTGTTCAAATCGCAGCAAGCGCAAAACGCGCGAGGCGCCCGGGCACCTGCCGAACAATTGGAGCGCATCATGAAAAGCAACGCATTCGTTTCCGCCCTGTTGGCGATGTCACTGAGTGTGGGCGGCCCAGCCTTCGCGCAGCCCAGCGGGAATGAGTACGCCAACGACCCGGACCAGATCAGACTTCAGCGACAGATTCAAAGGGCCAATGAACAGCAGCGGCAACGCGACTATGTGCAGCAGCGCCAACGCGGGCAATGGCAGCAAGGCCGACCCGGCAATCAGTATCGCGACGGGCGTGGCGCAGGCCCCGACCACCAATACTACAGAGGCGATCGGCTTTCCCCCGAATACCGCCACCGCAACTATGTGGTCGATGACTGGCGCGGCCACAACCTGAACGCGCCGCCGCGCGGCTACCATTGGGTGCAGGTGGGCGGCGACTATGTGCTGGTTGCCATTGCCACAGGCATTATCTTGCAGCTATTGCTGAACAACTGAACACGGGGAGCCGGGGCGGGTGCTGCACGCCTTGGCTTGCGCGGATCAGCGCCCCTTGTAAACCGGCTCGCGCTTTTCCACAAACGCAAGCAAGGCCTCGGTGGAGTCTTCGGAGTCTTTGAGGCTGCAGGTTGTTTCCACGACGCTTTCGATGGAGCGGCGGTAGTCCAACTCATTGGCGCGCACGAAGGCGTCGCGCAAGAGTTTCAAGGCGATGGGCGATTTACTGGCAAGCTGTGCGGCCAGGGCTCTGGCGCGTGGCAGCACTTCCTCACGTGGCAGCACTTCATTGACAACGCCCAAGCGGTGCATTTCAGCGGCGCTGACGATATCACCGGTATAAAGAAGATGAGCCGCCCGGTGGCGACCAGCCACTCTGGACAGGTGGACCAGATGCATGGCCGGCAGCAGGCCGACATTGACCTCCGGGTAGCCGAACTGCGCCTCTTGTGCGGCGATGACGATGTCGCATGACACAGCGAACGTCACGCCCGCAGCCCGGGCGTGGCCGGTCACTGCGGCAATCACCGGCTTGCCCAGGCGGTAGAGCACATCATGGTGCTCGTAGTAGAACGTCTCGAAGAAGGTGCGCAGGCTCTGGCCGTCAAAACCCAAGGCCATTTTCAAATCGGCGCCGGCTGAGAAGACATCGGGCAGGGCGCTGCGCAAAATCACCACCCGCGCCGATTCGTCTGCCTTTGCCGTTTTGTACGCATCGACCACTTCGCGCGCCAATTGATGGTTGATCGCGTTGACCGGCCCGCGGTTCATGGTGATCTCTGCGACGCCGTTGCTGGAGCTGTATTGGACGTATTCGGACATGGGTTTGACTCTACTTGTTGGATGAAAAGACACTAGGACGACGCTGGCGTTCGTGGCTGACGTATGCGCCAGGTTGCCGCGTATCCTAGTGCCCCAACACAGAAGAATCGAAACATGAAAGTGCGTCTTCGCACCCATGGCGTCGTTGCAAATCCTCGCCATAGCTATGGCTATGTCTGCGGTTTGCGCCTAGCCCTGGGCGCGAATCCATCACTTTCATTCTGTTTCGATT
>CANJPU010000058.1 GCA_947476285.1 Comamonadaceae bacterium | reverse complement strand
CTCGCCGAGATCGCCAGCAAGGACATGAAGGCCAGCGACTGGCAACTGCAGCGCCTGGTCGATTTGCGCTACGAAGGGCAATCATCCGAGATGGCCATGCCCTTGCCAGACGGCATCGATTTTTCCAACTTCGCAAAGGGCATGACCGAGGCTTTCCACGCCGAGCACGAGCGCAGCTATGGCTACCGCCGCGAGCATGAGCCGGTGTGCATTGCCAATGTGCGCATCCGCGCCGTGGCTGTCGCCACTGACTTGCAGCTCAAGTCGCTGGCGGATGATTTCCACGCGACACGTGCCCAGGCGAGCGCTGGCAGCGGTGGCCGGCGCGATGTGTACTTCGGTGCGCAAGTGGGCCTGCAAAGCGCGCGGGTGCTGACACGCGAAGGCCTCACCGAGCCGGTGCAAGGCCCGGTGGTGTTCGACGAATTCGACACCACCATCGTGGTGCCACCCAACTGGCAAGCACAACTAGACAAGCTGGGCAACATCGTGCTGCGCATGCAAGACGGCGCGAGCTGACCGGAGATGAGCATGCAGGAACTGGACCCGATTCTGATCGAAGTGATGAAGAATGAGCTGATCTCGATCGGCGAGGAAATGGGCATTACCCTCAAGCGCACCGCCCGCTCCCTGGCTGCGCAGACCGGAGATTTCTCCACCAGCATCGTCGACGAAGAGGGCCGCATTCTCGCGCAGGGTTTTGCCATCGGTCTGCAGATTGGCTATGTCACTGGCGTGATGCCGCTGGTGCTGGCGAAGTTTCGGGGCAAGCTGGTGCCCGGTGACATCGTCGTCTCCAACGATCCGTATGGCGGTGCATCGCACCTGCCCGATCTGATTTTGGTCTCCCCCATCTTCTGGCAGGAGGAGGTGGCGGGCTATGTGGTCACGGTGCTTCACCACTCCGACATCGGCGGGCGCTTTCCCGGTGGCACCGGCATCCGCTGCACAGAAATCTACGAGGAAGGCCTGCGTCTGCCCACGGTGCTGCTCTATCGTGCCGGCGAGCCCGAAGTCACGGTGTTTCAGATCATCGAGTCCAACGTGCGCACACCCGACGAAGTGGTGGGCGACCTGCAGGCCCAGGCGGCGGCCTGCCAGCGCGGGGTGCAAGGCTTTCAGAGATTGCTGGCCAAGTATGGCCTGGCCACAGTTCGCCAGTGCAATGAGCAGCTTCGCATCTACAGCGAATCGATGATCCGCAAAGGCATTGCCGCCGTACCCGATGGCGACTACAGCGCTGAGGAATTTTTCGAAGACGACGGCCTGGGCGGCGCAGGCATTGCACTGAAGGCCACTGTGCGCATACGGGGCGAGTCGGTCGAAGTCGATTTCTCTGGCAGCGCGCAGCAAGTCAAGATCGCAATCAATGTGCCCTTCAACCTCTCTGCCGCCTGCGCCTACATTTCGCTGATCTCGGTCTTTGCGGGCCATGCGCCCATCAACGCAGGCTTGCTGCGCCCCATCAGCGTCACTGCACCGCCGGGCAGCATATTGCATCCGCTGTTTCCTGCTGCGGTCGGCGCGCGCGGCATGGTCATGTGGCGCATCATCGACCTGATCTACGCGGCCATGGCTCAGGCTGCGCCAGGCAAGGTGTTTGCCGGTGGCGATGGAGGCGTCAACACCTTGCTGTTCCAGCCCGACAAGCGCGAGGGTGCACGCAAGATGAACACCCGCGATGTGTTTGCCAGTGGCTGGGGCGCCCGGCCCCATCAGGACGGTGTGGAAGGCGTGGTGCCAATGGCGCTGGGCGGTCTGTTTCGCAGTGTGTCGGCTGAAATGCTGGAGCAGGTCTCGCCCGTCATGCTGGAGGGCACCGGCTTCGTGCCCGACACCGGCGGTGCAGGCAAGTACCGAGGCGCGCTGTCTATCTACCGCAAATACAGGTTCCTGTGCGACGGCATGATCATCGTTCGAAACTGCCGCGTGACATCGCTGCCCAAGGGGCTGGCGGGCGGACATGATGGCACCCGCAGCCGCGTCACGCTCACTTCGGGCGGCGTAGAGGCCGAGCTACCCTTGAAAAGCATGGTGGACATGCGGGTCAAAGAAGGCGATGTGTTGACTTTCGTGCAACCCGGCGCCGCCGGCTACGGCAATCCGGCCGAACGGGACCGGCGCATGGTGATCGAGGATGTGCTGGACGGGAAGATCACTCGGGAATACGCGCGTGCCACTTATGGGGTGGAGCTGGAAGAATGAGCCTGTGCTCCACTTGAAAGGACAAACCCATGAAATTACTGCGTCACCTCTTGCTCGCGTCCGCCGCGATGGGCATGGCTCTGGGTGCATCGGCCGCCGACTATCCGGTCAAAGCGGTCAAGATCATGCTGCCTTATGCAGCCGGCGGCGGCGCGGACGGCCTCACCCGCGCCCTGGCCAACCGCATGTCCGCCCGCTGGAAGCAGCCGGTGGTGGTGGAGAACCGGCCCGGCGCCGGCGCCACCCTTGGCACGGCAGTGGCCGCGCAAAGCGCACCCGATGGTTACATGCTTTTGATGACCGCCGGCACCTTGACCGTAAGCCCGGCCATGTACCCAAAGCTGCCCTATGACGTGGTCAAGGATTTCGCGCCCATCACCCTGGTTGCCAACAGTCCCTTCGTTTTGGCAACCCGGGGCGACCTGGGTGTCAACACGGTGGACGAACTGATCGCACTGGCGCGCAGCAAACCCGGCAAGCTCAACTACGGATCACCCGGTGTGGGCACGCTCTCGCATCTCACCGGTGAGCTGCTCAAGCATCTGACCGGCATGGATGTGGTGCATGTGCCCTTCAAGGGTGGTGTGCCGGCCATCGCCGATATGCTGGCTGGCCGCATCGATTTTCTGTTTGACACACCGGCGGCGGTGCTGCCGCATGTCAACAGCGGCAAGTTCAAGGCAGTGGCCGTGACCACGTCCGATCGCACCTCGGTGCTGCCCAATGTGCCAACCATCGCCGAGTCCGGCCAAAAGGGCTTTGACGTGCGGCTATGGTTCGGTCTGCTCGCGCCGGCAGGCACGCCCGATTCAGTCATCAAGGAAGTGCGTGAGGCCACCATCGCGGCGTTGGCCGATGAGGACATCGCCAGGAGTCTTGCCGCGCAGGGTCTGGTGTCCCAGACCAGTACGCCGGCTGCTTTCGGCCAAGTGATCAAGAACGAACTGTCAGTGTGGGCGCCCATCGTCAAGACCGCCAACATCAAGTCGCAGTAGTTCCAACAAGAGGAGACAGCCATGGAAATCAAGCCCCTTAGCGCCGCCAGTGGCGCCGAAGTCCTGGGCGTTGATGCGTCCACCCAGATTGCGACAAAGGACATGGACGTGATGAAGGACGCCTTGTGCAACTACGGCGTGCTGTTGCTGCGAAACCAGAAGCTCACCCAAACCCAGCTTGTGGATTTCACCAAACAGTTCGGGGAGTCGCAATCCTACGACGTCCTGGGGCACAAGTTCTTGCTTCCGGGTTACCCTGACATCCTGTCCTTGTCCAACGTGATGGAAGACGGCAAGCCCATAGGCGTGAAGGACGCGGGCATGTACTGGCACACCGACGGCTCCTATCTGCAAGACCCGGCCTGGATCTCGATGCTCTACGCGCTGGAGGTTCCGCAGGCTGACGACGGCCAGCCCCTGGGCGAGACCCTGTTCGCCAACATGGCGGCGGCCTATGACGCGCTGGCGCAGGAGGACAAAGACCGCGCAGCCAAGTTGTCGGCCCTGCATGAATATGTTTATCGCGGCAGCCCGCGCGAAGAAGGCCAGGTGCCGCCCAGTGCGGTGCGCCCCGTCGTCCTTGGGCACCCACGCACCGGCAGAAAGCTGGTGTATGTCAACAAGGGCTTTACCAAGCAAATTCTTGACCTACCTGAAGACGAAGCAAAAGCGTATTTCGACAAGCTGTGCGAGTTCTCCACCCAGCCGCAGTTCCGCTATGTGCACCGCTGGCAAGTGGGTGATGTGGTGCTGTGGGACAACTTCACCGTCCAGCACTGTGCGGTGTCCAACTACGGCGAGCGCCGCCGCCGCCTCTGGCGTACCACCGTCAAGGGCTGGCCCTGGCGCAACGGCGGCTTCGCCACCACCTGAGGTACGCCGTGACACAGAGCGACCGCTTATCCAAGCCCATGCCCCTGGAGGGCATACGCGTGCTCGATTGCGGCACCATCATCGCCGCGCCTTACACGGCAGCCCTGCTGGGCGACTGGGGCGCCGATGTGATCAAGATCGAGCATCCCAGCGGCGACAACATGCGCAAGACCGGCCCATCAAAGAATGGGGCCGGCCTGAACTACAAGTTCTACGGCCGCAACAAACGCAACATCGTGCTCAACCTGTCCACACCGCAGGGCCAGGAAGTGATGGCCGGGCTGGTGAAGAAAAGCGATGTGGTGATAGAGAACTTTCGCCCCGGTGTGATGGAACGCTGGAAGCTTGGCTGGGAAGACTTGCATGCGATCAACAAGCGCTTGGTGATGCTGCGCATCACTGGCTTTGGCCAGACCGGCCCCTATTCATCGCGCCCGGGCTTTGGCACGCTGGCCGAATCGATGAGCGGCTATGCGCACATCAATGGCTACCCCGACGGCCCACCCACATTGCCGCCGTTTGGTCTGGCCGATGGCGTGGCGGCCATGGCATCGGCCTATGCGGTCATGCTGGCGCTGTATCAGCGCGATGCCAAGGGTGGAGAAGGCCAGATGATCGACATGGCGCTGATCGAACCCATCTTCCACATCCTGGGCGGGCAGACGACCATCTTCGATCAGCTTGGCATCATCCAGAACCGCAGCGGCAACCGCAGCGTGAACAACGCGCCGCGCAACACCTACAAGACGCGCGATGAGCGCTGGGTCGCCATCTCCACCGCATCGCAGTCGATCGCCGAACGCGTGATGACCATGATCGGGCGGCCCGACATCATCAAGGAGCCCTGGTTCCGATCGGGCCCCGAGCGGGCCAAGCATGCCGACGAACTCGACGAGTTGGTGGGCACCTGGATTCGCGCGCGCGACAACGACGAAGTGATGCGCGCCTTCGAAGTGGCGGGCGCCGCCGTGGCGCCCATCTACAACGTGGAGCAACTCCTGCAAGATCCGCAGTACGTGGCGCGCGGCAGCATCGTCACAGTGCCCGATGAAGACCTGGGCACTGTGCGCATGCAGAACCTGCCGTTTCGCATGAGTGCTTCCAGCGGTGCGGTGCGTCATGGCGGCGGACGGCTTGGCCGAGACACCGACACCGTGCTGCGCGAACTGCTCGATCTGTCCGACACGCAGTTGGAGCAACTTCGCCAAGCGGGCGTGACCCAGCCTAAGACCGACTCTTAACCCGCACCACCTACCACCACCTCAGAGGAACCACTCATGTATCGTCGAAGCTTTTTCCTAACTGGCATAGGCGGGCTGGCGAGCCTGTCGTCCTTTTCTTCTGGCGCCCAGGAGCAATTGCCATCAGGCACGCTCAACATCTATGTGGGCTTTCCGGCCGGTACCGTCACCGATGGCTTGTCGCGGGGCATCGCCGAGCGAGTGCGCAATGAACTGGGTCGGCCGGTGGTGGTGCTTAACCAGCCCGGCGCCACGGGCATGATCTCGCTGGAGCGCCTCAAACGCGCACCGGCCGATGGCAGCGTGATCGGCGTGGTGCCATTGACCAGCGGCCTGATTGCGCCCATGTTCAAGACCCGCCCCGGCTTTGACCTGACCACTGACTTTGATTCGGTGATCATGCTTGGCCACTATGCACTCGCGTTCTCGGTATCGCCGGCCTTGGGCGTGGATGACTGGGCCGGCTTTCTGCGCTGGGCCCGCGCCAATCCCAATGATCTGTTCTACGGCCATGGCGGCACCGGTGGCCTGGCGCACCTGATGGGCGGCCTGCTCAGCGGCGCCACTGGTTTGGGCATGAAGGATGTGCCATTCAAAGGTGACGTGGAAGCCATGGGTGTGGTCTTTGGCGGGCAGGTGCAGTCGGCCCTGGTCAGCACCGTGAGCGCGCGTCCGCTGTATCAAGGCAAGAAGCTCAAGGTATTGGCGGTGACTTCGCGCACCCGAGACCCAGGCATGGGCGATGTGCCCACCTTCGTCGAGCTGGGCTACCCCAATGCGGTCAGCGAGAACTGGGTCGCGGCCTTTGCTCCCAAGGGCACGCCAGCGCGAGCCCTTGCGCTGTGGAACAAGGCGATCAACAACGCCTTGTCCGAGCCGGGCTTTCGCCAGACGCTCTCCAATCAAGGCTACATCGTTGACGGCGGCAGCGCCGAGTCGCTGGCCGACACCGTGGTGGGCGATGCGCGCAAGTGGAGGAGGGTGATGGAGGCTGCCGGATTCAAGGCGACGGATTGATGGTCTGCGGCCACGTGACCCGTGCTGACGTTTACACCCGTTTGTCGACGTACTCGGCGCAGGTCGCAGCCACCACTGGGTCGAGAACGCCTTCGGTGGCGTCGGCTACCACGCGGCCGACGCCCTGCATCATGGAACCCGCCAGGTCAGTGCGCAAGGTAGCCTGCCTGACGGGCGTAGCCAGACGTGGGCCGCGCAGTGAGCCATTCCTGAATGTCCGTGAGCACCTGCTGGTGCTCAAAGAGGGCGCCCAACACCATCAGATTCAGGTGCTCCCGCTTAAGGGCGAACGTGAGCTGCTCAACCGTCGACTGCTCCGCAGAGGCTCGCCCGCGGGGCAGCTCGATGCGCTCCGTACCGTCGGCCATCTGCGTGCGAGCCTCTACCGCCCGTTCGCCCAACCAGAAGGTTTGGCGAAGCGGCGGCACTGCCAGGTTGAAGCGGTCGATGAGGGCGTTGTACCCGAGCGGTGTAGCCATTGGTGCGCTGAGAAAAGCTCTACAAACTCAAAATTTCCTCTAGATTCTAGGCGCATGTATTGGAATATCTCTACAGTGGTTGTAGAAAGTGATCCAGTCCATCACTTCGTCCATGGCCTCGCGTCGCGTGGCAAGCCGTCTGCCGTACAGCATGCCGACCTTCAGCCGTCCCCACAGACTCTCTGTGGGCGCATTGACGATTTCATCTCGTAGCTCTCAAGTTCCTTCTGAAACTCGTGGCGGCAATACTGGGCGGATTCAACCGGTCGTGTTTGCTGCCCGTGGTGACGACAAACTTTCTCTTGCCCCTGGGCTTGATACCGTGACGCTGCATCAGCTTTCGCACTCGCGCCTTGCCTACGCGAATGCCGCAGGCCACCCGCTCTTTCCGCATCTTGGGCCAACCGTATTCCTGCTTGACCTCAGCGTGGATGGCCTTGATGTGAACCAGCTTGCCGGCGTCCTTGCGTCGCCAGTGCTCGAAGTAGCCGCTGGCGCTGACGCCCAGCACCTCACGGGCCAGCGTGACGGGCCACTGGGCCTTGTGCCGGCTATCCAGGCGTACCTTGCTGCGGCAGCTTTGCGAAGTACGCCGTGGCTTTTCCCAGGATGTCGCGCTTGATGCGTAGCCGCGCATGGAGCGCGCAAGCGCGCCAGCTCCATCGGCTCTGCGCTCACCGGCTTGTCGCCAGCCCCTTTGAGCTGGCCCTTTTCGCTCAGGCGCACCCAATTGCCCAAGGTCTGCACCGGCACGCCCAGGATCTTGGCCGTCACCGGTACCGCCTGCCCACCCTTGACCAGACGCACCGCCTCCAGCTTGAATTCCAGGGTGTCTTTGCCCCGGGCCTGTCCGTCTTTTCTCTTGCTTATATTCGATCTCCAATTACTGAATTTTCACATCAGCCATGGAGTACGTTTTTCGGGGGCAAGATCAAACCGCAGGGGCAAGATCCCACAGCTGAAACGACGGGCGGCCGTACGCCACTCGATATGGCTGACTCCCTTGGAGAGACTTATGCGCAGATTCAAGGAGAACTACGGGCTGCAGTGAGCCAGCGCGAGGCTGCTATGAAGTCCGGCGTTACGTCATCTCCAGGTATTGGCACGGCTCAGCTACCTGCGCCCCGGGTGTTCAACCCGTTAGCGGGTTTAGCCGCGCCTGGCCCTGGGCTATGTGACGGTGGATGGGTGGGGGCTTTGGAAGTTTGCGTAGCCCACGCTGCACCGCTTGTTCAGTCGCTTTTGCCAAAGCTTTGGCCAGTGCTTTTGACTATTGCGATGGACCGCTTATTGGGGGGAGCAAGCTTCTCCGCTTTACCAACGCCCCCATCGCACGCTATCCCGGGTGGCCCTCCGGCACCGCTGCCTCGCTTGCCTGGAGGGTTGACATTGTGATGATGATCATAGGGGGCGGTGTCATGTAGCCGATGCCCGTGCGCTTACCTAGAAACGGCAGTTGACCGCTTGTTTTCAGCAGGAAGTGCCCGTGGACATTGAGTTTTTTGGCTTTGAAGTTCTTCACCGATTGGGGGAGAGCGCGTCCAACCGCCGTTTCTAGTTTCTAGGTTGAGCGCTATGATCTTAGGCAGCTCGTCATCCCAAAGGAACCCATCTATGTCAGAAGCATTCATCGTCGATGCGGTACGCACCGCAGGTGGCCGAAGGGCCGGAAAATTGTCGGGCTGGCACCCGGTGGATCTTGCTGCGCAAACCATCAATGCATTGCTCGATCGCAGCCAGGTCGACCCGCAGTTGATTGAAGACGTCATCATGGGTTGTGTGAGCCAGGCCGGCGAGCAGGCCGCCAATGTGGGCCGCAACGCGGTGCTCGCATCGCGCCTGCCTGAGTCAGTGCCTGGCACCAGTGTGGATCGGCAGTGCGGCTCATCGCAGCAGGCTTTGCACTACGCGGCGCAGGCGGTGATGTCCGGTGCCATGGACATCGTGATTGCCGGTGGCGTGGAGTCCATGACCCGTGTGCCCATGTTCACGCCCTCTGCTTTGCCGCGCAAGAGCGGCCTGGGCTTCTACATGAGCGATGCAATCCACCGCCGCTACGGGCCAGCCGAGTTCAGCCAGTTCAGCGGTGCAGAAATGATGGCGGCCAAATACGGATTCGAAAAATCCGCGCTTGACGAATACGCACTCATGAGTCATCAGCGTGCCACCCGCGCAGCCGCCGAAGGCCGCTTCGCTCGCGAGATCATTCCGGTGCGTGTGCGCGACGAGAAGGGTGTCGAAACCGACGAGGTTCACTCCCGCGACGAAGGCGTGCGCGCCAACTCCACGCTCGAGGGCATCGCATCGGTCAAGCTCTTGCAAGAGGGTGGCCGCATCAGCGCCGCCAATGCCAGCCAGATTTGCGACGGCGCCAGCGCGGTGCTCATCGCCAACGAAAAAGGCTTGCGCGCCCTGGGCGTCAAGCCAATGGCGCGGGTGCATCACATGAGCGTGATGGGCCATGACCCGGTCATCATGCTGGAGGCGCCCATTCCCGCCACGCAGCGCGCACTGCAGCGCACCGGCCTGAAGATCAGTGACATCGACCACTTCGAAGTCAACGAAGCATTCGCGCCAGTGCCCCTGGCATGGCTGCGCGAGTTGGGCGCAGACCCCGCCCGCCTGAACCCCTACGGCGGTGCCATTGCTCTGGGTCACCCGCTGGGCGCCACCGGCACCAAGCTGATGGCCACCTTGGTCCACGCGCTGCAGCAAACCGGCGGCCGCTATGGTCTGCAGACCATGTGTGAAGGTGGCGGCATGGCCAATGTGACCATCGTCGAGCGGCTCTAAGCCAACAAGGTCTGCTTGTCACCGCGGGCATCGCCCGTGGCTGCGGCATGCCCTTCTTGCGCAAGATCAAAGCCTGCTTCCAATCTCCGCCCGACCAAGGGTTGAGCAGATTGACAAGCGCAAAATGCGCGACCTAATATGTTCGCCATGAAGAAAGGGCGTTCTTCCTGTAGGCCGACACAATTGCGGCCGTCAACCTCAACCCCGCGCCCTGGAGACAACCCGCAATGAAACGTCGCACCCTATTGCAAGCGTCCGGGGCAGCTGCCCTCGTGCCGGCCAGCGTGTTCGCCCAGAGCAGCACTTACCCCACGCGAAACATCACCATGATCACGCCCTACAGCGCGGGCACCGGGGTGGACACGTGCGCGCGCCTCATTTGCGAGCGGCTGTCGCAGGAGTGGAAGGTGGGTGTTACGGTGGACAACCGGGTAGGTGCCAACGGCATCATTGGCACAGAGGCCGTGGCCCGCGCCGCCCCAGATGGCTACACGCTGTTGTTTACCGCCTCGCCTCACCTGGTCAATGGCGCCCTATACAAGAAGCTGCCTTTTGATCCTGTGAAGGATTTCAAACCGGTGGTGCGGGTCAGTGACACGCGCAGCATCTTCGTGGTGCCGGCCAGCGCGCCGGTGAACAACCTGGCCGAGCTGATCGCCTACGTGAAGGCGCGGCCCGGCAAGCTTTCATATTCTTCAGGCGGCAACGGCAGCATCACCCATCTGGCGCCGGCCTTGCTGACCTCCATGGCGGGGCTGGAGATGCTCCATGTGCCTTACAAAGGCGGCGCGCAAGCCATCACCGATACCGCCAGCGGGCAGGTCTTCATGACATTCACCGCCATCTCCACAGCGGCAGGCCTGATTCAGGCCGGCAAGCTCAAGGCAATTGCCGTCTCGGGCCTGCACCGTGCCCAGGCCATGCCCGATGTTCCCACGGTTGATGAGGCGGGCCTCAAGGGCTTCGATGTGGTGGCCTGGAACGCCATTCTTGCGCCGGCCGGAACGCCCGACGACATCGTGCGCAAGATCGCCACCACCGCAGCCGAGATCGCCAGCACCAAGGCCATGGGCGAGTCCATGCTGGCCAAAGGGCTGGAAGCGCGGGTGGTCAACAACGCAGAGTTCACCGCAGGGTTCGAAGCCGAAGGGCAGAAGTGGGCCAAGGTGGTGGCCATCAGCGGTGCCAAGCTCGACTGATGCGGCCCCGCGCGCAGGGCGCGCACCTGCGGATAATCGCCGCATGAAGAAGAACACAAGCCTATGAGCACCCCGACACCGGCGGTGGCAGCGGCCATCAAGATCATGCGTCTGCTGCAAACCAGCGGCAGGCCACTGGGCGTGAGCGAGATCGCGCGTCAGATGGGTCTGAACAAATCCACAGCGCACGGCATCATTGCCACGCTGGTCTCCGAGAGCCTGCTGGCAGAGGACGGAGACAGCAAGCGCTACCAACTGGGCGCGGCGCTGGTCGAGTTGGCGCAGGCTGTGCGTGGCCCGCTCACGCTGCTGGCCCGCCCATACGTCGATGCGGTGGCGCGTGAATTCGGGCTCGGCTGCTTTGTCGCGGCTGCGTATTCCAACCGCGAGCTCCTCATCCTGGACGGCTCGGACATGGCGGGCGGCATCCGTGTCACAGTCTCCATCGGTGATCGCTTTCCCCTGACCGGCGGCGCCTTGGGCAAGGCCTATCTGGCCTGGCAGTCCACGGCTTTTGTGCTCGAAACCATCGAGCGTGTCGGCCTGCCCAAACGCACCAAGACTTCCGTCACAAAGGCGGCCGACTACCTCGAACAGCTCGCCCACACCCGCAAGGTGGGGTATGGCGAGGCGCGTGAGGAATACCAGGCCGGCGCCAATGCAGTGGCGGCGCCCATCTTTGACAGCAGTGGCGCGGTGCGCTTGATGCTCTTGACCTTCGGGCTTCCCACCCAGCTCCCGCCCGCAGAACTCAAGCGCAAGGGCAAGCGCCTGCGCGAAGTCGCCGACACCATCACGGCATTGATAGGTGGGGTGCAGCAGCGCTGGGTTGGCTGATGCAAGGGGCATTTCCAATTCGGGTGCCCACGTTTGACATGGTGGTCGCGCCGCGCGTATCATCGTTCCATTCAGAGTATGTCCGTTCTGTATGAAGAACGGCACATTCCAAGTCAGGAGACACGCATGAAACGAAAAGACGGTCAGCCAATGACCTTGATACTCGGAGTCATCGGCTCCGATGTGCACATCATCGGCACCAAGATTCTTGATTTTGCATTCAGCCAGCAAGGCTTTCGCGTGGTCAACCTGGGCATCATGGTCTCGCACGATGAGTTCGTGAAGGCTGCGGTGGAGACAGCCGCCGACGCTATCCTCATTTCTTCCATCTACGGTCACGGTGAGCTCGATTGCCGCGGCCTGCGCGAAAAGTGCGTGGAAGCCGGCATAGGCGATATCCCCCTGCTGGTGGGCGGCAACTTGGTGATCGGCAAGCAATCATGGGACGAGACCGAGGCCAAGTTCAAGGCCATGGGCTACGACAAGGTCTATCCGCCCGGCACATCGACCGAGACTGCCATTCGCGATGTGAAGGAAATTCTTTCCCCCAAAGCCCTGGAGGTGTTTGATGAAACTGCGCAATGAACGCTGGGACGACGCGAGGTTTGCCGAGACCCGCAAAGCGGTGCTGGCCAAGTGGCCTGTGGGCGCCACGATCGACATTGAAGAGGCATTCGCTTTCCATCGCAATCTGCCCGATTCATGCAAGGCGTACAAAGTGTTCGAGAAGGCCCGCGAAGAAGGTCGCATCCTCTTGCAGCCTCGTCACGGCGACACCCTGATCGAAGACCAGATCGAGACCTTGCAATACATCGAAAAGCACGGCGGAGCCGACATCCTGTCGACCGAAGCCGATGCCTACAGCCGGCAGTTGCGCTACGACCTGGCCGAGAAGGGTCTTGAAGAAAGCCGTGCCGCTGGCCGCTCCCTGATCTGCGGTACGCCCCTGGTGGCCCATGGCGTCAAGGAGATGCGCCGCATCGTGGAGGCGGTGAACGTGCCTTCCAGCGCCCGCATGGCCTCCAGCGATTCGCGCCTTCCGCGTGAGATTTTCCTGGCCGCCGGCTACAGCTACATCCTGACCGGCGCATTGCAGAATGTCTCGTACGAAAAAGACTGCCCGATCGAAACCTTGATCGAACACTATCAGTACGAAGACCGCCTGGTCTCGGTGTATGAGGCCAATGGCGCACCCATCGTCAAGGAATTCCCCGCCACGCTGACCGGCACACTGGTGCCACCGGCCATTGCATTGACCACCTCCATCATCGACGCCATCCTGGCCGCCACTCAGGGCGTGCGCCAGGTGGTGCTGGGCTACGGCATGCTGGGCAATCTGGTGCAGGACGTGGCCGCACTGCGCGTCATGGCCGAGCTGGCCCGCGAGTACCTTGACCGCCACGGCCTGACCCACGTCAAGGTCTACACCGCCGGCTCGCACTGGATGGGCGATTTCCCGCACAACGAATCGCATGCCTATGCATTGTGCTCACTGGGCACGACCGCAGCCGCACTGGCAGGCGCATCGCAGGTGATCGTCAAGTCTCTGCACGAGGCTTTCGGTATTCCCACCAAAGAGGCCAACGCCGCCGGCTGCCGCGCCACCCGCGAGACGCTCAACATGCTGCGTGGCCAGCGCATGGAGGAAGGCCCGATGCTGCGCCAGGAGATGGAAATCCTGCGCGCCGAAGTGCGGGCCATCCTGGACCGCACCCTGGACCTGGGCGATGGTGACATCGCGCAAGGTGCGGTGAAGGCCTTTGCCGCAGGTGTGATTGACGTACCCTTCTCGCCCAGCCGCTGGAACGCCGGCAAACTGATGCCGGTGCGCGATCGCCTGGGGGCTGTGCGCATGCTCAATTGGGGCAACGTGCCACTGCCCAAGGAAATTGCCGAGTACCACCGCAAGCAGGTCGAAGAGCGCGCCCGCTTCGAGAACCGCCCCATGGACTACCAGATGGTGGTGGACGATGTGTTCAGCATGAGTCGTCCCTCGGTCCCGGTGTCGCAGCCGGCCTATCACTGAGCCGCGCCGCATCGATGCCGGTCACACTCGCCATCGATTTCGGCAGCACCTACACCAAGGTGGTGGCCCTGGACACGCAGGCTGGGCTCTTGCTGGGTGTCGCGCAGGCGCCCACCACAGTGGCTACCGACATCAACTTCGGTCTGGACGAAGCGCTGCGCCGGCTTGAACGCATCTGCGGCATACGCCGGGGCGACGTGAGCACCAAGGTCGCTTCTTCAAGCGCCGCTGGCGGTTTGCGCATGGTGGCGATTGGCCTGGTGCCCGATCTCACCGCGCAGGCCGCGCGCCTTGCGGCGCTGGGCGCGGGCGCCAAGATTCTCAAGGTCTATTCCTACCAGCTCACATCGTCTGATCTGCGCGAGATCGCCCAGATCGCGCCGGACATGATCATGCTGGCAGGCGGCACCGATGGTGGCGACAGCAAGACCCTGCTCTCCAATGCACGCGCACTGGCTCAGCTTGCACCCCCCGCGCCCATTGTGGTCTGCGGCAACAGGGCTGTATCGGATGAGGCGCTGGCCAGCCTGCTGGCAGCCGGCTGCACCGCAACCGTGGTGGAGAACGTACTGCCCGAGTTGGGCCGCATCAATGTCGATCCGGCCCGCGCCGAAATTCGCCGCATCTTCATGGAGCGCATCACCCATGCCAAGGGGCTCGACCGGGCCCAGGCCTATGTGGGTCAGATCGTCATGCCCACGCCGATGGCGGTGCTGGAGGCAGCGCGCATCCTGGCCGAAGGCGCGCCGGGCGAGCAGGGCCTGGGCGAGCTGGTGGTGGTGGATGTGGGCGGCGCCACCACCGATGTGCATTCGGCTGCGCGCGGCATGCCCACCAATCCGCGCATGATTCCGCGCGGCATTCCAGAGCCCTACACCAAGCGCACCGTTGAAGGCGACCTGGGTGTGCGCATCAATGCGCCCACCATCGCAGAGCATGCGGGCATGCAGCAACTGGCATCCATCTTTCCCACAGGGTTCAGTGCCGACGAATGCACCCGCCACATCGAGCGGCTCGCCCGTGAGACCGACTACGTGCCGCAGCACGAGTGGGAACATGAAGTCGATGCGGGCCTGGCCGGCATTGCGGTGGAGCTGGCCATGATGCGCCACGCCGGCACGGTGGAGACAATCTATACCCCCGAAGGCCCGGTACAGGTGCTGCATGGCAAGGATTTGACCGCCGTGGAAACCGTGGTGGCCACCGGCGGTGTGTTTGCCTATGGACATCTGGGTCACCGCATTCTGGGCAAGGCAGCATTCGACGAGGCCAAGCCCATCTCGATGCGCCCGCGCGCGCCCGCCTGCCTGGTCGATTCACGCTACATCCTCTTTGCCATGGGTCTGATCGCGCCACTCGCGCCAGCGGCTGCGGTGCACATCATGAAGCAGCATCTGGTGGGCATGAAAGCGGCGCCAGCGCCTGTGCTGGCTGACAGCGCTGCCTGAGCTCGTGCAAAAGGTCTTGCGGCCATGCTCCAACTGAAACCGACATCGGCGGACCGACACTTCCCTGGTCTGCGATCACAGGTGCGTGCATTTCTGCGCGACGAGATCAGCAGCGGCGCCATGGTGCCGCAGTGCGATAGTTGGGTGCGTGGATTCGACAGGGAATTTTCGCGCAAGCTGGGTCAGCAAGGCTGGCTGGGCCTGACATGGCCAACTGCCTATGGCGGCCAAGCGCGCTCGCAAGCCGAACGCTTCATCGTGGTCGAAGAGTTGCTTGCCGTTGGCGCGCCGGTGGCCGCGCACTGGCTGGCTGAGCGCCAGTTCGGCCCCAGCGTGTTGGCCCATGGCACCGAGTGGATGAAGCGCAATCTACTGCCGCCCATCGCGCGCGGCGAGAGTGTGGTGGCCGCCTGCTACAGCGAACCCGATGTGGGCTCTGACCTAGCCTCGGTCAAGACCCGCGCAAGGCGTGTCGAAGGCGGCTGGCGGCTCAATGGCTCCAAGATCTGGTCCAGCCACGCCCACCATGCCGACTTGTTGGTCGTGCTGTGCCGCACCGGCGACATGGACGGCGGCAAGAAACACGATGGCCTTTCCATGCTGGTCGTGAGCCTGCCCTGCGAAGGCGTCACCGTGCGCCCGATTCGCCTGCTGACCGGCAAGCAGCATTTCAGCGAAGTCATCTTTGACGATGCATTGGTGCCGCATGACCGAGTGCTGGGTGAGGAGGGCGCAGGCTGGAAGGTCATCACCTCTGACCTGGCCGTCGAGCGCAGTGGCCCCGAGCGCTTCATGAGCAGCTTTCCACTCTTCATGGCGATGATTGCGCGCGCCCAATCGCAGCCGCCTGATAGCAGCGTGCGAGTGGCCCTGGGCGAGTTGATCTCGCGCTACTGGGCCCTGCGTTCCATGTCGCTTGGCATCGCCGGCCTGATGCAGGAAGGACGCTCGCCCAACACCGAGGCGGCATTGGTCAAAGACCTGGGCACACGCTTTGAGGGCGATGTCGTTGAAGTTGCGCGCCGTATCTTTCCCTCGCGTCCTTCGATGGACAGCACGGACACTTTCGAGAAGCTGCTTGCGCAGGCAGTGCTGCATTCGCCGGCATTCACCTTGCGCGGCGGCACCAATGAAATTCTGCGCGGCATCGTCTCGCGCGGCTTGGGTTTGGCTTGATCTCAGCATGATGCAAACACCCGACAACATCATCCGCGAATCAGTCGCCCGCATGCTGGCCGATGTGGTCTCGCCAAAGACCACCCTGGCTGCCGAAGAGGGCGGCATCGATCGCGCCGCGTGGAACCAATTCATCGCCATGGGCCTGACCGGTGCTGACGCAGGCGCGCTGGGCTTGAGCGACACGGCGGATGTGTTGCAGGCCATCGTCTATGCCGGTGCGCTGGTGCCCTTTGCCGACAGCGAAGCCCTGGCCCGTTGGCTGGCACTGGGCGCTGGCATTGCCAGCGAGTCCTCTGAAATCTTGAGTTGCCTGGTCGTTCCTGCGCAGGCCATCGTGCACCATGCGGGTGGCGCCACCGCGCAGTTGAAGGGCCAGCTTGTGCCGTGGGGCCGGCATTGCAGCCGCATTCTTTTGAGCTTCGGGCAAGGTGCGAGTCATCATGTGGCGATTGCGCGGCTCTCGCCCGAGAGTTTGCGCCAGCAGGCAAACCTGGCTGGCGAGCCAGCTGATGTGATCATTGCCGACACCCTGGCGCTGGACAGCGTGCATGAGGTGGCAGCGGCCTGGGGCCCCAGCGCTGTGCGCCAGCGCGGCGCGCTTTGCCGCAGCGCCGCCATGCAAGGCGCTGCGCAGCACGCACTGGAATTGGCGATTCGCTACGCATCAGACCGCAAGCAGTTTGGCAAGAGCTTGTCGCAGTTTCAAATGATCCAGTCCTACCTGGCGCAGATGGCGGGCGAGCTCACCGCCAGCGGCATCATGCTGCAAACCTGCCTGGATGCGATGACGCACAACGTGTCACACGACGGCGCCGAAGTCGCTGCCCTAAAAATTCAGGCCGGCATGGCGGCACGCACCATTGCATCGCTCTCGCATCAGATACACGGGGCCATGGGCTTCACCCAGGAATATCCTTTGCACCTCTGGACCCGGCGCCTGTGGGCATGGCGCGAAGAGTGGGGCAACGAGACCGAGTGGGCGCTTGAACTCGGTGGCTTGGCGAGCAGCTTGGGTGCGGATGGGGTGTGGGAGAGAATTGCGGGGTGAGGGTCATTGCGCGCGAAACCTCCCCATCCGCCGCTCCGACACCGACAGAACCCCTTCCTTGAAATCCGCCGTCGCACGCAGGCGCATCTGCTCGGCTGACTCGTGGTCGGTGGTGCGAACATACTCGTCGAAGATGCCGCGGCGCATGGTGGCGCGTACCGACTGCACCGCCAGCGGCGCTGCGATGGCGATCTCGCGTGCGAGGTCCCAGGCGCGTTGGCGCAGTTGCTCTTCGGGCACGAGTTCATCGAACAAACCCATCTTGTAGCCTTCCGTGCCGGTGTAGCGCCGGCCGGTGTAGAGCATTCTGAGCGCCTGCTGCTGCCCTACCACGCGCGGCAGGGTGAAGGTGATGCCAAAGCCCTGATGCAAACCCAGCAACACGAAATTGGCCGACACGCGTGTGCTGGGCGCGGCCACCCGAAAATCGGCTGCCAGCGCCAAGCCCAGGCCGCCCCCAATGGCCGCGCCCTGCACAGCGGCAACCGAAGGCTTGGATGTCGCGAACAGGCGCGCCCCAATGGCGTACAGCGGATACTTGGCCGCCGAGGTGTTGGTCACGTCCGCGTCGGGCCGGCTGAAATCATTGCCCGCGCAAAAGTTCTTGCCCTGTGCGCACAGCACAATGGCGCGGCAGTCGCGCTCCTTGTCCAGTGCCTCGTAGGCGCTGGCGATCTGCTCCATGAGGCCGATCTCCAAAAAGTTGTGCGGCGGACGGCACACTTCCAGTGTGGCCACATGATCTTGAATATCGATCTGAATGCCTGTGTAATTTCCGAACTTCGCCATGACTGGTCTTTCTGATGTTTGTGGGTATGGATGCTAAGACGCGCCGCCCACCGATGACGGCACCCGCACCCAGCCCTCCATGAGCCGGCGCGCGCTGCGGCTCAGGGAGACTTTCTCAATGTTCCATTCGTCGCCTTGGGCCACCGCAGTCGCGCCCACCCTGAGCGTGCCCGAAGGATGACCAAAGCGCACCGTGCCGCCGCTGCTTGCAAGCTTTTGCGCGTCCAGCAGCCTGTGCACGACGGTGCCGGGAATATTGGCCGCCACCGCGATGGCGATGGCGCCGGTGCCTGTCATGGCGTGATGCAGCTTGCCCATTGAAATCACGCGGGCTAGCAAGTCGATCTGGCCTGCCTCGACCGTGCTGCCTCGGGAGCTGGTGTAGGAGACAGGCGGCGCCACAAAGAGCAGCTTGGGTACATGCTGGCGCAGGCGGGTGGCTTCATCTGGCGTCTTGGCGATGCCCATGCACACCGCCGCGTGGGCCCGCAGCCTCTCGCAGCGTGCCAGCAAGTCAGGGTTGCTGTTGAAGGGCTCTTGCAGCTCAGTGCCCGAAAGCCCCAGCGCGCTCGCGTCAACAAACGCCGTGGGGTTGCCTGCGTTGATCAGAGTGACTTCAAATACGCCGTCGGCCGTGGTGAGTCGTTCAAGCCGCGCACCCGTGGGAAACATCCCGCCAGCGCCTGAGTCGTCCTCGGAGGCGCCAGGATCCATGAATTCCAGGCGCACTTCAGCCGCGGGGAAGGTCACGCCATCGAGCTCAAAATCGCCTTCCTCCTGCACCTGGCCATCGTGCATGGGCACGTGTGCCACGATGTGTTTGGACAGATTGGCTTGCCAGATGCGCACGGTGGCGCTGCCTTGCGCCGGCGCCGCCACCAGCCCCTCGGAAATGGCGAAGGGCCCCACGGCGGCCGACAGATTGCCGCAGTTGCCCGACCAGTCGATCAGCGGCGCATCGATGGCGACCTGGCCGAAGAGATAGTCCACATCGCAATCGGGCCGATCGGACTTGGACAGGATCACCACCTTGCTGGTGCTGGAGCTGGCCGCGCCCATGCCGTCAATCTGTTTGCCATAGGGGTCGGGGCTGCCGATCACGCGCAGCAGCAGCGCATCGCGCTGCGCCGCATCGGCGGGCAGATCGCGCTTGTGGAAGAACACACCCTTGCTTGTACCACCGCGCATGTAGACAGCGGGAATGCGCAATTGAGTCATTTTGGTTTCCTTGAAGAGGGCGGCGAGTGCGTGTCATGCGTCATGAGCAAGAGACCAAGACAATGAGGCGCACAAGGAGCGAGTGTGAACAGAGGCCCCAAACAACCGCCGTGGCGCTGGCGCATTGACCACTGCCATGCTATTCTATTTTTCCCAGGGCGACGGCTGGGGTTTCTACCGGCCGGCATCGCACACCGCTCACGCATTTCCGTTCACGCATCACCTCAGGATATTTCATGGACTACGTCGCACTGGGCCACTCGGGCCTGAGAGTCTCACGCATCTGCCTTGGCTGCATGACCTACGGCACACCGGGCGAGGGTATGCAGAAATGGTCTCTGAGCGAGGCCGCAAGCAGGCCGCTGCTCAAGCACGCGCTGGACCTGGGCATCAATTTCTTTGACACCGCCAATGTCTACTCCAATGGCGCCAGCGAAGAGATCGTCGGGCGCGCGCTCACCGACTATGCCAAGCGCGATGACGTGATCATCGCCACCAAGCTATTCAACCGGGTGCGGCCCGGCCCCAACGGCTACGGCTTGTCTCGCAAGTCCATCATGGCCGAGATTGACCACAGCCTGCGCCGGCTGGGCACCGACTATGTCGATCTCTATCAGATTCATCGCTGGGACTATAAGACCCCCATCGAGGAAACCATGGAGGCACTCAACGACGTGGTGCGTGCCGGCAAGGCTTTGTACATCGGCGCTTCTTCCATGTATGCCTGGCAGTTCGCCAAGGCGCTGGCCTGCTCTGAGCGCAATGGCTGGGCGCGCTTTCGCAGCATGCAAAATTATGTGAACTTGCTCTACCGCGAAGAAGAGCGCGAGATGCTTCCCCTGTGCCAGGATCAGGGCGTGGCTGTCATCCCATGGAGTCCGCTCGCCCGCGGCCGGCTGGCCCGGCCTTGGGGTGAGGCCACGCATCGCACCGAGACGGACGAAGCCTTCCGCCGGCTTTTCGCCGGCACCGAGGAAGCTGATCGGCAAGTGGTGCAGGCGGTAGCTGAAGTCGCCACCGCACGCGGTGTGCCATATGCCCAGGTCGCACTCGCATGGTTGTTCGCAAAGCCGGCCATCACCGCGCCCATCGTCGGCGCCAGCAAAGAGCGCCATCTGGATGACGCGGTGGCCGCCTTGTCGCTCAAGCTGGAGCCGGCCGAAGTGCAGAAGCTGGAGGCGCCTTATGTGGCGCATGCGGTGACCGGCTTTATCTGATCGAGCCGTCGATCTCCTGCATCTCCACCTTGAACATCTCACCGAGCCGCTCGCCCATCAGCTCGTGGTACAGCACGAACTTGTAGGCGGTGTTGGCACGCAGTTCGCTGGGTGTGAAGGCAAAGGCGATGTTGCCTGCAGTGGAAACTCGGCCGGGGTAGCCGTGGTGCAAAAGGTTTTGCTTGTACACGCTGGCTGCAGCCAAGGCGGTGTCTTGGTCAGGGGCGATGAACTCAATCACCAGGCCAACTTCATGCGCGGTCTGCAAATGGGCTGGCAGCGGCCGCACCGCGCCCTGGCCGTAGATGTGGGCATAGCGACTCCAGGCGCCGGGCACCAGAGCCCGCACTTTTTGCTCCACATCGTTCAGCACCTGGGGCAAGACCTTCAGCAGCGTCGAATCGGTGGCACCGGCAATCAGCACCACGCGCTCGCCCACGGCGGCGGCGGCTTCCACCTTCAGCGTGGGCTTGTCCATTGGCTCAAAGCGTGCGCCGTGTACGCGGGTGCGACGCTCGTCCAAAGCTTCATAGCGGGCATCTCGCAGCAGCAGCGTGCCCTCGGGCTCGCGCACGCTGTGTGGGTCGGCCTGCTCGTACAGTGCATGCGCGGCCACTGAGGCCGGGGTGGCGCGCAAGGCGGGGTTCATGCTCTCCAGCACAAAGCCGTCCGAAGACAATGTGGCCAGCATCGCATCGCGCCCGCCCGGTGTGCAGCACAGCGATGTGCACTCGATGATCTTGGCCATGTGCAGCGCCAGCGCGAAGTCGTAGCCCAGCAGTTGCGGCAGGGCGGCGAAGATGGCGGTGTCGCAGGCGCGGCCCGCGATGATCACATCAGGCTGCATGCGCAGAGCTTGCGCGACGGTCTCGCAGCCGCACTGCCCGACGATGTGCTTGCACGAAAGCAACTCTTCGCGCGTGGGCTGCGGCATCGGGCCAATCGGCTTGAGCCGGCCTTGCGCCAGCGCGTCGGCCATGTCCTGCGCGGACAGGTCACTGGAGATTCTGGCGAGTCGAAACGACAGCCTGTGCTGCGCAGCGATCTCTCGCACGATCTGCACGGTGGCCGCCAGGTGTGGCGCAGCGCCCGCTGTGCCGGCGCTGCCGATGATGAGCGGCACATCCAGCTTGCGCGCGGCGCACAGCACCATTTCCAGATCGCGGCGCACCGTGGCCTGGGGCGCGGCCATCTGGCCAGAGCCCAGGTAATAAGGGCCGGGATCGATCGAGCCCATGTCGCAGCCAATGAAATGCGGCTGCCTGGCGATGCCCGCCTCGAAGGCGGCTGCGGGAATGCCATAGCCAAGTTGGCCCGATGCCGACAACACCCGCAACTCGCTGCTGGGCACATGGGTTTGCAAGAGTCTGGCCGTTGCGCTCACACCATGATCTCCAGCATGGGCATGTGCTGCTGCGCGCCATAGACATCGCCGTCGCCTGGCGTGCCCGCGCAAATGGCGCGCGGCATGGAAAACTTCATCGCCAGAATCTGCGGCATCACATGGCGCTGCATGTCCTGCGCGGGCACGCCGTAGCGCTGCGCCACAGCTTGCGCCGACAGCGCGGGGCTTTGCAGCGCCAGCGCGAAGCATGGCTCATCACGAAAGAATACGTCAATGGTGAGCTGCGTTGGCCCGGCATTCTTGCTGCGCACCACTTGCGCAAGGGAAGCAAGTGGGGTCATTGCGTGCTGCTGCCCAGCCCCAGCTCGCCCAGCGCCTGCTCGGTGGAGCAGACACGGCCGTACAGGCGCTGGAAGTTGCGCATGGTGTTGTCGTGCAAGTCTTTGTGCGTGGTGCCGCAGGCGTCCTCCACCAGCGACACCAGATAACCCCGGTCGGCGGCTTCGCGGGCGGTGGCTTCCACGCACATATTGGTGGACACGCCGGTCATGTAGACCTGATCGCATTCCAGCGCGCGCAGCAGGCTGTCGATGCCAGAGGAAGCGAAGGCGCCGTTGGTGGTCTTACGCACCACATAGTCGCCCGGCAGGGGTTTGATCTCGTCAAGAATCTCATGCTCGCGGCTGCCTTCGTAGTTCTTGAATTCGACGAACATCATGCGCATGTGAATCGGCGCGTCCAGCGCCTGCGGTGTGGCCGCGCCCACCGTGACATACACCACCGGCCGCCCGGCCTTTCTGAAGGCGTTGGCCAGCTTGATGCTGTTGGGCAGCACCAGTGTCTCAATGCGCTCGAAGCGGTGGTCGGTGATGTGCGAGCCCTCGGCCGCCATCTTGCGCCCCAGCGCGCCCACGCGCGAGCCGGTGGCGTACTGCAGGTCGATCAAGAGCAGCGCGCAACGCGCCAGCTTGGGCTCGCGCTTGGGCATGTAGGCTTGAATGTAATCAGCGGCAGGCGTGCTCATGTCAGTTCGATCCAGTGGGTTGTGATTGAAATGCGTCAATGATCTCGGAGCCGGTGGCGCACCACACGCCATCGTGCGAGAGCATGTACTCGAAAGCCTCACGCAAGTAGGCAATGCGGTGCGGCTGGCCCATGATGAAAGGATGCAGCGCGATGTTCATCACCATGGCACGCTCCTGACCCTCGGCATACAGTGTGTCGAACTCATCGCGCATTTTCATGCAGAAGGCCTGCGCCTCCTGGCCGCGGCGCCAGGCGTTGGTGTCGTTGATTTCCATCGAGTAGGGCAGGCTATACAGTTTGCCACTCTGGACATTCAAACGCGTGGGTTGGTCATCATGGTAGAGGTCGCACAGGTACTGCAGACCGGCGCCCGCCACCAGATCAGGCGTGCGCAGCGTGTTCGATGCCGCCGGCGAGAACCAGCCCTTGAGCTCGCTGCCTGCTACCCGGCGGTGAATCGCTTGGCACTCCTCGATGGCGGCGCGCTCGTCGGCCTCCGGCAGGCCCCAGTGATAGCGGGTGTTGTACAGCCCATGCGCCATGAATTCCCATGAGCGCTTCTGCATGGCGTCGGCAATCTCGGGGTACATGTCCAGCACCGACATCGACAGCGACACCGTGGCGCGAATCTTGAACTGATCGAACAACTCCATCAGCCGCCATACACCCACCCGGTTGCCATAGTCGCGCAGGCCATAGCCCAGAATGTCCGGATGCGGCAGCCGTGGCCAGGGGTCGCGCACACGGATTTTCTCGGGCAGGTACTCGTAGTGTTCAATGTTGGGCGCAACCCAAAGCGCCAGCCGCGCGCCATTGGGCCAGCGCCAGCGCGGCCGCTCAGGCAGGGCCGAGTAGTCAAAGCGGTTCAGCAGAAAGTCGCTCATGGCATGCTCCGCGCTGTGGGCGCAAGGCGCAACAAGGCGCACAGGCCGGTGAGCGATGCGCCCTCACCGGTGATCGCAAGGCACTCGTTCAGCAAATTCTCGCAATGCGCAGTCGGCCAGATGCGCCCTGTGAGCTGCATGAATTTTTGTGTCAGCTCAGTGCTTGAATAGGGCATGGTGTCGTCGCCGCGGTTCGCGCCGACTTGCGCGCTCATCTCGCGGCCATTGCGCAGGGCAATGGTCACGCGGGCTGGTCGCTCTTGCGGCAAGCGTGCAGTCATCGCCTTGTCTTCGTGCAACTCCACCCGCGCAGCCAGTGCCAGCGTGGCCGGGTTTTGCAGCGCGGCCACGGAAAAACTCTCCACCCCGCTGCTGCCGGTGACAAGCCGGGTAGCCACTGCAAAAGGCACGGAGAACTTCGCGGCCAGGGTGTTGCGCGGCATCGTGTCGTTCAATTCGGCTGCTAGGTCATAGCTCTCCACCACAATGCGATCGATGCTGTCAACCGCATCGGGCGCGGGAAGCTGCCCGGCCTGCGCGAGCTGGTCGATGGCGTCGAGCGTGCCGTGGTTGTAGCGGCAGCACGAGTGCAGCTTGAAGTAACCCTGCATGATGTGCCACTCGCTGCCCAGCCCGCGCACCAGGGTGTCGTGGTCCAGGGCCGAGGACACAATCTCGGTGAACAAGGTCTGCACCCCGTCGCGCTCGGCGGAAAATCCCGCAGTGTGCAATTGCAGCGCGAGCATGCCGTTGCGCCCAGCCAGCCCCGCGTACACATTGCGCACCAGCCCGCCTTCGAGCATGGTCTTCTTGGATGTCGCTGTCATGAGCGATGACGCAATGCCCACCAGCTCGGTCATGCCCGCCGCATCGACGC
The DNA here is from genome assembly GCA_947476285.1 of Comamonadaceae bacterium. Taxonomy (GTDB): domain Bacteria; phylum Pseudomonadota; class Gammaproteobacteria; order Burkholderiales; family Burkholderiaceae_C; genus Ramlibacter. The sequence continues at coordinate 8,136 of CANJPU010000058.1, read as the reverse complement.
CGGCCGCGCGGCCACAGGCAGCAGCCGCACCCAGCGTGCCCCAGGTGCCGTGTGCATGCAGCGCGCCGTGCAGTCGGCTGGCCGCGCCGATGCGTGAACACAGCTCATAGCCGGCCAGCATGGCATCGAGAAACTGCGCCGCGCCCAGGCCCTTGACTTCACAAGAGGCCAACGCGGCCGGCAGCACATGAATGGCCGGATGCCCGCGCGCGAAGCGGTTGCCTTCGTCCATCTCCAGAAAGGTGCCGGCACTGCCGTTCAACAAGGCGGCATTGTCCGGCGATGCGCCACCGCCCTGGCCTATGACTGTGGCGCCTTCTGGCTGCAGCCAGGGCGCGGACAAGGCACGCATCTGCGGCTCGGCCGAGCCCGCGGCAATGGCGCCTATGGTGTCGGCCACGATCCAGCCCATGCGCTCCCTGGCGTCGGCTTGCAGATCAGTGAAACGCACCTGCGCCGCAAAGCCGCACAGGCTTGCCACAGCGGCGCTGCAAGTGGGCGAGCTACTGCTCATGACGGCACCTGCGCGCAATAAGCCGCATGAATCTGGCCGGGGCTGGTCCAGCAGACGCGGTCATCCTTGCGTGCATCGCGCAGCATTTGCGCAAAGGCCGCGATGCGGCTGGCCATGCCACTCACCCAGGGGTGTATGCCCAGACCAAACACGCAGCTTGTGGCCTGGCTTTCGCATTCACTGAGCATGCGAGCGAGCGCGTCCTGCACCATTTGCGCATGCATGCGCGGTTCGATATGGCGCAGCCACTGGCACTGCACATCGTCCCATTCGGCTGACATCGGAATGGACAAGAGTGCAGGCGTGGTGCCAAGCCAGTAGGGCTGGTCATCGTTGGGCCAATCCAGCGTGTAGCTAAAGCCGGCATCGGCCAAGAGCGCGAAAGTGTCGGGCGTGGTGCCCCAGTCTTGGCTGAGCCAACCGGCGGGCCTTTTCCCGCAGGCGCGCTCGACCGCCTGCGCCGAATCGTCGATGCACGCGCGCTGCTGCGCCAGCGTCATCTTCGAATGCATCATGCGGGTGGCCGCGATGCCGTGTGCGATCCACTCGCAACCCCAGTCGTTGAATTGGCGCACTAAATTCGGCAGACGCTCCAGCGCCATCGCATTGGCCGCGATGCACGGCGTGATGCCTGCTTCGCGCAGCGCCGCGATCACGCGGAAGATGCCGATGCGAAGGCCGTATTCGCGTTGGGTGTAGCTGCGGAAATCAGGATCGAAGCTGCCGAACTCACCCACCAGGCGCGGGTCGCGCAGCGCATCCTTGGGTGGCGCAAGCTCCCAGTGTTCCAGATGCAGTACCGCATACGCAGCAATCAGCTTGCCCGGCGCCAGCGCCCAGGCAGGCCGGTGCGCCACGGGGCTGTACTCATAGTGCGTATGGTCCATGCAATCCCAGTGTGCCTTAATCGAGCTTGATCTTCGCTTCGCGAATCACTTTGCCCCATTTGACCCGCTCGGCCGCGACAAAATCGGTGAACTCGCGTGGCGCCATGGTTGCCAGGTCAAGGCCCTGGGTGCGCGCGGTTTCGGTGATCTTGGCGTCTCTGAAACCCGTTTCCACCGCAGTCTGAATTTTCTGGGCGATGGCCAGCGGCGTGCGCGCCGGCGCAAACACACCCACCCAGCCCGGCGCCGCAAAGCCCGGCAGGCCCGACTCTGAAATCGTGGGCACGTTGGGCAGGTAAGGCGAGCGCTCCAGTGAGGTGGCGGCCAGCGCGCGCACCTTGCCAGAGGTGATGTGCGCCATCGAGTTGCCCACCGAATCGAACATGAAGTCCAGCCGGCCGGAGATCAAATCGGTCATGCCGGTGACCTGGCTGTTGTAGGCCACGCCTACGACGTCGATGCCGGCGTCGAACTTGAGCTTCTCGCTGGCCAGATGGGCGGAGCTTCCGATGGCCACAATGCCATAGCTGAGTTTGCCGGGCGATTTCTTGGCAAAGGCAATCAAGTCCTGGAAAGTCTTGAAAGGCGATGCCACTGGCACGATCAACAAATTGGTGATGCGTATCAGCAGCGTGACGGGGGTGAAATCTTTGCCCGGGTCATAGGGCAGCTTGGCATAGAGATACTCGTTCATCGCGTGCGTGGCGGTGGTGCCGAACACAAAGGTGTAGCCGTCAGGCTCAGCCCGCGCCACCACTGCGGTGCCGATGCCGCCGCCCGCGCCGGGCCGGTTCTCGATGATGACCGGCTGCCCCAGAATGGGTTCTATCGCCCGCCCCACCTGCCGGGCCAGCACGTCGGTGCCGCCGCCAGCCGCAAACGGCACCACGAACTTGATGGGCTTGGATGGGTACACATCGGCAGACTGCGCCCAGGCGCTGCCGGCCACCGTCTGTGCAAGGGTGCCCGCACCCAGGGCCAGCATGTTGCGGCGTGAGAGATGCCTGTCGAACTGAGATGCCATGAAGTTCTCCTTTTACCTGGATGGAATGAAAGCGATTTGCGAGGGCAAGGCAAGGGTAAGCGAATTCAGGAGCGACCGCCATCGGCGCTCAGGATCTGGCTGGTGATCCACGCACTGCTTTCGCTGGCAAGAAACAATGTGGCGTTCGCGATGTCTTCGGCTTGGCCCACGCGCCGGGTGTGCAGCGATTCGATGATCCGCTTCTGGCCTTCGGGGCCGTAGCTCTCCCACTGGTGGCGTGCCCACGGACCCGAGAGCACGATGCCGGGGGCCACGGCATTGACCGTGATGCCGAACGGCCCGAGCTCAAACGAGAGCTGTTTGGTCATGCCCACCAGCGCATGCTTGGCGGCGCAATAGGCCTGGTTGCCGTTCAACGCAGGGCGCAGGCCCGCGCCAGAGGCAATGTTGACGATGCGGCCATAGCCCGCCTTCTTCATCACCGGTGCGCAAGCCTGTGCCAACCAGAACGCGCCATTGGTATTGCCATCGAAGATCGCATGCCAGTCGGCTTCGCTCACATTCTCAATCGGGCCGCGTGCCTTGCCCATGGAGCCGCCCGCGCCGTTGACCAAAATGTCCAGCCTGCCATGCGCACTGGCCACTTGCTGCACCGTGGTGTGGCAAGCGGCGCGGTCGCCAATGTCAAGATGGTGCGGAATCGCGCCCATCTCGGTCACTGCATCGAGCCCTTCGAAGTTGATGTCCGCCACATGCACCTTGGCGCCCGCGGCCAGCAGGCCCTGGGTGATGGCCCGGCCAATGCCCTGGGCGGCACCAGTGACCAGGGCTACGCGGCCTTGGAAGTCGTAAGTGATTGGCATAGCGTGTCCAGTTCCATGAAAGTGGTGGGTGCCTGGGGCAGGCGCTGGGTCTCGATGTCGCGGATCAGCCGTGCCAGCAATGCCAGCATGGGTGTGGCCACGCCGGCTTGCTCACCCAGTTGCACGATCAGGCCGATCTGCGAATCGACTTCGCTGCGCCGCTTGCGCACCGCGATGTCACGCCAGATGCCCGAATGCGACTTGGCGCTCTTCTTGCGAAAGGCGCACAAGGCCTGCATGGAGGCGCGGGCTTCGTCTTCGCTGGCGCCAGCGGCAAAGGCTGCGGGCTCAAAGCCGGAAAAGCCGATGGGCCGCACGCCCTGCGAGCGGGCCACCGCCATGGCCTCCGAGCCGAGCCGGCGAAACACTTGGAAGCGCGCCGAGTCATTGAAGTGATCGAACATCGACTCATTGGTCAGCGCAGTGGCATAGACCATCGACAGATAGCCCAGCTTGCCCCACAACTGACCCCAGATGTTGTCGGTGAGTTGCGCATCGGGCTCAAACACCTTGAGCAGCTCATGCATGGCCACTGTGCGCGCTCGGATGGGGCCGGCGATCTCGCCCACCACAACCGAGCCGCGGCTGCCAAAAAGAATGCGTCCGGGCTCCAGCCAATCGGCACCAAAATTGACGAAGCAGCCTAGTGTTCTTTCTTCGCCCGCAAGCCGCGCGATGGTCAGCTCGTTCAGGCCGTTCTGCGCCGACAGCACCACGCCATCGGCCGCCAGATGAGGAAGAATCTGAAGCACAGCCTGCTCGGTGGCCAGGGCCTTCACTGCCAGCACCACGCGGCTGAACACGCCCTTGACTTCATCGGGTGTGACACTGGGTATCACCTGGGTGAATTGATCCACCGGCCCTTCGATCTGCATGCCGCTGGTACGGCAGGCTTGTACATGATCGGCTGCCACATCGACCATCAGCACCGGCATACCAGCGCGCGCCCAGTAGGCCGCCATGGTGCCGCCAATGGCGCCACCGCCCCAGACCAGCACGGGATCGCTCTGTGTCATGCTCTGTGTCGCGCTTTGTGTCATGCGGTCTGCGCCTGCTGGCGATTGAAATAATTGGAGTTGAGAAACTCGGTGAGGTAGGCGCGGTAGGCAATCGGCGGGTACTTGGGCGGGTTGTCCGCGCTCTGGCAGGTGGGCATGCAGGTCATCACGCGGTCTAGGTGGGTGTCGAAGAACAAGGCGATAGAGTAGCGGTCCACGCCCGAGACGTTCAGCACCCGGTGTGGGGTGGACAGATAACGGTCATTGGTCCAGCGGCGCAGCATGTCGCCGCTGTTGACAATGAAGCGCCCAGGCAGCACCGGCGCCTCGAACCAAGTGCCGTCGGCACGCCGAATCTGCAGGCCGCCCACGCCGTTTTGCATCAGAAAGGTGAGAAAGCCCGCATCGGTGTGCGCGCCCGTGCCGTACTGATCGGGCTCGGACTCATCGCGCCTGGGGTAGTGCAGTAGGCGCAGCGACAACTGCGCCGGATCGAAATGCCCGGCAAAGAAATCCAAGGGCAGATCCAGCGAGCGCGCCAGCACCGGCAGCATGGTGTGGCCCAGCGCCTCTACCGCGCGCTGATAGGCCATCACGTCTTCACGAAAGCCTGGCAGATCGCGCGGCCACTGGCTCAGGCACATGAAGGGCGTGCCGGCAATCACATCCGGGTCGTCCAGTGCGCGGTCGCGCTTGCAGAAGAATGAGGCGTTGTAATTTGGCTTGCGTGCCACTTCCACCTTGGAGTGGCGCTGCATGCTCGCATTGACCGGCATGTAGCCCACGTTGTTGGCGTTAAGCGGTATCTCCATCTTGTGTTCCAGCGGCAGATCATGAAAGCGCTTGGAAGCGGCGAAGGCTTTATCGATCAGCTCCTGCGGTATGCCGTGGTTGTCGATGTAGAAGAAGCCCACCTTCTCGCAAGTCTCGCGAAGTTGCGCGGCCAGGTGATCCAGCGCGCCGGCCTCGCCTCGCAGATAAGGTGCCAAGTCAAGGCCGGGGATGTCTGGGTGGGCCGAGGCCTGGCTCATGCCGGCACCCCGTGGTACTCCTGCTCGGTCAGCAGCACGCCACTGGGCTCGCCCACCAGAGAGGTGCGCATCAGCTCGCGCGAGCTGAAATCTGTGTAGTCCTTCAGGGCCAGGTGGATGGTGCAGCGGTTGTCCCAGATCAGCAGATCATCGCGCTTCCACTTCTGGCGAAACTGAAACTCCGGCTGAGTTGAATGGCGAAACAGCATCTCCAGAATCGGCTGGCTTTCTTCGCGCGTCATGCCAATGAACTGTGGGCAGGCCCATTCATTGACGAACAAGGCCTTGCGCCCCGTCTCTGGGTGAATGCGCACCGCGGGCTGGCGCACAGGCGGGTTGCGCCGGCGGCTGGCCTCGATCATGGCGGTGGGCCGCACCCGGTGGGTGGTGCCGTTGTTCAGGTCATGCACCACTTCCAGTGTGTCCAGAAAACGCCGCAGGGGTTCGGACAAGGTCTCATAGGCCATGTACATATTGGCCCACACCGTGTCACCGCCGGTCTCGGGCATGCTGCGGGCATACAGCACCGAGGCCAGGGCCGGCCGGGTGGTGAAAGACATGTCCGAGTGCCACTGCTCGCCAAAGCGCACATCGCGCCCGGCCACATGGCGTGATTTCACCAGCAGCAGCTCCGCGTGATCGGGGTGGCGCAGCTCGGCCTCGTAGTTTGTGTGGGTGTGCGGCTCTGCAAATCTGCGGCTGAAGGCAATCATCTGCTCGGGGGTGAGCTGTTGTCCGCGAAACAGCAGCACCAGATGCTTGAGCCAGGCCTGGCGCAAGCGCGCCTGGGTGTCGTCGTCAATCGGCTGCGACATGTCCAGGCCGATGATCTCCGCGCCCAAGGCGCTGGCCAGGGGCTTGATTTCGAATTCCATGATGTGCCTCCGCGGGCGGTATCAGATGCGGAAAACATCGCGCACTGACCACCTCGGGCTCCATCCTAGGCCCGGGTCGCTTTGCTGTCGCATCACATTTTGTGGGGCGCCATTAACCTTTGGCTATGCCTTCGGCTGGGCCGAGTCAAAGTTTGGGGCTCTGGCCGCTGAGCTGGTGGCCTTCTCCAACAGCGGAGGCGGCACGCTGTACATCGGCGTCAACGACGATGGTTCGATAGCCGGGCTTGATGCCGCCGAGGTGCGCCGCCTCAACCAGTTGCTGAGCAACGCCGCCAGCCAGCACCTGCGTCCGCCTATACACCCGTTGACCGAAAACGTGCACAGCCACGCCGGCTTGGTGATGGTGGTGAGCGTGCCCGACGGCTTGGCCAGACCCTATCTGGACCACCAAGGACGCATCTGGGTCAAGCAAGGCGCTGACAAACGCCACGTCACGGCCCGGGAGGAGTTGCAGCGCATGTTCCAGCGTGCGGGCCTGGTCTATGCCGATGTGGTGCCCGTGGCCGACACCACAAGCGCTGACCTGGACGAAGCGGCGTTTCGCCGCTACCTGGAGCAGCGCTACGGCGCCAGCCCACCCGACCCCACGCAGCCGCTGGACGTGCTGCTGCACAACTTGGGCCTGGGCGATGGCCGCGAACTCAACTTGAGCGGGCTGATGATCTTTGGCCGCAACCCGCAGCGCTGGCGGCCGGCGTTTTCCATCAAAGCAGTGGCCTTTTATGGCACCAGCATTGCCGACAGCCACTACCAAGACAGCCAAGACATCAGCGGGCCCCTGTCTGTCCAGTATGCCGAGGCACTGGCCTTCATCAAACGCAACCTGCACCGCGTGCAGGGCAACCAAGGCTTCAACTCACTCGGGGAACTCGAAGTGCCCGAAGTGGTCTTGCAAGAGCTGCTGGTCAACGCGCTTGTGCACCGCGACTATTTCACCAGCGCCTCGATTCGTATCCTGGTGTTCCGCGACTGCATTGAGATCATCAGCCCCGGCCACTTGCCCGACAGCCTGAGCGTGGACGATGTGCGCCAAGGCAAAACCAACCGGCGCAATCCCACACTCACCGAACACGCATTCAAGCTGTTGCCCTACCGGGGCCTGGGCAGCGGCATACCGCGCGCGTTGGCCGAGTGGCCGCAGATTGAGCTGATTGACGATGTGCGGGGGAACCAGTTCACCGCTTTGGTGTGGCGGCCAAAGCTGCTGCAAGACGGCATGGCCGGACAAATCGAGGCCCCAGTCGAAGCCCCAGTAAACCTGATGGGAATCGATAGAGAAATACTGGTGTCGCTCGCCTCTGCACCTCTTGGCCGGAGCGCCATTTTGAGCGCCTTAGGCTACGCTCAACCGACCGGTAACTACAAAGCGGCCATGGTCAAGCTACTGCAAGCAGGGCTGATCGAGCCCACACTGCCTGACAAACCCAATAGCCGCCTGCAGCAATACCGGCTCACCGCAAAGGGAAGGGGTTTATTGAAATGAGTCAACAACAAACATGGGTGCCGAAGCTGCGATTTCCGGAGTTTCGGGATACACCTGAATGGGCTGCGACGAGACTCGGTGCGGTTGCATCATTCTTTAAAAGGCAAAGGAATCTCCAAAGCTGAGATTGCGATTAACGGACGACGTCCGTGCATTCGATACGGGGAACCCCAGCAGCAGTTGGCAGAGTTGTTTGAAACGTCGCGCATCAATGTGGTGGAACACATTCAGCACATCGCCGAAGAAGGCGAGTTGGATGCGGCGGCAACGTGTCGGGAATTCCGACAGGTTCGCACAGAGGGCACGCGAGAGGTAGCTCGCAATATGGCGCTTTGACCTTGCCCCTGTTTACCGCACTCCATAGGCTGCCCATTATGCGGACTTCCTGTCTTGCTGCTGGGCCGCGATCCAGCGTTGCTCGAACGTCATCGGGCTGACGTAGCCCAGCGTCGAGTGCAATCTTGTATGGTTGTAGAAAT
>CANJPU010000057.1 GCA_947476285.1 Comamonadaceae bacterium | reverse complement strand
GGCCTGAGGTCGGGCGCGAAGCGCTTCAATTCATGCTCGGCGCATCTGTTTGAACGTAGCGGCCGAAGGGCGCGAAGTGAGTTATGCGCCGCCGACCTCAGGCCGCAAATCCCAGCGAAGTCGAAGCGAAGCGTAGACCGCCACAGTGAGCGCCTGCCGGGCATCGCGTGGCGCGACGCGCCAACCCAAGCAGGCCATCAACCGCAGCCTTGCCAATGCCAGGACCGGATGTCGGTTGCGAAGGGGCATTTCCAATTTGGGATGACAGCACGCCCTTGGCATGCTGCCCCGGCCCGCGCCGCTCTCAGCTGCGATACGAGGGATCGCGCCGGTCCAGCATGCGCAGCATCGCTGGCCACTCCATCACGCCGAAAGGCGTGGGTGCCTTGCCCATGTTGGCGGTGTTGATGCCAAATTGCTTGTGGGTCTTGGCGACCACATCGGACGGCGGGATGAGCAGATCGGTGTTGGCCGACATGGCCAGCATCTGCGTCTGGCAGATGCGCTCCAGGCGGAAGATGGAGTTGAACGCCTGTGCGATGGTGGCGCCGCAGGCGAGCAGGCCGTGGTTGCGCAGCACCATCACTTCGCAGTCGCCCAGGTCGGCCACCAGGCGGCTCTTCTCGTCGGCATCCAATGCCACGCCTTCGAAGTCGTGATAGGCGATGCGGTCAAAGCGCATGGACGATTGCGAAATCGGCAGCACGCCGCACTTCAGCGCGGACAATGCCACCCCAGCCACGGTGTGGGTGTGCGCCACGCACTGCACATCATGGCGTGCCTCATGAATCGCGCCGTGAATCACATAACCGGCCAGATTGATCGAAAATTCCGGATTGGGGTTGTGCAGGATGTTGCCTGACAGATCCACCCGGATGAGGCTGGATGCGGTGATCTCCTCATACATCATCCCGAAGGGATTGAGCAAGATCTCGTTGTTGGTGCCGGGGATGCGCGCGGAGATGTGGTTGGACACCAGGTCGCACATGCCGAAGTGATCGACCAGGCGATAGCAGGCGGCCAGGTCCACCCTGGTTTGCCATTCTTCGGGTGAATAGCCGTGTGCTGGGTTGACGGGTTGGGTCATCATGTTCATTGGGTGCTCCTTCGACATCGACATCGACATCGACTTCTACTTCTACTTCTACTTCTACTTCTACTTCTACTTCTACTTCTACTTTTCCTTGTGAGCAGCTTCCAGAATGAAGGGTGCCACAACCGAAGCGGTGATCTTGCAGTCAAGCAGGATCGGGCCTTCGGGCTTGGCCAGCAGCGGCGCGAGCGCGCGCAGTTCCTCGAATGTGCGCACCGTGTGCGCTTCAAAGCCGAAAGCTTCCGCCACCGGTGCGTAATCGACATCGGGGAACACAGCCAGGTTCACAGGCGCTGAGCGCTCCTTGAGGTAGTGCACCTCGGCGCCATATGCGCAGTCGTTCATCAGCACGATCACCAGCGGAATGTCTTCTCGCACCACCGTCTCAAGCTCGCCCATGGTCATGAGAAAGCCGCCGTCGCCGATGAACAGCACCGTGGGGCGCTCGTGCGCACCCACCGCAAATCCCATTGCCGTGCCAAAGCTCATGCCCACCGATGCGAAGTCGGCTGCGTTCTTCACGCAGCCCGGGCCGGGTGCGGACACATAGGTCTGCACCTGCATGAAGTTGCCCGCGTCGTACACCGTGTTGCGATCGCGTGGCAGCAGCCGGTCGAGCTCGATGCCCAGCATGCGTGGGTCCATGGTGCGCGGCGTGTTGGCAAGCTGGAATTCGCTGCTCAGGTCGTAGGTGGTGAGGTCGCGGCGCACCTCTTCGGTGTAGAAAGGTTTGTCCGCAGCGGGGCGCTGCGGCATCAGCTCCAGCAGTTGCTCGGCCGCGCGCTTGGCATCGGCGATCACGGCCACGTCGGCCTGGCTCCAGCGGCTCAGGCGCGAGGGCTCTAGCTCGATGTGAATCAATGCGGCATCGAGCGGCAAGCCCAGGCCGTTGCTGGTGGTGCGGTTGTTCATGCCTGCGCCAAAGGCCACGATGCAATCGGCCTGATCCATGTAGCGGCGCCCGGCCCGGTGCGAGAGCGATCCACACACGCCGACGTTGTACGGATAGTCGCGGAACATGTCCTTGCCCTTGAGCGAGGTGCCCACGATGGCGCCGGTGCGCTCGGCCAGCGCCAGGATGGCTTCACGTGCGCCGCTCAGGTGCGCGCCGCGACCAGCGATGATCAAGGGCCTGCGGCTGGCGCCGAGCAGGGCCGCTGCCGCCTGCAATGCAGACGGGCGGGCCGACTTGCGAGCCGGCTCGGGCGCGGCAGGGCGCGGGCCGGCCGCAGCCAGGGCCGCGCTGGCCTGCGTGCTGAGGTGGTCGAACTGCACATTGACTGGCAGCAACATCACTGCGCAGCCCTTGTCGGTGGCTGCGATCGCATCGCCCAGCACATCGCAGGCGGTGTCCGGATGCGTCACCATGAAAGTGCGCATGCCGGCGGCGCGCATCACGCCCAAAGCGTCCAGGTCTTTCAGATCGGGACCGGCATTGGTTGCGGCCGCGCCAAAAATCAGCAGCACCCGTGAGCCGGTGCGCTGCGCATACACCGCGCCGTGCAGGCCGTTGGCCATGGCCGGGCCGCGCCCGGTGATGGCCACGCCCATACGGCCGCTTGCCGACGCATAACCTTCGGCCATCGCGATGCCCATGTTTTCGTGGCGCGCGCCATAGAAGCGCACGCCCAGGGAGTCGAGCGTGGAGATGAACAGCGCGGTGTCGTCGCTCATCAGCCCGAACACGGCTTCAATGCCGCGGCGCTTGATCTCATGCGCGAGCGCTTCGTAGGTGGTCATGCGCTTGGCGCTTGCGCTGTTGGATGCGGCTGTCGTCATGGGGCGTCTCCTGAATCAGTGTGTGGATCGTGCCATCAGCACGCCAGCGGCGCGCAGTTGCGCGATTTCCTCTTGGCTCATGCCGATTTCGGCGAGCACTTCGTCCGCATCGCCCGACAGCGCGGGAATGCCGGGGCGGGGGCTTGGCGGTGTAGCCGAGAGATTCACCGTGGGGCCCAGGCCCCGGTAGTTCTTGCCTTCCAGCACCATGCGGCGGTGCTTGGCATGCGGCTGCGACAGCGCTTGCTCGACTGTGTTGACCGGACCCGCAGGCACACCGATCTGCATCAAGGCCTCGCACAATTCTTCGCGCTGACGTCCGGCCAGTGCGGTGTCGATTTGCTCGCGCAGTTCGTCGCGGTGCTGCACCCGCTGCGCATTGCTGGCAAAGCGCGCATCGGTGGCCAGCTCGGGGCGACCGACGAACTGGCAGAACTTGCGGAACTGGCCGTCAGTGAGCAGGCCCAGGAACACTTCGCCGTCGGCCGCACTGTACTTGTCGTAGGGCGAGATGTTGGGATGGGCGCTGCCCATGAGGCCCGGGGTCTTGCCTGACCAAAGCCAGTTGGCGGCATGCGGCACCAGCAGGCTGAGGGCACTGTCGAACAAGGCGGTTTCCACCTTCTGGCCACGGCCGGTGGTGCTGCGCACATGCAAGGCCATGAGAATGCCGACCAGCGAGGTGTAGGCGGTGAGATGGTCCACCACCGGCACGCCCAGGCGCGTGGTGCCCGAATCGGGTGTGCCGTTGATGCTCATGAGACCGCACATGGCCTGCAGCACTGCGTCGTAGCCCGGTAGCCCGCCCAACGGCCCGTCGCTACCGAAGCCCGATATCTGGCAGTAAATGAGGCTGGGGTATTTTTCGGCCAGCACTGTTTCGTAGGAAAGTCCCCAGCGCTCCATGGTGCCGGCCATGAAGTTCTCTATCAGCACATCGCTGCCGGCAATCAGGCGGTGCAGCACTTCACGGCCTTGCTCCTGGGTCAGGTCTAGGCTGATGCTGCGCTTGCCGCGGTTGACTGATCCGAAATAGGCGGCGGCGCCTTGCGAATCGAAGGGCGGGCCGAGCATACGGGTTTCGTCGCCAGTGGGCGATTCGACCTTGATGACTTCGGCGCCGTGGTCGGACAGCATCTGCCCGCACAGCGGCCCCGCCAGCACACGGGAGAGGTCCAGCACGCGCAGGCCCTTCAAGGATGGTGCGCCAGCCACGTCAGTGCCCTCCCAACAGCTTGAACATGGGTGCGTCTGGCCAGCGGGCGGCGCACCGCTTGTTGTCGGTTGGGATCACTGTCTGCTTTCAAGTTTCCTGCCAGCGGGGATTGTTGGTGAGCCGCCGATATTTGTCAATGAGCAAAACAGTTTGTACATATACAATTAAATCCTCCACATCAAACGATGAAGAATATGCCCATTGTGCGACCTTCGAAGAAAACCAAGCTCAGTGAGAACACTGAAGGCCAGCTACCCGCCGCTGCGGCTGCGCCATCTCGGCGGCTGCGCCCGGTGCCTGCGGTCTCGCGTGCGGTTGCGATCCTGCGTCTGCTCAGCCGCGCGCCTGAGGCCATGGGTGTCAAGGCCATTGCCCAGGAGCTTGAGCTCGTTCCCAGTACCTGCCTGCATATTTTGCGTGTGCTGGTGCATGAGGAGTTGCTGCGGGTGGACCCGATCACCAAGCGCTACAGCGTGGGCTTGGGCATGCTGCCGCTGGCACGCGGCGTGTTGGATCGCCTCAATTTCCCCAGTGCGGTGCAGCCCATGCTTGACCAACTTGCCGCGCAGTGGGATGTCACCGCCATTGGCGTGGAAGTGAGCGGCCTGGACCACATGACCGTGCTTGCCCTGTCCAAATCCAAATCGCCGTTTCGGCTGCAAGTGGATGTGGGCAGCCGCTTCCCTGCACTGGTGAGCGCCACTGGTAGATTGGCCGCCGCTTATTCAGAGCTGCCGTGGCGCGATATCGAAAAGCGCTTTCGAGGCGTGCGCTGGGGCCAGGCGCCTGATGTGGCCGCCTGGCGCAAAGACCTGGAAGCCGTGCGGCAAAAGGGCTACAGCATCGACAAGGGCAACTACATCCCCGGCGTGACCATCGTTGCCGCGCCGGTGCTCGACCGGGCGGAGCACCTCACCCATACGCTGGTGGCGGTGGGGGTGTCCAGTCTGATGGAGGGCAATCGCAGCACACTGATTGCCAAGCAGCTCAGGGAGTGTGCTCGGGAGGTGGGGGAGATGCTGGTTTTGTAGGTTTGGTTTTGTTGTTTGAAGCTGCTGTTTTAAAGCAGGCAGCGTCAAGAAAGGAATGGCTAAGAGCCGATCAAATCGGCAATTCTGGCGGACTGATTTTGAAATAGGCAGTCTCGGAGTTTTTCGGTTGCAAATGCGTTCGCCGCAAGAATGGCGTAAAATTTGGTTATGCCTGGACAACCAACAATATCACGGGTGCAACTACTTTGCGCGTAATTCTTGACACGTCAGTACTCGTGGCCGCAGCTCGCTCCCGCAATGGCGCCAGCTTTCACTTGCTGTCCATGCTACCGAGCAGCCAGTTTGAAATTGCCCTGACGGTTGCCCTGTACACGGAGTGGCAGTCGGTCTTGACCAGACCGGAGCACTTGCCCCCCGGAGCCAATGCCGATGCCGCGAACGGTTTCTTGCGCTACCTGGCTTCGATTGCACATTTGCAAGACGTGCATTTCTTGTGGCGTCCGTTCTTGAGTGATCCTGATGACGACATGGTTTTGGAGTGCGCTGTGGCGTCTGGTAGCCGGTACATCGTCACACACAATGTGAAAGACTTTAAGCGCGCCACGGAGCTGAAAGTGAATGCCATCACACCGGCAGAATTCTTGACTTTTCTGAGGAGCAAATCATGACCGCATTGACCGTAAGACTGCCAAATTCTGTGCATCAAAAAGTGCGGGAATTGGCCCTGCGCGACGAGATTTCAGTGAATCAGTTTATTGCCGCTGCAGTGTCAGAAAAAATGGCTTCGGTCATGACCTTGGACTACTTGAAGTCCGAAGCTGCCAAGAGCAGCCGGGGCGCCTTTGATCGGTTTATGACTTTGGTGCCAGACACGATGGCTGCGGCTGGGGACGAACTGCCCAAGAGCTGATTGGCTCATCCACTCCCCAGCAGCGCCATGCCGCAACCAACACCCACCCATCCCACCCGCTGGCGCCACCGCCCCCCCGGATCCAACTGGGGTGAGTTTGGCGACGATGACCGCATTGGGCGGCTCAATCTGATTGACTCGGTGCGCAGGCGGGCTGCCTTGCAAGAGGCGGTGGAGGGAGAAGTGTTCTGCCTGTCCCTTCCTCTCGATGTCGGGCCGGGCCTGAACCCCACCCGCCTGCCGCCGCGTTTGGCTGCGGTCGAGCGCGAAGGCAGGCTCAAGTTCAATCTGTGCGCCTGCGAGCTGCATCCAGGTTTGACCGACGTGATCTGCGATGACCGCGTCACCTTGTACACGCAGTTTTCTACGCAATGGGATTCGCTGTGCCATGCCGGCGCGATGTTCGATGCCGATGGCGATGGCCAGCCCGAGGTGCGCTACTACAACGGCTTTGGCGCGGCGCGGGAGGTGGGTGGCTCGCCGCTGGGTCTGCAGCACATGGCCGTCAGTGCGGTGCAGGGGCGTGGTGTGATGATCGATCTGCGCCGGCATTTTGGCGATGCACCCACCGCAGTGGGCTATGACAAGCTGATGGCGGTGCTGCGCGCCGACCGCGTGCAGATCGAAGTGGGCGACATGGTCTGCCTGCACACCGGCTTTGCCGATCGGCTGCTGCAGGGCCTGCGTGACCCGGTGGAACTGGCGCGCACGGGCGCCTGGCTGGATGGGCATGACAGCGCCTTGCTGCAGTGGATCACCGACAGCGGGTTGTCAGTGCTGGTGTCGGACAACGTCGCGGTGGAAGGGCGCGCAGACAAGCCCGCCCTTGGCTACAGCGGCCCGCTGATGCCCTTGCATGAACATTGCCTGTTCAAGATCGGGGTACACCTGGGGGAGCTGTGGCATCTCACGCCCCTGGCCCAATGGCTTGCGGCGAATGGCCGTTACCGCTTTTTACTCACCGCGCCGCCGCTGCGGCTGACCGGTGCTGTGGGCTCGCCGGTCACACCGGTGGCCACGGTCTGACGCCGCAAAGTATTGCTTATGCCTTCCCATCGTCAATCGCGATCACGCGCTGCGCGCGTCGCCCCTATCATGTCGGGCATAGCCCTGTCATGCGCTTAGGCCAGAATTTCAGGAGACACACAATGAGTACATGCGCTCGCCTGCGCGCGATGTCGCGGATGGTTTTCTCGGCGATGCTGATCGCCCCCTTCTGCTTCGCATGGGCCGACTATCCCGATCGGCCGGTCAAGCTGATCAACCCTTATCCGGCCGGGGCGGGCGCAATGGATACCGCGGCCCGCGTCATGGCAGAGAAGATGACGGCCTGGCTGGGCAGCGTGCCAGTGGTCATCTTCGTCAGCGCATCGAGCGACATCAAGACGCTGCAAGACCTGATCGCAGCAGCCAAGGCCCGGCCCGGCCAACTCAACTACGGATCGCCCGGCGTGGCCACCAAGTGAAGATAGAGCAAAGAGCGCTCAACATCGCCGATCTGCGCCAACTGGCCAAGGGCCGGTTGCCTCGGGGATTTTTTGAATACATAGACCGAGGCTCCGAGGATGACGACGCCATCGTCTCCAACCGAGCCGCCTATGGCAAGTACAAGCTGCGTCCGCGCGTGCTCAAGAACGTATCCACGCGCAGCATGGGCAGCGAGCTTTTTGGCAAGCCGCTGGCCATGCCGATGGTGGTGGCGCCCACTGGGGCGGCCGGGCTTATGTGGCATCAGGGTGAGCTGGCGCTGGCAAAGGCCGCTGCCAGTGCCGGCATACCGTTCACCTTGTCGACCGCATCGCTCACATCTTTGGAGCGCATCGCTGCGCAGGCACCTGGCCGCTTGTGGTTTCAGCTCTATATGTGGCCGGACAAATCCATGTCGCATCAGCTGGTCAAGCGTGCGCAGGATGCGGGCTTCGAGGCGCTGGTGGTCACGGTGGACACGGTGGTCGCGCCCAATCGCGAATGCAATACGCGCAATGGCTTTACCCTGCCCTTTAGCGTCAATCGCCGCAACGCACTGGACCTGGCCCTCCACAGCCGCTGGCTGATTACCGTGGTGCTGCGCTACATGCTCACAGGTGGTTTGCCGCGCCTTGAGAATTTTCCGCGCGAACTGGAGCGTTCCCTTACCGGTGGCTCAGCCAGCGGCAGTGCCCTGCCCAAGAACGATTCACTTTCGTGGGACGACTTTCGCGACCTGCGCAAGATCTGGCAGGGCCCATTGATGGTCAAGGGCATATTGCATCCGAAGGATGCGCTGGCAGCGGCCGAGCACGGCGCGGACGGCATCATCGTGTCCAACCATGGCGGACGCAACCTGGATTCCTCCATCGCGCCGCTGCTGGCCTTGCCTGACATCGTCGATTGCGTGGGCAGCCGTCTGCAGGTGTTGATGGATGGCGGCATCATGCGCGGCAGCGATCTGGTCAAGGCGCTGGCGCTGGGCGCGCGCGCGGTGATGGTCGGGCGCGCGCCGCTGTGGGGCGTGGCCGCAGCGGGACAGGCCGGCGCTGCGCATGCGCTGTCCATCCTGGCGCGCGAGGCCTTGCGCGTCATGGGCCAATGCGGCTGCAGCACGGTGGCCGAGCTGGACCACGAGATCCTGTGGTGCGAGTCACAAGCCTTGGTGCCTGACCGCAGGGCGAGATCGATTTCATTGCAGTGAATTTGTGAAGGTGTGATCTTGAAGCTTGACATTCACCCCATTGGATATTCCTTCGCCGCGCAGGTGCGGCAGATCGATCTGCGCGAGGGGATCGACTTGCAAACCGCGCAGGCCATTGAAGACGCGCTGGCGCGCTTTGGCGTGCTGGTGTTTTCAGGGCAGCCGATCAACGACGATCAGCAGCAGGCCTTCATCGAGCACTTCGGGCCGCCCTCGCTGGTGCAGTTGGCCGAACTCAAGACCGCCAAGAGCGCGCATCCGCATTTCTTCGATGTGTCCACCGTGGAAGATGACGGCAGCCAGATCGACCCGCACAGCGCGCGCGGCATGTACCTGCGCGCCAATTTGCTGTGGCACACCGACGGCTCGCAGGCGCAGCCGCCGATGCGCCTGACCGTTTTGTCCGCACGTTGCCTGCCCGCAGCGCCGCCGCCCACCGAATACGCCGACATGCGTGCCGCTTACGCTGCGCTCAGCACCGAGCGAAAAGCGCAGATCGAGGATATGCAGGTCGAGCACAGCATTTTCTATTCGCGCTCCAAGATGGGCATGAAGATGTCCGACTGGACACCCGATGCGGCCACGATTCGCCCGCCTGTGATTCATCCGCTGGTGCGCACCAACGCGCGCACAGGCGCCAAGTCGCTCTACCTGGCAAGCCACGCATCGCATGTGGTGGGCTTGCCGGTGGAGACCGGACGCGCATTGATCGAAGAGCTGACCGAGCACGCCACGCAGCCGCGCTTTGTCTATTCGCATGCCTGGCAGCCCGATGACCTGGTCATGTGGGACGACAGTTGGACCATGCACCGCGCCACGCCCTACGCCGGCAGTGAGCCGCGGGTGCTGCGCTGGTCGGGCGTGCGCGAAGTGGCGCCGGTCTGAGCCTGGGTTTCCCTCCACAGACTTCCTGAGCCCCAATGAACTTCGAATTTTCCCCCGACCAATTGCAGCTCAAGGACGAAGCGCGCAAGCTCTTGTCCGATCAATGCCCATCGTCCACGGTGCGCAAACTGCTTGACGAAGGCGCCCCCATGCACCGCGCGCTGTGGGCCACCCTGGGTGAGCTGGGCTTTCTCGGCGCGGCCATCCCGCAAGCCTATGGCGGCACCGGCGCGGGCTATCTTGAGCTGTGCGTGTTGGCCGAAGAGCTGGGCCGTGCGATTGCGCCGATTCCCTTCTCTTCGTCCATCTGTCTTGGAGCAGAGCTGATCCTGGCTGCGGCAAGCGAAGATCAGAAATTGAAATACCTGCCCCGCCTGGCATCTGGCGCATCCATCGCTTGTGTCGCTTTGTCTGAAGGCCTGGGCCGCATCGCGCCCAATGCGGTCACCACCACGGCGCGCGGCGATCGGCTCACCGGCGTGAAGTGGCCGGTGCAGGATGGCGATGTGGCTGATCTGGCCATCGTGCCCGCGCGCTCGGGCGATACGATCTCGCTCTATCTGGTGGAGCTCAATGCACCAGGGGTGACGCGCAAGGTGCTGCAATCGATAGACCCGACCCGCAGCCAGGCCAGGATTGAATTCAGTGACACGCCCGCGCAACTGCTGGCCGCCGACGGCTGGCCGACGCTGGTGACCGCGCTGGACCGGGCGGCGGTGCTCACCGCCTTCGAGCAAGTTGGTGGTGCGCAGCGTGCCATCGAGATGGGGCGCGAGTATGCCCTGGAGCGTTACGCCTTTGGCCGGCCCATCGGCTCGTTTCAAGCCATCAAGCACAAGCTGGTGGACATGTATGTCAGCACGGTGCTGGCACGATCGAACTGCTATTACGGCGCCTGGGCATTGACCAATGACGCCAGGCAATTGCCAGAAGCCGCAGCCAGCGCGCGGGTGAGCGCGAGCCAGGCGTTCTTCCAGTGCGCCAAGGAAAACATCCAGATTCACGGCGGCATGGGTTTCACCTGGGACCTGGACTGCCACCTTTACTACCGTCGCGCCAACCTGCTGGCGGTGAACCTGGGCGGGGTCACGCAATGGTCGGACCGGCTGGTCGAGCAACTGCGCGATCGGCGCGCGGAACAAGAGGGCGCATCGCATGGACTTTGAAGACACACCGCAGGAAGCGGCCTTCCGCGCCCAGGCGCGTGCGTGGCTTGCGCAGAATGCGCCGGTGGAGTTGCACGACGCCATTGCCTTGTCGGTGGCGCAGACCACATCGAGCGTGCACACGCCCGATTTGCACGGCGTGGACGTGGTGGCTGCCAGCAAGGCGTGGCAGGCGCGCAAGGCACAGGCCGGATGGGCCTGCGTGCAGTGGCCGGTGCAATACGGCGGGCGCGGTGCGTCGCCGATGGAGCGCGTGATCTGGCAGCAAGAGGAGGGCGTCTACGCGCAGTTGTCCAACCTGTTCATCGTTGGCCACGGCATGACCGGCCCGACCTTGATCGCGCATGGCACCAGTGCACAGAAAGATCGCTACCTCAAGCCGATTGTCTCGGGCCAGGAGATCTGGTGCCAGTTGTTCTCTGAGCCCTCCGGCGGATCCGATCTGGCGGGCCTGCGCTCACGCGCGCAGCGCGATGGCGACGGCTGGATCATCAACGGCCAGAAGATCTGGACCACCCATGCACAGCTTGCCGACTACGGCATCATGATCGCGCGCAGCGACCCCACCGTGCCCAAGCACGAGGGCCTGACCATGTTCATCATCGACATGAAATCACCCGGCGTGCAAGTGCGGCCGATTCGGCAGATGACCGGCGAGAGCCACTTCAACGAAGTCTTCTTCACCGATGTGCGCGTGCCCGACGAGAACCGCATCGGCGCGGTCGGCGGTGGCTGGAAGGTGACGCTGACCACGCTGATGAACGAGCGCCTGCAGCTGGCCGCGGCCATCCCAACCGGCGTGCCTGAGTTGTTCGAGCTGTGCTGCAAGCTCAAGACGCCCGATGGCCTGCTGGTCGACAACCCGGTGGTGCGTGCGCGCCTGGGCACCTGGCTGGCGCGCTCGCGTGGTTTGCAGTGGACCATGATGCGGACCATCTCCGCGCTGTCGGGCGGCAAGTCGCCCGGGCCGGAGAACTCCATCGGCAAGCTGGTGGCGGGCGAAATCGCGCAGGAGCTGTGCGCCTTTGCGATGGACTTGCAGGGCCCAGCGGGTGCATTGCTCGATGAAGACGACACCGGCTCGGCGGTGCAGCGCATGCTGCTCACATCACCGGCGATCCGGGTGGGCGGTGGCACCGCCGAAATCCAGCGCAACATACTGGCCGAGCAGGTGCTGGGCCTGCCGCCCGACGTGCGCGCCGACAAGGGCCTGCCCTTCAACAAGATTCCAAGCGGGAAATATTCATCCTGAGGACAAGACCATGCCAGTGACGTACGAACAATTGATGAAGATCCAGGCCCTGGACCAGCCCTACAGCTACACCGAGCGCGACACCATGCTGTATGCCGTGGCCATCGGCATGGGACGCGATCCGTTCGACCAGCAAGAGCTTGACTATGTGTACGAGCGACGCGGCACGCTGCGCGCGGTGCCGAGCCAGGCCGTGACGGTGGCGCGGCACAATTTGATTTTCGATGTCGGCATGGTGGTCGAGAAAATGCTGCACGGCGAGCAAAAGCTCACCTTGCACCGCACCTTTCCGGTCGCGGCCGAGATGCTGGCTGACCACAAGATCGTCGAGGTCTACGACAAGGGCGCCGACAAGGGCTCGATGATCGAAGTGATCTCGAAGATTCGCTTGACCGACGGCACGCCGCTCTTTGATTTGTACAACCTGTACTTCGCACGCGGCGATGGCGGCATCGGCGGGCCGCCGCGTCAGCAGCGCGCGCCGCATGCCATGCCCCAGCGCGCGCCGGACATGGTGCGTGCCACCCAGACCGAGCGCGGCCAGGCACTGCTGTACCGCCTCACAGGCGACCGCAACGTCATCCATGCAGACCCGGACATCGCAAGGCAGATGGGTTTCAAGCAACCCATTCTGCACGGCTCATGCACCTTGGCCATTGCCTGCCGCGAGGTTCTGGCTGGCGTGTGCAAGTACGACAACACGCGCATGAAGACCTTGGGCACACGTTTTACCTCAGTGGTGTTCCCAGGTGAGCGCATCGAGACCGACATCTGGGTCGACGGCAACATGGTGTCATTCCGCTGCCGCGTGCCAGAGCGCAGCGCGGTGGTGCTGGATCATGGCGAATGCGAAATCACGGCGCTCTAATACAGGAGAATCATCATGAAATCATTGAACACGAAACACACCGCATGGGCGCGGATGGCTTGCGTCGCACTCGCGTTGGCAAGCAGCATGACGGCGCCGGTGCAGGCCCAAGGTTTTCCGACACGTCCGATCACTCTGGTCGTGCCCTACACGCCCGGCGGCACCACCGACAACATCGTGCGTGCGATCCAGAACAAACTCACCGAGCAACTCGGCCAGCCTATCGTCGTGGAAAACCGGCCCGGCGCATCGGGCAATGTGGGCAACCGATCTGTGGCGCGCGCCGCGCCCGATGGCTACACCATGGGCATCATGCCCACCACGGTGGGCACCTTCTCGCTGATGTCGCAGAGCCTGGGCTACGATCCGATGACTGATTTCGCTTTCATCGGCACTGTGGCTGAGACGCCCAGCATCGTGGCAGTGCGCAAGGACTCGCCCGTCAAGAGCTTTCCTGAGCTGATCAACCTGGCGCGCACACGGCCGGGCGGCATCAACATCGGCTCTGGCGGCGTTGGCGGCGCTGGCCATCTGGTCATACTCACGCTGGGCAAGATCAATAATTTTCCGGTCACGCACATCGCCTACAAGGGCACCGCGCCTTCGGTCAACGATCTGCTGGGCGGCAACATCGAGGCGGTGTCGCTGGCCATTGGCGGTGTCAAGGGGCAGGTTGACAGCGGCATCGTGCGCCCGATTCTGGTTGCCAGCACCAAGCGCTCGCCGCTGCTGCCCGATGTGTCGGTGATGGCTGACTTCAACATGAAGGGTGTCGATGGCGGCGTAGGCTATGTGCTGGCCGTGCCGGTCAAGACACCACCCGATATCGTCGCGCGCCTGCACACCGCGCTGGACAATGTGCTGCAAGACCGCGAAGTGGTCGATCGCATGCGCGCCATCTCATTCGTGCCCATGCGCAACACACTGGCCGATGCCCGCAAGGTGATCGAAGAGCAGACCAGCACCTGGGCGCCGGTGATCAAGGAACTCGGGCTCAAGCTCGAATAAAGGGCCAAGGTGGAAGCTTCATCTCCTGGCGTGACTGGCGCCGACTCTTGCGCGGTGCTGCAAGACATGCTGGTGCTGGAAGTGGGCCAGCGTGTGGCTGCGTCGGCCGCCGGCTCGCTGCTTGCGCAACTGGGCGCGCAAGTCGTTTTCGTTGAAGCGCAAATTGCCTTTCCTGAGACCAAGCTGAGCTACCGTGCCCAGTTTGCCGCCGGCAAGAAAAGCATCGTCATCGACCCGACGCGCGCAGAAGACCGTGATCTGCTCAATGATCTGGCCGCGCGCTGCGATGTACTCTTGCTGTCTGGCGACATCGACCTCGACTGGCTGGACTGCGCCGCGCTGCAAGAGCGCCTGCCCGCGCAGGCCATCGTGTGCGATGTCAGCGCCTTTGGCAGCAGCGGCCCCATGACCGGCGTGGCCGCTACCGACGCGCAAGTGCAGGCCATGAGCGGCATCATGGACACCACCGGTCCGGCCGATGGCCTGCCGGTGCAGTTGCCCATTCCGGTGATCGAGCAGCTCAGCGGCATCTACGCCGCATCCGGCGTGCTGGCCTGTGTGCTGGGGCAGGGCTGCCAATCGACAGGCAGACCCAGCGTTGAAATCGCCCTTTATGACGTGGCGTTCAGCGCAGTGACCGCCTTTCTCGCGCCCACATTCATGGGCACAGCAGGCGCTGAGCTATCGCGGGTGGGCAACCGCCACACCATGGCCGCGCCCTGGAATGTTTACCGGGCCAGCGATGGCTGGGTGCTGATGTGCGCGGGCAATGACGATCAGTGGATGCGCTGGTGCGACCTGACCGGCCATCGCGAACAAGGCAGCTCACCGCGTCTGGCGCTCAATGCCGACCGGGTAATTCATGTGGACGAAGTCGACGCCTTGGTCCAGCCCTGGGTGGCCAGCTTGAGCATCGAAGAATGCGTCAGGCAACTCTCATCGGTAGGCATTGCCTGCGGGCCGGTCGCGCCGATCGACGCTTATCCACGTGAAGCCAACCTGCAGCACCGCCGCATGGTGCGCGATGCCATCATGGGCCCCGGCGCACCCGACACCAAGCTGCCCGGCTCCCCCTTGCGCATGAGCCGCACGCCAGGCCAGGCATTGCTGCGCGTGCCGCAGCCCGACGCCGATCGGGAATCGGTGCGCGCCTTGCTGCAGGCGCGCCGCGCGCCTGCAGCGCCACCCGCGCACAGCACCAGGCCGGCGCGTGCATTGTCCGGCACGGTGGTGGTGGAACTGGGCCACTACACCACGGCGCCGGTGGCGGCCCGCCTCTTGGCCGCGCTGGGCGCGCAAGTCATCAAGATCGAACCACCCACAGGGGAGGCAGTGCGGCTTTGGCCACCGGCACGCAACGGACAGGGTGTGTTCTTCACCTTCCAGAACTCAGACAAACAGTCACTGGTGCTGGAGCTGGACAAGAAGGAAGGCTGCGCCACGCTCACGCAGCTCTTGCGCAAGGCCGATGTGTTGGTGGAAAACCTGCGGCCCGGCGCGCTCGCCCGCAAAGGCTTTGCTCCGGCGCAGCTTCTGCAGATCAATCCTTCACTGCTGTATTGCGCCATCTCCGGCTTTGGCGCCGACTCGATCTACGAAGGCCGGCCTGCGTTCGACACCGTGATACAGGCCATGTCGGGCCTGATGGACACCATGCATCTGGGCGACATGCCGCTCAAGGCAGGCCCTTCTCTGGCCGACGTGCTGGGCGCGGTGTTCGGCATGTACGCGATGCTGGCCGGCCTGGTGGCGCGCCGCGTTGTGCCGCAGGGTGACGCATCGGGCGCGCGCGGCCAGTCGATTGACCTGGCCATGCAGGACATTGGCGCATGGGCCACCCAAACCGCATGGAACCGGCCCGGCGGCATCACCCCCGCCGACTCGGTGATCGCCTGCGCCGACGGTCATGTGCTGGTCACTTGCGATGCAGCCACGGCACAGCGCCTGGCCGACGAGCTGGGCGCGGGCGCGTTGACTCGCGCAGCGCTGGTGGACGCACTGGTCAAGGCCGGTGTGCGCGCCGCGCCGGTCAGGGGCATAGCCGAAGTGGTCCACGGCGAGCAGACGACCAGCCGTCGGCTGTGGGAAGTGGTGAACCAGGAAGGCCTTGAGTACACCGTGCTGGCCAGTCCCTTGCGCCTGCTGCACCTGGAGCGGCCCACGCCACGGCCCGGGCCGGCACTGGGCCGCGACACGCAATCGCTGATGAAGGCATTTGCATGAGTGGCCATCCCGGCAGACGTCGATCCCGAAAACGTCAATAATGTCTACTGACTTCCGGCACCCACCATGCAACACACTGGCAAGTTGATCATTCGCGGCGGCACCATCGTCGATGGCACCGGCGCGCAGCCCTTCGAGGCCGATGTCGAGCTGATCGACGGCAAGATCGGCCGAATCGGCAAGCTGGGCCAGGCGCAGGGTGAAGTCATTGATGCGCGTGGCTGTCTGGTTACGCCCGGTTTCGTCGATGTGCACACGCATTACGACGGGCAGGCCACCTGGTCGCAGAGCCTCTCGCCATCTTCTTGGCATGGCGTGACCACGGCGGTGATGGGAAATTGTGGCGTGGGCTTCGCGCCCTGTCTGCCGCATCAGCGCGAGATGCTGGTCGAGCTGATGGAGGGCGTGGAAGACATACCCGGCATTGTTCTCAATGAAGGCCTGCCCTGGAACTGGCAGAGCTTTCCCGAATACCTCGATGCGCTGGCGCAGCGCCAGTTCGATATGGACGTGGCCGCGCAATTGCCGCATGCCGCGCTGCGCGTGCATGTGATGGGTGAGCGCGGTGCGCGCCGTGAACGCGCCACCGCACAAGATTGCGAGCAGATGGCGCGGCTGGCTGGCGAGGCGATTCGCGCGGGTGCCTTCGGCTTCTCAACTTCACGCGCACTGGCCCACAAGACGCGCGATGGCGAGCCCATCGCCACCCTGGACGCAGCCGAAGACGAATTGATGGCCATCACCATGGCGGTGGGACGTGAAGGCAAGGGCGTGCTTCAGTTCATCACCGACATTCCGCAAAAGAAGGCCGAGGGCGTGGCTGAATTCGACATGCTGCGCCGCCTGGTGCAGCGATCGGGTCGCCCGATGTCGGTCAACATCACGCAGCGCGAGAGCGACCCGGACGGCTGGAAGCGGATGATGGACATGGTGGCCCAGGCCAATGCAGACGGCGTGCGCATCACCGGCCAGGTGATGGGCCGGCCCATTGGCCTGCTGATGGGTTTTGAGCTCACCGACAACCCGTTCTCGCACCATCCGCTGTGGCGGCAGATTGAGAAGCTGCCCATGCCCCAGCGGGTGGAGCGCCTGCGCGACAGCCAAGTGCGTGCCACCTTGCTGGCGACGCCACCTGCCAGTGCCGAGTTTGCAGCGCGCTTCCATGATTTCAAGAAGCAGTACGAGATGGGCGAGAAGCCCGACTACGAGCCCATGCCGCAAGACAGCATCGCCGCGCGCGCGCAGCGCATGGGTGTGAGCCCTGCTGAGCTGGCCTACGATGTGATGATGCAGCGCAACGGCATCGGCCTGTTGTATCGGCCCCTATTGAACTATGCCAATGGCAATCTCGATGCAGTGCTGGCCATGATGCGCCACCCCAACACTGTGCCTGGCATCGCGGACGGCGGCGCGCATTGCGGCATGGTGTGCGATGCGAGTATCACCAGCTATGTGCTGAGTCACTGGACGCGTGACCGCACCCGTGGCGAGCGCTTGCCCTTGCCTTACGTGGTCAAAAGACAGACGGCCGATGCGGCAGCCGTGGTGGGCCTGACGGACCGCGGCCGTATCGCAACCGGCCTGAAGGCCGATGTGAATGTGATCGACCACGACCGGCTTGCCCTGCACCGCCCCGAAGTGCTGTACGACCTGCCCGGTGGTGGACGCCGCTTGGTGCAGCGTGCCGACGGCTATGTCGCAACCATCGTCTCCGGCGTGGTCACTCAGCGCGGCGGGCAACCCACAGGCGAGTTGCCCGGGCGCCTGCTGCGCGCATGATCGCGGTACAACCAGGTGCGCTGCGCACCGTGCTGCGTGGCGGCACAGTGGTCGACGGCAGCGGCGGCCCGCCCCGGCTTGCTGATGTGGAGATTCACGGTGACCGCATCACTGCGGTGGGCAGTGTGCCCGATGGGCCGGGCGAAGTCATTGACGCCACAGGCATGCTGGTCACGCCAGGCTTCATCGATGTTCATACCCACTACGACGGCCAGGTGACGTGGGCGCAGCAGTTGCTGCCTTCGTCCGCTCACGGCGTGACCACCGCCATCATTGGCAATTGCGGGGTTGGCTTCGCGCCGTGCCGGTCGCAGGACCGCGACACGCTGGTGCGGCTGATGGAAGGCGTGGAAGACATTCCGGAAATCGTCTTCACGCAAGGTCTGCCCTGGGCCTGGGAGACCTTTCCCCAGTACCTGGATTTTCTGGCGGGCCGAGAGTTTGATATGGACGTAGGCGCCTACCTGCCTCATGCGGCGCTGCGTGTGTACGCCATGGGCCAGCGCGGCGCGCGGCGCGAGCCGGCCACGGCACAAGACCGCCAGCGCATGCGCGAGCTGGCCTGCGAGGCCATGCGTGTCGGCGCCTTTGGCTTCTCGACCTCGCGCACCATCAACCATCGCAGCAGCGATGGCTCCAACACTCCCATGTACCAGGCGGCCACCGAAGAGTTGGTGGAGATCGCGCGCGGCCTGCAGGATGCGGGAAGCGGCCTGTTGCAAGTCGTGGCGGGCTTCACCCAGCCTGTGGAAGATTTTGAAGTGCTGCGCGCCATGGTGCGCGCATCGAATCGGCCGCTGTCGGTGTCGCTCGCGCAAAGCCATGAGCGGCCCGATGACTGGCAGGGCATCTTGCGCATGATGGAGAGCGCGAGCAGCCAGGGGCTGGATATCACCGCTCAGGTCTGCGCCCGCGCGGTGGGCATGCTGATGGGGCTGGACATGTCGCTGCACCCGTTCTCGTTTCATCCGGCCTACCGCGCCATCGCGCATTTGCCGCTGGCCGAGCGCGTGGCGCAAATGCGCCGGCCCGAGGTGCGCGAACTCATCTTGTCCCAGCAGCCGGACGCATCGCTCGCGGGCGACCAGCGCTCGATGAAGAGGGCGCTGGACTTGGAGGGCGTCTACCCTCTTGGCGATCCGACCGACTACGAGCCGCAGGCTGGCGACAGCATCGCCGCCCGGGCGCGTGCGCTCGCGATGCCCCCGCAGCAACTGGCCTACGACATGCTGCTGCGCGATGAGGGGCACCTGGTGCTGATGCGCCCGGTGCACAGCTATGCACACCACGACCTGGAGGCTTGCCGCGAGATGCTGCAGCATCCGCTCACGGTGATCGGTCTGGGAGACGGCGGTGCGCATTGCGGATACATCTGCGATGCAAGCTGGCCGACCTTCATGCTCACGCACTGGACGCGCGATCGCACACGCGGGCCGCGCATGGCACTGGAATCCGCGGTGAAGATGCAGAGTGCCGACCCCGCGCGCCTGATGGGTCTGCATGACCGAGGGCTGGTCGCACCTGGCCGCAAGGCCGACCTGAATGTGATCGATTACGCCCGCCTGCGGCTACAGTCGCCTCGCGTGGTGTACGACTTGCCCGGCCAGGGCCGCAGACTGCTGCAGGATGCGCAGGGCTACGTGGCCACCATCGTGTCCGGCCAAGTCACCCGTCGCAATGGCCAGGCCACATCGAATCTGCCGGGGCGACTGCTGCGTGCCGGTACAGCCTGAAGGAGAGCTGCCCATGTTCAACGCACCACCCGATCGAACGACCGAAGTTTTCGCGCAATTGCCGGCCACCTTGCGCGCGCAGGACCGGCACTCGCGCTGGGCGAGCGAACGTTTCGTTGATGCAGGCATGCATTCTTTTCTGGAGGGGCCATCGTTCGATCTGTCGGGCCATCTCATGCTGGTGGACATTGCCCATGGCCGCATCTTTGGCATCTCGCCCGAAGGGCAGTTCAGCGTGCGGGCCCAATACGATGGCGAGCCCAACGGCCTGAAGATCCATCGCGATGGCAGCATCTACATTGCCGATCACCACCACGGCATCATGCGCTTGGCGCCCGGTGCCGCCACACCGGAGCTGATTTGTAAAGGCCCGCGCGGTGGTCACTTCCTGGGTGTGAACGACTTGTTCTTCGCCCGTAATGGTGATTTGTATTTCACCGACCAGGGCGACTCCGATCTGCTGGCGCCCACAGGCCGGGTGTATCGCCTGCGGGGCGATGGCACGCTCGATCTTCTGATGCAAGGCTTGCCTAGCCCCAATGGCCTGGTGCTCAGCCCAGATGAGCGCACGCTGTTTATTGCGGTGACCAAGGCCAACGCGATCTGGCGCACACCCTTGCGCGCCGACGGCAGCGTTGGCCGGGTGGGCTTGTTCGTGCAGCTCAGTGGCTCGGCCGGCGGCGGCCCCGATGGCCTGGCTATGGACGAAGAGGGAAACCTCGCGGTGGCGCATCCGCTGATGGGTGCAGTGTGGCTGTTCAGCCCAAGCGGAGAGCCGCTGCTGCGCGTGCGGTCCTGCGCGGGCGCGGCCACCACCAACATCGCCTACGGCGGCGCGGACCGGCGCACCCTCTACATCACCGAGTCCCACACCGGCTCGGTGCTGCGCTGCCCGATGGACGTGGCGGGCAAGACAATGTTTTCGCACAGTGCGAGCTCAGCAGGAGTCTCGCTTGAGCCGTGAGGGCGCCAAGCCGGCTTCACCGCCGCAAGCGCTGCGCCAGCGCTTGTTCATGCTCGTTGCCAGTGGGCTCTGGCCACTGGCCATCGCCGCCGTGCTTGTCAGTGTTTACCTGGTGCGCGAGCGGCAGGTTCAGGCGCAGCGCTCGGCGCTGGAGTTGTCGCGCGCCTTGGCTACTGCGGTCGATGCGGAGTTGCAGTCGGCCATCAGCGTGCTGGAGAGTTTGGGTCAGTCCGAGGAGCTCGGCACCAGTGCGCTGGAACCGTTTCATGATCTGGCGCAGCGCATCGTGCGTCAGCGCGGCTGGCGCACCCTGCTATTGGCGGACAGCAAGGGCCAGGTCGTTCTGAATTCCTCTTTGCCCATGGGCTCGCCCATGGCGCAAAGTCTGCTCGATCCGGCCACCATGCAGCAGGCCATAGACACGCTTGTGCCGGTCGTCGGCCGTGTGACAGCAGGCCGCAGAGCCTCGGGCAACGCGTTTGCGGTGCGGGTGCCCGTGGTGCGCAACGGGAAACTTGTGAATGTCTTGTCTGCGGTGCTCAACACCGACCAGATTCTGGACGTGCTCACACGCCAACAGGTGCCATCGAGCTGGGTTGTCACCGTGTTGGACCAGGAGGGCGTACGTGTGGCGCGCACCCGTGTCAGCGAGCAGATGAAGGCCTCGGCCTCGCTGCGGGCCATGCTGGAATCGGGTGCGATGGAAGGTTCGGGCGTCACACTCACGGTGGAAGGTGAGAGCATGTACACCGGCTACAGCAAGTTGAAGGATTCGCGCTGGGTGGTGGCGGTGGGCGTGTCCACCGATGAAGTGCTGCGTGGTTCGCTGCCTTTGCTGATCTCGGTGGTCGGCGGTTTGCTGGCATCACTGGTCCTGTCGGCCTATCTGGCCCGCATGTTTGCGCGGCGGGTGAGCGAGCCGATCGACGCGCTCAAAGAGGCCGCCAAGGCCATGGGCCGCGGCGGGCGAGTGCATCTGCCTGCGCTGGGCATCGCCGAACTCGACGAAGTGGCCCGCGCGCTTGGCGGCGCATCAGCAGAGCGACAGGCTGCGCTGCAAGAGCGCCAGCGCAATGAGCAAGAGCGAGAGCAGTTGCTTGATCGGGTCACCCAGGCACTGGGCCAGGCGCAGGAGGCCGCCCGTGGCAAAGATGAATTTCTGGCTGTGCTTGGCCATGAGCTGAGAAACCCGCTGGCGCCCATCACCACTGCCTTGCACCTGATGGACCGCAAGGGCGACGAGCACACCCGGCCCGAGCGCGAGATCATCAGCCGCCAGCTCGGCTACTTGGTGCGGCTGGTGGATGACCTGCTGGACGTCTCGCGCATCACCGGCAAGCGATTGACCATGCGGATGGAAACACTGAACCTGACCGAGTTGCTCGCAAGAGTCATCGAATCGCTGCGGCCTGTGCTGGGCGGGCGATCTCTGCAGACTCACATAGATGCCCAGGCCGCCACCTGCTGGGTGCGCGCAGATGAAGTGCGGCTGGTGCAGGTGTTCAACAATTTGCTGGGCAATGCCTTGAAGTTCACCTCCGACACAGGTCATATTGAGGTGGACTTGCGCAGGATCGCAGATCAGGTGCAAGTGCAGGTGCGTGATGACGGGCTGGGCATGTCGCCTGAGGTGCTGGAGCATGCCTTTGAGCCTTTCTTCCAGGCACCCCAGAGCATGGACCGATCGCTGGGTGGACTGGGCCTGGGCCTGGCCATCGTCAAGAGCCTGACCGAGATGCATGAGGGTAGCGTGTTCGCCAACAGTGCGGGCAAGGGGAAAGGCACTGTGGTGACCCTGGTGCTGCCCTGCGTGCAGGAGCCCAGCGCGGCACCGCTGCCCACGGCGCAGTTGCCCCGCAGTGGCACGGGTAGGGTGCTGGTGGTCGATGACAACCGCGATGCGGCTGATTCTCTGGTTCAGTTGCTGGAGATGAGCGGCTACCAGGCCAAGGCGGCCTACACCCCCGCGCAGGCCATCGCGCAGGTGGCCGACTTCAGCCCGCAGGTGGCCATGCTGGACATCGGGCTACCCGGCATGAGCGGCTACGATCTGGCACAGCTACTGAGATCGCCGCAGCATGCCTACCGCGGCAGCCTGATCGCCCTGACGGGATATGGCCGCCAGGGCGACGAGCAGCATGCGCTTGCGAACGGTTTTGACATGCACCTGACCAAACCGGTTCAGGCCGATGCCTTGCTTGCAGCCGTGGGCGATGCGGTGGATAAGGCCAGGTATTCAAGTTGAGGCCGGCCGGGTCTTGCGTCGTACACCTTGGGATCCGCCTCATGGCTGGGGCTGGAGCCCGTCCTGGAAGCCCCAAGCGGTTGAGTGCGCGTTTCACCTATCGAAACCCCGGTTGCGGTCTTCCCTGGCTTGGGGATAGGATGAATCGGCGCTGTTAGAAGGCGCAAATTAGCGGGCACCAATCATGGCAAGACCCGAAACGGAGACATCGATGCGGCATTCATCCGGTGGCGGCCTCATGGGAATCCCGATTCCCGACCTCCCGGTGCGCAAGGCTGGGCGCGGTCGGACCGAGTCTATCGGCACGCCGCGTGAGGATGCAGGCGCGTCCCCGACGCGCACACTCGTGCGCGGCTTGGCCATCCTCGACTGCTTCAGCCCGTACGCCCCGCGACTGACCCTGCAGCAAATCTCAAACATGACGGGGCTGCCTAAGGCGACGGCATTCCGTCTTGTTCACACGCTTGAGTCAAGAGGCTGGTTGATACACAACGATCTGCAGGAGTACGCGCTGTCCAGCAAATTGGCAGCGTCCGCCACCCAAAGCGCGCCCAGCATTCTGGAACTTGCGCGCCCGGTCATGCGGGATTTGGCCGAACGTTCCGGCGAGGGTGTGACGCTACACACGCTAGCCGGAAGCTGTCGCGTATTCCTCGATGCCGTCGCCAGTGCGCCCATTTTGCGAGCCATCCACTACTCGAGTGACCCGGTTCCCCTGTGCCTGGGCGGGGCGACGCTGGTGCTGCTGGCGTCCATGCCGCGAACGGACCTGCAGCAGCTTCTCCCGCTCGCCGCGCAGAGCGTGGGCTGCCCGCCATCGGAGCTTTTGTCCATCATCGACACCACCCGTCGGCAAGGCTACGCCGTGTCTCACGGCGGTGGCGCAGAAGGGATCACCGGCATCGCCGCGCCGGTGCCAACCGGCAAGCACGGCGGACTGCTGTGCATCACCATCGTGCTGCCCACAGCTTCGGCCAAGGGGCGCGTCACTGAACTGGTTGCGATGACCAAAGAGGCGGCTGTCACGCTGTCGTGTCGGATGGCGGCCAGTTGAGTTGCATCAGCCTCCAGGCCTTTTCGAGAGGATAAAGAAAAACATGGCGAGCGCATCCAGATACACACTTTCAGAGTCGGACGACCCGATCGACTATTGCTATGACCAGGGCTGGACCGACGGTCTACCTGTGGTGCCGCCCACTGAAAAGCGCGTGGCGGCCATGCTGGCCGCCACCACAATCGCCCCGGGCACAGTGATCGCCAAGGTGGCGCCATCGTGGGCCAATGCGACGGTTGAGAAGATCGCGGTCAATTGCGTCATGGCAGGTTGTCTGCCAGGCCACCTGCCCGTGGTGATTGCCGCTGTGCGCGCCATGACGGACCCGGCGCTCAATCTCAACGGCATGCAGTGCTCGACCCATCTGTCGACACCGCTGGTATTGGTCAATGGTCCGGCGCGGCTCGAACTGGGCATGAACTGCGGCTCCAACGTGTTTGGCCAAGGCAATCGTGCCAATGCCACCATAGGCCGCGCGGTCAAACTGATCCTCACCAACATTGGCCGTGCGATTCCGGGTGTGACTGACAAGGCCACGCTCGGGCATCCGGGCAAATACACCTATTGCATTGCTGAGAACGAAGAGGAAAGCCCCTGGGATCCACTGCACGTCGAGCGCGGTTTCAAGCGTGAACAAAGTACGGTCACCGTGTTCGGGTGCGAAGCGCCACACAACGTCAACAACCAGGCGAGCCAGAACGCACTGGATCTGTCGCACACCATCGCCGACACCATGGCCACGCTGGGCAAGAACATGCTGTACGCCCAGGGCGAGGTGATGGTGGTGCTGTGCCCCAGCCATGCAGAGACCATTGCCCGTGACGGTTGGAGCAAGCTGCACTTCAAGGAATACCTGTACGAAAAGGCGCGCAAGCCGGTACGACTGGTCAAGCTGGGCGGCTTGTACGGGCGCGAGGTCAAGCGCAACTTCTGGCCACGCTGGATCAATCGCGACGATGAGGATGAAATGGTGCCCATGGTCAGGCGAGCGAGCGAGATCACCGTGGTGGTGGCTGGCGGAACCGGCCGGCACACCGCGTTCTTGCCGGGTTGGGCCACGCCCTCGGTGACAGTGGCCATTGAATGAACCTGTGAAGTGAGGAACACATGCAAACCATACTGATAGACCCCACCGCTGAGGACGCCGCCCAGGTGTTCGCCGGCGCCGAGCGCTTGCCCACGTTGCAGGGCAAGCGCATCGCCCTGCTGGACAACATCAAGCACAACGCCGAGTACCTGCTGACCGAGGTGGGCGATCGGCTGCGCAGCGAATGGGGCTGCGACGTCGACCTGATCAAGAAGAAGACGTATACCAAGTTCTGCGAACCGCACATCCTGAAATCGCTGGAGAGCTACGACGCCGTCATCACCGCCATAGGCGACTGAGGGTCGTGCGTGTCGTGCAGTGTGCATGACATGTTCCAGATCGAACGCAAGGACATTCCCACGGTGACGCTGTGCACCGAGGGCTTTCTCAACGCGGGCATGCGACAAGCAGCCATGCTCGGAATTCCGGGCTTGCGCATCGTCGCCATACCTTTTCCCTTCGCCTCGCTGCCGCCTGAGCAGGCACGTACACGCGGCACTGAAAGCTTCGAGGCCATTGTGGCGGCATTGACCGGGAGCAGCGCATTGTGAGCAGAGCAAGTCCCCTTAGCGGAATACGCGTGCTGGATTTCTCCCGGGTGGTCAGTGGCCCTTACTGCACCATGATGCTGGGCGATTTCGGCGCCGACATCATCAAGATCGAGGAACCCGCAGGCGGCGATGAGCTGCGCGCCCTGGGCCCGCCATTTGTGGGCGAGGAAAGCGTCTTCTTCCTCAGCGTCAATCGCAACAAGCGCAGCGTGGTGCTCGATCTCAAGGAGAAGACCGCGATCGACTTTGTCCGCGATCTGGTGCGTAGCATCGATGTGCTGGTGGAGAACTTTCGCCCTGGCGTGATGGACAGACTCGGCCTGAGCTACGAAAGCCTGCGCCGAATCAACCCCCGGCTGATTTACTGTTCGGTGTCGGCCTTCAACGCCGGCAGCCGCCATGGTGAGCGGCCCGGTTATGACTTGCTGATCTCGGGCGTCAGCGGCCTGCAAAGCATGACCGGCGAACCAGGGCGGGCACCGCTTCGCCCCGGCGTTAACTTGGTGGACCTCTCGGCCGGCAACAACGCAGCCATCGGCATATTGCTGGCGGTGATCGAGCGCCAGCACAGCGGGCGCGGCCAGAAGGTGGAAGTCTCGCTCATGGACAGCGCCTACGCCGTACTGGGCCAGCTCGCCGCCATCCAGCTCAACACCGGCACGGTGCCGCAGCGGCGGCCACCCGAAGACCTGCATCCGCAGATCTCACCCTACGGCACTTTCATCACCGCCGATGATCGCTATCTCAACGTCTGCGTGCCCAACAACAAATTCTGGGTTTCCTTCTGCGAAGTATTGCAGCGTCGCGATTGGATCGACGATGCACGCTTTGCCACCAATGTCGATCGCATCGCGCACCGCACCGAACTCATCCCTCTGATCTGCGCGCGCTTTCGGGAAGACAAGCGGGACCGATGGATCAAGAAGCTGCTGGCGCGCGGCATTGCGGCGGGGCCGGTGAACACGCTCGATGAAGCCATCCAGGACGGCTATCTGGAGGAGGTCGGCATGATCGTGCGCACCGAGCACCCCACATGCGGCCAGATCATCACGCCTGGCATCCCGATTCGTTTGTCCAGAACCCCGGGCAAAGTGCGCATGCCCCCGCCCACTTTGGGTCAGCACACCAAGTCAATTTTCAAGCCAGCAAATCCAGTGCGCAAACCCGCGCGTTCACCCCGCCCCCGTCGAAAAGGAGAGTCTCCATGACCAGCAGATCGATTCTGAAGCGGCTTGCAGCCGCTGCGTTTGTATTGCAGGGCCTGCTTGCCAGCGGCATGGCACTTGCACAGGGTCAACCCATCACCTTGCGCCTGGGGCACATCGTGGGAGTTGATTCCCTGTATCAGGTCAGTGCAGTGAAGTTCGCCGAGGCGGTTGCAAGAAACACCGGGGGGCGCATCAAGGTAGACATCTATCCCAATGCCCAGCTTGGCTTCGAGCGCGACCTGATCGAAGGCATGCGCCTGGGCACCATCGACGCCGGTGTGATCACCAACGCGCCCATCTCAGGCTTTGAGCCGCGCATGATGGTGCTGGACCTGCCCTTCATCTTCAAGAGCCGGGAATCGGCCTTCAAGGTGATGGACGGCGACATCGGCAAGCGTCTCTTCGGCTATCTGGAGGCGCAGAACCTCAAGGGGCTTGCGTATTTCGATGCCGGCTGGCGCATGGTCATTTCGAGCAAGAAGCCCCTGGTCAAACCCGAAGACTACGTTGGCACGCGCTTTCGTGTGCTGGAGAGCCCGCTGTATGTGGCCACCTTCCGCTCGCTTGGTGTGAATGCCACGCCCATGAATTTCGGTGAGGTCTATTCCGGTTTGCGCCAGGGCACCATCGACAGCCTGGACCTGCCCGTCTATGTGATCCACAGCGCCAAGTTCTATGAAGTTGCAAAGTTCATGGCGCAGACTGAACACATGCTCACGCCAGTGGTGCTGATGATGTCCATGGCCAAGTTCCGCTCGCTGGCGCCAGACCTGCAGCAGGCGCTGGTCAAGAGCGCCCAGGAAGTCACCAACGACCAGCGCAAGACTGCCAATGACACCAACGAAGCGTTGCTGGGCAAACTGCGCGAATTGAATATGACCATCGTGCCCGTGCCAGACAAGAGCGCCTTTCGCGCCCGCATGCAGGGCGTCTACAAGGAATTCGAGCCCAAGATCGGCAAGGACCTGATCGACGCGGTGCAGGCTGCGCAGTGAGTTGGCTGCGCTGGATCGATGGCGCGGTCGCGCGTTGTGAGCGCGGTGTGGCCGTGGCACTGCTGGCCACGACGGTGACACTGGTGGTGCTGCAGGTGTTCTTCCGCTACGTGCTCAACAGCTCGCTGAGTTGGTCGGAAGAGTCGGCGCGCTACCTTTTCATCTGGGCCGCGTTGCTCGGCTTTTCCAGCAGCGTGCAGGCACGGCGCTTGTTTCGCTTTGAAATGTTGGTGATGCGCCTGCCCAGCGGCGGGCGCCATGCCTGTCAGCTGCTCTTTGCATTCGCGGCAGTGGTGTTCTTGTGGGTGCTGGTGGTGCATGGCGGCTACCTGGTGGTCGGCACCATGAGCCAAAGCTCACCCGCGATCAGCCTGCCCATGGGCATACCCTATGCAGCCTTGCCCGTCTGCGGGCTCCTGGTGAGCCTGCACTTCATCACCCAACTGTCGGAGCCGCCGCCTGCTCCTATTGATACCCATGAGTCAGCTTCGGGAGACTCGCCCCCATGACACTCATCCTGGCGCTGACCTTCGTCATCCTTTTGCTGTGCGGCGTTCCAATTGTCTTCACCTTGGGCGCAGCCGCGGTGCTGTCCTTGTTGTGGGAGGGGCAGATTCCCCTGCTGGTGGCGCCCCAGCGCATATTCACCGGGGTCGATTCGTTTCCATTGCTGGCCATTCCGCTGTTCATCCTGGCGGGCGAACTCATGGAGCACAGCGGCATCTCGGCCCGACTGGTCGGGCTGGCTCAGGTGCTGGTGGGTTGGCTGCGTGGGGGCATCGGCATGTCGGTGGTGGTGGCCGAAATTTTCTTTTCCGGCATCTCGGGGTCGACCGTGGCCGACACCTCCGCGCTGGGCACCAGCATGATTCCGGCGATGCGCCGCGCCGGCTACAGCGGGCCCCAGGCTGCGGCCATCGTGTCGGCGGCCTCAGGCATGGGCATTCTGATCCCACCGTGCATCAACATGGTGGTCTACGGCATCATGGCCCATGTGTCCATCGCTGCACTGTTTGCTGCGGGCTTTCTGCCAGCGTTCGTCATGGCGGCAGCCCTCATGCTTCAGCTTTATTTTCAGGCTCGCCGCGACACCCATCTGGTGTTGATCGCCCGACCGAGCGGGCGCATGGTGGCCATCGCACTTGGCAAGGCCAGCGTGCCGCTGCTGATGCCTGTGATCATCTTTGGCGGAATCCTCAGCGGCGTCTTCACCGCCACCGAAGCAGGCGCGGTGGCTGTGGTCTATGGGCTGCTGGTGGGCATCGTCGTCTATCGAGCGATCAATCTCTCACGCCTGTATGCCATCTTGCTGGAGACAGTGCGCGTCTCGGGCCAGATCATGTTGCTGATCGGCGTGGCCTCCTTGTTTGCGTGGATTCTCTCCAGCCAGCAGGTTCCACAGGCCTTGGCCCGGGGCATACAGAGCATCGCCTCGGGCCCCGTTCTCTTCTTGCTGTTGACTGTCGTCGTCATGCTGCTGCTGGGCGCGGTACTGGACGGCTTGCCCGCCATGATCATGCTGGTGCCGGTGCTGCTGCCCATGGCCACGCAATTCAACATAGACCCGATGCACTTTGGCATTGTCATCATTGCCGTCATCGGTGTGGGACTGTTTCTGCCACCCATTGGCCTTGGCCTAATCGTTGCCGCAGCCATTGCCAAAGTGAGCATCGGCGAAGTGTCACGACCCCTGATGCCTTACCTTGCCACCATGATGGCAACCGTGCTGGTCATCACATTCTGGCCTGAGCTGACTTTGATCGTGCCGAAGGTGCTGGGTTTGCGATGAAAGTGTGATGCGGCTGACCGCCACCCCAGCCTGCTAAATCGGCGCTGGGCCTTTTCAAAATGGGCCGGCCTCCTCACAATGGGCGCATGTTCACGGGAGCTTCCATGAAATTGTCGCATTGCCTCACCACCACTGCTGCTGCCAGCTTTTTCCTGGCAGCGCCAGCCTTGACCTCCGCCCAGACCATGAAACCGGGGCTGTGGGAAATCACCACGCAGATGCAGGGAGCCGCAGGCGGCAAGATGGATTCCGCCATGGCTGACATGCAAAAGCAAATGGCCAGCATGCCGCCCGACCAACGCAAAATGGTTGAAGACATGATGGCCAAGCAGGGCGTCAAGATGGGCGGCGCTGCAGGCAGTGGCGTGAAAGTGCAGATGTGCATGACCCAGGAAATGGTCGAGCGCAATGAGATTGGCGCGCAACCACAAGGTGACTGTAAGCAAGTGCGCTCATCGCGCAGCGGCAACACCATGAAGTTTGCATTTGAATGCACCAAGCCGCCAAGCAAGGGGGAAGGGCAGGTGACCTTCAACAGCCCCGAGGCCTACTCGATGAAGATGACATCCACCACCACCATTCAAGGTAAGCCAGAAGCGATGGAAATGCAGGGCGGCGGCAAGTGGCTCGGCACCGACTGTGGCAGCGTCAAGCCGATTGCAGTGCCCAAGTAGGCGGATTCTTATTCTCCTCACGTTTGATTGACGGTTTTGGGGCGTGCGGCATTGGCAACTGGAGTCATGCCAAGGCTGATCCACTTGGCCCCACGCCCCTTGCCTGTGGGGGCAATCAAACCTTCGGCCTTCATTGTGCGCAACACCAGCCGCACCATGTCGCGGCCGATACCGGGGCAGGCTTGCTCTATCTCGGAAATTGAAAATGGCCGATGCCGTGTCAGAATCTCGGCCCGTATCCGATCGCCTTTGGCGCCGCGCCCGCGTTCGATGGTGCCAACGCGTTCTTCAAATTCTTTATAGGCGCGCAGCAAGGCGCCCCAAAAGTAGTCGAGCCAAGGGGCGATGGTGTGCGTGGTTTCGTGCCAACCCTGTGAACTGGCTTCCAGTGTTTCATAGTAGCTTTCTTTCGATTCCTCGAAGATTCGCTCCAGGCTGATGTATCGCCCCACGGCATAGCCGAAGTGGTAGAGCAACTGCAGGGTCAACAGTCGTGCCATGCGCCCGTTGCCGTCCGGGAAAGGGTGAATGCAAAGGAAGTCCAGGATGACCAACGGCACCAGTACCAGCGGATCGGCCAAATGCTGATCCAGTGCACTTCGATAGTGCCCAATTAAGTCGATCATTGCCATCGGCGTAAGGTGCGCAGCCACGGGCCGAAAGCGAATACGCGAGCTGCCATCGGGGTGCCGTTCGATGATGTCGTTGTTGGTGGCCTTCCAGTGGCCACCGGGCTGCGGCATGTAGCGGTACAGAATACTGTGCAGTTGAATGACGGTGCCCTCCGAAAATGGCATCTGCTCGGCGCTCTCGTGGATCAGTCCCAGAGCATCCCGGTAGCCCGCTACTTCTTGCTCCGATCGGCTTTTCGGGGTCGCGTTCTTTAGCACCAGGGACTTGAGGCGACTGGCGGCCACCACGACGCCTTCAAGGCGGTTGGAGGACTCCGTCGATTCGACGGCCGCCACCTGTCGCAGATCGCTCAGCACCTCTGGCGACTGGGCGACGTATAGAAGCTGCTTGCCTCGATACTCGCCCAGGGCACGCAATGTGGCCAGTTGCTGCGTATCAAAGCGCAAATTGGCGAGGTAGTCCGGCGTCAGTGAGTGCATGGCCTGTGGAGGATGGAGGAAATGGGGTAATCCTAGTGCATATTGGGGTATTCTGGCGCTCCATTACCCCTTTATCCTGTCGATTACCCCATTTAGCGGGGGCTGTGAATTTGGCCTTCAAGTCTGTGAGCGCCTTCATGGCGACTCTACCAATGACCTGACCGAGCCGAGCCTGACGACGATTTCCAACGTGTTCTCGAACATCAAGATGACCAATACGCACGCTCCTGCCCCGTGCAGTCGAAGTATTTGACCTTAGTGCGCCTTAGGAGTATAGTCCACCGATGCTCACAGTCGTGGAAAGCCCCATCTTTCAAAGACTCTGGCCACGGTACTGGGATGAGGACGAGCGCGCAGAGTTCGCCGCGTTCATTGCATTTAACCTAGACACGGCAGTTGACCGCTTGTTTTCAGCAGGAAGTGCCCGTGGACATTGAGTTTTTTGGCTTTGAAGTTCCTCACCGATTGGGTGAGAGCGCTACGCACTCGATTGGGTGCCTGGCAAACCCGCTGGCTGCGTTGCTCCTCCTTGCAGGCATTAGCCTGCGGCGTCGTCACGCCTTGCCATCGGGCTCGCCAGACACCCACTCGAGCGCGTCCAACTGCCGTTTCTAGGTTTAATCCCGAAGCCGGCTCAGTCATCCGTGGCTCAGGAGGCGTTCGGAAGGTGCGATGGGCTCGGGAGGGGGCGGGCAAGTCTGGTGGGGTGAGAATCGTCTACCTCACTCGGAACGAAGCTGGTGAGGTTTACCTGCTCACTCTCTATACCAAGTCCGAGTCAGAGAACATCTCACTGGGCACTCTAAAGGAGATTCGTCGTGCACTCGAAGTCTAAGATGCTCCGGCCCTCTGAAATGGCGGCCTTTGAGGCTAAGCGCGATATCGGCGCCGAGATCCTGCAGTCTATCAAGGACATGAAAGCCGGCAGAGGCAAGGTCGTCGTTTCTACAGCCACGCAGGCCCGAGAGGCCACGGGCTTGTCTCAATCGCAGTTTGCTGATCTGCTTGGGGTTTCGATTCGCACGCTTCAGGGTTGGGAGCAAGGCCGCAAGCAGCCCAGCGGCGCGGCACGCACACTGCTCGCAATTGCCCGTACGAATCCGAAGGCAGTCTTGGCAGTGTCGGCTCCATAGGCGGAGTCAACTACCTCCATCAGTAAGGCCGAGCCGCTTGCTCAAACTGA
The DNA here is from genome assembly GCA_947476285.1 of Comamonadaceae bacterium. Taxonomy (GTDB): domain Bacteria; phylum Pseudomonadota; class Gammaproteobacteria; order Burkholderiales; family Burkholderiaceae_C; genus Ramlibacter. The sequence goes on along the minus strand of CANJPU010000057.1, from coordinate 1,601 downwards.
TCACTGTGAAAGCCCCTGCCCCGCGCTTGACCGACCCAGCCCAACTCGACAGAATGATCCGCCAGCCTCACCCATCAGCGGCTTGCCGCATACCCGCCTGAATCACCTCTGTTGAAGGAAATCCATGACACGAACGTTGCGCGCCTTGTGCGCCCTGGGGCTGACCGGCCTGATGCTCATTGCCAGCCAGGTGTGGGCGCAGACGTTTCCCTCGCAGCCCATCCGCCTGATCGTGCCTGCGGCGCCGGGTGGCTCCACTGACATACTGGCCCGCAATCTGGGCCGGATCATTCAGGAGCAGACCGGTGCGACCGTGATTGTGGACAACAAGGCGGGCGCTGGCGGCGCCATCGGCGTGCAGGCTTTGACGCAGGCCGCGCCGAACGGCTACACACTGCTGGTGACTGTGCCCGATGGCATCACGGTGCTGCCCAATCTGCGCAAGGACATTCCCTACAACGTCGAGCGCGACTTGCTGCCCATCGGGCTGATCGCCGAGACAAGCTGGTTGTTCGCGATCAATCCCAAGGTGCCCGCGCGCAACATGAAAGAGCTGGTCGCGCTGGCTGCGGCCAAATCAGGCGCGATCAAATTCTCATCGCCTGGCACAGGCACCTCGGCGCATCTCATCACCGAAAGTGTGGCGCTGGGCAGCAACCTGCAGATGCTGCACGTGCCGTACAAGGGCGCCGGCCCGGCGACCACTGCGGTGCTGTCGGGAGAGGTGGACATGATCGCTACATCGCCCATCAGCCTGAAGAATTTCCTGGACAGCGGGCAACTGCGCGGCCTGGCCATCACAGGGGGCAGCCGCGCGGCGGCGCTGCCCAATATCCCCACCATGGTTGAGGCGGGCTTTCCTGAGTTTGTGGCATCGGCATGGTTTGGCGTCTTCGCGCCTGCGGGCTTGCCAGCGGGGCGGGCCGAGCGACTCGAAGAAATCGTATCGGCCGCAGTGCGCCACCCGGATCTGCAAAAGCAGATTGCGTCCATGGGGCTCGATTCAAAGTTCATGAACCGAGCGGAATTCGCACGCTACGTCACTGCGGATTCTCTGCGGTGGCGACATGTGATCGAGAAGTCCAAGGTGGTGATGACCGACTAGCAAAGTCTTTCTTTGCGCGGGCTGGGCCGCATCATCGAAGCGGGCATCAGCCCGTCGAACAGTTCGGTGATCTCTGACAAAGCTGCGGCCGCGTCGCTCTCGCCTCGCGCACGGCACAGCGCCATCATCAACTCGGGGCGGTGGTACCAGAGCTCTTCGATGTCCTGCGCGGCATGAATGCGGGCAATCAGGCGATTGGCGCCCACCTGCGGGTGATCCATCAGTTCGCTCACCATGCGCTCGCGAATCTCGCGTTGGCGCACTCGCACGTCTTGGTCCTGCGGCGCAGCGGGCACACCCAGCCAGCCGAAGAAGCTATCTCTCAGACTTGGTTTTGCGAGTCGCATGGTGGCGATGTCCCAGAACTTGTTGAACAGATGAGCTGAGGGTGGCGGCTCCTTTCGCCCGCATGTGAACATGCGGGTGCCTAGCAAGCAAAGAAAGGAACCACCGAAATGAAGTCTCTCACAAAGTCCGCACTGCGGGCGATCCCTGC
>CANJPU010000056.1 GCA_947476285.1 Comamonadaceae bacterium | reverse complement strand
TGCACGGTGCGGAGGGAGGGGAGGCTTGCGCCTTCCCTACCCCTATTCAGGCCGCAAATCCCAGCCGCCCCAGAATGAGCGCCTGCCGGGCATCGCCTGCCGCGACGGGCATGGTGTGGGCGCGCGTAGTGGGCAGACATCTCGCGCGCACAGATCTCGCTTGCGCAGCCGAGGTCACTGGGCCGGAAACCTTCGCGCGCAACCCAGTTGTCGGTCGCGGCAGGCGCAAGCCGGCCAGGGCTCATTCTGGGGCGGCTGTGATTTGGGCTCTGGGGTCGGATCGCGCGCAGCGCGACACGTTGTCATGCTCGGTGCCCTTGTTTGAGCGGAGCGGCCGAAGGGCGCGCAGCGAGTTGGGCACCGCCGACCCCAGAGCACAAATCACAGCGAAGTCGAAGCGAAGCGTAGACCGCCACAGCATGAGCCCTGGCCGGCTTGCGCCTGACGCGACACGCGACACATACCGCATGAAACGAAGCGCGATACATGAACGCAGCGTAAGAGTCCAGCACCAAATTGCAGCCCACTGGGGCAGCCTGCAAAGCTTCCCCAGGGGGCATTTCCAACTTGCACGAAAAGGGGACATTTCTAACTTGGGCAGACACGCCAGCCAGGGCTTGCTAGACTGCTCCCAGCCCAGCGCCATCTGGCAAGGAAATTCAAAGCGTGACCGCAAGCCTTGTCCCTAGCTTTTGTCGCAACTGCCTTGCCTTCTGTCCCATACTGGTGACGGTCGATGGCGGGCGGGCCGTCAAGGTCACTGGCGATCCGCAGGCGCCGGCATTCGACGGCTACAGTTGTCCCAAGGGCCGCGCATTACCCGAACAACACAATCATCCGCAGCGCCTGCTCCACTGCATGCGCAGGCAGCCCGATGGCGGCTGGGCGAGCATCGGTTCACAGGACGCGATGGATGAGATCGCCGCCAAGCTCACGAAAATTCTCGCTGAACATGGGCCGCGCAGTGTGGCCATGTTCACCGGCACGGGGCGGGTCTCGCACCCAGTCGGTGAGCCCATTGCCAAGGCATGGTTTCGCGCGGTTGGCTCACGCATGACATTCTCTGCCGCCACCATCGACAAGCCCGCCGAGTACACCAGCGTGGCGCTGCACGGCAACTGGCATGCCGGCTTGCAGTCCTTTGACGGCTCAGACACCTGGATGATCGTTGGCGCCAACCCTGTCATTGCCAAGTCCAACGGTGCGCCCTACAACAATCCGGGTGCCCGGCTGAAGGAAGCGGCCGAGCGCGGCATGAAGTTGATCGTGATCGATCCGCGTCGTACCGAAACAGCTAAGCGGGCGCACATTCATCTTCAGGCGCGCCCCGGGCAAGATGCACTGCTGCTTGCGGGAATGCTCCGCCTCATCATCGATGAAGGCCTGCATGACGCGGATTTTGTGGCCGCCAATGCAGTCGGCTTCGAGGCGCTGAAGTCTGCGCTTGCGGGCTTTACGCCGCAGGTGGTGGCGGCCCGGGCCGATGTGCCAGTGGAGCAGTTTGTTCAGGCGGCGCGCAGCTTCGGTAGCGCCGCGCGGGGAGGTGTGGTGTGCTCAACCGGTCCGAGTTTTTCCACTCGCAGCAATCTCACTTTCTATCTTGCGCTGTGTCTGAACACGGTGTGTGGCCGCTGGGCCCGCGAGGGCGACAAGGCGCCATTTCCGAATGTGTTGTTGCCGGCGTTCACGCCCCGCGCGCAGCCCTACGCACCTTACCCGGTCAGCAGCGATCGCCCGATGCGGGTGCACGGCCTGATGGAAAGTGTGTGCGGCATGCCCACTGCGGCCTTGGCCGATGAGATCTTGAAAGATGGAGACGGGCAGGTGAAGGCCTTGTTCTGTCTGGGCGGCAATCCGGTGCTGGCATGGCCTGACCAGCAAAAGACCGAGGCCGCCATGAACAAGCTGGAGCTGCTGGTGGTGTTCGATTACCTCATGTCGGACACCGCCCAGTCTGCGCACTACGTCATTGCACCGCCGCTGTCACTCGAAGTGCCGGCCAGCACGCGCATGACCGAGGCGATGAAATACGCGGGTGTGTCCCGCGGTTTCACGATGCCATGGGCGCAGTACACACCCGCCGTGCTGCCCATGCCGCCAGGCTCGGATTTGATTGACGATGGTGCGTTCTTCTTCGGCCTGGCCCAACGCATGGGCTTGCAGCTTGAATGGGTCAACATGCGTGGGCAAGGGCCCAACCTGGAGGGGCCCACCCAGACCATCCCGCTGGACATGTCCCGTGTGCCCAGTGTCGACGAGATGATCGAACTGGCCTGCGCGAACTCACGGGTGCCGCTGGATGAAGTCAAATTGCATCCGCATGGCCATGTGCATGACAGCGAGCTTCGCGTGCAGGCGCGTGAACCTACCTGCACCGCGATGCTGCAGTTGGCCGATACCCGAATGATGGGCGAGCTCAGTCAATTGCTCAGCGAAAGCGCATCCGATGCGAAGAGCCCGGAGTTTCCACTCACACTGGTCAGCCGGCGTACCAACAAGCTGATGAACTCCGCAGGCCGAGGCGTGCCCAAGCTCGATGGCGGGCGAGTCAGTCCGCCGGCCTGCATGCATGCGCAGGATCTGGCGGCGCTGGGCATTGCGTCGGGTGATCTGGTGGCCATTCGCTCGCGGCACGGGCTGATGCTGGCCCGCGCCGAACTGGACAATACCCTCAAGCCAGGCGTCATCTCGGTCGTACATGGTTTCGGGAACGCCAGCTCGCGGCTGGGCGAGTTGGGCCAAGAGCAGGTGCTGGGCAGCGTGTCCCGTCTGATCAACATGGACGAGCGCGATCCCATCAGCGGCATTCCGCGCATGAGCGCCATACCGGTATCGGTCAGCCTGCACGCAGGCGACCTTTTGTGAGCCAATGCATAGAGTGAGAGAACACCGATGACATACAACCCCGTTGACGGACTCATCGTCGTGGTCAAACGCGACTGTCCAACTTGCGCGCTGGTCGTGCCTGTGCTGGATGAACTGGCGCGTGGTGCGCCCCCTTTGACCGTTTACGTTCAGGACTCGCCCGAGTTTGCCGCCGGTTTGCCAGGTGGTGCATACGATGCCTCACTTGAGCACTCATGGCGACTGGACATCGAGATCGTGCCGACTTTGATTCGCGTGCAGGCGGGGCAAGTGATTGACCGCTGCATCGGTTGGCACCGGGGCGAATGGGAGCGTGTGTCCGGTCTGCGCAGCCTCGGGGCAGGCCTACCCGATACTCGGCCGGGCTGCGGCTCCAAGACGCAGGAGCCGGGCATGGCCGAAGAGCTGGGCGTTCGCTTCGGGGACATCCGCCTGGCCTCGCGGCAGATCGAATTGGGCAGCGGTGAAGATGAGATCGAAGCATGCTTCGAGCGCGGCTGGAGCGATGGCCTGCCGGTGGTGCCACCCACACCGGTGCGGGTGGCGCGCATGCTTGCAGGCACTTCGCGCAGGTCTGATGAGGTGCTGGGCTTAATGCCGCCCGATCTTGTGCCTTGCACGGTCGAGAAAGTCGCGATCAACGCCGTCATGGCCGGTGCCAAACCAGAGTACATGCCGGTTCTGCTGGCCGCTATTGAAGCGGCGCTGCAGCCCAAGTTCAACATGCATGGTCTGCTGTGCACGACGCACTTCGCCGCTCCCATGGTCATCGTCAACGGACCAGCCGCTCAGGCCATTGGCATGAACTCAGCCGGCAATGTGCTGGGGCAGGGCAATCGCGCCAACGCCACCATCGGTCGTACGCTGCAACTGGTGGTGCGCAATGTGGGCGGCGGGCGGCCCGGCGAAATCGACATGGCTTGTCTTGGCAATTCGGGCAAATACACCTCTTGCTTTGCCGAGTCGCCCAACAGCACCTGGGAGCCCTTGTCGGTCCAGCGCGGCATCGCGGCCGGGCGCAGTGCGGTCACCTTGTTTGCCGCGGCTGGCATGCTGGGCATCATGGACCAGAAGTCGCGTGATCCGGAGTCGCTCTCGCGCAGCTACGCCAGCGCCATGCTGGCAGTCGATCATCCCAAGTCAACGGGCAAGGCCGACGTGCTGCTGGTCATCTCACCCGAACATGCGCGCGTGTTTCTTGACGCCCGATGGAGCAAGGCGCACTTGATAGAACGTTTGCATGAACTCACGATCATCGACGGCGACAGCCTGGTTCCCGGCGCGGGTGGCATCGCCGAGGGCGATCCCTCGGCTGCCGGCAGACAAGTGCCGAAATTCCGCCCAGAGGGCATACTTGTGGTGCGTGCTGGCGGCGGCGCTGGCATGATGACCGCTATCATTCCAAGCTGGCCAGCCACGGGCGAGCGTGGATCCATGCCTGCAACCCAGGAGATCGCATCATGAATGACGCAAGCATACTCATGGACCCGACCGGCGAGTCCGCACCCGCACAGCGCACCGTCAGGCAACGTCCGGCCAATCTGCAGGGGCTCACCATCGGCCTGCTGGACATTGCCAAGCTGCGGGGCGATGTTTTCATCGATCGGCTTGAGCAACTGTTCTCGCAGCAGGGCCTGGAGGTTAAGCGTTACCGCAAGCCCACCAACACCAAGCCCGCCCCAGTCGAACTCAAGCAGAAGATCGCGGCGCAATGCCAGGTGGTGGTTGAAGCCTTATCCGACTGAGGCTCCTGCACGTCGTGCTGTATGCATGACATCGCGGATCTCGAAGGCAGAGGATTGGTGGGTGTGGGCATCGCCACCACCGAGTTCATCAATGCAGCGCAGGCGCAGTCACGTTCGCTTGGCTACCACCCGGCCATGGTGTTCATCCCGCATCCAGTGCAAGATCGCACCGACGCCGAACTGCACGCATTGGCCGATGCTGCGTTTGCACGCATCATGCAGTCGATCACAGCGCAGACCTGATCGGGCTCATCCCTTGGACAACCCCAACATGTTGGCGATGTTGTTGCGCTGAATGTTCGATGAGCCGCCCGCGATGGGCAAGATCAGCATGTCGCGCACGTATTTCTCGATGTCGAACTCGCGCGTCAGTCCGTAGGCACCGATGATGGTCTGACACTCCAGTACGATGGACTTGCCCTTCTCGCAGATGAAAAGCTTGGCCATCGCGCTCTCCACATTGCACGGCGCGCCTCGGTCGACCCGGCTGGCTGCGTCGTACAGCATCAAGCGGCAGGCATGCAAGTCGGTGCGAACATTGGCCAAGGAATGGCGAATCGCCTGAAAGCCGCTGATCGTGCGGCCGAACTGCACTCTCTCCTGGCTGTAGCTCCACGCGTCGGCCACAGCGGCTTCGGCGATGCCCAGTGCCATCGCGGCCACTTCGAGGCGCTCCACATTCAGCACCGAGCCCACCAGCATCGACCAGCCATTGTTCCAGCCGGCGTCGCCCCCCACGATGGCCGAAGCTGGCACTTCCACATCGACCAGGCTCACATCAGTGGTGGGCGCGCCCTTCATGCCAATGGCGTCTGTGACCCTCACCGTGACACCGGGTGTGGAAGGCGGAATCAGAATGATGGAAAGGTTTTTGTAGCGCTTGTCCGGCGAGTCAGTGCGCACCAGGCAATAGATGTAGTCGGAAAGGTGCGCGCCCGAGCAGAAGCTCTTGGCGCCGTTGACGATCACCTTGTCGCCTTGCCTGCGCGCGGTGGTCTCCACGCTGGCCAAATCAGCGCCCACGTTGGGCTCGGTCAGTCCGTAGGCGAACAAGATCTTGCCCTGCGCGATCTTGGGCAGCAGTTCCGCCTTTTGCTGCGGCGAGCCGCTCTCGCCAATGTTCATTCCCGCGTAGCACACACACATGATGTAGGGCACGGCCACCGCCAGCGAGCGCTTGGCGAGTTCTTCGATGGTGGCCATGGTGGCCACGATGTTGGGGCCGGTGCCGCCATAGGCCTCGGACACCGTCAGCCCAGTGACTCCAAGCTCGCACAGGCGTGCGAACACATCGCGCGGAAAGATGTCCTCGCGGTCCCACTTGCGGGCCAGCTCGCGTGGCATTTCTTTGTCGACAAAGCGGCGCAGGCTATCGCGCAGCATCGTGGTTTCGGATGATTCGACATGACTCATGGATTGACCCCACTCAAAGGTTAAGCGTTGGAATCGGGCTGGGCCCGCTGCACCGCGTCAAGCAACAGTGTCCGGGCGGCATCCGCCGCAGTGGCAGTGCCCGCGTAAACCGACTCGGCCAAGCGCATGGCTACGCCATCGGTCACGGCCCGCTGCATGGGGCCGCCAGAAAAAGCTGCAATGGCGCGACTGTGCATTTCGCTTGCCAAGGCATCCAGGCGGCGCGCTCGCAAACCCTCTGGCCCAAAGCCCTGCCAGATCTCCTCAATCGCATCGCGCACCGCGCCGACCCCGTTTTCGCCCTGCGTGGCAGTCGCCCCCACTACCCGGATCGGCGGGCCGCTGCGATGGCGCAGAGCGTCCGAAATGTCGCTCAGTAAATTCGCGGCACCTGGCAGATCAGACTTGTTGATCACGACCAGGTCCACCATCTCGATCAAGCCGGCCTTGGCGGCCTGCACATAGTCGCCCCAGGCCGGCGCGAGCACCAGCACCCGAATGTCGCTGCACGCGACGACGCCCAGCTCCACCTGGCCCACACCCACCGTCTCGATCAGCACCGGGTCATAGCCACGGTGGGTCAGCAGCCGGCAACTGTCCTGCACGGCCGGGCCCAGGCCATCCATGCGGCCGCGGCTGCCCATGCTGCGGATGAAAACTGCTTCATCAGATGCATGGCGATTCATGCGCACCCGATCGCCCAGCAAAGCGCCGCCGGTCACCGGGCTGCTCGGGTCCACTGCGATGACCGCGACGCGATCGGATGCCTTGCGGTAGAGCGCCACCAGTGCATCAACCAAGGTGCTCTTGCCCGACCCCGGTACGCCAGTGATGCCAATGACGCGTGAGCGACGCGGCGGGCCGGGCGTATCGACCGCAGCCAGCCAATTGCCACGCTCGATTGAGCTGATGCGCCGAGCTATCTCGACCCGTTCCAGTTGGCGTGAATCGCTCGTGGCTTGCGACATGGCTTGTTGCGCGCTCAGGCCTTTTGCGAGGCCCGGCGTTTCTCCACTGCCGCCTGCACGAAAGCAACGATCGCCTCGATCGTGCTTCCCTGGCCGAAAACGCCGTGCACGCCCATCGCAAGAAGCCGTTCATTATCTTTGGGCGGCACCAGGCCGCCAACCAAAACGACAGGATCCATGGCGCGCTCCTGCAGTTTTTGCAGAATTTCTGGAACGTACAACATGTATTCGCCAGAGATGTTGCTCACCGCGACCACGTCCGCGTCTTCGGTGGTGGCTGCACCGACGATGCTGTCAGCGGTCTGGAACGCGCCCAGGTAGATCACTTCCATGCCGGCATCGCGCAAGCCGCGTGCCACAAACTTCGAGCCTATGTCGTGCATGTCCAGCCCGACTTTGCCAAGAACGATTCGGATCGGTGAGGTGTTCATGAGACTATGTCCGCGTCAAATTGTGGTGCCGGCCTGGATCGCGTTCAGCGGGTCATACGACAGTCCGTATGCCTGCCGAATCGTGCCCATCACCTCACCCATGGTCGCGCCAGCCTCCACCGCGGTCTTGATCGGGATGATCAGGTTCTGGCTCGTGTCTTTGGCCACCACCGTGAGGGCAGCCAAGGCCGCCCGGGTTGCCGCCGCATTGCGGCCTTGCCTGAATGCGCGAACGATGTCCACTTGCTCGCGGCAAGGTTCGGGGTGCTCCCCACGAAAGGACAGCAGCGTGTCTTTCTCCGGGGCAATCTGATAGCAGTTGACGCCCACGATGGGTCGCTCTCCCGACTCGATGCTTTTTTGCAGCGCCCACTGCCGCTCGTCCATCAGATTGCGCAGCCAGCCCGCTTTGGCCGCAGCCACCATGCCGCCCAACTTGTCGATCTCGTCAATGACGGCCAGCGCACGGCGCTCGACTTCGTCGGTCAACTCCTCAACGAACCAGGAGCCACCCAGCGGGTCAACCACATTGGCCGCGCCCGATTCAAGTGCAATGATCTGCTGCGTGCGCAGCGCCACCATGCCCGCTTGCTCGGAGGGCAGATCCACTGGTTCGTCATAGGCCGAGAGATCCAGGCCCTGGCATCCGCCCAGCACGGCCGCCAATGCCTCGATCGTGCCGCGCACCACGTTGTTCACCGGTTGTGGGGCGAACAAGGACGAGCCTGCGGTGTGCACCGCCAGCGTCAGCCGGCAGGTGCGCTCTTCCTTGGCGCCGAAGTGATCGCGCATCATGCGCGACCAGATCCTGCGCGCCGCGCGGAACTTGGCGACTTCCTCGAACAGGTCGATGTGCGCGCTGCAAATGAGCAGCACGCCGGGGCCGACTTGATCGATGGACACACCGCGCTTGAGGGTCTCTTCCAGGTACGCACGCGCCATCGCGATGGCCACGCCGATTTCCTCGGCGGCGTTGAGGCCGCTCTCGCGCAAGTCGTAGGCATTGACGGTGGTGGGGTGAAAACCCGGCACATGGCGGGCGCAATGCTCCATGGTGTCCACGCACAGGCGCATGCCCAGCTCCAATGGTGTGCCCGGGTCATAGCAAGTGTGGGTGGCCTGCAAGGGATCGTTCTGGAACGAGCCACGCAGCTTGTCCCAGGGCACGCCCCTGCGGTCCGCCACTGCCAGCAACTGCGCCAGCAGCACAGGCACGCTGGGGCCCGGCACTGAGAAAGACGCCGTGATGTTGGTCAGATCGACACCATCGAGCATCTGGTCCATGTCCTGCACCGTGCACAGGGGCACACCCTGCGTTCCCACTGAGCGTTCGCCCAATGGATGGTCGCTGTCCAGCCCGAGTTGTGTGGGCGTGTCGGGTACCACGGCCAACCCGGTCTGGCCATTGGCCACCAGGTAGCGCAGGCGCTGATTGGTGGCTGCCGCAGTGTCCAGCCCCGCCAACTGCCGCGTGATCCACAGGCGCTTGCGGTACATCTGCGCATGCCCGGCGCGAGTGAACGGCATTTCGCCCGGCGCACCCAGCTTCTCCTTGTATGAAGCGTCCGGCTGTGCTGGCCCATAGGAGGTCTTGAGCGGGATGCCGGACCAGGTAACGCCCGATGCAGCTTGTGGTTCTGACAATTGGTTCTCCGGTGGGTGCAGGCCTGCCCTTGCCTTGTGCGCCCTGATTATGCGCAGCGCCACCGGGGGTGTCAACAGAAAAATGAATAGCGAGCCATAAATCAATTATGGCGATTTGGCGAAGCTTTCGGTCGTGGCAACTACTCCAGCTTGATGTTCGCGTCCTTGATCAGCTTGCCCCATTTGTCATAGTCCTCGCGCAGGACCGAGGAGAACTGCTCAGGGCTCATGTTGACTGCTTCCATGCCCTGGGCGACAAGCTGCTTCTGCAGATCGGCCTGTGCCAGCGCGGCATGCACATCGGTGTTGATGCGGGTGATGATGGACGCCGGCGTTGAAGCCGGTGCCAGGATGCCGTACCAGGAGCCGGCCTGATAGTCGCGCAGCCCCCCTTCGATCATGGTGGGCACCTCTGGCAGCAAGGCGGTGCGTTGCCGCCCAGTGACCGCCAGCGCCCGCAGCTTGCCGGCCTTGATGTGCTGCAGCACCAGGCCGGTGTCAGCAAACAGCACCTGGATGTGCCCGCCCAGCAAATCGTTGATCGCGGGGGCCAAACCCTTGTAGGGTGCATGCACTAGGTTCACCGAGGCCATCGCGTTGTACAACTCGCCGGCCAGATGCGGGGCGCCGCCAGTGCCCGAAGAGCCGTAGGTGAGTTTGCCGGGGTTGCGCTTGACCAAGGCTGTGAGTTCGCCCAGGTTGTTTGCGGACACCGACGGATTGACCACCAGCACGAAGGGCGTGGAGGCAATGAGCGCGACGGGCATCAAGTCTTTGAGCGTGTCGTAGCCAATCTTCTTGTAGAGGTGAGGCGCGACTGTGAGTGGCCCCGCCGCGCCCAGCAGCAGCGTGCTGCCATCGGGGGCTGCCTTGGCTACCACTTCGTTTCCGATCAGGCCGCCGCCACCGGCGCGGTTGTCCACCACCACCGGTTGGCCCAGGCTGTCCGTCAGCTTGCCGCCAATGGCCCGGCCGACAAAATCGGCTCCTCCTCCGGCCGCGAAGGTGACGACCAGCTTGATCGGCTTGGAAGGCCAGGCCTGCGCATGCACTGGCGTGACGCAGGCCAGCGAGAGGGCCAACATGCACCCAAGGGCACAAAGACGATGGATAGGTTTCATGGTGATTTTCCTTTGCAGGTTCATTCGCAAGATTGTGTTGAGTGATCTAGATCAGGCCGAAACACCGCCGATTGCTCATCGCTCCAAGGCAACTCGCGATTCGTTTTTTTGGCCATGGCGATTGCATAAGGCGCCGATTCCAGCAGCAGCGCGAGCTGATGGTCTGACAGATGCAGCCCCGCATGGCGCACCGATGCATCCACATGAGCGCGGGTCTGCGCATCCGCATCGATCACTGGCGCGTCATGACCGGTGTCCACGGCCGGTGCCTGGGCCCCGGCAATCATGTGCGGGCGGCGCATATGCCACTGCGTTGCCTGCTCGTACGCATGGCCGATTCGCAGCACCCGCGCGTCGTCAAAATGACGGCCCGCAATCTGCAGGCCCAGGGGCAGCCCTGCCTGGCTGAAGCCGCAGGGCAGTGCCAACGCAGGCGCGCCGGTCACGCTGAACACCGTGCCCATGCTGGGTGAGGACCACTTCTGTTGTGCGCCTATCGATCGGTGGGCATTCATGTGAGGCGCCGGGCCCGAGCCGGCGGTGATGAAAGCGTCGTAGCGTGTGTGAAGCGCGTCGAACTCGCTGATCATGCGTCTGCGTTCGCGCTGCGCGGCGATGTAATCGGCTGATGAAAAAAGGCAAGCCGCCAGCGTGCGGCCCAGAAAATGATCGCCATAGTCGCCCGCATGTTCGCGCAGATGCGCCTGGTGCCGTGCGAAAAGCTCGCTCTCGGTGAGCATGATGCGCACTGCGTAGTATTCATGCAGGGAGCGCACCCGCACTTCCTCAATCTGCGCGCCCAGATCGCGCAGCACATCCAGCGCGACATCGACTGCCTGGCGCAGTTCCGGATTGACCCGGATGTCTTCTTCCCAGTGGTGGCGCAGCACGCCGATGCGCATGCCGCGCACATCCTGCCCGAGCTGGGCGCGAAAATCAGTTGGCGTCAGATTGGCGCTGCCGCTATCGCGCGGGTCATGTCCGGCAATCACCTGCAGCACCATCGCTGCGTCTTGTACGGTGCGCGCAATGGGGCCCACATGGTCGCAGCTTGATGAAAATGGAATGACGCCGGTGCGGCTGACCCAGCCGAAGCTGGGCTTGAATCCCACCAGTCCGCACATCCATGCCGGTGTGCGCACCGAGCCGCCGGTGTCGGTGCCCAGCGCGAACGCAGCCAGACCGCCCGCTACTGCGGCAGCCGAGCCGGTGCTGGAGCTGCCGGTGTAGTGGGCCGGGTTCCATGGATTGCGTGCGGGTGGCCAAGGCAGATCAAACGAAGGGCCGCCATGCGCGAACTCATGCGAGGCCTGCTTGCCAAGCAAGACCGCGCCTGCCCCATGCAATCGCTCCACCACGGCCGCATCCTGCGTCGGCACATGGTGTTGCAGCACCCGTGAGTGGGCGGTGGTCAGCACTCCCCGGGTCTCGAACATGTCTTTGAGCCCAAAGGGCACGCCATGCAGCAGGCCCAGGCTGCGCCCCTTGGCGCGCTCTTCGTCCGCATGCTTTGCGGCGGCACGTGCGATGTCGGCCGTCACCGTGATGTAGCTGTGCAACTGATCGTCAAACTGTGCGATGCGGTCCAGAAAACAATCGACCACCTCCACAGCAGACAACTCGCCCGACCCGATGCGCCGCGCCAGATCCGATACCGGCATGAAACAGATTTCTTCAGACTCCACTGCCGCTCCTGTGCATCAAGCTTGTGCTGCGCCCTGGCAGATCTCGCGCACCAGCGCAGGCCAATGCTGCGCCAGCCGGCCCTCATCGCCCGCCACGATCTGCGAAAAGATATCAGTGATGCCGGGATAGGCAGGCTCGGCCAGTGAGCGCATTTTGTCCATCCACACATCCTGGGGCAAGGGGCGATCCGGGCCGCCGCTGGCACTGAGGCATTCGGCGCTGAAGTGTCGGCCACCTTGCAAACGCACCGTCACGCGGGCGGGCCTGTCGTTGGGCGGGGGCAGCTCTGGCGACCAGGCCATGGTCGATACGCGTGAACGCAGCGGCGCAATGGCTGGGTCGGCCAGCGATTGCGCATTGAACGCACCAGCGCCCGCTTCGCCCATGACCAAGGCCGCTGCCATCGCATGGGGCATGGAGAACTTTGCGCCCAGCGTGCTGTGCGGCTGCGCATTGACAAGCGGCAGCGCAAGCGAATGCGTGTGCACTTCGATCGATTCAATCTGCCCGGGTACGCCAACTTCAGGATGGCTCGCGCGCAGTTCCAGTGCGGCCTCCACCGCAGAATGCAGATGCTGGCAGCACGCATAGATCTTGGTGTAGCCCTCTTGCACCGCCCAGTTCTCGCCAAGCTGGGCAAGCAGTCGATCAGGTTGGGCCTGTCCGCCCAGCACCGTGCTGTACACATCGAAGAAGCCGGCCGCAATGCCGCCCATGCCGCAGCTCGCCCACTCCAGTGCCATGAGTCCATTCCATGCGCCGCTGGCTGGCCAGGCATTGCGTATGAGTGCGCCTTCGGTCAAGTGATTGCGCGGCGCCGGCCCGATCAAGGTGGCCGCGCCGCCCAGCGCGGCCACCAAGGTGTCCGCATCAATCCGCCGCGCCAGCCCCGCGCCGGCCGCTGCGCCCACCGCGCCATAGCGGCCATGCGATTGCATGATGACAGCCTCCACCGTCCATGCCCTGGCGATGCGCGTCACGATCTCATAGCCCAGCACCAGTGCCCGCAATAATTCCTTGCAGCTCAGACTTGAAGTCTCGGCCTCAGACAACAAGGCAGGCAGCACATAAAGCCCAGCGTGGCAGGGCGTGGGGCGGTAGCCTTCGTCGAGTTCCAGCCAGTTGGTGGCCACCGCATTGGCCACAGCCGCGCTGATGCGGTCGGTGCGATGCGCGCCGCCGCGCCACACAGTGGCCTCTTGCGGGCGTGTCTGGGCCAGCATGTGGCGATGAAAACTGGCGAGCTCGGGTTCGTCGCGCGCGCCAATCATCGCGGCCATATCATCGGCCCATATGCGTGCCGCTCGGGCCATCACTTGCGGCGGTATCTGGTCGGCCTGGATGCTGGTGGCCCACTGCACCAGATGCCGGACATTGTGGGCGACACGCTCGCGCAGTTCGTTCATTTCTTCTTGCCGCAATGCTGAAGTTGAATGGGTGATTGGCTCTATTGCAGCTTGACGCCGCCTGCCTCGATGGTGCGTCGCCACTTCACGCTCTCATCCCGCAGGAAGGCGGCGAATTCGTCTGGCGTGCTCACCAGCACATCTTGCCCCAGGGCCGCCAGGCGCTGGCGCATTTCGGGTGTGCGCAGCACGCGCACGATGGCTTCATTGAGCTTTTGCACCACATCTCTTGGCGTGCCCGCCGGCGCGAGAATTCCGTTCCAGGTGATGGCGGTGTAGCCCGGTATGCCGGCCTCGATCATCGTGGGCTTGTCCGCCAGAGAATCGGCGCGCTGCGCGCCCGTGACAGCCAGCGCATTGACCTTGCCAGCCTTGATCTGCGGCAGCGCCGAAGGCAGCACATTGAACATCAAGTCCACCTGGCCTGACATCACATCGTTGAGCGCTTGCGCGCCGCCCTTATAGGCCACGTGAACCATGTTGATGCCCGCGACCGATTTGAACAACTCGCCAGCCAGGTGTAGCGAAGTGCCTGACCCTGGCGATGCATAGTTCAGCTTGCCGGGGTTGGCCTTGGCATAGGCGACCAGTTCGGCCACTGAGTTGACCGCCAGCGAAGGCTTCACGATCAATACGTTTTGCACGCTGCCCACCAGAGAGACCGGCGCGAAATCGCGCAGCGGGTCAAAGCCCAGGTTTGCATAGAGACTCGGGTTGGTGGCAAGGCCCGGCGTACCCATCAGCAAGGTGTAGCCATCGGGCGCGGCCTGCGCCACCGCCATCATCGCCACATTGCCACCCGCGCCAGGGCGGTTCTCCACCACCAATTGTTGGCCCAGTGCCTCGCCAATGGCAGGTGCGATCGCCCGCAAGAAAATGTCAGAGCCGCCGCCCGCGGCAAACCCCAGCACCACCTTGATCGGCTTGTCGGGGTACGCAGCGCCAGAGGCCGTGGCCAGCATGGCCAGCAGCAAGCCCAAGCTCGCACGCAAAATGCCTGCAGTCAGGTGCCGGGTGAACTTCATCTGTTCTCTCCTGGAAAAGCCCGACGAAGGGCGAGCTGGGGCGAGCTGGGGCAAGACGAGCGACGCTACATCGTATACCATCGTATACCGGATTGGCGCAGCGTGCGAGAACTCTGTTGATCGCAAAAGTGCGTCGCCCATCCTGACCCTTCCACTTGCGAAAGGCAACCCGCATGCAGGCGTCCACCTACGGTCCCTATCCCTACCGGCCCATCACCAGCCGCAAGCATTTCAGTTGGCCCAACGGCAACCGTCTTGCGGTTTGGGTGATACCCAACATCGAATTTTTTCATCTGAGCGATCCGATGCCCGGTGTTGGCAACGAGCGTGTGTCGCCACCGCACGCCAAGATTCCCAACGTGCGCAACTGGGCCATTCGCGACTACGGCAACCGAGTCGGTGTGTGGCGCTTCTTCGAGATGTTCAAGCGCCACGGCATTCGAGGAACGGTCTCGCTCAACAGCGACATCTGCATACACCACCCGCAAATCATCGAACAGGCGCTCAAGCAGGATTGGGAGTTCATGGGCCACTGCCAGACCAACGCGGTACGCCTGAATGAATTGCCACCCGAGCAAGAAAAAGAAGCGATCCACGACACCCTGGCCACCATCGCCAAGGCCACCGGCCGCAGGCCCGAGGGTTGGCTGGGCGCGGGCTTGTCCGAGACCTGGAACACCCTGGACTACCTGGTGGAAGAAGGCGTGCAATACATTGCCGACTGGGCTTGTGATGACCTGCCTTTTCGCATGAATGTCGGGGGCAAGACGCTGATGTCCGTGCCCTACAGCCTGCACGTGAACGACACCTCGCAGTTCTTCAACCAGAAAGCCACGGCCGAGGAGTTCGAGACCTTGATCAAGGGCCAGTTCGATTGGCTCTACCGCGAGTCTGAGCAGGCGCCGCGTGTGATGGCCATTGCGCTGCATCCGTTTGTATCTGGCGTGCCGCATTGGGCCGGCGCGGTCGATCGCGCGTTGGCCTATGTCTGCCGCCATCCCGGCGTCTGGTTGGCCACGGGCAGCGAGATCGCGACGCACTTTGCACAGCAAGTGCCAGACGAGTGATGCAAGATTCCGACTCCGACGAGCTGCGCATCCTCTCGCCCACCGGCGTGTGCGGCTCGGGCTTTTCACAGCAGTCCTTTGAGACTGCACTGGCGATGCGCCCGCATGTCATCGGCTGCGACGCGGGCTCCACCGATCCGGGGCCGGAGTACTTGGGTGCTGGCACCACCGCCTTCCCGGTGGAGGCCATTACCCGCGATCTGCGCTTGATGCTGGCCGGTGCGCGCAGGCTGGGCATACCGCTTCTGATCGGCTCGGCCGGCACAGGTGGCGGCGATCTTCAGCTCGATCTGGTGCGCCGCATTTTGCTCGACGTGGCACAAAAGGAAGGGCTGTCCTTCAATCTGGCTGTCATTCATTCGGAGCAAGACAAGGACTTTCTCATCGAGCGCCTGCGGCAAGGCCGCATCACCGCGCTGGAGCCCGCGCCGCCATTTGACGAAGACGTCATCCGGCGCAGCGCGCACATCGTCGGCATGATGGGCGCCGAGCCATTCATCCGCGCGCTGGAGCGCGGCGCCGATGTGGTGTTGGCGGGGCGCGCCAGCGACACGGCCATCTTTGCATCGGTGCCCTTGATGCGCGGCTTTGCACCGGGGCTGGCCTGGCACGCGGCCAAGATCCTCGAATGCGGCGCTGCCGCCGTGGTCAATCGCAAGAGCCCGGACTGCATGTTCGTCTGGTTGCGCCGTGATCATTTTCTGGTGGCCGCGCCCGATCCCGATCTGCGTTGCACGCCGCAGAGCATCGCATCGCACAGCTTGTACGAGAACGCCGACCCTTTCCGCCTGATTGAATGCTCGGGCACGCTGGACCTGAGCGCGGCGCAGTACGAGGCAGTCGACGACAGAACCGTGAAGGTCAGCGGCAGTCTCTTTGAGCACGCGCAGCGCTACACCGTCAAGCTCGAAGGCGCCGAGTTGGCGGGCTACCAGAGCATCCTGATCGGGTCGGTGCGCGACCCATTCATCATCGGCCAGATCGACGACTGGATGGAGCGGCTCAAGACCCGCATTGCAGCACGCGTGGGCATGGTGTTTGGCGACACGCTCGATGGCCGCTGGCAATTGGGCGTGCGCATCTACGGCAAGAACGGCACCATGGGAGAGCTTGAACCAGTGCAGGAAATCCGCTCTCACGAGTTGTGCCTGGTGTTCGAGATGACGGCACCCACGCAGGCGATCGCCCACTCACTGGCCGGCATCGTGCGTCATCAGGCCCTGCATCTGCCGATCCCGCAGTGGAGCGGCCTGATCACCGCAGTGGCATTGCCCTACAACGCGCTGGACCGCGGGCCGGTTTATCGCTTCAACATGAACCAGGTGGTCCAGCCATCGGACCCATTCGAGATGTTTCCAATGGAATTGATTCGCGTCGGCGCGCAGGCCGGCCAAGGGGCGGCGTCATGAGCCGGCTCGCCTCGCTGGCGCGCTTGATCCGCAGCAAGAACGCGGGCCCGTTCGTGCTCACATTCGACATCATGTTTGACGACGCGCAGACCTATGGTCGCGTCAGGGATTCAGGCATGCTTACCCGCGAGACCATCGCATCGCTCTATCGGCTGGCGCCGGCGCAAGTGCAGTTCTTCTATTGCGACCACGCACTTGCGGTGAAGGCCTCGATACCACGGCCCGTCATACAAGGCGATGTGGGTGACAGCGATGGCCATGGCGGGCAGCAGTATGCGCCGCTCATGGACATCGAGATTCCATGACCCTGCGCCAGTACTCACTCCACCTTGGCGCCCGAGCGCTTCACCACCTCGGCCCATTTGGCAGTCTCTGACTGTATATAGGCCTTGAACTGCTCAGGCGTATTGACCACTGGGTCCACGCCCAGTTGCGAATAGCGCTGCTTCACATCCGCGCTTTGCATGATCTTGCTCAGCTCGGCATGCAGCCTCTGGATGATGGCCTGCGGCGTATTGGCCGGCACCATCAGGCCGTACCAGGAGGTTGCGTCATAGCCCGGCACTGACTCGGCCACCGTGGGCAGATCGGGCAAGAGCTTGGAGCGCTGCGCCGTCGTCTGTGCCAGCGCACGCAAACGGCCCGCCTGAATGTGCGGCACGAAGGGCACCATGTCGCTGATCGTCATCTGCACCTGGCCCGCGATGGTGTCCATCATGGCCGGGCCCGTGCCTTTGTACGGAACATGGGTGAGCTTGATGTCGGCCATGGTGTTGAGAAGCTCACCGGCCAGATGCAAGGATGTGCCATTGCCCGAGGTGCCAAAGTTCACCTGCCCCGGTTTGGCCTTGGCCAACGCAATGAGCTCGGGTAGATTTTTTGCTGGCACCCCAGGGTTCACCACGATCACGAAGGGGCCAGTGGCCACCTGCATCAGCGGGGCCAAGTCTTTCTGCGGATCGTAGGGGAAAGATTTGTACAGGCTCACGTTCACCGCGAGCGAACTGGCGGACCCCATCAGCAGCGTGTAACCATCGGCCGGTGACTTGGCCACGAAGTCATTGCCCAGGATGCCGCCCGCACCGGGCTTGTTCTCCACCACAAAGGGCTGACCCATTGCGTCAGACAGTTTCTGCGCAAGCATGCGAGCCAGAATGTCAGTGGTGCCGCCCGCCGAGAATGCCACCACGATCTTGACTGGCTTGGAAGGATAGGTCTGTGCAAAGCTTGCCAGGGGCCAGAGCAGCGCGGCCGCACCCAGCACAAGGCCGGCAAGACTGCGTCGGGACAAGTTCGTTTTCGGGTGCATCGAATACTCCACAAATTGGGGCAAGACATGCGCGGACGGCCACCCGGATAAGATGGTGTACCAGTGTATACCCGCCTTTCGCTTCGTGTCCATGCTTGGCGCACAAGCCATGCAGCGGCACACACAATGAGGTGCCCTAAATGATCCCGTCTCACTTCGCGCATCGCAACGCGCCATCCAAGCTGGTCTTTGGCGACGGCTGTCTCGCACAACTCAAGGCAGAACTGGCAGAGCTGTCCATCAGCAGACCCATCCTGGTGGCGGGGCGTCGCACCGCAGCATCCACCGTTTATCGCAACACCATTCAGGCCCTGTCAGGCCTCGATCTGGCCGAATGCACCGGCATGCCGGAGCATTCACCCATAGGCGAAGTCGCACGCTTGCGCGACCTGGCGCGCAACCACGCAGCCGATGGCTTCATCGCCGTGGGTGGCGGCAGCGCATCGGATGCCTGCAAGGCGGCCGCGTTGTGGCTGGCCGAAGACCGCGATCTTGAAACCTGCGCCACCCGTTTCACACCACCAGCCGATCTGTTTGTTCCCCGCCTGGATGCGCCCAAGCTGCCCATTGTGGCCATACCCACCACCTTGTCTGCTGCCGAGGTTGCCCCTGGTGGAAGCGTGCGCACGGAAGATGGGCGCAAGTTGATACTGGTGGATTTCAAGCTTGCCTCCAGGCTGATCGTGATCGACCCGGCCGCCAGCACTGAAGTGCCAGCCCATGTCTTTCTGGCCAGCGGCATGAACGGCCTGGCTCACTGCATCGAAGGTCTTTACTCCAAGGTTCAGACGCCAGTGACAGCGGCTCTTGCGCTGTATGCGATGGGCCTGTTCATGCAGGCGCTGCCCGCCGTGGCCGCTGACCCTTCTTCGGCTGCTGCCAGGGGCAAGGCATTGATGGCAGCCCATTTGTCCGGCCTGGCATTGCTGAATGCAAGAACCTGCATTCACCACGCCGCCTGCCATGTGCTGGGCGCGGTAGCGGGCATTTCGCATGGGGACGCCAACAGCATCATCTTGCCGCACGCAATGGCATTCAACAGCGTGGACCCAGTCGCCGCATCGGACATGGCCGCATGTGCCATGGCCTTGGGCGCCAGCAGCGCCACCGCTCAGGCCGCCATCGACAGGGTGCGCTGGCTGCAAGAGCAAATCGGCGTGCGCCGCAGGCTGCGCGACACCGGCATGTCGCGCAACCTGCTGCCCGAAGTGGCCGCCAAGGTCATGGGGGAAAAGGGGCTCTACGTCAATCCGCGCACCGTCAGCTCGGCCGCGCAGGTGCAAGAGATGCTGGAGGCTGCCTGGTGAGCCCGCCAGTTGAGTGGGCTACTCAGAGCGAATGCCCAGCTCACGGATCAAGTTGCGCCACTTGACGATTTCCGTGTGCATATGTTCGCCAAATTGCTGGGATGAGCTGCCCACCGGCTCTGAGCCATCTACCGCCAGACGCTCGCGCAGCTCGGGCAGGCGCAGGATGCGCACCATCTCGCGGTTGAGCTTGTCCACGATGGCGGCGGGCGTGGCTCGCGGCGCCAAGACGCCATACCAGCCGGCCATCTCGTAGCCAGCGACACCGGCCTCTTGCATGGTGGGAATGGTGGGAAGCGAGGCAGAACGCCGGGCGGTGCTCACCGCCAGCGGGCGCAGCTTGCCTGCCAAGGTGTGGGCATGCGACTGAAGAATCGTTGAAAAGAGCATGCTGATCTGCCCCCCAATGACATCGGCCATTGCAGGCGCGCCGCCCTTGTACGGCACGTGCGTCAGTTGGATGCCCGCCAGCGATCCGAACAGCGCGCCAGCCAGATGGCTGAAGCCGCCGATACCGGAAGAGCCGAAGGTCAGGCTGCCGGGCTTGGCCCGCGCCAAGGCCACCAGCTCTTCTACCGAGCGAACCGGCAGAGCGGGGTTGACCACCAGCACATAGGGCTGAGTGGTTGCCTGGGTGATGGGAACAAGATCGCGCTCCAGGTTGTAGGGCTGCTGATGACCCTGCAGCGTGACATTGACCGAGTGGCTCGACGAGACCATTGTCAAGGTGTAGCCGTCAGGTGCTGACTTGGCCGCCATGTCCACCGCGATCATGCCGTTGGCACCCGGTCGGTTTTCAACGATGACCGGCTGCGACCAGACTTGCGCCAACCTTTGTGCGATGGCGCGCGCCGTGATGTCCACACCACCGGCCGGCGCAAAGGGGCACAGCAGACGGATGGGCCGCTGCGGATAGTTGGCAGCCGCGTCGGCTTGCGCCAGCGCAGGGCCGCACTGGCCCGCCAGCGCCACGCCACCGAGGCCGCCCAGGGCCTGCAGAAAATCGCGTCTTTGGAACATCATGTCAGGTGATGGATCATCCCGGGATCAGTCGCGCTTGGGTGCTTGCGAGACAACATAGTGCCGCTCGCCATCACGGTATTTTCGGCGCAGCTCTTCGCTGCTGAGCAAATCGTTTTCCAGGGCGGAGATGCGGTCGTAGTCCATCAGCGACGAGATGGTGTCCATGCCCACCAGCAGGTCGGGCCGATCGGCGGCCTCGCCGGTCTGCATGCAATCGCGCAGCACCAGCAGCGCCTTTTGCATGCCGGAAATCGCCGATGCGCTGAGCAGGCGCGGCATGCTCACCCGCGCCACACCCATCTCGCGCAAACGGCCCAGCGACAAGAGCGGGCTGGTCGGTCGGCTGCGAATGCCAAAGCCCATGTTGATGTTCACCGGCACATCGCCTGCGGCTTCCAGCACCCGCAGGATGTCGTCTTCGGAGCGGACCGCATCAGCGTAGATCATGTCGGCACCAGCGGCCACATACTCGCGCACGCGGGCCTGTGTGCCCTCAATGCCCTCGACCGCGATGGCATCGGTGCGTGCATTGATGATGAAGTCGGGGTCCTTGCGCGCCTTGATCGCCGCCTCGATTTTCATCGTCATCTCGCTGGCGGACACCAGCTCTTTGCCCCGCATGTGGCCGCAGCGTTTCGGGCTTAACTGGTCTTCCATGTTGATGCCCACCACACCGGCCTCTTCGAAGTATTGCACCACGTGGTAGACCGTGACCGCGTTGCCATAGCCGGTGTCGGCATCGGCCATGATCGGAATGGAAACACTGCGCGCAATATGCCGGCAGGCATCCACGTTCTCACGCAAACTGAGCAGGCCGATGTCTGGCTGGCCGATCAATGAATTGGCAAGGCCCGCGCCGGTGGTGGCCGCGGTTGAAAACCCCATGGACTCCACCAGCCGCGCGCTGTAGCCATCGAACACGCCGGGTGAGACGACGGGGCGCGCGTTGGCCAGCAGCTCCCGAAAACGCCGGGCGCGGGAAGGGGCGGCAATGCTGTTCATGATGGGCTCACTTTTCTTTCGTGCGGCTGCCAGGCCTCATTGGCTGCGCCAGCGCGATGCGATCTCCAGCACACGGGAGACGTCCGCCTCGTTGTTGTACAAGTGCAGCGAAAAGCGAAGCATGTCCTTGCGAATCGACAGCTTGACGCCTTGTGCCGACAAGCTCTCGTAGAGCGATTGCATGCGCGCATCGCCCGATGCGTTGTGCCCGGCGCCCGGCCGCCCCACGCTCACGATGTGGTCGCGTGTTGGGTGCACCGCGCCGCCACAAACCTGCAGACCCAGATGGGTCAAGCCCTGCGCCAGCGTGGCGGCCAGTGCGCGCGTGTGCGCCTCGATGCGCGCGATGCCCACTTGTTGCAGCAGCGCCATCGAGGCCTCCACTGCCACGGCCGCTGGAAAGTTGTAGTTGCCCAGATCAAAGCGCCGTGCAGCGGGCATCAGCGCAAGCACGCCGTCATCAGCGGCCGCTTCGCCCGCCTCGCCCAGGTCCACGCCAAAGCGAGCCAGGTAAACCGGCTCCATGGCCTGCGCGAGCTCGCGCCGCACATAGAGAAAGCCCATGCCGTACAGACCGAGCAATCCCTTCTGGGTGGACACCGCCAGCGCGTCCACCGGCAGCCGGCTCAAGTCGATTTCGGTGATGCCCAGTGACTGCGCACCGTCCAGCAGAAACAAGGCCCCCGCCATGCGACAGGCCGAGCCCAGCGTGTGCAAGTCGGTGCGAAACCCCGGCGTGAAGGTGTGGGTGCAGGCGGTGACGATGCGGGTGCGGCTATCAATGGCCGCGATCATGTCTTGCACCGGGTATTGCCCGTCGCTGCTGTGCAGATTGCGGATCTCGATGCCCAGGCGCCGCTGGAGATTGCGCCACACATACACATTGTTGGCATGCTCCAGTGCTTCGCACACCACCACGTTGTCGCCCGCACGCCATGGCAGTGAAGTGGCCACGATGTTCAGGCCTTCAGAGATGTTCTTGGTGATCGCAATTTCGTCCGGATGGCAGTGAACCAGCCGGGCAAAGCCAGAGCGTGCGGCCTCCAGTGATCGGAACATCGCCGCCTTGTCGCCTCCGGTTTGCGCTGCGTCAAAATAAGTATTCAGCGCCTGGCGCACTGGCGTGCACATCGGGGCGCGGCCGGCCACATCCATGTAGACGACTTCGCGCAAACCGGGAAACAAGTCTCTGGCCTGAGCCAAGTCGAGCGACGCAGGGGGGGTGTTGGGCAAACTCATGATGTCACTCGTGCCTCATGACGTGTTGTTCAAGCCAGACCGCATGCGAGAGCAGCCGCGCATCCTGGCGCGCGCCGGCCACGAACTGCACGCCAATCGGCAGGCCCTCGGAACCAACAAAGCCGGGCAGCGTGATGCAGGGCAGGCCCAGCGCAGTCCACAGACGATTGAAAACCGCCTTGCCGGTGCTGGCCAAACCTTGGGGCGCTTGGCCCGGAGCACTGGGTGTCAATAGCAAATCGGTCGCTGGGTTGAAGCTTGCGTTCATCAGCCGCTGGCACTGCGCGCGCAGCACCAGGGCCTCTTCGTAGACGGCTGGGTCGCAGGCCAGTCCCGATTCGATGCGAGAGACGATGGCATCGGAGAGCAGGTCGCGGTGGCACCGATACTCATGCTGCAGCGCCCTGGCCAATTCGAAATACTCGATCGCATGGTGCGCCTGCGCCATGCCGTCGAATTCGTGTGGCAGCGCAAGCTCGTCCACCTGCACGCCCTTGAGTGAGAGCCGCAGCATGGTGGCCTGCAGCGCATTGCGCGTATCCGTATGGGCTTCGATCCAGTCCGCGCCCCTGCACAGCACGACGCGCGGCGGTGGCTGCGCGGTGATGTCCAGGAAATCGCTGCGCCCCGTCACGCCCGCCACAAGCAGGGCTGTATCTTCCACGCTGCGCGCGAATGTTCCCACGGTATCGAAGCTGTCAGACACCTGCTTCACACCTTGTCGATTGATCAGGCCAAAGCTGGGCTTGAACCCGACGATGCCGCAAAAGCTCGCTGGCCGAATCACCGAGCCGCCAGTTTGCGTGCCCATGGCCAGTGGCACCATGCCATCGGCCACGGCAGCGGCCGAACCGCTGGATGAGCCGCCCGGCGTGTGCGCGCTGTTGTGCGGATTGGTGGTGGGCCCGGGGTGGCTGGCCGCAAACTCGGCGGTGACTGTCTTGCCCAGCACCAGTGCGCCCGCGTGGCGCGACATCGCCACCGCGCCGGCGTCAATCGCCGCGCGATGGTTCGCATAGATGGGAGAACCACAGGTGCTTGGCAGCCCCTGGCAGTCGATGATGTCCTTCCAGGCCACGGGCAGGCCATGCAGGCAGCCAGCCGCGGGCAGCTTGTCAAGCGCGCGTGCCTGTTGCAGGGCGCCTTCGCGGTCCACGTGCGTCCATGCGCGCACGACGGCTTCGCGCGCATCAATGCGCTCCAGGCATTCGCGCACCAGCGCCTGGCTGGTCAGGCGCCCGGCAGCGATGTCGGCGGCGGCTGCGCGCGCGCTGCGCATCATTGGGTGAGTTGCCATGCGAGCAGTCCGGTTGCGGTCAAAAAGTCTTGCATATCCATTGCCTCATCCGGATTGTGACTGCCCTTGTCGTTGCGCACAAAAATCATGGCTGTCGGAATACCCGCGCGGGCGAAATCCTGCGCATCATGGCCCGCGCCGCTGGGCAGCACCAGGGCATCGAGGCTAAGGGCGGCGCTGCCCGTGCGCAGCGAGTCCAGCAAGGCGGCATCCATCACGGCAGGCTCTGACACATTGAAGGGGCCGAGGTCTATCTGGACCGAACGGCGTTGCGAAATGCGCGCTGCCAGGTCTTGCGCCAGCGCGCACATCTCGTGCAGGGTGGACGACTCCTGGCTGCGCAGGTCGATTGAGAAGCTCACCTCGCCGGGTACCTTGGTGATCGAATGCACGCTCGCATCAGTGAAAAATCGACCCACGGTGAACACCAGATCCTTGCCAGCGGTGCGTGCATCGGTCCAGGCCTCATCCATCCGCGTGCAGAACTCGCAGGCCGCCAGCAGCGCGTCCTTGCGCAGCTCATGGGGTACGGCGCCGCTGTGCGCATACTCGCCCAGGCAGCGCGCGCGGCGTGCGCGGGCGCTGCCGCGAATGGCGCTGACCAATCCGACGGGCCGCATGCGATTGACCAGCACCGGGCCTTGCTCGATGTGCAGCTCGATAAAACCTTTGCACCGCGCCGGATCAATCGCCGCATGGCCGGGCCTGACTTGTTCGGGCTGCATACCGGCCGCACGCATCAGCTCGTGCATCGAGCGGCCATCGCTGATGCGCCGGGCTCGCAGCAACTCGGCTTCCTGCGCCAGGCCCAGCGCCGCACGGCTGCCCACATGGCTGTGGAAATCGCCCTGATACCAACTGCTGGCCTCTTCACCACGTATGGCCATCACGGTGATGTCGCCAGCCGGCTCGAAGGCCAGTTGGCGCAATGCGGCCACCGCCGCCAGACCTGCGACAACGCCAGCGGCGCCATCGAAGTTGCCGCCCTCGGGCACTGAATCCAGATGCGAGCCAGTGATCCACACCGGCGCGGCGCGGTCGCGCCCAGGCCATGTGAGGACGAGATTGCCCGCAAAATCCACCGACGATTCAAGCCCCATCGCCTCACCGTGCCTGCGCACCAACTCGTGTGCACGCTGCTCACCCGGCCCATAGGTGTCGCGATGAACGCCACCTTGCGGCCACGGTGCGCGCAATTGCGCGAACAGATCGGCGGATGCGCCTGCGCCGTCTTGCAATGCGCGTTCCAGCGCGGTGCGGTCGATCTTCATGGCAGGCGTGTATGCGTCAAGCCGGCCCAGCAGCCGCTCGGTCTTCGGCCAGCAACTGAGACCAGGGTTGCGCCAACAGCGCGGGCGGCAAATCGCACAGCGCCAGCAGCTTGCGAGCCAGGTGCGGAAATGCCACCGACACCAGGGTCTCGATCTTCTTGTGCAGCACTTCCGGTTCGAATGGCCGATCGGGACCGCCGCGGGCACTGAGGCATTCGGTCTGGATCTGCCGGCCATCGTGCAGGCGCAGGGTCAGGCGCGCCGGCCTGTCGTGCGGCCGGGGCAAGGCGGGCTCGAACAGCGACAGGCGCACCTGCTCGCGCAGCCGGGCCACTGCGGGATCGTGCAGCCACTGCGCGCCGAACGCATCGGCGCCGGCGTGGCCGTTGACCAGTGTGGTTGCCAGAACATGGTCGTAGGAGAACTTGCCGGCCAGCGAAGTCGATGGCGACTTGTTGCTCATGCTGGGCCTGTGTGTCTGCAGGTGAATGTCGGCGATGTCCGCATGGCTGGTGCCTGGTGGCAGCGCCTGCAGTGCTTCCAGAGTGGCCTCCACTGCGGAGTGGGTGGACTGGCAGCACGCATGTATCTTGTGGTAGCCGTTGCACACCGCCCACTCATCGCCCAGCCCTTGCGTCAAGGCCTGCGGCGAAGGGCGCTGGCCCAGCAACTCAGTGAACACCGAGTAGGGCCCATCGGGCATGCCGCCTATGCCCAGCGCCGACCAATCGGCCGCGCGCATGCCGTTGGCCGTGCCCACAGCAGACCAGACGTTTCGCACCAGCGCACCTTGCACCGCATGCGAGTAGCCGCCCACGGTGATCAAGGTGCTGGCCGAAGTAAGTGCGTTAAAAGCTGTGGCTGCATCAAAGCGCCGACACACCGCCACCGCCATCGCGCCGCCGATGGCCGCCGTCTGCGGATGCGGATGCAGCGTCATCTGCGGGAAAATCCAGGTGCGTGCCATGCGCGCAGTCAGTTCGTAGGAAAGCGCCATCGCGTCGATCAACTCGCCGGCAGTCAGCCCCAATGTTTCTGCCTCGGCCAGCAAGGCCGGTATGACGTACAGCCCTGCGTGACAGGGCGCAAGTCGATAGCCCTCGTCCAGCTCGCACCAACTGCCTGCGATGCCGTTGGCCAAGGCTGCCGAGATGCGGTCGGTGCGTGGCAGGCCGGCGCGAAAAACGGAGACGCCCGCGCCAGATCCACCAGCCGCCAGTTGCGCCTGCACCCGGGCCACCTCGGGTTCGTCCTGCGCCGCGACAATCGCCGCGATGTTGTCGCCCAGCACCAGCGCGGCCTTGCGCCGCGCCGCTTGTGGGATGTCGCGCCCGGCTGGGCTGAAGGCCCACTCCACCATGGCGCGCAGTTGCGCGGCCGTGGCCTGGCGCAGTGAATCATCGGGCTCGCTCATCTTGTCCCCTTGCTGGCAATGCACAGTGCCATGAGCTGGCGAACCGAGACTGTCTCAATCCGCTGCACCGCGTCGGCCAGCGCGCGGCTGCCAGCCTCGCCCAGATGCGCGGTGGTGAGGGTGCTGAATTTGGCGGCCAGCCGCTCACCTTGGCGCGCAATCTCGCGCGAGGCAATGCCAGTGTCAGCCCAGGCCTTCAGGTGCCGTCCATCGCGCGTGTGCACATGCACTTCGGTTTCCATCGTGCCCCAGCCAGCAACCAGTTCAACCGTGGTGTTTGCGCGCAGGCGCTGCAGTTCGGGCAAGGCCAGTTGGGTTGGGCTGTAGTTGTCAATTCGCGCCGTGTCCATGCCCAGCAAAGCCAGTGCCGTGGCAAAGCGCAGGCTGAACTTCGCCTGCGCCGAGGTCTGAGGGTCGGCGATGTTGCAGGTGGAATCGGCAATGGATTCCACCCGGACCACAAGCGATTCGATGTCGTGTGCTTGCAGCTTGTGTTCGCTGCGCAGTTGCAAGGCGCATTCGATGGCCGAGTGCGTGCCGTAGCAGGCTGCGTGGTACTTGAACAGGTTCTCTCGCATGTAGAAGCGCTCGGGGTCTGCCAGCGCTTCATCGGCGTGGAAGTCGGGGCTCAGTGTGCGGGCGAAGCCCTGCACGCATTCGAGCGCGTCGGGTCGGCTGGTCAGGCCCTGGCTGGCCCACAGTGCTGCCTCCAGGCCATTGCGCGCGGCCAGGCCCACATGCAGCGGCTTGCACGGCGTGCCGAACATGCCTTTGAGCCCAGCAGCCTGCGTCGCGGCAATGCCCACCGCATGTCGGGTTTGCATTTCATCCAGGGCCAGCAGCCGCGCACAAGACAGAGCCACGCCCAGCACACCGACGCTGGATGTGGCGTGGTAGCCGCGTGCGTAGTGGCCCGGCTCAACCAGCACACCGGCGCGGCAGGCGAATTCGTAGCCAGACATGAAGGCCATGAACAGTGCCTCGCCGCTGGCGTCCAGGTGCTCGCCCAGTGCCAGCAAGGGCGGCAGGATCACCGCGCTGGGGTGGCCATTGATGCACAGGTTCACGTCGTCAAAATCCAGCGCGTGCGCGGCGCAGCCATTGACCAGCGCCGCCTGGCGCATGCCAAGACGCTGGCCGCTGCCGATCACGGTGGCTTGCACCGGCCCGCCTTGCGCCTGCATGTCGGCCAGCATCAGCTCAGGCAGGGCATCGTCGTGGCCGGCCACGGTGACACCCAGCACATCAAGCAGGCACTGGCGCGCCAGTGTGTCCACTTCGGATGGCAAGTGCTCGCGCCGCAGCGACAAGGCGCGTCGGGTCAGCACCGCGGTGATGCCTGAATCCGGGTTAGAGACTGTCATGCGTGCTCCAGTGCCAGCGACGATTGTCTTAGAAGGTCGATCCGGATTTCAGGTACGCGTCCACGATCTCGCTGCCGGTGGCGCACCATACATCGCGGTGCCCGGTGATGTATTTCAGGGCCGAGTCCAGCCCGCCGATGCGATGGGGCACGCCGATCAGATACGGGTGAAGGCAGATGGCCATGACCCGAGCCGACTGTTCGCCCTCGCGGTAGAGCACATCGAACTGCCGCTTGATCATGTTCTCGAAATCGTCGATGGATCGGTCGCGGTAATAGAGCTGGGGCGAATCATTGAGCTCGTAGGAGTAGGGCAGGTAGACCAGCTTGCGCTTGCCCGCATCCATCAGGTAGGGCTGGTCATCGTTGACCCAGTCGGAGACGAAATCCACGCCGGCATCGGCCAGCAACTCCAGTGTGTGCCAGGTCTCCGACAAGCCCGCGCCCAGCCAGCCGCGCGGGCGTCGGCCGCTGAAACGCTCAAGCTTGTCAAGAGACTCAGTGATCACGCGGCGCTCTTCATCGATCGGCAGGCCTGCCAGACGCACGCTGTTGGTCAGGTTGTGGCCCATGAACTCCCAATCGAGTTTGAGCGCGTCTTCCAGAATCTGCGGGTGATGGTCGCAAATATCGGCATTGACCGTGGCGGTGGCGCGAATGCCGTACTTGCTGAGCACCTCCATGATGCGAAAGACGCCGATGCGGTTTCCGTAATCGCGCTGGCCCCAGGGCCGCACGGTGGGCGTCTCAGTGGGGGCTTTCTCAAATGGATGGCCGGCCATGGGCCGCTTGAGCGAGAAGAACTCGATGTTGGGAATGATCCACAAGGCCAGACGCGCGCCGTTGGGCCATTTCAGGACGGGACGCCGATTGATGGGCGTGTAGGGGAATGGGCCGTAGTCGCTTTCCTGCATTGCGAATCCTCCGATTGATTACGCGATTTGCTCTTGGACGTGCTGCACGTGCTGCACGTGCTGCGCCGCACCGTGCCCGGCCAGGCGGCCGAACACCGCGCCCGAGACCAGGCCGGTGCCGCTGGGATAGTTGAAGTAGAAAATGCCGCCCACCATTTCGCCAGCGCAGAACAGGCCGGGTATGGGTTCATGCATCACATCCAGCACCTGCCCGTTGTCCGGGTTGATGCGCAGCCCGCCAAAGGTGAAGGTGATGCCGCAGGTGGTGCCATAGGCGTCGAAGGGCGGCGTGTCCAGGGCCTGGGCCCAGTTGGTCTTGGGCGGATCAATGCCCACCGTGCCCTTGCCGTCTTTGATCGTGTGGTCGAAGGGCACATCCGATTGCGCGGCGGCGTTGTAGGCCCGCACGGTCTTGAGAAATCCCTGCGGGTCCACGCCCTCCATCTTGGTCGCGAGTTCTTCCAGCGTGTTGGCGCTGACCTTGGTCATCATCTTGATGCGGTACTCCGAGCGCAGCAGCTTGCTGACCTTGGAGTCGAAAACCTGCCAGGCCATCTGGCCCGGCTGTTTGAGCACTTCGCCGCCGTACTTGGCATAGGTGAAGGAGTGAAAGTCAGCGCCTTCATCGACAAAGCGCTCGCCCCGCGAATTCACCAGCAGGCCGAAGATGTAGCTGTGCTTCTGGAACTGATCGCCCACGTTCAGGTCGCCGTAGGGCGGTGCGTTCATGTCCCAGCCGGTTGCGTGCGCGCCGGACCAATTGCCGTGGCTGCTCGCGCCGATGTCCAATGCCATGTTCAAGCCGTCGCCCTGGTTGAAGCGCGAGCCCCTCACCTTGGCCAGATCCCATCCAGTGCCCAGGTAGCGAGTGCGCATCTCGGTGTTGGCCTCGAAGCCGCCGCAAGCCAGCACCACCGCGCCGGCCTCGAAGCTCACTGTCTTGCCGTTCTGGTTTGCGATCACGCCGGCCACACGCTCGCCGTCCATCAATAGTGACTTGACGCGTGTCTTGTAGTGCACCGTGATGCCAGCTTTCTCCACCGCGCGGTCCAGAAACTGCACCAGGCCCGAGCCGCCGCCCGACACTTCCACCGGCATGCGGCCAAAGAAACGGCGCCGCCCATTGACCACCGCCGATTGGCGACCGTAATTGGGCACCAGCTTCACGCCCTTGGAGCGCAGCCAGACCATGACGTCCAGGCTGCGCGTGACCAGCACTTCGGAAAGCTGTGGATCGGTCTTGTAGTGCGTCAGGCGAAACAAGTCGTCGAAAAATTCTTCAGTGGTGTTGGTGCCGAAATCGCTGTCGGCGATCTCGGCTGGCGTCAGCTCAATCACCTTTTGCAATTCATCCACACCCGAGAAGGCAAAGCGCATCACGCCGCCGGCAAAGCGGCTGTTGCCGCCGCTGTCGTCCTGCGATGCCGCTTCCAGCATCACCACGCGGGCACCCTTCTCGTGTGCGGCAAGGGCCGCGCACAAAGCTGCGTTGCCCTTGCCCACCACGATCACGTCATATCGCTGGCTGTGCGCTTCTGTCATTGTCAGTTTCCGGATTGTGTGGATGCGAGGAGTTGGCTTAATTGCCGCAAGTCTGCTTGCTGTTCGATGCGCTCGACCAAGCCTGCCACCGCGGCGGCTGCATCGTCGCGCAAGACCGTGCTCGCGCACAGCGCGAACTTGGCCTGCAAAAGCGCCATGGGCAGGGGATGGGCCGAGGTGCGGCCCAGCGCCTGCTGCACACTGGCCTCGTGCACAGTGCCGTCGCGCAGGGTCACGCGCACCGCCCCGCCGAAGTGGTTGGCCGCATCAAACTGCGTCTCGTCGTAGGGCGCGACTTCGATGCGTGGCAGCAGCTCGCGCACGCGCGCGTCCTCGTGGGCATTGCCTTCGAACTGAGTCACGCTGACCTGCCCGTCCAGCAGCGCGCGCGCCAGCACATACTGCAGACTGAACTTGGCATCGAGCGCGCTGCCTGGCAGCGGCCGATTGGTGTGCTGCAGCCGGCGCCTGTGAATCCAGGCCTGCACCCGCAGCACATCGTAGCTGCGCAGTGCTTTGTCTCGCACCAGCGCCAGCATGGCATCGATCGCCGGATGGGTGCTGCCGCAGCAGGGGTATTGCTTGATCGCGATGCCCGGTGCCAGGATGTCCAGCGGCGCGGCCCATGAGGCCAGCGCGCGTGCCACATCGTAGGTGCCTGGCCCGTTGAACACATCGAGAAAGCCCTGCTCATGCTCGAACACATTGCGTGTGTTGGCGGTAAAGCCGGTGGCGGCCAAGCGCGCCGCAAGCAAGCCGTTGCGCGCGCAGTGGCCCACATGCAGCGGCTTGGTCATGGTGCCGAAATTCGATTTGATGCCCGACGCGAAAGAAGCTGCCAGCGCCAGTGCGGTGGCGGTGCCTTGCGCGTCCAGCGCCATCAGCTTGGCGCAGGCTGCGGCCGCGCCGAACACGCCCAGTGTGGCGGTGGGGTGCCAGCCCTTTTGGTAGTGATGAAAATTCACCGCCAGGCCCATCTTGCACGCCACCTCGAAGCCGGCCACATAGGCCAGCACAAACTGCGCTCCGCTGCAGCCGCGCGCATCCGCCAGCGCCAGCAGCGCCGACAGGATCGGCGCGGACGGATGGCCGCCCATGGTGTTGTTGCAGTCGTCGAAATCCAGCGCGTGAGATGCGCAGCCGTTGACCAGCGCCGCATCCAGCGCGCCCACGCGTCGGCTACTGCCCAGCAGCAGGCTCGGGCCTTGCGCCAGATCGAGGGCCTGGGCCGCGAGGCGGGCTGCGTCTTCGCGGCTGCCGGCCAATGTCACGCCCAGGGTATCGAGCAAGCCCACCTTGGCCCAATGCAAAACTTCGCTGTCGATGGCGTTTGCATCCAACGCGACGATCCGGTTTGCCAACTCCATCGCAAGCCCATGTGCGGCGCCGTCTGCGGCGATGCTTGCAGGGAGGGAATCGGAGAGTGATTCAGATGTCACGGAGGTCACCCGGGATGAGGTTTGCGCTGCAGGATACCACGGTATACTGTGCGCGTCACTCTCACGATGCCCTTGCGCAGGACCATGCCATGACCCACGGCGACATGCACGACAACCCCTACACCCGTGGCATGGCGCAGTTCGTGTCCACACTGCGCTATGAGGACATCCCTGCGTCCGTGATCGAGCGCATCAAGCTGCTCATGCTTGACTCCATCGGCTGCGCGCTTTACGGCAGCGATCTGCCGTGGACGCGCATCTTGCAAAACACATTGAGTGGGCTTGATAGCTCCAGCGCCTGTGCGGTCTGGGGCACGCGCGTGCGCATGTCCGCGCCGCATGCGGCATTGGTCAATGGCACCCAGGTGCAGGGCTTCGAGCTTGACGACGTGCACAGGCAAGGTGTGCTGCATGTGGGCGCGGTGGTGCTGCCGGCCTTGATCGCCATCGCCGAAATGCGGCCCGGCATGAGCGGGCGTGAGTTTCTTGCGGCGGCGGTGGCCGGCTATGAAATCGGCCCGCGCGTGGGCATCTGCATGGGCCAGGAACACATTGCCCAGGGTTGGCATTCGGGCGCGACGCTGGGTGTTTTCTCGGCTGGCGCGGGTGCGGCGCGGGCGCTCAAGCTCGATATCGATCGCACGGTGCACGCGCTGGGCATTGCCGGCACGCAATCGTCCGGTCTCATGGCCGCGCAGTACGGCGCCATGGTCAAGCGAATGCATGCGGGCCGGGCTTCTCAGAGCGGGCTGTACGGCGGGCTGTTTGCAGAGCAAGGCTTCACCGGCA
The DNA here is from genome assembly GCA_947476285.1 of Comamonadaceae bacterium. Taxonomy (GTDB): domain Bacteria; phylum Pseudomonadota; class Gammaproteobacteria; order Burkholderiales; family Burkholderiaceae_C; genus Ramlibacter. The sequence continues at coordinate 2,988 of CANJPU010000056.1, read as the reverse complement.
TTGTCAATGTGCTGGAGAGCGAATACGGCGGCTTTTGCTCCACATTTTCTCGATCACACGACCGCTTTGACCTCACGCAACTCACTGCCGGCCTGGGCCATGTGTGGCAGACCATGGGCATCGCGCTCAAGTTCTACGCCTGCGTCGGCAGCAACCACACCACGCTCGACGCCATTCGCGCCATGCAGCAAGAGCGTCCCTTCGGCGCGGACGATGTCAAGCGCATTCTCGTGCACGGCTCGCAGGTCACCATGGACCATGTGGGCTGGAAATACGTGCCCCAGGGCCTGACATCGGCACAGCTCAATTTGCCATATTGCGTGGCCACCTGGTTGCTCGAAGGAGACTGCTTCGTCGATCAGTTCACGCAGGACAAGGTGGCGGACCCCGAGCGCATGCGGGTGGCCGAACTGGTGCAGGTGCGCCACGATGCGGACATCACCGCGCGCGGCTCCAAGTTCCGCCACATGGTGCGAGTCGAGTGCGAATTGAAAGACGGCACCCACATGGAGCGAACCGTCGAGGCCGGCCGAGGCAATGAGAAAAACTTCGCCAGCCAGGACGACGTGGTGGAGAAATTTCGCAAGCTGGCAAGCCGCGCTCTGCCGGCCGCGCAAGTCGAGCAAATCAAGGACTGGTTTCTTGGCCTGGAGACGCAGGCCGATGCGGCCAAGCTGGCCCGGCTGCTGGCACTGCAATGAGCCGCCCAGCCACGCGTGTCTTAGCTGCCGGCTGCCTCGCGCGCGTCCTCACTGCGCTGCACTTCCACCCGCGCGCGCAGCGCACCGCGGATGTGCTTGGCCGCTGCCGTGCGCGCGGCCTCTTCATCACGCCGCGAAATCGCATCGACCAGTTCGCTGTGTTCCATCAGCACCTCATCGCGCCGCTGCCGGCTGACCATGTTGGACACGCGGCGGTGCGCGGACAAGGTGTCGGAGATCGAGTGCAGGAATCTCGCCAGGTAGCGATTGCGCGCCGCCTGCGAGATGAGCTTGTGGAAAGAGTGGTTGTGCTCGAACATCTTGTCGGGCGTGTCCAGCAGGGTCGCTTCCACCTCCACCAGGTGCTGCAGGCTGCTGATCTGCGCATCGGTAGCAAAACGCGCGGCCATCGCCGCCACCGTGCTCTCCAGCACCTCACGCGCGCTGTAAAGCTCATGCACCGCGGCGTCATCCAGCGTGGCCACCACCAGTCCGCGCCGGGGGTGGGATGTGAGCAGGCCTTCGCTCTCAAGCCGGCGCAGCCCTTCGCGCGCCGGCGTGCGGCTGATCTTGAGCCACTCGGCCACCATGTATTCGGACAGCCGGTCGCCCGGCTTCATCTGATTGGTGGTGATGGCCTCGCGAATGGCCTGATAGGCCACATCGCCCAGCAGCAGGTTGGAATCGCGTTTCTTTTTCACGCGAAGATTGTCGCATGAGCGATCACGCACAGCCGTCGCAAGATCAGCCCCTTGGCCCGGGCGTGCCGGCGGCCGTGCAACTGGCGCAGTTCGCGGCCAGGCTGCAACTGCAGGACGTGCCGCAAGATGTCTTGCGCCGCGCCAAGTCATGCATCGCGGACACCGTGGCCTGCGGTGTCTTCGGTGCGCAGTTTGCCTGGAGCCGGGCCGTGGCCGACTACGCCAGACGTTACGCCAGCGGCGGGCCCTGCGGCTTGTTCGCCCCCTCAACAGAGCGCTTGCAGGCGCCGCTGGCCGCGCTGGCCAATGGCGCCGCAGTGCATGCCTTCGAGCAAGACAGCCTGCGCTTTCCGGGTGCCGGCGTGCATCCGGGCGCGGCCCTGGTGCCCACCATCGCGGCTGCCTGCCAAGATGCCGGCGCCAATGGCGCCACTGCCTTGCGCGCCTTCGTGGCCGGTTGCGAAGTGTTGTTTCGAATCGGCGCGGCCTCGCACCACAGCAGCGAAAAGCTCGGCTTTCATGCACCCGGCCTGACCGGTGTGTACGGTGCGGCTGTGGCCGCCTCGGTGGTGTATGGCCTGGACAGCGATTCAATCGCCAATGCGATGGGCGCGGCCGGGTCGATGTCGGCGGGTCTGCTTGCCTTTACCAAATCGCCGCAGGGCGCGATGGTCAAGCGCCTGCACATGGGCCGCGCCTGCGAGGCCGGCATCCTGGCTGCGCGCCTGGCCCAATCGGGCTTTGACGGGCCGCACACGGTGCTGGACGGGCGCTTTGGTTACCTGGAAGTGTTCTGCCGCGATGGCGATGCGTCTTTGCTGGTGCAAGGGCTTGGCACGCAGTGGGAGACGCGGCGCATCTGCCACAAACGCTATGCCTGCCATGTTACGGCGCAGGCACCTTTGCAGGCGTTGGGCCAACTCATGGCCGCCAATGCATTGCGCGGCGCTGATGTAGCCCATGTAGAGTTGCAATGCAATGACAAGCTACTGAGCCACCACGACATTCGCGCGCCGCAAGATGTCATGCAGGCCCAGTACAGCGTGCCCTTCTGCCTGGCCCTGGGCCTGTACCGCGACCCGCTCGCACCCACATCGTTCGACGAATCGGCGCTGCACGACCCCGACATCTTGCAGGCCTGCCGCGCGGTGCGTATGAGCGCGGTGCGTGACCTGCCCAGTTCATGGAGCGCGCGTCTGACCCTGGTGTTGCACGATGGCCGCCGGCTGGCATGTGAGGCCAATGCATTCAAGGGCATGCCCGGCGATGAATTGAGCGCGCGGGAAGAGCAGGACCGCTTCAATCTGCTTTGCGCCAGCCTGGGCGACAGTGCCGCGCAGCGCCTGTACGAAAGCCTGTCGACTCTTGAAGATCAGCCCGGGTTCGCGCATGCATCCAGCGCGCGGTGAACGCGCGCCGCGCGCCCTAGTGTAGTGCTTCACTCTATGCAGCACATAAAACCGCGTCTTTGCCGCCCTGGCGTCGTTGCAAATCCGCGCGATGCCACTGGGCATCGCTGTGGTTTGCGCCTAGCCAGGACGACAAATCCATCGGTTTTATTAAGTGCTGCATAGAGTGAAACACTA
>CANJPU010000055.1 GCA_947476285.1 Comamonadaceae bacterium | reverse complement strand
CCCCATCCCCCCCCGTTAAAGTGAAGGGCGCGAACGGAGAACCAGTACTCATTCCGAAGTTGCAACTGCCAATTCGCCGGCACCCTAGCCCGGGCGGCACTAGCCGCTAATCTCCCCGGCGGTGGAGCGCTCCCCACCGCCTGCCCCTTTGCCCATTCACCAAGCTCAGGGCGAACTGAGATGGTAGGCTGTCATGCATCGTCAAAAAGTCAATAGGAGACACGCATGATTCGCAGACTCGCCATACTCGCATCTGCCTTTGGCTTGATGGCGCTGGGGCAGACTGCCACGGCGCAGGGCGCGTACCCCAACCGGCCGGTGAGGATTGTGGTTGGCTTCGGCCCTGGCAGCGGATCAGACATTGCGGCGCGCATGATTGCCGAGGAAATGCGCTTGGCCCTGGGCCAGCCGTTTGTGGTCGATAACCGGCCTGGCGCATCGGCTCAGATCGCAGCGTCACATGTGGCCAAATCGCCGGCAGACGGCTACACGCTCTTCTTTACCTCCAACTCATCGCACTCAGTCAATCCGCACATCTTCAAGAAGTTGCCTTATGACCCGATCGCGGATTTCACGCCGGTTGGCGGTGTGGCCTACTTTCCGTTCATTCTTGCAGTGAATGCCAATATTCCGGTGAAGACGGCGCAGGAATTCGTGAGCTATGCGCATGCGAACAAAGGCAAGCTCAACTACGCATACGGAACACCGGCGGTGCAGATTCCGGCTGAGGCCTTGAACCGCTTGCTCAAGCTGGAGGCCGTCGGCATTCCGTACAAGAGCAGCCCCGGCGCGCTCACTGACGTGATCGGCGGCCAAGCCCAGTTCCTGGTGGTGGACCTCGCCTCTGCCAAGTCACACCTGCAATCAGGCCGCCTGCGCGCGCTGGCAGTCACTACGTCCAAGCGTTCAGCGCTCGCGCCTGAACTGCCGACGATTGAAGAAACACTGGGCCTGCGAGACTTTGACCTCGCCGCCTGGACCGGCATCTTCGGCCCAGCGGGCATGCCAAGGGACGTGACGGACAAGCTCTCTTCGACCTTGCTTCAGATTCTCACCAAGCCCGATGTACGCGAGCGAATCATCGGCATCGGCGCCGAGCCCACACCTTCCGACGCAGCCACTTTCACTGCCTTGGTCAGGCGCCAGCTTGAGCTATGGGGCCGCAAGGTGTCCGATGCCGGCATCCAGCCCGAGTGAACCGGTTGACGGTGTTTGACGCGGCCCTGCGCGTTACGCTACCTCGGCCTGCGACATGGACGCCACCAGCGTCTGCAAAAATGCCTTGAGTCTGGCCGATTGATGTCGTGCCTTTTGGTACACGGCAAACACGTTGTGCTGAAAGGGTGCGTTGGTTGGCGTTGCATGGTAGCCCTGCAACACGGCCACCAGGCGGCCTGCTTCAATGTCGGCCGACACAGACCAAAGCGGCATGAGGGCGATGCCTTGGCCCTGCAGCGCGAAGCGGCGCAGAGCCTCTCCGCTTGATGACTGCACCCGGGCGTGGACCTTGACCTGTTCTTCTTCCTTGCCTCGGCGAAAATGCCAGACCGGCGCAGCCTGATGAAACTGGTAGGTCAGGCAGTCGTGCTGCGCCAGTTCCAGCGGGGTGCGCGGCTTGCCGCGCTGGTGCAGATACGAAGGGCTGGCGCAGACCACGCGCGGCCAGGAGCCGAGCTTTTTCATCACCAGCGACAACTGCTTGATCTCGTTGCCTCGTTCGGTTCGGATGGACACGTCGATGTTGTTCTCGATCAGGTCCAGGGGCTTGTCCGACAGGGTGAGGATGACATCGACCTCGGGATGCTGCTCAAGAAAGCGCGCGGTGAGAGGCGCGATCAGATGGTGGCCGATGAATTCGCGCGCATGCACATGCAGCCGCCCCTGCAACCCCTGGCCGACATCGGCGATGGCAGGCTTGATCTCATCGTATTCTTGCAGCACACGGCTGGCGCGCTCCATCAGCACCTCTCCGGCGTGCGTGAGTGAGAGTCTGCGGCTTGATCGATTCACCAGGCGCGCGCCAAAGCGCTCTTCCAGGGCTTGCACATAGCGCGAAACGGAGGCGGGCGACAAATCCATCTGCCGGCCTGCCTCTGAAAAACTGCCCGAACGCACAGACAGCACAAAGATGCGCATCTGCTGCAGGGTGTCCATTTGCCTTCCTTCCAATTCAAGCGCAAGAATGGCGATTTTGCACGACGTGCAATGATGCTGATCAATTCTGCGCGTGGCGCTTTAGGGCCGCTTGGCCTAAGCTCACCGCTTTGAACAAAGAGCGCCCATGGGCCTCCCACGGGAAACGACGAAATGACACTCAGCGCCGACGCCTCTTTCCTGGACACCGAAGACACCGAGCCCTATTCGTTCTACGAGAGCGTGCGCGAGCGAGGCGATGTCGTCTGGGACGAAGGCATGAAGGCTTTCTTGGTGGTGGGCAATCAAGCCGCTCGCCAGGTGCTGCAGGACGATGCTTTGTTCATGCATCCGTTCACGACCATGCAGGCAGGCAGCGCCTACGCCAAGATTCGCGGCGAAAACCCGCGCTCGTTCTTCTTTTTGCATGGCGAGAAACACCGCGAGATGCACCGCTGGTGGGTGCGAGACCTGCTGTCCCCGCAATGGGTAGGCCGCTATCGCCCCAGCGCGGTGGAGCCTGCCATCAACTCCTTGCTCGATGGCCTGCAAGGCCGGCCCCGGTTTGATCTGGTCAAGGACTACATTGCGCATTTGCCGGTGCAAGTGTTTGCCCGACTGCTCGACCTACCACGCAAGGACGCCGAGTTTCTGACGCAGCTCAAGCGCCTTAACGACGATATCGCCGCCTTCGCCAGCCTGGCCAGCGCATTGAAACTGGAGGGCGAGGTGTCGGCACACACCCAGGCCCTCACGCAGCGCGCGGTGGCTGCAGCCCAGGAGCTTGATGAGATCTTGCGCCCCATTGTGGCGGCGCGGCGCGGCAGTGATGGGCAAGACATGATCAGCCGCTTGTGGGCCGGCGGCCCTGCCATATTTGCCGACTGGAACGAGGTCGATTCCCTGGACGCTTGCCGCAGGTTGCTCTTTGCCGGCATCGACACCACCACCCATGCCATGGCAAATGCCTGGTACATGCTGCTGACGGACGACACGCTGATGAAGCAGGTGCGCGAGGGCGGTAGGCCCGCTGTTGAACGCTTCGCCGAGGAAGCACTGCGCCTGAACGGCACCGTGCAGTTTCGCTCGCGCCGCGTGACGGCGGACACTGAAGTGGCCGGCGTACCCATCGCCAAGGGGCAGATGGTGGTGGTGATTTTGATGGCCGCCAACCGAGACCCCAGCGTTTTTACCTGCCCTCATGCAGTGGACATGGAACGCCCTCAGCCGCGCAATCACTTGTCGTTTTTGACCGGTCCGCGTTCATGCCCCGGTGCCACGCTGGCACGGGCCGAGCTGGTTGACGGCATGCACGCCATGCTGGAGCGATACCCCAGGCTGCGGCTTGCACCGGGCGAGAAGCCGAGCTTTCACGGCTTCATGATGCGATCGTACGGACCACTGATAGTCGAGACAAACCAATGAACAAACCCAAAACAATCGACGAGCAGCGGGCCGAGGGCTTGGCGGTGATGCAGTCATTCGCAGGCGCCGACTACGCGGCCAAGCGCGCTGCAAGCACCAACGATTTCAACCGCGAACTGCGGGCGCTGTCCGAGCTGGCCATGGGCGCTGTGTGGACGCGCCCGGAGATTGACCGCAGGGCGCGAAGCCTGGTGACAGTGGCAATGCTCACTGCCCTGGGGCGCCACCACGAGCTTGCGATTCACATGGACGCGGCGCTCACCAATGGCTGCACACCGGCGCAACTGAAAGAAGTCGTGCTGCAGTCGGTAATTTACTGCGGCTTTCCGGCGGCCAATGAGGCATGCAGAATCGCCGAAGAAGCCATGCGCAAGCGCGGAATCGCGTTTTGACAAGCCTATTTTTTTGAACATATCCAGGAGCTCCGATGCATTCCTCAGTGCGCCGAAAAACCATTTTTGCGCTTGGCGCGAGCCTGTTGGCTGGCAGCAGGGCTGCGCATGCGCAGGACTTTCCCACGCAGACGATTCGCGTTGTCGTGCCCTATCCGCCAGGCGGCGTGGTCGATCCGGTCGCGCGTCTGCTGACAACACCGATGGCAGCCTACCTGGGCCAACCGATGGTGGTGGACAACAGGCCGGGCGCGGCAGGGGCCATTGGCATTGCTGTGGTCGCGCAGGCCAAGGCCGATGGCCACACGCTCTTGTTTCATTCGTCCACCATTACCACCTCGGCGACGGTGCAGCATGAGAACGCGAAGATCGATGTGCCGGCGGTGCTTGCACCGGTTGCGATGGTTGGCAGTGCGCCATTTTTGATCGTGGTCAACCCTGGTGTGCCAGTCAAAAGCATCCAGGAGCTCATCGACTACGCCAGGGCCAACCCTGGCAAGCTGAACTACGGCTCTTCGGGCCGTGGCTCATCCAACCATCTGGCGGCCGAACTCTTCAAGCGCATGGCCGGTGTCGATCTCGTGCATGTGCCTTTCCAGGGCGGAGGGCCGGCGGTCACCGCGCTGGTGGGTGGGCAGATTCAGGTGGGCTTTGACACCATCACCGGTTCGAGCCAACTGGTCAAGGCCGGGCGTCTGCGGGCGCTGGCCGTCACCAGCTTGCAACGCAGCAAGGCCTTGCCCGATGTGCCCAGCGTGCACGAGAGCGGCGTGCCAAACTACGATGTCAACTTCTGGCTCGGCTACTTCGCGCCGGCCAACACGCCGCGCGATGTGATCGGAAAGCTCGCGGCCGCGGTGCGTGAATCCAATGCAAACCCGGAAGTCGCGCAAAAACTGGCGGGCTTCGGGCTGGAGCGCTCCAACGCCAGCGCGGATCAATTCGCCGCGCTGTTTCGTTCCGAGATCGACAAATGGGACAAGCTCTTGAAGTCTCTGGACGGCGCCAGATAGCGGCCAAAAGAACTCAGGGAAGCGGCGCAGCGGTGTTTTCAATGGCGCCGAAGATCGATCGATTTTCGGCGTCCATCATCTCGATGCGCACCGTGTCGCCATGGTGCATGAATTCGGTCTTGGCCTGGCCGCTTTCGATGGTTTCGTACATGCGCAGTTCGGCGATGCAGCAGTAACCCACACCGCCGTTGCTCACGCTGGAGCCCCACAAGCTGTCCTGCTTGTTTGACACGGTGCCCGAACCGAAAATAGAGCCAGCTTCGATCTCGCGGGTTTTCGCCGCGTGCGCGATCAGGCGCGAGAAGTCAAAGCACATGCCTTGGCCGGCGTTGGGTTTGCCAAATAGCTTGCCCTTGAGGTGCACCACCATCGGCAAGTGCAGCTTACCGCCTTGCCACGCATCGCCAAGCTCGTCTGGCGTCACTGCAACCGGCGAAAACGCGGTGGCCGGTTTGGACTGCACGAAGCCCAGTTCCTTGGTCACTTCGGTGCGCAGCAGGTGACGCAGCGACACATCATTGACCAGCATCACCAGGCGCACCGCTGCCAGTGCCTGTGCCGGCGAGGCGCCCAGGGGCAAGTCGCCAGTGACCACGGCCACTTCGGCTTCAAAGTCGATGCCCCATTCCTCTTGCGCCACAATCCGGTCCCTCGGCCCGATGAAACTGTCGGAGCCGCCCTGGTACATCAAGGGGTCATCGTAAAAAGAAGCCGGCACCTGCGCGCCACGCGCCTTGCGTACCAGTTCCACATGGTTGAGATAAGACGACGCGTCAAGCCACTGGAAGGCGCGTGGCAAGGGTGAGTCGCAGGCGGCGCAGTCCAAGGGCTGGGCGCTTGATTCAAGGCCTCCATTGAGTCGGTCATACAGCTTGCGCAGTGCGCCCGACACATCGTCCCATGCCTCCAGCGCTCTTTGCAAATCAGGGGCGATGGCTGCGGCACTTGCATAGCGCGTGAGATCACGGCTCACCACAACGAGTTGGCCGTCGCGCTTGCCGGGTGTTCTGAGTGTGGCGAGCTTCATGTGTCAGGCGTCCACGGTGTCGTAGTCCGCCGGAATGCACAACTCGATGATGGCGTAGTCTTGCGAGAAGGCGGGCACATTGTGCTTGCTGCCGGCTGAAATGCACATGGCATCACCACCGCGCATGCGCACTGTAGGGTGGCCTTCTACTTCCAGATCGGCCCAGCCGCTCAGCACATAAAACAATTGGCACATGGTGTGTCGGTGCTCGCCCGTGCCCCCGGGCGAGGAGGGCGCGGTAGCCTTCAAAAGGTGGATGTGAACACGCCGGTTGGTGGCGGCAGCCACACCAAGGTCTCGATAGAGAAAGTACGAGCGCGGGCCATCTCCTCGGACATAAGCTTCGGCCACGTCACGGTTGATCACTGCTTGCGCGGCTCGCTGTGGCGTTTCCAGATCGAATGCTTGCCCAGCCACCGATGGGCTCTTGGGCACGGCAAGCTCCAGCACGCGGGAATCTGCGCCCAGATGCACTCTGTGCGTGGCAGCCAGCGCGGGCTGATGCATGCAGTCGCCGCGCTCCAGCACAGTGCGGGAGCCATCAGCGTTGGCCAGGCTCACACTGCCCTGCAAAACCTGAATCAAGTGGAAATGTGTGCCTGCCTGGCGCAAGGGCTCAGGCAGTTCGCGCTCGTTGCCATCGCATCTCAGCTCGCGCCCCTGCATGGCGCCATCGCTGGCGCGGCCCAGGCCGAGATCGCGCTGCAGGACCCCATTGCCAGCGTCCGTCCAGACCGCGTCAGTTTGTAATGCCAGATCGTAGCGTTGAATTGGCAACCAGCGCGCAGCAGCGGGGGCAGGGGATGCATGGGTTGAGGACATCGATTCGTCTCCTGAGGGGCATTTTGAACTCGGCAAGCCTATTGTGCACACGCACGGAACGCAAGGGTCGATTTTGCAAAGAAACCTTGCAAGGTGCGCAAGCACGCAGGCTGCAGCCCTTGGCCGCTTGCGTATCCTGCAAAGCTTCTATCCACACCGGCCAGTGGCATGCGGGGGCAATCATCGTTAGCATGCGAGGTGGTACGGTGTGTCCTGAACGCAGGCTCACACTGCGGCCATCGCACAAGCCGCTTCACCGGCCAAAAAGGAGACACCCATGCAGATTCTTCGCAGCCTTGCAATGATCGCAAGCATCGCGCTTGCCTCGGCGGCAAGCGCTCAGTCATTTCCTGACCGTTCCGTCCGGTTGGTTCTGGGCTTTGCCGCTGGCGGCCCCACCGACGTGATCGCTCGGCACATCGCCAAGGACTTGACCGAGATTCTCAAGCAAAACGTGGTGGTGGAGAACAGGACCGGAGCCAGCGGCAACATTGCCACCGATTTCGTCGGGCAGGCACCGCCCGATGGCTACACCTTGTTGTTCACCGCGCACACGCACCTGACGAATCAGATTCTGATGAGCAAGCTGCGCTTCGATCCCATCAAAGATTTCACCCCGATCACCCAGGTTTGCATTCTGCCGCTGCTGCTGCTGACACCGGCGCAGTCGCCGCTCAATTCGGTACAGGACTTGGTGCGCGCGGCAAAGGCCGCACCCGATGAAGTTTCCTACGCATCGGCCGGGGTGGGCTCATCTGGGCATCTGGGCGGCGCTTTGTTTTCGATGCTGTCGGACACCAAGATGACGCATGTTCCCTTCCGGGGCAATGCCAATGCGATTGTCGAAGTGATGGCCGGCCGCGTGACGACGGTGTTCTATCCGATGATTGGCGTGGCCGACATGGTCAAACAAAAACAGGTGAAGGTGCTCGCCTCCGGCACTGCGCAACGCCATCCTGATTTTCCGGCGGTTCCCACCATGGCCGAGGCTGGTTATCCCGGTTTTGTGGATACAGTGCCGTGGCTGGGTGTGCTGGCACCGGCAGGCACACCCGCTGCCATCGTGGAGAAGCTTTCGCAGGCCATCCATCAATCTCTGAACAAGCCGGAAACACGCGACCGGCTGCGCGATCTGGGCGCAGTCACGGTGACAAGCACGCCCTCGGAGTTTCGCCAGTTCCTGGAGAAAGACACCGATCGCTGGGCGCGCCTGATCAAGGCAGCCGGCGTCAAGGGGAGCTGAGCCATGCTGACGCAGCCTGCCGGCGCCGGTGCACCACAATCTACATCGCAACATGGCGAGCGCAGCGCTGCGCTCAATGCGCTGGGTGAAGTCTCTCCAGCATTCTTGCAAGCCTATGACCAACTCGTGACCGCGAGCACCGTGCTCGGGCCGCTGCCCGCCCTGGACCGGGCCTTCATCATGATTGCGCTTACGGCGACGCCCACCAACCTCTTTGCGCCCACGCTGCGAACCCACATTCGCCAAGCGCTGGGCCTGGGCGCGACGCGCGAGCAGATTGTCGAAGTGTTCCAGCTTGTCGCGGCCCTGGGCTTGCATAGCTGCACCTTTGGTGTGCCGGTGCTGTTCGACGAAGCCGACAAGGCAGGCGCTGCCATCGCGCTGGTGAGCGACGAAGAGCGGGCGCAAATGAAAGAGGAGTTCATCCGCATCCGGGGCTACTGGGGCGATTTCTGGGACCAGGTGCTGACGCTGTCACCGGCTTTCTTTGCAGCCTATTTGCGCTTTAGCGCCGTACCGTGGGAGACAGCAGGCATCGCACCCAAGATCAAGGAGCTGATCTACATCGCGATCGATTCCAACACCACGCACCTGTATGACCAGGGCCTGCGGGTGCACATTCGAAATGCTATGAGGCATGGTGCGAGCGCGGCTGAGATCATGCAGGTCATGCAGCTTGCGTCCACCATCGGCATGCAGACCTTCGAGCTGGGCATGCCCTTGCTGGACGAAGAGATCCATCGGCATGCCGCTGGCCGATGAGACGAGGGCGCCAGTGCTGCGGGTGGCGGTCATCAATGATTTCCTGCGGGTCTTCGCGCAGGCGACAGACTGGTCACGCCTGAATGGTGTGGCAAGCGTCGATTTCTTTCATGATCACCTGGACACCGCAGACAAGGCCGCAGAGCGTCTGGCGCCATACGATGTGGTGATCACCGAGCGAGAGCGCACGCATTTCACGTCGGAGCTGCTCCAGCGTCTGCCCCGGCTTCGCCTGCTGGTGACAACCGGCACGCACAACCGCTATATCGACTTTGCCGCCGCCGCCCGGCTGGGCATCACCGTGACGCGCACCCAGGCCATTCTTCATGCCGCGCCAGAGCTCGCGATGGGGCTGATATTGGCATTGATGCGGCGCATCGTGGTGGACCATGAGGTGATGCGTGCCGGTGGCTGGCAGAGCGGCATTGGTCGCAGCCTGCGGGGCAAGACGCTGGGCATCATCGGCCTGGGCGTCACCGGCCCGCAGGTAGCCCATCTGGCCCGAGCGTTCGGCATGCAAACGCTGGCCTGGAGCCCCCATCTGGACGACGCGCGCGCAGCTGCAGCCCAGACGCGTCGGATGCCGCTGGATGACTTGCTCAGTCAATCGGACGTCGTGAGTCTGCACATGGTGCTGGCCGACAGCACGCGCGGCATGATCGGCCAGCGCGAACTCGCCCTCATGAAGCCCGATGCCTACTTGGTCAATACCTCACGCGGGGCGCTTGTGGACCAGGACGCGCTGGTAGAGGCCTTGCGCGAACGCCGTATCGCCGGGGCGGGGCTTGATGTGTACGAGACCGAGCCGCTACCCCCGGAGCACCCACTGCGCACGCTGAGCAACGTGATATTGACGCCGCACACCGGCTATGTGACGGACGAGCAATACGCGCTGTGCTTTGGCCAGGCAGTTGAAAATATTCTGGCCTACCATGCAGGCAAGCCAGTGCGGGTGATGACGTGCAATGAGTAGGTCCGCAGCGTTGCGCAGCCAAGCCGCGCTGTTCGACTCTTATGTGGGTGCTGGTGCTGGAGCGGCGTCGGGAGGCGGGTCCTCGTCCGGCTGCAGTTCGATCGCCGGATAGTCGCGCAGCAGCTCGATCCAGTCGGCGTCCTTCAGCAGTTCAGGGCAGTCCGCCTCCTGCTGCAAGGGCTCCAGGGTGATCACGTCCTTGCGGTGATGCCAGAAGCCGTAGTTGCGACCGGGCTGGCCGCGATGGAAGGACTCCCAGCTCAGTCCGTGCACTGTGTTGCCGTACCGCTCGAACAGAGCCTTGGCAGCGCGCTGGAAGGGCGAGTAGTCGATCGTGAAGGCCGGAATGCCCAGCTTGCGCTTGACGTCGCGGTCGACCCGGATGAACAGGGCCGGCTGTTGGTACTTGAAGCGCACCACCTTGTATGAGCCGGCCCGCTTAAGCGTGTAGCTGTACTCGTCCCGCGAATTCGCCTGCAAGATGCGGCACTCCATGGCCGCTGCTGCGATGTTGTCGGCGGTGTACAACATGGCGAACATGCCCTTGTCGCCTGGAGGCGGATCGAAGCGGCTGTTGCGGTGAGTTTGCGCGGGCAGGTCGTATGCCGCACCCGTGTGGCGAAACAGGCGGATGAGCGGCGGGTCGTCGGCGCCTCGCACCTCGATGTCGATGTCGGCATCGGTGAACTCAATCGCGCTCATGCGTCGCGTGCCTCCACGAGAGCGCGCGCCACGCTGGTCACGAATTCGAGTCGCTCCTGATGAGGCTTGGCCAGGAACTCAGCCGCTTCCATATCGTCCGGATGAGGCACGCCCGCGCCCGTGAGCACCTCCACGGGCGTGAAGTCACCCAGCAGATCGTTGCGGCTGACGAAGAACTGGAACGCATCGGCCGCATCGACGGCCTTGCCCGAACCCTCGTAACCCAGTGCCTTCAGGATCTGCTCCAGCGGCGCGCCGGCAATGCCGTCCCAGGCCTGGAAAATCGGGAACCCGCGGCCGCGCTCGCGCCCGGCGCTGAGGAGAGCAATCAGCTTGCCCGCCTGCAGGCGCTGGCGCACCGCCTCCTCGCTCACGCCCAGCATCTGGGCGAGTTCATTGCCTGAGATCAGCTTGCCGGGTTCGCCCACCAGTTGCTTGGCCACGGTGGCGGCCATGTCCGTGAGAGCCTCGTTAGTGATCACCAAGTTTTCCATCGTGGCTTCGAGCAGCGCGCACAGTTGCGCCTCGCGCTTCTCGGGAGCGATTGCGCCCCAGTCGAACGCCCTGAACGACGAGAGCAACTCGCTTCCGACGCCACCCACCCCGATGTCGATCACTTTGAGGGTGATAAACCGCTCAGGCAGCTCGACCAGCAGGTCGCGGCGTGCGCCTGCAGCCGACTTAACGATGCGCACCGCACGCACACGTGATTCGAAGACGCGCTGCAGCTTCAGGGCGAACAACTCCGGCGATGAAGTCGCGCCCAAGGACGTTGCGACGTCGCGGCGGAAGAAATCAGTGGTGATCATGGCAAAACCTCCGGTGTCCAGCAATTATGGCACCACTTGGACTATAATCCAAGTTGTGATTTGGACCAAGCGCAGGCGTGGCAACCCGATGCGCAAGCCCGCCCACCGGTGACATGAAGGCTGATGGTGACAGTCAAACTCAGGGCAGGCTAGGCTCAGCCCGAACGGTGTGTTTTCGTGAATTACGAAAACCTCAATAATCTGCGCTTGCTCGCACTTGCACCCCGGCGCGTTCCTCGACGACCTTGATCAGCGCCGACACATCTTGCCCCGCCATGCCTTGCCCAACAGCCCGCTCCCACAGTTGCGCCATGCCGGTCAATGCGGGCAGCGCATCCAGCGGAAACCCGGCCTGCGTCGCCACATCGAAGGCCAGGCCAATGTCTTTTTCCAGCAAGGAGATCTTGCCCAGGCCTTCGAATTTTCGCGACAGGATCGCGCCGGTCTTGCGCTCGTCCATGCCGGTGTTGCGCCCGCTCCCGGCGTTCACCACTTCGATGATCTTCTCAGGGGCCAGCCCAAGCTTGACACCCAGAGTCAAGGCTTCAAACGCACTGGCCATGTTGGCGGCCGCGAGCAGGTTGTTGACCAGCTTCATGATTTGCGCGTCGCCCGCCTGATCGCTAATGGTGAATACCTTGTCGCTGATGGCAGCCAGCACCGGCGCCACCGCAGCACGCACTGCCGGCTTGCCCGAGATCATGATCGCCAGCGTGCCCTTGAGCGCACCCGCCGCGCCGCCCGACACTGGCGAGTCCAGTGCCCCAATGCCGGCAGCTTCAAGGCGAGTGGCGATGTCGCTCATGGCGGCGGGGCCGATGGTGGACATCTCGACGCAGTGGCGCACATTGCCGCTACCCACAACGCCGTCAACACCGAACAAAGTGCTGAGGCAAGCCTCCACATGAGGCAGGCAGGTGATGACGATCTCGGCTGCCTGTGCGACTGCCCGGGCGCTGACTTCGACATGGGCGCCCAACGCAGCAAGACGTTCGGCCGCTGCGATGTTCTGGTCGTACACGTACAGGGTGACCTTACTGCTGCGCGCCAGACGCTCGGCGATGGCACCGCCCATGTTTCCCAAGCCGATAAAGCCTACCTTGATGCGTTCATCCATAGATCATCCACTCCATCCGCGAATCAAACTTGTTCAATCTCACTCCGACGTGATGCCGTTCTGCTTGATCAGTGCCCCATACCGTGCCAGTTGCGCGCGCATGGCGGTGCCGAGCTCTTCGGGGCTGGTGCCCACTGGCGACAGGCCCAGGGTGTTGAGCTTGTCGCGCACCTGCGGGTCTGCGAGCGCTTTGCGCACTTCAGTGGCCAGTGTGTTGACAATCGCCTTGGGTGTGCCCGCCGGTGCCATCAGGGCGAACCAAGAGTTGAACTCGAAGCCAGCCAAGCCCGACTCTGCCACCGTGGGCACGTCAGGAAACTGCGGCATGCGCCGCGCTGTTGTCACGCCGATCATGCGCAACTTGCCGGCGTTGATCAGCGAGCTCACGGTGGCAATGCCCTGGAGCGAGGTATCCACCTCTTTGCCTGCGACACCGACGGCCGCCTGTGTGGCGCCTTTGTAGGGCACATGTGTCATCTGCACGCCCGATTGCGAGGCAAACAATGCCATGGCAATGTGTTGCGGGCTGCCATTGCCGCCCGAGCCGTAATTGAGCTTGCCCGGTGCCTTGCGCGCTGCGGCAATCAGGTCTGCGGCCGATCGCAGCGTGGAATCGGCATTGACCACCAGGCCCCATTCAATGGTCGCCACCAGCGATACGGGCTCGAAGTCGCGCAGGATGTCCCAGGGCATCTTGGTCTGCATGTTGGGCAACATGGTCATGATGCTGTCGTTGAAGCCGCCCAGGGTGTAGCCG
Source organism: Comamonadaceae bacterium (assembly GCA_947476285.1). GTDB lineage: Bacteria > Pseudomonadota > Gammaproteobacteria > Burkholderiales > Burkholderiaceae_C > Ramlibacter. The sequence continues at coordinate 23,524 of CANJPU010000055.1, read as the reverse complement.
TCGGGCGCGGCCTTGGCCACGTTACCCGCGCCGATCAGGCCTGCGGCCCCCGCCTGGTTCTCTATCACGATCGACTGCCCCAGGTTCTGCGACAGCTTCTGCGCCACGATGCGCGCGGCGTTGTCCACCGCGCTGCCCGCGGCCAGGGGCACGATGATGCGGATCGGCTTGCTTGGCCAAGCGGGGGCTTGAGCGTGTGCGAAGCTGGCGGCGAACATGGCACAGCAGAAGATGAGCGCGATACGAGGGGTGGTGATCATGATTTGTCTCCGTGAAATCAGCTTGCCTGCAAGGCGAGGATGCTCAGTTCGTGCGCCAGCGAATCCAGCTGTGCCAACAGCGCAGGAGGCAATGCGATGCCGTCGCGTTCACTTGCCATGCGCCGTTCGTGGCTTTGCTCGCCCGGCAGCCAGATGCGCTCGACTCCTGGCATGCGCTCGGCGCCGCGCAGCTCACGCACCAGCTTGTCCACCCGCGCCTTGAATGCCGCGAGATCGCCAAATGCGTCTGGATTGATCGCCAAGATGGCCTGACCGGTGTTGGTGACGCTGGTGTCGTCGTGGTTGAAGTCGATCACCTCGCTGCCCATGGCCGCGCCATTGAGCGTGCCGGCCAGCAGGCCGACGATCAACGCAAGGCCATAGCCCTTGTAGCCGCCGATGGGCATCAAGAAGCCCTCGTCGGCGCGCTTGGGGTCGGTCAGGGGTTGACCCAGCCGGTCGATCATCCAGCCCACCGGCATGGTCTCACCGCGCTGGGCCTTGGCCTTGACCTTGCCGTAGGCAGCCACCGTGGTGGCCATGTCCAGCACCACGGGAGGCTCTTGCCCGGCAGGCACGGCCACCGCGATCGGGTTGGTCGAGAGCAGCATGTCAAGGCCGCCCCAGGGCGGAAGATGGTTGGCATTGCCCACCGCGAAGTACATGCCGATCATGTCCTGCGCCAACGGCATGCGGGCGTAGAGCGAGGCCGGCCCTGCGTGGTTGGACAGCCGCGCGCCCACCCAGGCCACACCGCAATGGCGTGCTTTATCGATGGCGATCTGCGCGGCCTTGTGCATCACCAGATGGCCCATGCCGTTGTCGCCGTCCAATAGCGCCATGCCGGCGCGCTCTTTCACGACCCGGATGTCTGGGCGCAGATTGATTCCACCGGCCCGGATGCGCCGCGCATAGGGGGCCAGCCGGATCAGGCCGTGGCCGTCCGAACCCTGCGCCTCGGCCTGCGCCATGAGTTGCGCGACGATGGCCGCATCGTGTGGCGGCAGGCCGAGGGCTTGAAGTGCGCTGGTGACGAAGCGGCACAGTTGCACCAATGGGAAGCGAGGCTCAGACATGGGACATTCGTTGCTTCAAGGCGAGCACCGCGCAGTCGGGGCTGCACAGCACCGGGCATGTGAGTTGTGACTGCACAGCGGGCAGGGCATCGGCCATCGAGAACTGAGCCAGCATCACCGCATCGCAGCCGGCCAGTTGCAGGGCGGCCTGCGCGATCTTGCGGTGGTGATCTGCGGCGCGGCCTTGGGCCAGATCGTTCATCGCCTCGGGCACAAACACCGTGCGCAGCGCGATGGAAAAGCCACGCGCCACTGCAAGCGCCTGCAGCTCGTCGGCCATTGATCCGATGGAAGCTTCGAAGGTGGCCACCAGGCCTAGCTGCAGTGGCTTGCCTGGTGTGTGGAGCGCCAGCGCCTGTTCAAACATGGCTTCGTTCGGCTTGAGCGTTGGCACGCCAGTCGCGCGGCCTGCCGCTTCGATGGCGGGCCCGAATGCCGAGCAGGTGAACAAGATCGCGCTGCAGCCCGTGTTGCATGCGTAGCGTGCCAGGTCTGTGAATCTCTGCGTCATCGCTTCAGTGAGAAAGCCATCGCGCGCCCGATCGACCGAGAGGCTGTCGTCCAGCAAGTTCATCAGGCGCGCCTGCGGCCAATGACGATCAAAGGCTGCAGCAATAGGCTGCACCGCAAGCGCCGTGGCGTGGATCAGTGCGATCCGGGGCGGGGAGGGGGTCATACGCCGTGCATGTTACGCCTGCGCACGAAGCAGCGGGGCAACTTCATTGCACCGATCAAGCGCCATCGGAAGCCAGACCCACAAACACATTTTGCACATCGTCGTGCGCATCGATAGCGGCCAAAAAGGCCTCGACTTCTTCCAGGTCGGCGGGCGCCAGGCTTGCGGCGCTCACAGGGTTCTTGGGCTTGTAGCCCAGCTTGGCAGACAGCACGGTGAAGCCCTGAGCTGGCAGTGCGCGGCTCACGATGTCCAGATCGGTGGCGTCGGTGATGAAAAGCGTGCAGCCCTGCGCCTCGCCCGGCTCGAAGTCTTGCGCGCCCGCTTCGATCGCGGCCAGCTCGGGGTCGGCACCGGTGGTGGCGGACTCGGCCTCTATCATGCCCACGTGGTCAAAATCCCAGGCGACTGAGCCGGACGTTCCCAACTGACCCTTGCGGAACAGCACCCGCATCTCGGGCGCAGTGCGGTTCACATTGTCGGTCAGGCACTCGACCATCAGCGGCACGCGGTGCGGTGCGAAGCCCTCGTAGATTACGTGCTCGAAATGCACGGCTTCGCCGGTGAGCCCAGCGCCTTTCTTGATGGCCCGATCCAGGGTTTCCTTGGGCATGGACACCTTGCGTGCCTGTTCCACCACCAGCCGCAGGCGCGAATTGGAAGCCGGATCAGCTCCACCGCGCGCAGCCACCATGATGTCCTTGGCCAGTCTGCCAAAGAGCTTGCCTCTGGCATCGGCGGCCTGTGCCTTGCCTTTTGCTTTCCACTGGGCGCCCATGTCTGTGTTTCCTTGATGGTGTAATGGCGATTGTGCCGCCCTGCAGTCTATTCCAGCGGCCTTGGTGGGCGGGGCAGGGCCCGCTCGCAAACCCAGGAGAGTTATTTCATGCGATGTCTGCTTTGTGCAGCAGCCTTGTCCATCTGTTCACTGGCCGCGCTGGCGCAGCCGGCTGGCCCTGTCACCACCAAGAGTGGGCTGGTCTACCAGTCACTCAAAGAGGGGGCGGGTGCTTCACCTGCCGCAACGGACACCGTGAGTGTGCATTACCGAGGCACTTTCCTCGATGGCCGCGAATTCGACAGCTCTTACAAGCGGGGCGAGGCAACCCAGTTTCCACTCAACCGCGTCATCCCCTGCTGGACCGAAGGCGTACAGCTGATGAAGCCTGGCGGCAAGGCGCGTCTGACCTGCCCGCCCGCCATTGCTTATGGCTCTAGCGGGGCAGGCGGCGTGATACCGCCGAACGCGACACTGCAGTTTGAAATTGAGTTGGTCACCGTGCGGCGCTAAGCACCCTACCCAGATGACAGACACCGATCACACCGAAGAGAAAATCACTGAACCCCGCCTGTGGCGGGACAACGGCTGGACGGCGCGTGTCCAAAAGAACGAAGACGACGACGGCTGGGCCGTGGCCATGACACCCGATGGCCAGACCGAAGCCGCGCTGATCGGCCCATGGACCATGGGCCGCGACAAGAAAAACCCCAAGCCGCTGGATACCGCAGCATTCAACACGCTGGTCAAGACCGCCAGCGAGTTCGTGCGACGCCATGAACAGCAACTACACGCCGCCCTGCATCAGCACCTGGAGATCACCCACAAGGGCGAGCGCTTCAGTGTCATGCTGGACATCGAGCCCGACGATGAAAACCCGACTGCGACGCTGCAGGCCCTGGACGCATCGGGCGATGTGCTGGCACAGGTGAAGGTATCACCTGCGTACAAGCTCACGCGGGCCAGTGCGGGCGCATGGGCCGAGGCCGGGTTCAGTGTGGACGCGGTGCGAAGAGGGTAGGCCGCATAGGCGCGCCGGTTAAGGCTATGGCCATGAGGTGATCTTCTCCGTCCATCACAAATCAAACGCCCGTTGCACAAACCACCAGGCCGCCAGCAGCGCGATCAGCACCGAGCCACCCAGCAGCACGCCCACCCGATAGAAGGCGCTGCAGCGCAAGGCGAAGGCCAGCGGCAGAAAGAGCGCCACGATGGCGAGCTGGCCGAGTTCGACGCCGACGTTGAAGCCCACCAGCGCCAGCACCAACGCGCCTTGTGGCAGGCCCAGGTCAGCCAGCACCGAGGCAAAACCAAAACCGTGCACCAGACCGAAAACGAAGGCCAGCAGCCAGCGTTTGGATTCAACGGTGCCGCGCAGGTTGTTCAGCGCCGCAACCACCACCGATGCGGCGATGACGGATTCAACCAGACGCGAGGGCAGGGTGAGCACCTGCAAGGCCGCTAGGCTGAGCGTGATGGAGTGCGCCAGGGTGAAGGCGGTGACGACCTTGAGCACTTCGATGGACGCGCTGCGCAGGCTGTCCACCGCCTGCCAGTGGCCTTGCCTGCGCACCAGCACCGATGGCAGCAGCAGCGACAGCAAAAAGAGGATGTGGTCAAAGCCGATCCAGATGTGCCAGGTGCCCTCGGCCACATACTGGCGCAGCGTTTGCAGGGCATCGGGCGCTTGCACGGTGAGTTGCTGCTGCGCTGACTCGGTGCCAAAGACCAGTGCCTGGGCAGCGCCCTTGTCCGATGCGATCCACTGCACCAGGCCGCGGTGCGATGGGTCCACATCGAACAGCAATGAGTATTTCATCTGCAGCGCATTGACCAGGCTGGCGCAGTGCGCGCGCAAGGTGAGCACCGCGTAGGTGCCGTCACTGTGCTGGTCCAGCATCAGTGGGGCGCTTGTTTCGATGGGGCAGGGCTTGTCGCCCGAGGCCAGTTGCAGATGACTCAGCGCGTAGCGGGTGATGTCGGCGCTGCGCTGGCGCACTTCGCCCCAGGTCAGCAGGCCATTGCCGTCGCGGTCGAGTTCGAGCACGTAGTCGAGGTCACGCAAGGCGATGTCCCAGCGCAGGGTGACGGCGTTGTCGGTGCCCGCGCGCACGGTGAGGTAGCTGTCGCTGGGCTTGTGGGCGAATGCCGTGGCGTGCAGTGCCAGGGCCAGCAGGGCGATGATCCAGCGCTTCACCGCGTCGCTCCCAGGGCTACCAGCTGATCAGCCAGGGCAGCGAGTGCCGGGTCTTCATAGCGACTGGAGCGCAGCCAGTCCAGCGCCGGTTGCGCAGCTTTGGCCTGCTTGGCGGCCAGCGCGGCGCGCATCAGTACCTGTGCGTCACGCGCTTCTTTTTGCGTGCCGTAGTTGCGCACGGCCAGCTCAAGGGCCTTGGCAGGCTTGCCCTCGATGTCCAGCTCGAAGCGGGCGGCTTCCTGCTCATGCAGCCTGTCGCCACGCTGGGCCGCAGCGGCAAAGCGATCGCGCAACTGGCTGGCCCAGTCGGCGGCCTTGGGGTTACCAACGAGGCGGCCAGCCAGCGCCAGGCGCAGCAGCAGGATGTCAGATCGTTCCCAATCGGCCAGCAGGGTGATCACTTCGGCTGGGCGTTTTTGCTGCAGCAGAAAATCGGCATAGGCGCCCAGCAAGAACTGATCAGTCAGGCCGAGTTTCAAGGCCGCATTGAAGTGAGCCTGGGCCTCTTTGTCACGCTGCAGGCGGATCGCCATTTCGGCCAGGCGGGTGCGCAGCCAAAGTGCCAGTTCTGGCGCTGCATCTGGCGCGCTGGCGAGGGCACGGCCCAGGGCGTCGTAAGCGGCCGCCAGTTGCCCGGTGCTGGCTTGCACATAGGCCGTGCACCCTTGCGCTTGCAAGGGTTCGGTTAGCGGCACAAGGCGGGTGCATTCAGACAATGCCGCCGAGTAGTTGGCCTGCACCATGTGAATGGCGCTGCGCCAGGCGACCGCGTCGGCCGACTGCGGGTCAAGCTCGCTGGCCTTGTTGAGGCTTTTGAGTGCGCCGGAAAAATCATGGCTGTATTGCGCAATCAAACCGTGCAGCAGCCAATAGCCCGCATTGTTACTGGCGCTCGCGGCCAGGGGCGCGATGGCGGCCGATGCGTAGCCCACATAGCGCGGGTCACCCTGGGCCATGGCCAAGTCAAAGTAGCGCTGCGCGATCTCAAGGCGCAAGGCGGCATCCGTGGGCCGCGCGGCCAACTGTTTGCGCAGCGAATCAACGCGGCGCACGGATGGGTCGCTTGCGCTGGCGGGCAGGCGCTCGACCACTTGCTCATCGCTGGTGGGGGTGTAGGGCGCGGCCTGCGCACTGGCGCAGGCCAGCATGACCAGGGCGGCAGCGGCGCGCCGCAAAGGCAAGAACAATGACATAGGCAGAAAGATAGAAGCCGAGAACTACTTGGTGCCGAAGATGCGGTCGCCCGCATCGCCCAGCCCCGGCAGAATATAACCGTGATCATTGAGCTGGCGGTCGATGGCCGCAGTGAAGATGTCCACGTCTGGGTGGGCCTGGTGCAGCGCGGCGATGCCTTCCGGGCAGGTCAGCAGGCACACGAACTTGATCGACTTCGGATGCAGCGCTTTGATGCGCGCAACCGCCGCGATGGCTGAGTTGCCAGTGGCCAGCATCGGGTCAACCACCAGCACATCGCGCTCGCTCATGTCCTGGGGCATCTTGAAATAGTATTCCACCGGCTTGAGCGTCTTGGGGTCGCGGTACAGGCCGATGTGGCCCACCCGCGCACCGGGCACCACACTGAGCATGCCATCCAGAATGCCAGTGCCCGCGCGCAGGATGGACACCAGCACGAGCTTCTTGCCGTCGATCACCCGGGCCTTCATTTTCTCAAGCGGAGTCTCGATCTCGACCTCTTGCGTGGGCATGTCACGCGTGACTTCATAGGCCATCAGCATGGCCAACTCATTGAGCAGGCTGCGGAAGCTGTTGGTGCTGGCGTCTTTTTTGCGCATGAGGGTGAGCTTGTGCTGCACCAGCGGGTGGTCGATCAGGTGGACATGGGGCGATGACTTGCTCATGGCATGTGGCTTGTTTGTGTCAGCGGCGCTTGCCGCCCAGAATGCTGCCGAGCACGCCGCGAATGATCTCCCTGCCCACCGCGCTGCCGATGCTGCGCACAGCCGATTTGGCCATGCTCTGGGCCAAGCCGTCGCGGACGCCGCCGCGTGGCCCGGTGGAGCCGAATATCGCGTCGCTCAGGCCGCCCAGCAGGCCGCCGCCGCCCTCTGCCTTGCTGTTGTCTGCGGCGGTGCCGGTCGGCGCTTGTGCCTTGGTGGTCTCGGTGCGTCCCTTGAGCTTTTCGTAGGCAGACTCGCGGTCAACGGTTTTCTCATACACACCGGCCACCAGTGAATTGGCCAGCAGTGCCTGGCGCTGCGCAGGTGTGATCGGCCCGAGCTGGCTGCCCGGCGGGTACACAAACGCGCGCTCGGTCAAACTGGGGCGGCCTTTGGCGTCGAGCAGGCTGACCAGCGCTTCGCCCACCGCCAGCTCGGTGATGGCCGCTTCGATGTCCAATCCAGGCTTGGGCCGCATGGTCTGGGCAGTGGCCTTCACGGCCTTCTGGTCGCGCGGTGTGAAGGCCCGTAGGGCATGCTGAACGCGGTTGCCCAACTGGGCCAGCACGCTGTCGGGAATGTCCAGCGGATTTTGGGTAACGAAATAGACGCCCACGCCTTTGGACCGCACCAAGCGCACGACCAGTTCGATACGCTCGACCAGCACCTTGGGCGCTTCGTCAAAGAGCAAATGGGCTTCGTCGAAGAAGAACACCAGCTTGGGCTTGTCGGAGTCGCCGATCTCGGGCAATTGCTCGAACAGCTCGGACAGCATCCACAAGAGGAAGGTGGCGTACAGCCGGGGTGCGTTCATCAGCCGGTCGGCCGTGAGGATGTTGACTACGCCATGACCGGCGGTGTCGGTCTGCAGGAAATCGGCGATGTTGAGCATGGGCTCGCCGAAGAACTTGTCGCCGCCCTGCGCCTCGATCTGCATCAGCCCGCGCTGAATCGCGCCCACGCTGGCCGCGCTGATGTTGCCATAGGCGGTGGTGAAATCCTTGGCGTTGTCGCCCACATGCTGCAGCATGGCGCGCAGGTCTTTCAGATCGAGCAGCAGCATGCCGTTGTCGTCGGCGATCTTGAAGACCAGTTGCAGCACGCCGGCCTGGGTTTCATTGAGGCTGAGCATGCGGCCAAGCAGCAGGGGCCCCATGTCGGAGACGGTGGCGCGCACAGGGTGGCCTTGTTCGCCAAATACGTCCCAGAGCGTGACCGGGCAGGCTTTGGGCTCGGTGGGCTACAATCCACGCTCTTTGAGCACGGCTGCGAGCTTTTCGCCGATGCTGCCGGCCTGACTGATTCCTGTCAGGTCGCCTTTCACGTCAGCCATAAAGACCGGCACCCCGATTTTGGAGAAATTCTCGGCCATGGTCTGCAGCGTGACTGTCTTTCCGGTGCCGGTGGCACCAGTGACAAGCCCGTGCCGATTGGCAAGCGCCGGCAGCAATTCGCACTCGGTGGTGGAGTTTCTGGCAATCAATAGAGGTTGGGCCATGGCGTCAAAAGTAAAATGGACAATGCGCCAATATATCAACGCAAAGAGCAAATAAGGACTTTCCAGTGGCCGGACACAGTAAATGGGCGAATATTCAGCACCGCAAAGGACGGCAGGACGAGAAGCGGGGCAAGGTATGGACGCGCGTCATCCGTGAAATCATGGTTGCTGCTCGCCAGGGCGGGGGCGATCTGTCCGCCAACCCCCGGCTGCGTCTGGCGGTGGAAAAAGCCAAGGCCGCCAACATGCCGGCCGACACCATCAAGCGCAACATCGACAAAGCCACCGGCAATCTCGAAGGCGTTCAATACGAAGAGATTCGCTATGAAGGCTACGGCATCGGCGGGGCGGCCATCATCGTGGACACCATGACCGACAACAAGGTGCGCACGGTGGCCGAGGTGCGCCACGCCTTCAGCAAACACGGCGGCAACATGGGCACCGAAGGCTCCGTGTCCTTCCAGTTCAAAAAGGTCGGCCAGCTTATCCTGGCCCCCGGCACCAGTGAAGACAAGGTCATGGAGATCGCGCTCGATGCTGGCGCGCAGGATGTGATCGCTGACGAAGACGGCGCGATCGAGGTCATCACCGACCCGTCTGATTTCGAAGCCGTCAAGAACGCACTGGAAGCCGCCGGCCTCAAGCCCGAGGTCGCCGAAGTCACCATGCGTCCGGAAAACACCATTGATCTGGCTGGCGAAGACGCAGCGCGCATGCAAAAGCTGCTTGATATTCTGGAAGATCTGGACGATGTCCAGGATGTCTTCCACAACGCCGCGATAGAGGCATGATGCGCAGCAAGGGACTCGATCACGCCCGCGCGGTGCCCCGTGGCGGCCCCACACTGACACACGGCCCGGCCAGGCCTGCCGTCGGGCTGGCCCAGGCGTCACACCAGCTCGGCACCACCCGTTGGCTCTCCATGGTGACCGAACACGTCAAGCATCTGGGCATGCTGCGATGGGTCAAGCTGACCCGGCAGCTAGATGCCCGAGTGAGCCCTGGCCCTGTTCGGCGGCTGCAAGCAGGCACCACGATTGGCGGGCCGAACAAGTTGCGTCCGGGGGGCTCAGGCCGTTCGTCGCAGGCACAAGGCCAGGCCCAGGATCCAAACCAGGCCACACAAGCCACCGCGCTCGCATCCGATCGCGAACGCTCCACATTGATCCGGCGGCTGGCTCGCAGCCTCAAACCGCCTATGCAGAAAAAGACGCGCCTTGGGAGGCATGATTGAGAGTTTTAGTCATTGGCGGCGGTGGCCGCGAGCATGCATTGGCCTGGAAACTGGCCCAGTCCCCAAAGCTTCTGTCGGTTTATGTTGCGCCGGGCAATGGCGGCACCGCGCTGGACGACCAACTGGAAAACATTCCCATCAGCGACATAAGGGCGCTGCGCCAGTGGGCCATTGAGCAAAAGATTGTCCTGACCGTGGTCGGCCCCGAGGCGCCGCTTGCGGCTGGTCTGGTGGATGACTTCCGCGCGCACGGCTTGCGGGTGTTCGGCCCTACGCGGGCAGCAGCGCAGCTTGAAAGCTCCAAGGCTTTTTCCAAGGCCTTCATGAAGCGGCACGGCATTCCCACCGCCGAGTACGAGACCTTCACCGACGCGGCCGCTGCCCACGCCTATGTAGATGCCAAGGGTGCGCCCATCGTGGTCAAGGCCGATGGCCTAGCCGCTGGCAAGGGCGTGGTCGTGGCCATGGACGCCGCGCAGGCCCATGAGGCCATTGACTTCATGCTCTTGGACAACTCTCTGGGTGTGGCTCACAACGAAGGTGGCGCCCGGGTGGTGATCGAAGAGTTTCTGCAGGGCGAAGAAGCCAGCTTCATCGTGCTGTGCGACGGCAAGAATGTGACGGCCCTGGCCACCTCGCAGGACCACAAGCGGCTGCAGGATGGCGACCAAGGCCCCAATACGGGTGGCATGGGCGCCTATTCACCAGCACCGGTGGTGACGCCCGACGTGCATGCCCGCGCCATGCGCGAGATCATCATGCCGACCATTCGGGGTATGGAAAAAGACGGCATTCCCTACACCGGCTTCTTGTACGCAGGCCTGATGATCGATCCTGCTGGCAAGGTCAAAACCCTGGAATTCAACTGCCGCATGGGCGACCCCGAAACCCAGCCCATCATGATGCGGCTCAAATCCGATTTGTTCGACCTGCTGATGGCTGCAACCGGTGGCCAGCTTGACCATGTTGAGCTTCAATGGGACAGGCGACCGGCGCTGGGTATTGTCATGGCGGCCAGCGGCTACCCACTGAACCCGCGCAAGGGTGACGCAATCACCGGGCTGCCCAAGCCAGCCGACGATGCAGTGGTGTTTCATGCCGGCACCGTGCAAAAAGACGCAGCCATCCTCACCAGCGGGGGTCGGGTGCTGTGCGTCACCGCTCTGGGCGACAGTGTCAAGGCGGCTCAGCAGCGTGCCTATGAGCTCGCGCAGAACATTCATTTCGATGGCGCCCAATACCGGCTCGACATCGGCTTTCGGGCCATCAAGTGATGAACACGGCAAGCAATCATGTCGATCAGGTGCGCAGCTACCTCATGGGGCTGCAGCAGAACATCACCCGCGCTTTCGGCGAAGTCGATGGCAAGCCTTTCGTGCAGGACGCCTGGAAGAAATCGCCGGGCGAGGCATTGCAGGGTGACGGGTTGACCATGATTCTGGAGAACGGCGCGGTGTTCGAGCGCGCTGGCTGTGGTTTCTCGCATGTGCGCGGGCCGCGCCTGCCACCCTCGGCCACGCAGCATCGGCCCGAACTGAACGGCTGCGCCTTTGAGGCGCTGGGCGTGTCGCTGGTGTTCCATCCGCGCAACCCCTACGCACCCACGGTTCACATGAACGTGCGCATGCTGGCGGCCAAGCCTGAGGGCGCGGCCGAGCCGGTGACCTGGTTTGGCGGTGGCATGGATCTGACGCCCTACTATGGGTTCGATGAAGATGCGGTGCATTTCCACCAGACCTGCAGAGATGCGCTCGCGCCTTTTGGCGCGGACAAATACCCGCGCTTCAAAACCTGGTGCGATGAGTATTTCTTTCTGAAGCACCGCAATGAGCAGCGCGGCGTCGGCGGCATCTTCTACGACGATTTTTCAGACGGCGGCTTTGACAATGGCTTTGCCCTGATGAGATCAGTGGGCGATGCATTCACAGGCGCCTATCTGCCGGTGCTGCAGCGGCGCAAAGACAGCGCCTATGGCGAACGTGAGCGCGATTTCCAGCTCTACCGGCGTGGCCGCTATGTGGAATTCAACCTTGTCTGGGACCGCGGCACGCATTTCGGCCTGCAATCGGGTGGGCGGTCCGAGTCGATCCTGATGTCCATGCCGCCTCTGGTGAGCTGGTCTTACCAGCGCGGCACCGCGCCCGGTTCGCCCGAGGCGCAACTCTACGAGCACTTCCTTCAGAGAAGAGAATGGCTCTGATGGGGCCTACTTCCACCGTCATTCGCACTCCATCATCATCGGTTGCGCGGCTTGGCGTGTTTGGCGGGGCATTCGATCCACCCCATCGTGCCCATGTGGCGCTGGCGCAAGCTGCGCTCAATGAACTCATGCTGGACGAATTGCGCGTCTTCCCCACCGGCCAGTCCTGGCACAAATCCCAGACAAGCACCGCGCCCGAGCATCGCCTGGCCATGGCGCGCCTCGCCTTTGGCGATCTGCCCCGCACGGTGATTGATGAGCGCGAAATGAGGCGGCCGGGGCCCACCTACACCATTGACACTCTGCGTGAGCTAAAGTCCCAGTATCCACATGCCAGCTTGTTCCTGGTGATGGGGCAGGATCAGGCCCAATCTCTTGGGCGCTGGCACGAATGGCAGGAGATACTTCGCATGGTCACCACTTGTGTGGCAGCCCGGCCTGGCACAGCCGATTCGGGCGCACAGGGCGGGTGGAATCTGCCCGAGCAGGCCACCGTCCATCTGCTGCAACTGCCCAGCATGTCCGAGAATGCCACCGAAATTCGCGAACGCATTGCCCAAAGCCGTCGGATAGACCATTTGGTCCCAGCCGACGTTGCAAGTTATATTGCCATCCATCACCTCTACGAACCTTTCTGATGACCCAAGACGCCGCAGCCAAAAAAGATACGCAAAAACTCCAGCGAGCCATTGTCGATGGCCTGGAAGATGTGAAAGCGCAGGACATCAAGGTATTCAACACCGAGCATCTCTCGCCCTTGTTCGAGCGAGTCGTGATTGCCTCGGGCACCTCAAATCGACAGACCAAGGCCTTGGCCGCCAGTGTGCGCGATGCGGTGCGCAAGGAGGGCTTTCCCAAGCCACGCATCGAAGGCCAGGACAACGGCGAATGGATCATTGTTGACTGCGGCGCGGCGGTGGCCCACATCATGCAGCCGTCGATTCGGCAGTACTACCACCTTGAAGAGATCTGGGGCGACAAGCCGGTGCGGCTGAAATTTGGCGCGCCCAAGCCAGCACAAGCCCAGGCCGAGGAGGCACCGGCCACCCGCAAACCTGCGCCCGGCAAGGGTGCCAAGCCCGCAGCCAAGCCCGCAGCCAAGCCCGCAGCCAAGCCCGCAGCCAAGCCCGCAGCCAAGAAGGCGCCGGCCAAACGCGCCACAGGCGCCAAGCCTGGCGCTGCGTCGGCTTCACCCGCGCCGCGTGCGCAAGCCCCGGCCAAGAAGGCCCCTGCGAAGCAAGCCCCTGCGAAGCAAGCCCCTGCGAAGAAGTCGCCACCCCGCAAGACCGGCGCAGCGCGCAAGAGCGCGCCGCGCCGCTGAGTGCCGTCTAGACGCCGCCAAGGCTGTCGCACGATGCATGCCCCGGTGCGCCCCAAGCGTCTCCTGCTTTCAAGATGAAGCTGCTTGTGGTGGCGGTGGGCCAGCGGGTGCCCGACTGGGCCAAAAGCGCATGGGAGGACTACGCCAAGCGTTTTCCTCCCGAGTTGAAGGTCGAGCTAAAGGCTGTCAAGACCGAGCCGCGCGGCTCGCGCACGCTCGAATCCCTGTACGCCGCCGAGCGCCAGCGCGTTGAGGCCGCTATTCCCAAAGGCACGCATGTGGTGGCGCTTGATGAGCGCGGCACCGCGCTTGGCACCCAACAACTCGCCCAGCGGCTCAAGGGCTGGCAATTGCAGGGTGGCGATGTGGCGCTCGTCATAGGCGGCCCCGACGGCCTCGATCCGCAGTTCAAGCAGGCCGCCCATGAGCGCATCCGGCTGTCGGACCTGACCTTGCCCCATGCGATGGTGCGAGTGCTGCTGGTCGAGCAGCTTTACCGCGCCTGGTCCATCAACGCCGGACATCCCTATCACCGCGAATGACAAGCAAACGCCCTGCCTTCATCTACCTTGCCTCCCAGAGCCCGCGCCGCAGCCAGCTTCTGGATCAACTGGGTGTGCCTCACCAATTGCTGCTACCCGACGCCGGCGAGGACACTGAATCCATTGAAACCTGGCTGCAGGGTGAGTCGCCAGTTCGCTATGTGCGCAGAGTCACTGCGCTGAAGCTCGATGCCGCCATGGCGCGGCTGGCACGGCGCGGCCTGGCACCTGCGCCGGTGTTGTGCTCGGACACCACGGTGGCTCTGGGCTCGGTCATCTACGGCAAGCCAACAGATGCGCGCGATGCCATGCGCATGCTGCGCGAGCTCTCAGGCGCCAACCATCGCGTGCTGACTGCAGTCTCGCTGCAGCACGGCGCCAGCAGGCTGCATGCGCTCAGTACATCCAGAGTCACATTCGCTTGCCTCACGCCGGCGCAGATCAAGTCCTATGTTGCCAGCGGCGAGCCCATGGGCAAAGCCGGCGCCTATGCAGTGCAGGGCAGGGCGGCGGCATTCATCTCGCACATCAGTGGCAGCTACTCTGGCATCATGGGTCTGCCGATGTTTGAAACCGCGCAGCTATTGCGCGAGGTCGGTTTTCGCGTCGAGTCCAGTCACACTATGCCAAGCGCCACGCAGCCATGATGCAGCAAGACATCCTGATCAACTGGTCACCCCAGGAAACCCGCGTAGCCGTCGTTGAACACGGCGCCGTGCAAGAGCTGCACGTCGAACGCACCCTGGAGCGTGGCCTGGTGGGCAATGTCTATCTGGGCAAGGTCTCGCGGGTGTTGCCGGGCATGCAGTCGGCCTTTATTGACATCGGCCTGGAGCGTGCGGCATTTCTGCATGTGGCCGATGTATGGCACCGCCAGCCAGATGGAGAGCCGCCCAGTTTCGTGCGCAACACCCAGCCACAGGTGCCCATCGAAAAGCAGGTGTTCGAGGGCCAGTCGCTGATGGTGCAGGTGATCAAAGACCCCATAGGCACGAAAGGCGCGCGCCTGTCCACACAGATCAGCATCGCCGGGCGCATGCTGGTGTTTTTGCCGCAGGACGACCACCTGGGTGTGTCGCAGAAAATCCCGCTGGAGCAGCGCGAGGCCCTGCGCGCGCGGCTTCAGGCACTGGTGGGCAAGGAGGGCGGCGGCTTCATTTTGCGCACCAATGGTGAAGACGCAAGCGACGCCGAACTGGGCGACGATATCGCCTACCTGCGCAAGACCTGGGCGCGCATCCGTGATGCAGCCACTCGCCTGCCAGCGACATCGCTGCTGCACCAAGATTTGAACCTGCTGCAGCGCGTGCTGCGCGATCTGGTCAGCGAGGGCACCCAGACCATACGCATCGACTCGCACGAGCAGTTCGACATGCTGCATGCTTTCGGGCGCGAGTTCATGCCCGCGGCTGCCGAGCGACTGCAGTTGTACAAGGGTGAGCGGCCGATCTTCGACCTGTACTCGATAGACGATGAAATCGCCCGGGCGCTGGGCCGGCGGGTTGATTTGAAGTCCGGCGGTTATCTCATCGTTGACCAGACCGAAGCCTTGACCACGGTGGACGTGAATACCGGCGGCTTCGTGGGTGCTCGCAATTTTGACGACACCATCTTCAAGACCAACCTGGAAGCTGCACAGGCCATCGCCCGACAGCTTCGCCTGCGCAATCTTGGCGGCATCATCATCGTGGACTTCATTGATATGTCCCGCGAGGACCACCGCGAGGCTGTGATGTCGGAGTTTCGAAAGCAATTGGGCCGTGACCGGGTCAAGACCACGGCCGGGGGCTTCTCGCAACTCGGTCTGTTGGAGATGACCCGCAAGCGCACCCGCGAGTCATTGGCGCACATGCTGTGTGAACCCTGCGAGGCCTGCCAGGGCAAAGGCACCGTCAAGACCGCGCGCAGCGTGGCCTATGACATCCTGCGCGAGATCCTGCGCGAGGCGCGCCAGTTCGATCCGCGCGAGTACCGGGTGGTGGCTTCGCCCAAGGTGATCGAGCTGTTTCTGGATGAAGAAAGCCAGCACCTGGCGGGCCTGTCCGACTTCATTGGCAAACCGATCTCGCTGCAAAGCGAAAGCGCGATGGGCCAGGAGCAATACGACATCGTGTTGTTGTAGTTGGGCTCTGGTTTGGGCGGCCGATCATGCTGGCCCCAGCACGCGCGCCACCTGCTCCAGCACCCGCTCTGGGGTGATGCTCACAAGACAATCGCTGCGGCTTTGCCTGTGGTCTTCGCAGGCCAGGGTGCCCAGCGCATCGGATTGGTGGGGCCAATGAGGGCGATCACTGACACGCCTGTGGCCGCTGCCAGATGCGTCACGGAAGTATCGGGCCTGATGTAGAGCGCGACGGACTTGAGCAGCGTAACAAGCTGCCCGAAGTTGAGTTGGCCCGACGCATCGATGAGCCGATCGGCTGGCCCGAGACCGCGCAGCGACGCCACGCATTGCTGGTCATGCGAAGCGAGGGGTATCGGCTGGCGGCGCTGTTGTCTGCGGGTTCATCGGCCCTTGTGCATCACGTGCCAAACTGCAGCGCATGAAGCCGCGCATAGAGACCGCCTTGCGCCAGCAATTGCGCATGGGGTCCGCTCTCGACTAAGCGACCCTGATTGAGCACGACCACGCGGTCGGCATGCTCGATGGTGGACAGGCGGTGCGCGATGATGAGCGTGGTGCGCCCTGCCATGAGCCGCTGCAGGGCTTCTTGCACCAGTCGCTCGGAGGCGGTGTCCAGTGCGGATGTGGCCTCGTCCAGGATCAGGATGGGCGCGTCCTTGTACAGGGCCCGCGCAATTGCAAGACGCTGCCGCTGGCCGCCTGACAATGCCACTGCGTTGTGCCCCACGACACTCTCAAGACCTTGCGGCAAGTCAGCCACCAGATCTTGCAGGTTGGATGCCTCAACGCACTGACGCAGACGCTCTTCATCGCGCGGGCTGCCCAGCACAATATTGGCTGCCAGCGAGTCATTGAACATCACTACGTCCTGGCTGACCAGGGCAAACTGCCGGCGCAGAGCTTGTAGATTCCAATCAGCCAGCTCATGCCCATCAAGAACCACCCGGCCCTGCGTGGGCAGCACAAAGCGAGGCAGCAGGTTGGCCAGCGTGGTTTTGCCAGAGCCCGATGGGCCCACCAACGCCACTACCTGGCCCGGCTCGATCAGGAGATCGAGGCCAGCTAGAGCGGGCGGGCCTTCGTCGCGGTACTGCACCACCACGCCATGCAGCGCGATGCGGCCCTGCGCCCTCTCAGGCGCATGGCTGCCGCCTGATTCCGCGGGCGTCTTTTCGATCAGGTCCATGGCCCGCTGCACAGCGGCCAGACCGCGCGAGATCGGGCTTGCCACCTCGGACAAGCGCTTGATCGGTGCGATCAGCATCAACATGGCGGTAATGAAGGACGCAAACGTGCCCACTGTGATGCCCTCACGGCTTTGCCACAGCGCGATGCAGATCACGGTGGACAGTGCGGCTGCGGCCAGAAGATGCGTCAGTGGCGTGATGCTGGCCGAAGCCACCGCGGTCTTCATGGCCAGGTGGCGCAATGCGGTGCTCAGGGCCGCAAAGCGCCCAGCCTGCACTGCCTGCGCGCCATGCAGGCGGACCACCCGGGCGGCAAGCACGTTTTCCTCGACCACATAGGCCAGGTCGTTGGTGGCGGTCTGGGTGGTGCGGGCAATGCGATAGAGCCGGCGCGAAACAGTGCGCACCAGCCAGGCCACGGCCGGCACGATCAGGAAGACGATCAGTGTGAGTTGCCAATTGAGGTAAACCAGATAGGCCAGCAGCGCCAGCAGGGCCACGCTGTCCTTAAGCAAGCCGATGACTGCATTGACCAGCAGCGTGGAGCCGTTTTGCACCTCGAATACCACTGTGTTGGACAAGCTGGTGGCGTTCTCATCGCGAAACAGCGAGAGCCTTGCGTCCAGCAGGCGGGCAAACATGTCGCGCCGCAGGTTGAGCAAGCCATCCTGGGTGATCTTGGCCAGCGCCAGATCGGCCAGGAAGCCGGCCGCGCCTCGCACCGCGAACAGCAGCAAAAGGGTGACGGGCACCATCCACAAGGGAATGCCGCCGCCGGTAAAACCGCGATCGAGCAGTGGCTTGAGCAAGGCTGGCGCCAAGGGCTCGGTGGCTGAAGCCACCACCGTGGCCAGCACGGCGAGCGTCCATGCGCCCCTTGCCTTGCCGAAGTAGGGTGCAAGCCAGCGCAGCGTAGTGAGATCGGGCCGCATCATGCGGCGCACGGCGCGGACCGCTCGGACAATGGCACCAGGAAATTTAGCAACAGGCAAACCCTCATAATCTTGACCAGTCTGAAATTATCTTCGACTTGTCATGCTCGTCTCGTTGCAATCCCCTTGAACAAGCTTCTTTCCGTCATCATCATCACCCACAACGAGTCGGCCCGCATCCGCGCCTGCCTCGAATCGGTTGCGTTTGCAGACGAGGTGCTTGTGCTCGACTCGGGCAGCACCGATGACACGGTGGCCATCGCGAAGTCGATGGGCGCGCAAGTCAGTCACAGCGAAGACTGGCCGGGCTTTGGCCCCCAGAAAAACCGCGCGCTGCAACTGGCCACCGGGCAATGGGTGCTCTCGCTCAATGCCGACGAGCGGCTCACGGATCAGGTGCTGCGCCGTGATGTTGAGCTGCGCAGCCTTCGCACCACCGATTGGCTGCGGCTGCGCTTGACGGGCGACGTTAACAAATTAACGCATCTTCTTTACTGGCCGGGTGCTCCGAGGCGTGTACAACACAGGTTTATCTGGTTGGGCATCCGAAGCTGCAATTTTGGTGTCTGGTATCGTGATTTTGAGGCGGTGAATGGATTTGATGAGACTTTCAGCGGCTGGGGCCATGAAGATGCCGATCTCGTGCTGCGGCTTCGCCTGCAAGGGTGCAGCAGAAAGAATGGCGCATTGGCCACTGAGGTCTTTCACCTGTGGCACAGCGAAAATAGCCGAACGGGAGAGCTGGCCAATCGGCTCAGGGTGCTCGCGCGCATGAAGGATGCAGGCCCCATCCGCGCCGTCACCGGCTTGGCAGAATTGGACCGCGTCGCCGGCGTGGTCGTTAGCGAGTTGAACTCACCCGAATGATGGAGAGACGAGAAAGCATGAATATTTCAGCACTGTGGCGACGACGACAAGTCATGATGGGCCTTTTGGGCGCAGCGGCCGCACCCGCGTTCGCGCAGTTCAGGGTTGAAGTGACCGGCGTGGGCTTGACCCAATTGCCGATCGCCATCGCCGCGTTTCGTGGCCAGGCCCAGGCACCGCAGCAAATCGCGGCCATTGTGCAGGCCGACCTGGAGCGCAGCGGACAGTTTCGCGCCATCGACACCGAAGGCGCCGCGCTTGACGAAGCCAGCCGACCCGATGTCTCCCCATGGCGCCAGAAGGGTGCCGACTCATTGGTGGCGGGCAGCATCAGCCGCTTGGCAGATGGCCGCTACGATGTGCGCTTTCGCCTGTGGGATGTGGTGCGCACCCAGGACTTGGGCGGCCAGAGCTTTGCGGTGACCACTGGCGATCTGCGCCTGGCAGCTCATCGCATCGCTGATTTTATTTACGAGAAACTCACGGGTGACAAAGGCGTGTTCTCCACACGCATCGCCTATGTGACCAAGGCGGCCAATCGCTACAACCTTTGGGTGGCCGACGCCGATGGCGAGAACGCCCAATCGGCACTGGCCAGCACCGAGCCCATCATCTCGCCGGCCTGGTCGGCCAGCGGCGGGCAATTGGCCTACGTCTCATTCGAATCGCGCAAGCCAGTGGTGTATGTGCATGAGGTGACCACTGGCAGGCGCCGCCTGATCGCCAACTTTCGAGGCTCCAATAGCGCGCCGGCATGGTCGCCCGATGGCCGCACCCTGGCCGTCACACTCAGCCGCGACGGCGGATCGCAGCTCTACACCATCGATGCCAATGGCGGCGAGCCGCGCCGCCTGACCCAATCGGCCGGCATCGACACCGAGCCGGCCTTCTCGCCCGATGGCGCCAGCATCTACTTCGTGAGCGACAGGGGCGGCGCGCCGCAAATCTATCGCATGCCCGCTTCGGGTGGCAACCCAGAGCGCGTCACCTTCACCGGCAGCTACAACATCTCGCCAGCCATCAGCCCTGACGGCAAGTGGCTGGCCTATGTGTCTCGTGTGGGTGGCGTCTTCAAGCTGCATGTGATGGAGCTGAGCAGCTCGACAGTGGCCGCCATCACCGATACCACTGCTGACGAAAGCCCGAGTTTTTCTCCCAATGGCCGCTTGATCGTCTACGCGACGAGGCAGAATGGCCGTGAGGCACTCATGACCACCACGGTGGACGGAAAAATCAAAGCTCGCCTTGCCGGACAGGGTGGCGACATTCGCGAGCCCGACTGGGGGCCATTCCAAAAATGAATTCAAAAGACAATCAAACAGGAGTATTTCGGATGTTCAATCGCTTGTTCATGACCCTGGCGCTGGTGCTGTCCATCACTGCGTGTTCCACTGGAGTGAAGCTGGACGACGTGCCAGTCGAAGACCGCAACCCCAGCGGCGTTTCATCTGGCGCGCCAGCGCCCGGTGGCGCGAGCACTGCCGGCAGCACTCTGAGCAGGGTCGCACCCGTCGCGGCCGAGACCGGTGGCAACACCGCCGCCGGTCCTGTCAATGTGGGCCGGCTGGTCTATTTTGATTACGACAGCAACGCCATCAAGCCCGAGTTTCAAGCCCTGATCGAATCGCATGCGCGCTTTCTCAAGGGCAATAGCAGCCGTCGCATTGCGGTCGAAGGCCACACCGACGAACGCGGTGGCCGCGAGTACAACTTGGCTCTAGGCCAAAGGCGCGCAGAAGCCGTGCGCCGTGCATTGGGTCTGCTAGGTGTGGCCGACAACCAGGTCGAAGCAGTGAGCTTCGGCAAGGAAAAGCCCGCCGACGCCGCAAGCAACGAATCCGCTTGGGCCAAGAACCGCCGCGCTGAAATCGTCTACCGCTGATGAAACCCAAGACCTCACGGCGCTGGCGCGCTGGCGCCGCTGCAGCGCTGACAATCATCTGCCTGGGCATGAGCGCTGGTGCGAGCGCCGCTTTTTTCGAAGACGACGAAGCACGGCGCGCGATTCTCGATCTGCGCCAGCGCATCGAAGCCCAACGTGTGGCCAACGAAAACCAGGCCCGTCAACTGAGCGAGCGCATGGCCCAAGAGCAGAGCCAGGAATCGAGCCAACTGCGCCGAAGCCTGCTGGATCTGCAAACACAGATCGAATCCCTGCGCAGCGAGATCGCCCGCATGAATGGCCAGAACGAGCAGTTGATGCGCGAGATCGCCGACGTGCAGCGCAGACAAAAAGACATCGTGCAAGGCGTCGATGAGCGCCTGCGAAAGATGGAGCCATCGAAGGTGACGGTGGACGGCAAGGAGTTCATTGCAGACCAGGCCGAAGCACGCGAGTTCGAGGCCGCACTCGCCATTTTTCGCCGGGGCGATTTTCCTGCGGCGCAAGCTTCGTTCACCGAGTTTCTTCGCCGCTATCCGCAAAGCGGATTCGGGGCCACCGCGCTGTTCTGGCTGGGCAATGCGCAGTATGCCAACCGCGACTACCGCGGCGCCATCCTGAACTTCCGGGCGCTGCTGGCGGCTGCGGCCAGCCACCCCAGGGCGCCCGAGGCCGTGCTGTCTATCGCCAATTGCCAGATCGAGCTCAAGGACAGCGCCGGCGCCCGTCGCACGCTGGACGAGCTGGTCTTTGCCTACCCGCAGTCCGAGGCAGCCGCCGCGGCCAAGGAGCGGCTGGCTCGCATGCGCTGAGGCGCACAGGGCCGCAGTTGACACAGCTTGACGAGTCAGTTGATCTGCAGCGCCGCTTTGGCGGCCTGGATCGGCTTTACGGCATGGCGGGGGCAGCCCGCATCCGGGCCGCGCATGTGGCGGTGGTGGGGGTGGGCGGCGTAGGGTCCTGGGCGGCCGAGGCGCTGGCCCGCAGCGGGGTGGGTCGCATCACACTGATCGACCTTGACCACGTGAGTGAATCCAACATCAACCGGCAGATCCACGCTCTGAGCAATACCGTGGGCCAGGCCAAGGTGCTGGCCATGCGTGAGCGCATAGGCCAGATCAACCCAGGCTGCACCGTCAACTGCGTCGAAGAGTTTGCCGATCCGCAGAACTGGCCTCAATTGCTGCCAGCAGGGGTCAACGCTGTCATAGACGCCTGCGACCAGGTCAAGGCCAAGACCGCGATGGCCCAGTGGGCCCTGCAAACGGGCATCCTCTTCATCACCGCAGGCGCTGCCGGCGGTAAGCGCCTGGCCCACAAGGTGGACATAGACGACCTGTCGCAGACCACCCACGACCCGCTGCTGGCCCAGCTACGCTACCGCCTGCGCAAACTCCACGCTGCGCCCCGTGAAGGCCGCAAGATCGGCATAAGCGCAGTATTCAGCCGAGAAGCCGTCGCCCCGCCCGATCCATCGTGCGCCATGCAGGGGGAGGGCGACGGCAGCCTCAACTGCCACGGCTACGGCTCGGTCGTTGCCGTCACAGCCACTTTTGGCCAATGCGCCGCCGGTTTCATACTTGATCGTTTGGCCAACCAGGAACACCCGAATCTCACGTTATAATTTACGGCTTTGCCGCACAGTGAATGCTGCAGCGGTAAACGAGTAGAGATTACGCGCACAAGCTGCGCGTTGCAAGTGTTGGGACGTTAGCTCAGTTGGTAGAGCAGCGGACTTTTAATCCGTTTGTCGTGGGTTCGACCCCCGCACGTCCTACCAAATAAGCCTTATAGGTATTGAAAAGCCTGCTACTTAATTGATAGCAGGCTTTTTTATGGCGTTGGTGTTTAGTCTTTTACAGACTATTTACAGACTGAGGTACATGGTTTCGCACCGTGTAGCCACCAGCACCAGACAACGAAAACCCAGCGGGTCAGGTTGGGTCAGGTCGTGGTGTCAGGTCACGGCGGCCCTGCGGCGCATCGACGGGGGGGGAGGGGGTAAGGTTCGTCAGCTAAGTTTGCTGTACCACCTGACCCTTTGAAAAGTGTTTTTTCAGGTAGCAAGCAACCTATTTCGTTCAGGGGGAAAAAGCGACAGTCCCGAAAAAATCAGCCCTTGGGTGCAATCAGAGCGGAAACGGGGGTGCCAAGGCGGTTGGCAAGCTTGAGCAAGGTGTCCAAGCTAGGGTTTCCCACGCAGCGCTCCAGCGGCACTGGATGGCTCAGGCGATGCGTCAGCGAGGCGTGACCTGTTCGCTGGCGAGGCTTTAGCTGCGCCCACGGACTGGCACATTTGAGGGCGGCGCATGGGCACGATAGTGACGCGTTAATCGCATCCCTTGAAATTCCGCGCCTGACAGTCACGAGCCATTTTTTGGGCTTCAGCGATTTGCTGGGAGGTCATGCGCTTGGCAACGAGTCGCGGTTTTTAACGGCATCAGCGCGGGGTTGGGAACCAAGCTGTGTTACTTGCAGTTGCCAGTGACAACGCCTGCTCCTCCCATGGATGTGGCTATGAACGGCTTGATTCCGCCTTGGCGGAACTCTTGAACTTCCAAGACCTGAATCTGGCCATCGAAATCGGCCAATGTCTTAAATGAATTCTCTGTCGAGCCACGATTGATTACACGAACAGCCTTTGCCACGAAAGTTGGTAAGACCGCCCCAACTACTTCACCTGTCACCCTTGAAACAGTGAAAGGGCGATGTCCCAGAACTTGTTGAACAGATGAGCTGAGGGTGGCGGCTCCTTTCGCCCGCATGTGAACATGCGGGTGCCTAGCAAGCAAAGAAAGGAACCACCGAAATGAAGTCTCTCACAAAGTCCGCACTGCGGGCGATCCCTGCT
>CANJPU010000054.1 GCA_947476285.1 Comamonadaceae bacterium | reverse complement strand
TCTTTGCCGCCCTGGCGTCGTTGCAAATCCGCGCGATGCCACTGGGCATCGCTGTGGTTTGCGCCTAGCCAGGACGACAAATCCATCGGTTTTATTAAGTGCTGCATAGAGTGAAACACTACACTATCGGACGATGCCACGTTGCGTGGTGACCCGGTCGAGAAAGGATGTCATGAGGCTCACATCCGCCGCTGCGTCGGGCATTGACTGCGCCAACTGAGCGATACGCTGCCTGGAATCATCCAAGGTGAGACCGTCGCGGTAAAGCGCCTTGTGCATGGCCTTGACGGCGGCGATTCGCTCTGCCGAAAAGCCGCGCCGGCGCAGGCCTTCATAGTTCATGGACCGGGCGCGCGCCGGTTGGCCCTGACTCATGACGAAGGGCGGCTGGTCGGCCAACAGCACCGAGCACAAGGCGGTCATGCCGTGCGCGCCGATGCGCACAAACTGGTGCACCATGGTGAAGCCGCCCAGAATGACCCAATCACCCACTTCCACATGACCGGCCAACTGCGAGTTGTTGGCGAAAATGGTGTGGTTGCCCACCATGCAGTCATGGGCCAGGTGAACATAGGCCATCAGCCAGTTGTCGTTGCCTACGCGCGTAACACCTCCGCCCCCGGGCGAGCCGATGTTGAAGGTGGTGAATTCGCGGATGGTGTTGCGCTCCCCGATGATCAGTTCGCAGGGCTCGCCCGCGTACTTCTTGTCCTGCGGAATCGCGCCCAGTGATGCGAACTGAAAAATGCGGTTGTCACTGCCTATGGAGGTGTGGCCTTCAATCACGCAGTGCGGCCCAACCGTGGTGCCCGCCGCGATCTTCACGTGAGGGCCGATCACGGTGTAGGGGCCGACCGTCACTGTGCTGTCGATCTGCGCCTTTGGATCGACGATCGCAGTCGGATGAATCTGTGTCACCGCCAGGCCTTCCTATGCAATCGTGCGCATGGTGCACATCAATTCGGCCTCGCAGGCAAGCTCTTGGCCCACCCTGGCCACACCCTTGAACTTGTAGATACCGGCTTTTGTGCGCTCCAGCGAGACATCCATCACCAATTGATCGCCCGGCTCGACCGGCCGCTTGAAGCGGGCCGCGTCGATACCGGCGAAGTAGTAGACCCTGTTGTCATCTGGGGAGGCGTCGATGCTCGCGAAAGACAGCAGCGCGGCGGTCTGAGCCATGGCCTCCAGCATCAATACGCCCGGCATGACCGGCCTGTGCGGGAAATGGCCCTGGAAAAAAGGCTCGTTGATTGTCACGTTCTTCAGGGCCTTGATGCGCTTGCCCTTTTCGATTTCCAGCACCCGGTCCACCAGCAGAATGGGGTAGCGGTGCGGAAGCAGTTTCAGAATTTGGTGAATGTCCATCATGTGTCGGTCTTCTTTTCAAGGGCCTTAATGCGCTCGCGCAAGCTGTGCAACTGCTTCAATGTGGCCGCGTTCTTCTCCCAGGTCGCATTGTCGTCGATGGGAAAGACGCCGGTGTAATGGCCGGGCTTCAAAATGGAGCGCGTGACCAGGGATGTTGATGAGATGTGCACGTGGTCAGCGATGGTCAAGTGCCCCAAAATACCTGCACGGCCACCAATGGTGCAGTGCGCCCCTATGGTGGCACTGCCGGCAACTGCAGCGCAACCCGCCATGGCTGTGTGCTTGCCGATGCGCACGTTGTGACCAATCTGGATCAGATTGTCCAGTTTGACACCGTCTTCGATGATGGTGTCGCCCAGCGCGCCGCGGTCGATGCAGGTGTTGGCCCCGATTTCGACATCGTCGCCAATGCGCACCGCGCCAAGCTGCTCGATCTTTTCCCACTGCCCCTCATTGGGAGCGAAACCAAACCCGTCGGCCCCGATCACCACCCCTGGGTGCAGCAGGCATCGGCTGCCGATCACGCAATCCTCGCTGACGGTGACACGGGACTTGAGTACTGTGTCAGCACCAATGCTTGCGCCGCGCTCCACCACGCAGAATGCGCCAATGCGCGCGCTGGGATCGACATGGGCCTGCGGATCGATCACCGCGCTTGGGTGGATCAAAGGACCAGCCGCATTGCCAAGTTGCCGCCGCCACAACTGCGTGACGCGAGCAAAATAGAGATAAGGATCGTCCACGACGATGCAGTCGCCACGCGCGCATGCAACATCGCGCATGGCAGGGCCTACGATGACGCAGCCTGCCTTGGACGAAGCCAGTTTCTGCTGGTACCTGGGATTGCTCAGAAAGCTGAGCTGAGCGCTGGTAGCCGACTCAAGAGGCGCCAGGCCTTCTATGGGGCGCGTAGCATCGCCTAGGAGCTCACCACCGAGCGCCTCAACGATGGAGCCTAGTGGAAGCTGCACACCTTATCGGACTGCGTTGAGCGCCTTGATCACCTTGTCGGTGATGTCGTGCTTGGGGTTGATGTAAACGGCCTCTTGCAGGACCACATCGTATTTTTCAGCCTCAGCCACTTGCTTGACGACGCGATTGGCCCGCTCAAGCACCTGCTGCAGCTCTTCATTCTTGCGGGCGTTGAGGTCTTCCTGGAACTCGCGTCGCTTGCGCTGGAAGTCGCGGTCCTGATCAGCCACCTGCTTTTGTCGCTGAACGCGCTGGCTTTCAGACAAGGTGGGCGCCTCGCGCTCGAACTTGTCGGACAGATTCTTCAAGGTGTTGCCAAGATCGTTGAGTTCTTTCTCACGGCGAGAGAACTCTTGCTCCAGCTTGGCTTGGGCAGCCTTGGCTGTGTTGGCCTCGCGGAAGATCCGATCGGTGTTGACAAACCCGACTCGGAATTCCTGTGCCTGCGCCTGTGCGGCCAGCGCGAGCACGCCAACAACAAGAGCAAGGCATTGGCGGGAAAAGTACTTCATTAGAAAGATGTTCCAATCTGGAATTGCATTCTCTGGATTCTATCCCCAGCGAACTTGCGAATCGGATTACCCAGGGCCAGTCGTAACGGGCCGATCGGGGAAATCCAGGAAAGGCCCACGCCGACGGAGGCGCGCAGGTCCTTGAGAGTGACTTTATCGGTCTCGCTGTACACGTTGCCCGCATCGAAAAAGCCGAACATGCGCAGCGTCCGGTCGTTGCCGGCACCCGGGAAGGGCGTGATGATCTCTGCATTCAGGTTGATCTTGCGCGCCCCACCAACGGTAGCTCCGGTGACGTCCCTCGGGCCGACCGTGCCTTGTTCAAAGCCGCGCACAGAGCCCAGGCCACCCGAATAGAAGTTCTTGAACACCGGGAACGGCCGCCCGCCCAGTCCCTTGCCCCAGCCGAGTTCTCCATTGAAGGCCAAGGTGTACTGCTTGTTCAGAGGCACAAACTGTTGCAACTGGTAGCTTGTGCGGGTGTAACGGGTATCACCGGCAATGCCAACTTCCCCGGCAGCCCGCTGATAACGGCCTCTGGTTGGGGCCAACGCGCTGTCACGGCTGTCGCGCGCCCAGCCTACCGTCAGGGGCAGGCCGGTGCTCGCGTAGCCAAACTGATTGGCGTAGGCAAGGTATGCCGCCGGAATATTGGTGCCCGGCTTGATCTGGGTTCGCTCCAGTGCACCGCCAAAATACACCGTGTCGAGTTCGGAGAATGGGATGCCAAAGCGCAAGCCTGCGCCGGTGGTGACAAGCTCGTAGTTGCCCCCCTGGTTCACGTAAGGCTTGGTCGCACGGTGATAGAGATCCAAGGTGCGTGAAATTCCGTCAGCAGTGAAATACGGGTCAACCGAGTTGAACACCACGGCGCGGTTGTACTTGCTGGTGTTGACCTCCACGCCCAGGTAGTTGCCCGAACCGAAGGCGTTCTCCTGCCTGATGGAGAAGGACAAGGCCAGCCGCTCGGCACTGGAGAAGCCAGCGCCCAACTGCAGGCTACCCGTGGGCTTTTCAAGCACGGTGACGTTCAGATCCACCTGATCCGGGGCACCGGGAACATCGGTGGTCTCGACGTTGACGTCTCTGAAGTAGCCCAGCCTGTCCAGGCGGTCGCGCGACAGTTTGATCTTGTCTGCGTCATACCATGAGGCTTCGAACTGGCGCAGTTCACGGCGCAACACTTCGTCGCGGGTTCGGTTGTTGCCGGCGATATTGACACGGCGCACATAAGCGCGGCGCGAAGGATCGGCCACCAGCACGAAGGCAACTCGGTTATTGGCGCGATCGATTTCAGGGCGCGCCTCCACGTTGGCGAATGCGTAACCGAAGTTGCCAAAATAGTCGGTGAAAGCCTTGGACGTCGCGGCCACTTGATCGGCGTTATAGGCCTCGCCCGGTTTGATGGTCACCAAAGACTTGAACTCGTTTTCCTTGCCCAGGTAGTTGCCCTCCAACCTGACGGACGAGACCACATACCGCTCGCCTTCGGATACGTTGATGGTGATGCCGATGTCCTGCTTGTTGGGCGAGATGGCCACCTGGGTGGAATCGATGCGGAACTCAAGATACCCACGGCTGAGGTAGTAGGAGCGCAGCGCCTCAAGGTCGGCATTGAGCTTGGCGCGCGAGTAGCGGTCAGACTTGGTGTACCAACTGAGCATGCCGCCGGTGTCCAGATCGAACAGGCCGCGCAGGGTGGACTCGTTGAAGGCCCGGCTGCCGACAATTCGGATTTCATTGATGCGGGCTGGCTCACCCTCAGTGACGGTGAAAGTCAGGTTGATGCGGTTGCGCTCAATAGGTGTGACGGTGGTGACGACTTCGGCGCCATAGAGGCTGCGGTTGATGTATTGGCGCTTGAGCTCCTGCTCAGCGCGGTCGGCCAGGCCCTGGTCATAGGGTCGGCCTTCAGTCAGGCCGATGTCACGCAGGGCTTTCTTGAGCACGTCCTTGTCGAATTCCTTGGAGCCGGCGAACTCCACGTCGGCCACCGTGGGGCGCTCCTCGACGATCACCACCAGCACCTCACCGTTGACCTCCAGACGAACGTCCTTGAACAGGCCAAGCCCGAACAGCGAACGAATGGCAGCCGAGCCCTTTTCGTCGTTGTAGAGTTCACCGATGCGAAAAGGCAGCGAGGCAAAGACGGTCCCCGGCTCGACGCGCTGCAAACCTTCGATTCGGATGTCCTTCACAGTGAAGGGGTCCACCGCCCATGCGTTGGCCACGAATGCCAGGGCCAGCAGGGATGCAAGGGTACGCACGCGCAAGCGCTTCAATTGTTTTTTCATGAGTCAAGCTTGGCCCGCGTCGCTGCGGACGCCGGAAACCGCAAAATTGTTTTAACCAAAGAGACGTGTGACGTCGTTGAACAGGGCGATTGACATCATGAGCAGCAGCACCGCAATACCGCCCTTCTGCAGACGCTCCATCCAGGCGTCGGAGACACCCCTGCCCGTGACGGCTTCCCAAAGATAATACATCAGGTGCCCGCCGTCCAAGACGGGCAATGGCAGCAGATTGAGCACACCCAGGCTCACACTGATGAAGGCCAGGAAGGTCAGGTACTGCATCAGGCCCATGCTGGCCGACTTGCCGGCATAGCTGGCAATGGTCACCGGCCCGCTGATGTTCTTGAGGGAAGCCTCCCCGATCAGCATCCGGCCCATCATGCGCAAGGTCAGCCAGGAAATCTCCCAGGTGCGCTGCGTGCCGCTCCACAGACCCTCCAGAGGACCGTGGCTCACCATGACGAATTCGGGCGGCCCACCCACA
This sequence comes from Comamonadaceae bacterium, assembly GCA_947476285.1. Classification (GTDB taxonomy): domain Bacteria; phylum Pseudomonadota; class Gammaproteobacteria; order Burkholderiales; family Burkholderiaceae_C; genus Ramlibacter. Next base: position 33,691 of record CANJPU010000054.1, on the reverse strand, counting down.
AAGGCATTGATGCGGCCGACGAGCTGATTTTTGTCCTGCACCGCATCCGCGGTCACCGTGAGCTCGATCACCTTGCCCTCTCGCCGAATCTGCCAGACCCTTGGGTCGCCCTGACCCTGGGCGACGCTGGAACGTATGAGTTCGCGCAATTGCTGGCCGTCGACCACCGGCGTGCCGCCGATGGCCAGCACGACGTCGCCGCGCAGCAGGCCAGAGCGCTGGGCCGCCCCTTTGTCCATGACTTCGCCGATGACAGGTGAGGTCCAGGGGCTCAGGATTCCGATCTTGCGGGCAAGCTGCTCGTCGGCATCGGCCGATTCAAGCTGGCTAAGGGGCAGCAGCATCTGCCGCCCTTGAGACAGCTCCAGCCGGACGTCGCGTTTGTCCAGAGCGCCACGCATGATCAACCAGCGCAGGTCCTCGAACGATCGGACGGGTTCGGGCGCCTGGCCTTCAAAAGCGGCTTTCTCAACCCTTTCACCACCGCGCAAACCTGCGCGCTGCGCCACTGAGTCGGCCACCGGGCTGGCCAATATGGCTTTGGGTTCCTGCACACCGTACCAGTTGACGCAGGCGTACAGCACGATGGCCAGCAGCAGGTTGGCTGCCGGACCCGCAGCCACGATCGCAGCGCGCGCGGCCAGCGGACGGTTGTTGAAAGCCAGGTGCCGCTCGGCCGGGTCCACCGGGCCCTCGCGCTCGTCGAGCATCTTCACATAGCCGCCCAGCGGGAACGCGCCAATGACGAACTCGGTGTTCTGCCCAGGCTTTTGCCTTGCAGGTTGCCAACGGTACAGCGTCTTGCCAAAGCCCACGGAAAAACGCAGCACCTTGACCTCGCAGGCCACAGCCACGCGGTAATGGCCGTACTCATGAACGGCAATCAGCAGGCCCAGCGCAACAAGAAAAGCCAGGACAGTGAGCATCGGTAACGGTTCCTTTCAGTGGGCCAGCCGGGCGGTTTCTCGCCGGGCTGACTCGCGCGCAAGCGCATCCAGGCTGAGCAACTCTTCCAGCGATTCGGGATTGGACGGCGCAACCGACTCCAAAGTTGCAAGATTGACCCGATGAATCTGGTCAAAGCGAATCCGCTTGTCCAGAAAGGCGGCTACCGCGATCTCATTGGCGGCATTGAGGATGGCGGTGGTTCCAGATGGGGCCTGCAATGCCTGCCATGCGAGCTCCAGGCCAGGAAAGCGCTGCCGATGGCCACGGCTGTCCATCGACTCGAAGCTCATGTCCGCAAGGCGGCTGAAGTCAAGGGCTTGCGCGCCGCAGCTGACGCGTTCGGGCCATGACAAGCCGTAGGCGATTGGCACGCGCATGTCAGGCGTACCCAACTGGGCGACTACCGAGGTGTCACGAAACTGCACCATCGAGTGGATGACGCTTTGCGGATGAATCACCACCTCCACCCGGTGCGGCTCCAGGCCAAAGAGGTAGCGGGCCTCAATCACTTCCAGGGCCTTGTTCATCATGGTGGCCGAGTCCACCGATATCTTGCGCCCCATGACCCAATTGGGATGGGCACAGGCCTCTTCGGGCGTGACCGTGTGCAGCGTGGCAGGATCACGGGTGCGGAAAGGGCCACCCGACGCAGTGAGGATGATTTTCTCAACCCGCGCGTCCCAAGTTGCCGGGTCTTCGGGCAGGGACTGAAAGATGGCCGAATGCTCGCTGTCGATCGGCAGCAGCGTCGCGCCGCCCTCGCGGACCGTCTGCATGAAAAGATTGGCGCCAACGACCAGCGCCTCCTTGTTGGCCAGCAACAGCCGCTTGCCGGCGCGCGCCGCAGCCAGGCAGGGGGCCAGGCCAGCGGCACCCACGATGGCTGCCATCACCGCATCCACGCTTTCATGCGCGGCCATCTCCTCAAGTGCCTTCGCACCCCACAGAACCTGGGTTGCCAGGTCAGCGGCTTTCATCTTGTGCGCAAGCTCGCGCCCTGGCTCCTGGGCCGCCATCACCGCGAATGCGGGCCGGTGCTGCGCGCACTGCGCGAGCATCAGATCTACCTGGGTGGCGGCGCAGAGGGCGAAAGCCTCGAAGCGATCTGGATGCCGGGCCATGACGTCCAGCGTGTTGGCCCCCACCGAGCCGGTCGAGCCTAGAACGACGATGCGTTGTTTCATCAAAGACTACACTAGCATCATGGCCAGTGGCAAAGTGGGCAAGAGCGCATCCACCCTGTCGAGCACGCCGCCGTGGCCGGGCAGCAGGCCGCTGGAATCCTTGACACCCGCTGCCCGCTTGATCAACGACTCGACCAGATCGCCCACCACGCTCATGGCAGCCATGAACACGGCACCAAGGATCAGCAGCCACCAGCCGCGCGCCGCCAGCCGGCTGTAGAGGCTGGGCACTGTCGCGTGCAAGGACGCATCGGCGATGGCCCAGCACAGTGCCAGCACCAGCACGCCGGCCATGCCGCCCCACACGCCCTCCCAACTCTTGCCCGGGCTGATGCTCGGCGCGAGCTTGCTGCGGGTGAACTTCAGGCCGAAGGCCCGGCCCGCGAAGTAAGCGAAGATGTCCGCAACCCAGACCAGCACCAGCACCGACAAAATAAAATTGACGCCGATGGTGCGGGCCTGCGCCATGGCAAGCCAGGCCAGCCACAAGGCCAGTACGCCGCCCACCAGCCGCAAGGCGCGGGGAATTTGCGACCAACCGGCCACGCCCGTGCGCAGCAGCCAGGCGCCAACCAGCACCCAGGCCGAACCGGCAATGGTCCAAAGCAATGGATTGGGCGCGGCTTGCATGCCCATCACCCATGAGAGCGAGCAAAGCAACAGGCAAACGGCAGCCGTGAAGACCGAGCCGGTCTGACCCAGTCCATTGAGCCGGCCCCATTCCCAGGCACCCGCCGCAATCAGCAGCAAGGTGAAGGTGATCAAAGGTTCCGGCGACGACCAGAACATCGCGGGCAGCAAGATAGCCAGCAGAACCAGCGCGGTGATGATGCGTTGTCGCAGCATTTTCAGTGGCGCGTATTACGCGGCCCGCTTCGACTCAGGCGCCGCAAGCTGCTCGGAGGTGCGACCAAAGCGCCGCTCTCTTTGCGCGAAGTCGGCCAGTGCTTCGTCCAGAGCCTGCGCATCGAACTCAGGCCACAGCTTGTCGCTGAAGTAGAACTCACAGTAGGCCGCCTGCCACAGCAAAAAATTACTTAGGCGACGCTCACCGCCGGTGCGGATAAGAAGGTCAGGGTCGGGAACATGGGCCAGGGACATGGCAGCATTCATGCTGGCTTCGGTGATGGCCTCGCCCCTGGCCGCGAGAGCGGCGGCGGCCTGCGTGATGTCCCAGCGTCCGCCATAGTTGAAACAGATGTTGAATATCAGGCGCTGATTGCCGGCGGTGACCGCCTCAGCCTGCACCAGGCCGGCGCGAATTTTGTCAGACAGGGGGGAGCGATCACCCACGAAGTGCAACTGCACTCCTTCGGCCTGCAAGAGAGAGACTTCGCGTCCCAAGGCCCCGGCCAGAAGGTCCATCAGGCTGGAGACCTCATCGGCCGGTCGCTTCCAGTTTTCGGACGAAAAAGCAAACACGGTCAGCACCCGTATGCCACGTTCGCCGCACAGCCGCACGCAGTTGCGCAGCGTATCCATGCCACGCTTATGCCCAGCCACCCGCGGCAGGTAGCGCCGGGTTGCCCAGCGGCCATTGCCGTCCATGACAATGGCGAGATGATGAGGAATGGTCATAGTGGGGGCGTTGGGCGATGGGCACCTTGGCTTGGGCAGGATACCTGTAACGCGATCCCGAAGGCGCCCGATGCCTGAGCTCAAACTGCCATGATCTCGGTTTCCTTGCTGGCCACCAACTGGTCGATCTCCGCGATGTGGCGATCGGTGAGCTTCTGGATCTCGGTTTCCGAGCGCTTCTGATCGTCCTCGGACGCGTGTTTGTCCTTGACCAGTTTCTTGACCGCATCGTTGGCGTCGCGGCGCAGGTTTCGAACCGCAATCTTGGCGGCTTCGCCTTCGTGACGGACCAGCTTGGTCATTTCCTTGCGGCGCTCCTCGCTCATGGGCGGCATGGGCACGCGGATGAGGTCGCCCATGGAAGCCGGGTTTAGGCCCAGATCGCTCTCGCGTATGGCTTTCTCTATCTTTGCGCCCATGCCCTTTTCCCAGGGCTGCACACTGATCGTGCGGGCATCGAGCAAGGCCACATTGGCAACTTGGCTGATCGGAAGCATGGCGCCGTAGTAGTCGACATGCACAGTGTCCAGCAAGGCGGGATTGGCACGGCCTGTGCGAATCTTGGTCAGGTTGTTCTTGAAGGCAGCAATGGACTGGTCCATCTTGCTTTCCATGGCCTTCTTGAGTTCTGGGATCGTTGTCATAGGGTTAGGTCTCCTCAAGCGTAGACAAGCGTTCCTTCATCTTCTCCCATCACCACGCGCTTCAAAGCGCCGTGCTTGAAGATGGAGAAGACCTTGATGGGTAGTTTCTGGTCCCGGCAAAGGGCGAATGCAGTTGCATCCATGATGCCCAGATTTTGCGCCATGGCCTCGTCGAACGAGAGCTTGGTGTAGCGTGTGGCCGACGGATTTTTATTGGGATCGGCCGAATAGACGCCATCAACCTTGGTTGCCTTGAGCACCAGTTCGGCGCCGATTTCTGCGCCTCGCAGGGCGGCGGCGGTGTCGGTTGTGAAGAAAGGGTTGCCGGTGCCGGCGGCGAAGATCACGACCTTGCCCTCTTCAAGGTACTGCAAGGCCTTGGGCCGCACATAAGGCTCGACCACCTGCTCAATGGCAATCGCCGACATGACCCGCGCGATCAAGCCTTGCTTGTTCATCGCGTCGGCCAGGGCCAGCGCGTTCATCACGGTGGCCAGCATGCCCATGTAGTCGGCAGTGGCGCGGTCCATGCCGACCGAGCCGCCCGCAACGCCGCGAAAGATGTTGCCCCCGCCAATGACGACAGCCAACTCCACCCCCATGTTCACGACTTCGGCAATTTCTTCCACCATGCGCACGATGGTGGCTCGGTTGATGCCGAACGCGTCGTCCCCCATCAGGGCCTCACCGGACAGCTTCAGCAAGATGCGCTTGTGGGCTGGCTGGGCAAGGGTCATGGGCGAAGCTCCTGTGGTTTGAGGGTGAGTGTACTGAGCTTCTGAGGGAGTCAGACTGTGCCTTTGGCCGCTGCCACCTGCGCGGCGACTTCGGCAGCGAAATCGTCGACCTTCTTCTCGATGCCCTCGCCCACCACGTACAGGGTGAAACCCTTGACGCTGGTGTTCGCGGCCTTGAGCATTTGCTCGACGGTCTGCTTGTCGTTCTTCACGAAGGGCTGATTGAACAGCGACACTTCCTTGAGGAATTTCTGGACCGAGCCCTCAATCATCTTGGTGGCGATTTCAGGTGGCTTGCCCGACTCTGCTGCCTTGGCTGTGGCAACCGAGCGCTCTTTTTGAATCAGCTCGGCCGGCACGTCGGCACTGGTCAAGGCTACTGGCTTCATGGCGGCCACATGCATGGCGACATCCTTGGCGGCCGTCTCGTCTCCTTCGAACTCGACCACCACGCCGATGCGGGTGCCATGCAGATAGGCGGCCAGCTTGTTGCTGCCAGAAAAGCGCTTGAAGCGGCGAAACGTCATGTTCTCGCCGATCTTGCCGATCAGGCCCTTGCGCACATCTTCCAGGGTGGGGCCGAAGCTGTCCTGGCTGTAGGGCAGCGCGCCCAGGGCTGCGAGGTCGGCCGGATTGTGCTTTGCGATCAATTCGGCAGCGGCCTTCGCCAGAGCCAGGAAGCTGTCATTCTTGGTGACGAAATCGGTTTCGCAGTTGGTCTCCAGCATGGCGCCGGTGCTGCCGGAGATGGATGCAGTGACCACGCCTTCGGCGGTGATGCGCGCCGCCGCCTTGCCGGCCTTGTTGCCCAGCTTCACGCGCAGCAACTCTTCTGCTTTCTCGAAGTTGCCCTCGGCCTCGGTCAGGGCCTTCTTGCACTCCATCATGGGCGCATCGGTCTTGGCGCGCAGCTCGGCGACCATGCTTGCGGTGATTGCAGCCATATCATTTACCTCGTAATTTTCGGTTCGGTTTTCAATTCAGCGTTCAGTTCCGCGCTCAGTTCTGCGTTCACTTGTGAAAAAGGGGCTCGAAAGCCCCTTCTCGCAGCTTGCACGGGACTCAGGCGGGGGCTTTTTCCTGCACTTCGACGAACTCGTCGCTGCCTTCGGCCACGGCTTTGACCACCTCGGTGCCTGCACTGGAGCGGCCTTCGATGATGGCGTCAGCGATGCCACGGGCATACAGCGTGACGGCCTTGGACGAATCGTCGTTGCCCGGAATCACGTAGTCGATGCCTTCGGGGGAATGGTTGGAGTCAACCACGCCAACCAGCGGAATGCCCAGCTTCTTGGCTTCAGAGACGGCAATCTTGTGAAAGCCCACGTCGATCACGAAGATGGCGTCGGGCAGGCCATTCATGTCCTGGATGCCGCCGATGTCTTTTTCAAGCTTTTCCATCTCGCGAGCGAACATGAGCTGCTCTTTCTTGCTCATGGCTTCCAGGCCGGCTTCCTGCTGTGCCTTCATGTCCTTCAGGCGCTTGATGGAAGTCTTGACGGTCTTGAAGTTGGTGAGCATGCCGCCCAGCCAGCGCTGGTCAACGAAAGGCACACCTGCGCGGCGCGCCTCGGCTGCCACGGTCTCGCGTGCCTGGCGCTTGGTACCCACCATCAGGATGGTGCCGCGGTTGGCGGAGAGTTGCTTGACGAACTTGGTGGCTTCCTGGAAAAGCGGGAGCGATTTTTCCAGGTTGATGATGTGGATCTTGTTGCGATGGCCGAAGATATAGGGGGCCATCTTGGGGTTCCAGAAGCGGGTCTGGTGTCCGAAATGGACACCGGCTTCCAGCATTTCGCGCATGGATACTGACATGATTTTTCCTGAAGGTTAGGTCTAAAATCCACACCGAAATCGCTGCAGTCGTGGTGGCTGCGGCAACACCTTGTTGGCCTGGATTCGCGTTTTGTCTTGCTTTGGCAGACGCGCGCACCATGCGAGCGGTACCAGCAAAACCCAAAGATTGTAGCACGCAGCTACTACCCAAACCCCAGGCGCAACAGAAGCGACACGGAGCCAAGACATGCAAGCAGACCTCGTCGCCACCCTGGAACAAATCCGCAATGGACAGGCATGCGCCAGCGAAATTCTGGAGGAATGCATACGCATTGCCCAGTCACCCGTCTGTACGCATGCCTTTCTGTCGCTGGATATGCCCCATGCGCGCCGTCAGGCATGCGACCCGCAGGTCGCTGGCAAGCCTCTTGCCGGCCTGGCGGTATCGATCAAGGACTTGTTCGACGTGCAAGGGCAGGTCACTGCCGCCGGCTCCACCGCCTTGGCCGATGCGCCGCCGGCCACAAGCGACAGCGCGGCCGTGGCGCGCTTGCGCGCAGCAGGTGCGGCGCTCCTGGGCCGCACCAACATGACCGAATTCGCCTTCTCGGGCGTGGGGATCAATCCGCATTTCGGCACACCGGTCAACCCGACTGATCACAGCCTGGCTCGCATTCCGGGCGGGTCCTCCTCGGGCGCAGCGGTGTCGGTGGCTACCGGTGCAGCCTTCATCGGCCTGGGCTCCGACACAGGTGGCTCCATTCGCATACCGGCCGCGCTGTGTGGCATCGTGGGCTTCAAGAACACTGCGCGCCTGACGCCCACCGAAGGCGCCCTGCCCTTGTCCACCACGCTGGACACCGCCTGCGCCATGACCCGCTCGGTGCGAGACGCCATCCTTGCCCACGAAATTCTGGCGGCGCGCCAAGTCACCCGTGGCAACGCGCCGCTGTCGGCTTACCGCTTCGCGGTCGCGCGCACGCTGATGCAGGACAGCCTGGAGCCGCAGGTCGCACGCGCCTTCGATGCCGCACTCAAGACCTTGCGCGACGCTGGCGCGACGGTGCAGGAGATCACCCTGCAACCCCTGGCACAACTGCGCAGCCTTCTGGGCACCGGTGGCTTTCCAGGTGCAGAGAGCTACGCTTGGCACAAGCCCCTGCTCGAACGCAAGGCCGCGCAGTATGACCCAAGGGTGCGCGCCCGTATCGAGCGCGGCGCCGGCATGTTGGCCCATGAATATGTCGAGCTGCTGCACGCGCGCCAAGCCTGGATTGCATGCATGATGCAAGAGATGTCCGCCTTCGATGCCATCCTCTCGCCCACGGTGCCACTGATCGCCCCGCCGCTGGCCGATCTTGCGCCCGGCCCGTCGCGCGACGAAGCGTTCTTTCGCGCCAATGCGCTGCTACTGCGCAACCCCAGCATGGTCAACATGCTGGACGGCTGCGCCATTTCCATCCCGTGTCAGGCGCAAGGCGAGCTTGCGGTCGGCCTGATGATCTGGCATGGCCCAATGCGCGATGATGGCGTCTTGAACACCGCGCTGCTGGCCGAGGCTGCGCTGCGCGCAACGAGAAGCACAGGACCACAATGAGTAAACCGATGGGCGGGGCAGCAAACGCATGAGGATCGCTGTCATTGGGGCGGGCATCGTTGGCGTGACCACTGCGTTTGAGTTGGCCGCTGACGGACACGAAGTCACGGTGTTCGACAGGCACGGCGCGGCGGCCGAAGAAACCAGTTTCGCCAACGCAGGCGTGCTGGCACCCGGCTACGTCACACCCTGGGCCGCACCGGGCATGCCCGGTAAGGTGCTCAGCTACCTACTGAGCCAGCATGCGCCGGTGCGCGTCACGCTGCCGCTGTCGGCCCGGGAAATCAGTTGGATGTGGAAATGGTGGCGCGCCTGCAATCTGGCCAGCTACATGGCCAATCGGTCTCGCATGCAGCGCCTGGCCTTCTATAGCCGCACGCGCCTGCATGAGATCACCCGCCGCCTGCAACTCGAGTGGGAACACAGCACAGGCTACATGGTGCTGCTGCGCAGCGACAAGGACCGCAAGCTGGCACAGCCGGGCCTGCAACTGCTGCGCGAGGCGCAAGTACCCTTCAGTGAAATCGGACCCGATGAAGCACGAAAGATTGAGCCCGCCCTCAACCCCGACACCGCTTTCGCCGGCGCCATCCATCTGCCACAAGATGAGGTGGGCAACTGCCGCCAATTCGCCCTGCAGCTCAAGCAGCAGGCGCAAGCCGGCGGCGTGCAATTCGAGTTCAACACCACAGTGAGCCCGCTCGACCCCGCACGCCCTGCGCTGCTGCGGGCCCGGGCGCTGGGCGCTGCCAACCCAGTTGAAAAACGCTTCGATGCTGTGGTGGTGTGCGCCGGCGTCGATTCAGCCGACCTGCTGCGCCCTCTGGGCTTGCGCATACCGCTGGTGGCGGTGCACGGTTATTCGGTGAGCGCGCAGATTGGCGAACCACTCAACGCGCCGCGCAGCGCCTTGATGGACGAGCGCTACAAGGTGGCGATTACCCGCCTTGGCAATCGGGTACGGGTGGCCGGCAGCGCCCAGATCGGCGGCATCGCGGGCAAGAAGCACGCGGGCGCAATGCGCACGCTGTACAAAGTCTTGCAAGACTGGTTCCCAGGCGCTGCGCAGCTTGGCAGCTCCAGCGGTGGCGTGCAGGAATGGAAAGGCGCGCGGCCCATGCTGCCCGACGGCCCGCCCCTGTTGGGCGCCAGCGGCATTCCCGGCGTGTGGCTCAACCTGGGCCACGGCTCCAGCGGCTGGGCCCTGTCATGCGGCAGCGCGCGGGTGGTGGCCGATCTGATCGGTGGTCGCTCACCTGAGATGGACGTCGAGGGCTTGGAGATCTCTCGCCTGCGTGGTGAGCAAGCGGCACCCACAGTGCCAAAATGAAGCATGCAACGCGTCACACCTGATCGACTCTGGCCGCTTTTCGATGTGGCTGCGATGCGCGATATTGAGCACCTGGCCGCGCAGGGCCTGCCCGCGCACACGCTGATGCAGCGCGCGGGACTGGCCCTTGCCCGGCTGGCGCTGGCGCTCGCACCGCATTCGCGAACCATCTGGATCGCTTGCGGCCCCGGCAACAATGGCGGTGACGGCCTGGAGGCGGCCATGCACCTGAAGCAATGGGGCAAGGATGTGGCGCTCACATGGTGCGGCGACGAACAACGGGCACCCGCCGATGCATTGGCATCGCTGGCCCGCGCCAGGCAGGCAGGCGTGGCATTTCACAGCGCCCCACCTGCAAGCTGGGATCTGGCCATTGACGCCATGCTGGGCCTGGGCAACACCCGCGCGCTGGAAGGCATCATGGCCGATTGGGCCCGGACGATGAACGCAGCCGCAGCGCCGGTGCTCGCAGTGGACCTGCCCTCCGGCCTGCATGCCGACACTGGCACGGGCGATGCGGTGCAGGCCGCGCACACGCTCAGCTTGCTGGCACTCAAGCCGGGCCTTTTCACCGCCAAAGGCAGGGACGCAGCTGGCCAGGTGTGGCTGCACGACCTGTCCATCATCACGCCGACATCGGCGCCCAGCGCGTGGCTGCATGCGCCGTCTCACTCCACCACTGGCCCGCATGATTCACACAAAGGCAGCTACGGCGATGTCGCGGTGATCGGCGGCGCCGCTGGCATGACTGGCGCGGCTTTGCTGGCTGCATCGGCCGCCTTGCATGCCGGTGCCGGGCGCGTGTTCGCTTGTCTTCTTTGTGCCGATGGACCCCATGTCGATACCGCCCAGCCAGACTTGATGTTCAGGGCCTGGGACGGCCTGGATCTCAAGAGCCTGGCAGTGGCCTGCGGATGCGGCGGCGGTGATGCAGTACGCGCCGTGTTGCCGCGCGTCTTGTCTGGTGCGCGCGATCTGGTGCTCGATGCGGATGCACTCAACGCAATTGCCGGCGACACCGCACTGCAGACCCTGCTGAAATCGCGCACCACGCGCGGCAAGCCGACGGTGCTCACCCCGCATCCGCTGGAGGCTGCGCGGCTACTGAACATTGACGCACGTGCGGTGCAGCAGGACCGCTTGCGCGCCGCGCGCGAGCTGGCCGAGCGCTTTGGCTGCGTCATTGTGCTCAAGGGCAGCGGTACCATCATCGCGGCGCCACAGCAGCCGCATCTGATCAATCCCACCGGCAATTCCCGACTGGCCACGGCAGGCACGGGTGATGTGCTGGCAGGCATGATCGTCGCGCGCATGGCAAGTGGTGCACCGGCACGTCAGGCGGCAGCCGATGCAGTGCATGCACACGGCCTGGCGGCCGACCTCTGGCCGCAGGATCATGCGTTCACTGCTTCATTGCTCGCGCGCAGCCTGGTGCGCTGAAGTCGGGACGCGAACGCTCAGCCGCGGCCGACGAACGGCATCTTGGTGGCCATCACCGTGTGGAACAAGACGTTCGCCTCCAGCGGCAGGCTGGCCATGTACAGCACCGACTGACCCACGATGTTCACATCCATCATGGCCTCCACCGCGATCTGCCCGTTGGCCTGAGGCACGCCGGTGGACATGCGCGCGGCCAGCTCAGTCACCGCATTGCCGATATCAATCTGCCCGACCGCGATGTCGTACTTGCGCCCGTCCAGTGAGGCTGCCTTGGTCAAGCCCGTCACCGCGTGTTTGGTCGAGGTGTAGGCAATCGAGTTGGGACGCGGTGCGTGCGCAGAGATCGAGCCATTGTTGATGATGCGCCCGCCCATCGGTGATTGGGCTTTCATCACCCTGAACGCCTGCTGGATGCAGTAGAACATGCCGCTCAGGTTGGTGTCCACGACTCGCTTCCAGTCCTCGATGGCCAGATCTTCCAGCGACGAGGCCCCCAGGCCCAGGCCGGCGTTGTTGAACAGCAGATCCACCCTGCCCCACGCGTCCACCGTGGCAGCGAACAATGCAGCGACCGATGCCGGATCAGTCACGTCAGTGGGAACAGCCAGGGCCTGGCCGGCAGGCGCCCCAGCGGCAACATCGTCCAGGGCCTGCTTGCGGCGCCCAGCCAGCACCACCCGCCAACCGGCGGCCAGCAAAGCCAAGGCGGTCGCCTTGCCAATGCCACTGCCAGCGCCTGTGATGATGGCAACCTTGCCTTGGGGTGATTGACCTGTCATGGGTAAGCTTTATTCAATGATATTCAATGAATCAGCGACGGGGCTTGCGGCTCTTGCTCTTTCCCGCAGCCTTCTTGACCGCCGCCTTGAGCGCCTGAATGGGCGATCGGGGCTGCGTGTCGGAGGCTTTTCTGGCGGCACGTTTGGCCGATGATTTGACTGGCACGCCAGAGGGCGCACCGCGCGCCACGCTGCCGGGTGCGCCTTTTTCCTTCTGCGCCCGCGCGACCAGCTCTTCGCCTTCTCGTACCAGGCGGAAGTCGATCTTGCGGCCATCGAGGTCGACGCGGCTCACCTGCACTCGCACCCGCGAGCCAATGGCGTAGCGGATGCCGGTGCGTTCGCCGCGCAGCTCCTGGCGCGCCTCGTCGAACTTGAAGTATTCGCCGCCCAGCTCGGTGATGTGCACCAAGCCTTCCACGTACATCTGATCGAGCGTGACGAAGATTCCGAAGGTGGTGGCAGCCGTGACCACGCCGCCGTATTCCTCGCCAAGGTGCTCGCGCATGTACTTGCATTTGAGCCATGCCTCTACGTCGCGGCTTGCCTCATCGGCGCGCCGCTCGTTGGCACTGCAATGCAGGCCCGCGGCTTCCCAGGCCTGCACTTCACGGCTGAGCGGGGGCGCGGGCTTCTTGAGACGGTTGGCTGGCGCCTTGACACGGCTGGCCAGCCTGCGCGCGAGCTTCTCATGCGCCTCGCCTGGCGTGGGGAGCACCGGCAATTCATATTTCTGATTGATCAAGATGGCCTTGATCACCCGGTGCACCAGCAAGTCCGGATAGCGCCGGATCGGACTGGTGAAATGGGTGTAGGCATCGTAGGCCAGGCCGAAGTGACCGGCGTTGATGGGCGTGTAGATGGCCTGCGACATCGAGCGCAGCAGCATCGAGTGAATCTGCTGGGCGTCGGGGCGTTCCTTGGTGGCCTCTGCAATGCGCTGGAACTCTGCGGGCAAGGGGTCCTCGGAAATACTCAGGGGCACGCCGATGGCCTTGAGGTAGCTGCGCAGGATGTCTTTCTTCTCCGGCGTGGGCCCTTCGTGCACCCGGAACAGACCGGGATGCTTGCTTTGCGAAATGTAGTCGGCGCTGCAGACGTTGGCTGCCAGCATGGCCTCCTCGATCAGCCGATGGGCTTCGTTGCGGGTGCGTGGCACGATGCGGTCGATGCGGCCGCTTTCATCGCAGATGATCTGAGTTTCGGTGGTCTCGAAATCGACCGCGCCGCGCTGGCTGCGCGCCTTGAGCAGAGCGCGATAGACATCGTGCAGGTTGAGCAGATCGGCCACTCGATCTTTTCTGCGAAGCGCCTCGGGCCCGCGGGTGTTGGCCAGCACCGCTGCCACCTCGGTGTAGGTAAAGCGCGCATGGCTCCACATCACCCCCGGGTAGAACTGGTAGGCGTAGATCTCACCGGTGGCAGTGACCAGCATGTCGCAGACCATGCACAGGCGCTCCACCTCGGGGTTGAGCGAGCACAGGCCGTTGGAGAGTTTTTCCGGCAGCATGGGAATCACCCGGCGCGGGAAATAAACACTGGTCGCACGGTCGTAGGCGTCGACGTCGATGGCGCTGCCGGTCTCCACATAGTGGCTGACATCGGCGATGGCCACCAACAAGCGCCAGCCCTTGCCACGCCCGACCTTGGCCGGCTCGCAGTACACCGCATCGTCGAAGTCACGCGCGTCTTCGCCGTCGATGGTCACCAGCGCAATGTCGGTTAGGTCAACGCGGTGCCGCTTGTCTTGCGGGCGCACCTTGTCAGGCAGTGAGCGCGCCAGGCCGATGCAGGCATCGGAGAACTCGTGTGGCACGCCGTACTTGCGCACCGCAATTTCGATTTCCATGCCGGGGTCGTCGATCTCGCCCAGCACTTCCTTGACGCGGCCTACCGGCTGCCCATAGAGGCTGGGCGGCTCGGTGAGTTCGACCACCACCACTTGTCCGGCCTTGGCCAGAGCTGTCGCGCCCTTGGGGATCAACACGTCCTGACCATAGCGCTTGTCTTCGGGCGCGACCAGCCAGACGCCGCTCTCGTGCAGCAGGCGTCCGATGATGGGTTGGGGTGGTCGCTCGACGATTTCAACGACGCGGCCCTCAGGCCGGCCCTTGCGGTCGTGCCTGACGATGCGCGCCTTGACGCGGTCCTTGTGCAGCACCGCGCGCATCTCGTTGGGAGGCAAATAAATGTCGCCTTCGCCATCATCACGCACCACGTATCCGTGTCCGTCACGATGGCCCTGGATCACGCCTTCGATTTCATCGAGGAGTGGGTTGGCGATGTGTCCGATATTTTTGATATAGAATCCTTTTCTTTCCTGAAATGCCCAGGTGGCGGAATTGGTAGACGCACTAGTTTCAGGTACTAGCGAGTAACATCGTGGGGGTTCGAGTCCCTTCCTGGGCACCATCATCATAAAGCCGGCTTTGCCGGCTTTTTTTGTTTGCTCGGCTCTGAATGCCGAGTTGTTTCTCTTGTTGTTTCTCTTGTTGTTTGCGTTCTTGCTTCATAAGCATCCTACCTGCACGCTCAGACCGGCACGGCGATCAGATCGTGACCATCGGCACCCACAATTCGCGCGCGTGTGAATTCTCCCACTGTCAGTCGCTTGCTCAGCTTTTCAGGCGGCAAGAGTCTGACGGTTCCGTCGATTTCCGGTGCATCCGCATAAGAGCGGCCCACGCCACCCTTGCGGCCCAGAGCCGGTGCGGAATCAACCAACACCTGCATGCTTGCGCCCACGCGACGGGCCAGCTTGGCGGCTGAGACCTGCTCGGCCACCGCCATAAACCTGGCTCTGCGTTCCTCGCGCAGCTCTGGCGTGAGCATGCCCCCGATTTCGTTGGCTGCAGCACCTGCGACCGGGCTGTAGGCAAAGCATCCGGCGCGATCGATCTGCGCCTCGCGCATGAACGCCAGGAGATGATCGAACTCTTCTTCGGTTTCACCAGGAAAGCCCGCAATGAATGTGCTGCGGATGACGATCTCGGGACAGGCCGCGCGCCAGCGGTTGATACGTTCGAGGTTTTTCTCGCCGCTGGCGGGCCGCTTCATTCGGCGCAACACATCGGGATGGCTGTGCTGGAAGGGAACGTCCAGGTAGGGCAAAACCATACCACTCGCCATGAGCGGGATGACTTCGTCCACAGATGGGTACGGATACACATAATGCAAGCGCACCCACGCGCCAAACGGCTGCGCCATCTCGCCCAGCGCCTGCACCAGCTCCAACATGCGCGTCTTGATTGGCTTGCCGTCAAAGAAGCCGGTGCGATATTTTAGGTCCACACCGTAGGCCGAGGTGTCCTGGCTGATCACCAGCAATTCCTTGACGCCGCCCTCGAACAAGGCCCGGGCTTCCTTGAGCACATCGCCTATCGGGCGGCTCACCAGATCGCCGCGCATCGACGGGATGATGCAGAAGGTGCAGCGGTGGTTGCAGCCTTCGCTGATCTTCAGATAGGCATAGTGACGCGGCGTCAGCTTGATGCCGGCCGCAGGCACCAGGTCAACGAAAGGATCGTGCGGGCGGGGCAGGTTGGCATGCACCGCGTCCATCACCTCCTGGGTGGCATGGGGTCCGGTGACGGCCAGAACCGACGGGTGCATCTGCTTGACCAGGTTGCCGCCACCCTCGCCCGTCTTGGCGCCCAGGCAGCCGGTGACGATGACTTTGCCATTCTCGGCCAATGCCTCGCCTATGGTGTCCAGGCTCTCGCGCACGGCATCGTCGATGAAGCCGCAGGTGTTGACGATGACAATATCAGCGCCCTCAAAGGTCTTGGAGGTCTCGTAGCCTTCGGCGCTCAATTGGGTCAAGATCAGTTCGGAATCAGTCAGTGCCTTGGGACAACCCAGGCTCACGAACCCAACTTTGGGAATTTTTTTATCAGGGGCAATAAGGTCGCTCATGGGCGTATTGTCCCAGACTGTTCCCGCTGCGCGCCCCCAAGCTCAGGCGTCGACGCTTCGCACCCTCAACGCTTGATGCCAAAAGCCCCCAGCATTTGCTCAGTCTGCTTGGCCATTTGCTCCTGCATGACATCGAACATGCCTTTGGACTGCTCGGCGTAATTGCCCATCATGGCCTGCATTAGCGGGTTTTGCATGTTGGTGAACTTGGTCCACATCTCGGGTGTGACTGACTTGGACTGCTCGGTCAGCTTGGCCTGAATGTCGGTGAAGGCCTGGACATTCTTCTCCAGGTAGCTGCCCATGAAGCCCTGGGCCGCATGGCCGTAGAGACGGATGAGATTGGCCAGCGCGGCTTCGCTGAACATCGGCGCGCCGCCGGCTTCTTCTTCCAGGATGATCTGCAGCAAGATGGTTCGGGTGAGGTCTTCGCCGGTCTTGGCGTCGCGAACCACAAAGAGCTCGCTGTCCATGACCAGATGTTTCACGTCTGCCAACGTGATGTAGGTGGAGGTATCGGTATCGTAAAGCCGTCGGTTGGGGTATTTCTTGATGACCCTCTGGGCAGGCTTGGCACTGGCGGAAGCGTTCTTGCTTGACACGGACTGGCTCCTGGACTCGGCCACTCAAGAAGGCGGCCGATGCATTGCGTTGCACTGCAGCACATTCTACGAAGCCCTTAAGCACGCCCTCCCCCATGCTTACCCTAGCCGCTGAGCGGCACGCCGGTCTCAGACTGGTTCGGTCTCAAACACGGCGCACTGGCGCATCTTGCGCGGATGCGGGCCGTCATAGGGCGTGGCCCGGTGCATGGTCCAGCGGTCGTCCCACATCACGAAGTCATGCAGCTTCCACGGATGGGAATAGACAAACTGATCTTGCGTGGCGAATGCAATCAGCTCAGTAATAAGGGCCCGCCCTTCTTCCACAGGCCATCCTTCCACATGCGATGCGTGTGAAGCCAGGTAGAGCGATTTCTTTCCGTTGCGCGAGATGGTGCGCACCAGCGGATGAACCGATGGCGGGTGGGTAGCCAGGGTCTGCGGATCGAACTTCTCGGGCGTCATGCCGGTCTGCTCGCGCGAGCGCAGGATGCTGTGCACCACGCGCAAGCCGTCGAGCTGCGCCTGGCGGGCAGGACCCAGCGCTTCCCAGGCGGCACGCATGTCGGCGAACTGAGTCGGCGGCGGCACCGGGGGCAGCTCGCGCGCGAGCAAGGCGGTGATGCGGATGGGCCGCTCGTTGAACGAGCCATCGGTGTGCCACAGTCGGTTGGCCAGCATGTATTCCCAGCGCGCGCTGTCCCTGGGAATCGGAGCGCCCTGATCGTCCACCGTGCCCACGTCGATGAAATTAGGATTGCCTCCCGCAGCCTCTTTGAAGGTGCCGTTGCGGCCAGGACCAAAGCATCGGATGAACCGGTCCTGCGCGATCTCGTCCAGTGCTTGCACTGGAAAGATCAGCACACCGTACTGCGCCAGCGCATCCTCGATTTGCTCTACTTGCGCCGATGTGGGCGGGTCGCGCAGATCGATGCCTTGGGCGCGGGCCACGAAGGTGGGGGCCACCGCTTCCAGATGAATGTTCATATGCTGGGTCTGCCTTTGTCCCTGTCTCTGTCTCTGCCTCAGGACGCAGCCGGCTTGATGTCCAGCCGTTTGATCAGGTCACTGTAAACCGGCCCCTCAGTGGCGATGCGGCCCAGAAGATATTCTTTGGTGCTAGGCACCGACAAGAGCGCATTCTTCTGAAAGAAGGCCTTGACCTCGGGCGTTCCCAGCGCGGTGGCGAACGCACGGCGCAGGGTCTCCAGAATGTCCGGCGGCGTTCCGGCTGGCGTCTCAAGGCTCCACCATCCGTACATCGAAAAACCGGGGTAGCCCTGCTCGGCCACGGTTGGCACATTGGGAATGGGGCCGAGTCGTTCGCGCGTGGAAACGCCTAGCGCGGTGAGTTTGCCAGCACTGACCGCCGCCATGCCACTGGGCACGCTGTCGAACATCAGGTCGATGTGGCCGCCCAGCAAATCGGTCTGCGCCTGCGCGGGCCCCCTGTAAGGCACATGCGACAGCTTGATGCCAGCAGTTTCCATCAGCCGCTCCACCACCAGATGCAGCGTGCCCCCGGTGCCGGTAGAGCCGAAGGTGATCTTGCCAGGCTGGCGCTTGGCCTGCGCAACCAGATCAGCCAGCTTGGTCCAGCCGCGGTCAGGTCGGGCCACCAGCACATAGGGCGTCTCGCCAATCATCATCAAGTGCTCGTAGTCGCTGAAGGCATAGCCGACGTTGGGGTCAATGACTGGCTGCACCATCCACAGCGCGTTGTTGCCCAGGAGCAGCAAGTGGCCATCGCCGGGCTGGCTTCTGGCGACAGAGCGCGCCGCCAGCACATTGGATGCGCCTGGCCGATTCTCCACCACCACTGGGCCGCCCAGAAGCCGCGCCACCTCCGCCGCCAAAAGCCTTGCCAGCGTGTCGGACCCACTGCCCGGCGGAAATGCCACCACAAACACAATGGGACGATTGGGAAAGCGCCGCGCTTCCTGTGCCCAGGCGCTTGCGCCCAGGGCAGCAGCACCGGCCACCAGCACGTCGCGCCGACGCGCGCCTGTTCTTGACTGATTCATTCTTTGTCTCCTGGTTGGCATCTTGGCCTGGCAGTATCACTGATCGGTGCCTGCCAGCAGCCCGGCCATCGAGCGAAGAGAGTGCTCTGCTTGCGCTCCATGGCCTGCGCCGACTGACTGTACTCGCTCATGCGGCTCTCGCATCAAAACGAATTTGTGATGTTAGATGCGTCCGGCGCACCGGCAAAATGCAAACTTCCGATGTTCGCCATCAATAGCGTGCATTCCACCCTGGCCGGGCAACCCACCCAGGTGTGGGTCATGCTGTTAGAGTTCCCGCAGGTGAGGACCGCCCCCCATGCATCTTCGAAAATTCGACCTCAATCTCCTGGTAACGCTCGACGTGCTGCTGCGCGAAAAGAGCGTGACCCGCGCCGCCTCCAATCTGTTCCTGAGTCAGTCGGCGATGAGCCATTCGCTGCACCGCCTGCGCGACATGCTGGGCGATCCGCTGCTGGTGCGCGGCGCGGGGGGGCTGGCTCTCACACCCTTGGCGCAGGAGCTTCGCGAGCCGGTGCGCCAGGCCCTGCAATCGGTGGAGCTGGTATTGGGCAAGGGCCACTTCGATCCGGCCACCGCGTCCAACATTTTCACCTTGGGCTCGACCGATTATTTCGACTCGCTGCTGTTGCCCAGGTTGACTGAACAGCTCAGGGCCCAGGCACCCGATGTGCGGGTGCTGATTCACAACGTGGTCAAGGAACACGTCAGGGAAGACCTCAGCCGCGGCAACATCGATTTGTGCGTGAGCTTCGCGCCCAAGGCGTCGGCCCACACCAAGACGCTGTTCACCGAGACCTACTCCTGCGTGGTGCGCGCGCATGGGCGCAAGCCGGCCAAGAAGCTGACCATGGAGCAATACCTGCAGGCCTCCCATGTTCTGGTCTCGCCCAGCGGCACCTTCACCGGCACCGTGGATGCGCACCTGGCACGTCAACACATGGCGCGCAAAGTGGTCATGTCCACGCCGCGCTACCTCTGCGCGGCCGAGGTGGTGGCCAAATCAGATCTGATGCTCACTGTGCAGACACGCCTCGCACGCAAGTTCGTTGACTACCTGCCGGTGCATGTGATCGACCTGCCCTTCGCGATGGCCGAGCAACCGCTCCTGATGCAGTGGTCGCAGCGCACACACAAAGACCCGGCCAACATCTGGCTGCGCCGGATGATCATCGGGTTGGGCGAGCCGTAGCTTCGAGATCCAAGTACCGGTGCAAATGCGCCACCGCGTCGATCAAAGGCTCGCCGCCCCTTTGAAAATGCGAGCCGGTGAAAAGATGCAAGCGCTTGTCGGACGAGCCGATGCGATCGAACAGGGCGAGCGTGCCATCACGGCTGAAGAGTTCATCGTGCCAGTGCTGAATGAAAAGCACCGGACATAGGACCGCAGGCGCATCGCGCATCAGGCGTTCGCTGTTGGCATAGTCGCCGCTCCATTTGCCCAGCACCGCTGCCTTCACCTGCGGGCAAGCCGCCACAAAAGGCAGGCCATAGGCCGTACCCATGGAAGTGCCCATCCAGCCGATTCGCTGCGCATCCACCTGCGGCAGTTCGCACAGTTTGTTCAGCACGGCCTGCCAGTCTTGCACCATGGAGTCGATCATCGGATCGGTGCGCCATTGGTCTAGAAACCGGTTGCGCATTTGCTCGCCGGCCGCGGGCGATGCAACACGGTCACCATGAATGGGGCCGTCGATGGTGGCCACCAGACAGCTGCCGTCACCCACCAGGAGCTGCACCTGCTGCAGCACTGCGTCGTCGGCCTTGTGGCCCGATCCGCCGTGCTGCACCAGCACCAGTGGGCGCGCTCTGTCATCGGCATCAGCGGCGCGCCAGAGCATGGCTGGCACGGTGCGCCCATTGGCTTGCACGCGCAGGCCTCGTGCGCGCAACTCACCGAAGGCGCGCTCCTCACCCCAGACGCAAAGATCCACGGACGCTGCGCTCATTCAGGACTTGGTCTCAATGCCTGCATCGAAGTGCACGCCGATGCGCGACAGGGCTTCCACCGTCTGCGCGCCATAGGCGCTTGCTATCTCGTCCTGCAGCTTGGGAACAAAAGCAATGCGGTCTCCCTGGTCAGCAGACTGCACATGGATGATGGCCAGCAGGCGGCCGGTCTCGTTGGAAATGTTCTTGAAGCCGCGCACGACGCCTGGCGGCACCGAGCAAAAATCCAATGGGCCGAGCTCGACATGATGTTCGCCGTTGTCGCCCCACTGAATGTGAAAGCGGCCGCTCAAGCAAAAGAAGTTTTCAATCGTCTGCTCATGAATGTGCAGTGCTGCACCGTCACCAGGCGGAGATTCAGTAATGGACAGAATAAGCCCGGGCGCGCCTTTCATCGGTGCCTGCTCGCCGCGCCCCTTGTAGTCCACCGGCACCATGAGCGGATAGACGCGATGCGCCGCCAGGCGCTCTAGCGCGCCGGCGGGAATGCCGCGCGCATCCTGGTGCTGATTCTGATAGGGCTTGAGGTCAGCAAAGCGATGCGTCCTGCGGCCCATTTCTTCCGGGGTCAAGTCTATGGATTTCATGTGGCGTCTGTCTCCGATCTGGTTGTGCCAATCGCCCGTCAATGCAGGGCTTCGCCCAGCATGCTATGGCCACATGCGCTGCGAGCCAAATGGCAATGAGAGATGTACAGAATCGATTTCGTGCATGTTAATGTGAGTGCCGTCAGATGACCTGCTTTAGCCGCAACAGCTCGATCGCTTCGGGCGCGAGGCCCAGCATCTCCCGCAGCACTTCATTTGTGTGCTGGCCCTGCGCGGGCGCCGGCAGTGCATAGGTCAGCTCACCATCTGAGAACTTGACCGGATTGGCGATCGACTTGACCGAGCCGGCGACGGGGTGCGGCTGCTCCACAATCATCCGCCGCGCCAGCACCTGAGGATTTCCGTCGAGGTCGCTGACCTGGTTGATTGGCCCGGCGCACACCTTGGCGGCGTTGAATCGGTCCACCCAATTGCTTCGGGTGTCGGTGAGCAAGACTTCAGTGATGCACTTCTCCAGCAGTTGCCGGTGCTGCACGCGCAAACCGTTGCTGGCAAATCTCTCGTCGCGCGCCCATTCAGGGTGCCCCAGCACTTGGCAAAGCCGGCCGAACTCTGCATCGCTGAATATCGCGATGATGATCTGCCCATCGGCCACCTGGAACGCAGCATGCGGACACGCGCTGGGATGCGAATTGCCGCTGGACTTAAGCGCCACGCCACTGTTGAACCATGCGGCAACCGGGTTGAGCATCATGCCAAACTGGCAATCGAACAGACCAATGTCCAGCCACTGCCCCTTGCCAGTCGCATGCCGCTTGTTCAGCGCCGCGAGGATACCGATGACCGCATGCAGCCCGGTTGAGATATCGGCGATGGGTATGCCCACGCGGGTGGGTCCGCCCTCAGGTGTGCCGGTCAGGGCCATGACGCCGGACATGCCCTGCACAAGGTAGTCGTACCCCGACCGGCTGGCGTAGGGTCCGTCCTGACCGAAACCCGTGACAGAGCAGTAGATCAGGCGCTCATTCAGTTTTGACAGATCGGCATAGCCCAGCCCATATTTGGCCAGAGTGCCGGGCCGATAGTTCTCAAGAAAAATATCGCTTTGCAAGGCCAGATCTCGCACGAGTTGCGCGCCTTCTGGTTTGGCGAAATCGATGTCAATGGCACGCTTGCCTCGGTTGGCAGTCTGAAAGTAGGTGGAATCTTTGGTGTCCTGGCCTTGCCCGTCCTTCAGCCAGGGCGGTCCGACCTTGCGGGCTTCATCGCCCTCGCCTCTTTTTTCGACCTTGATTACATCGGCGCCATAGTCGGCCAGATACTGGCCGGCCAATGGCCCCGCGATCACGCGCGTCATGTCCAGCACGCGCAAGCCCGCAAGCGGGCCATTCGTTGGTGTCTTCATCATTGATTCTTTGGAGCTTCGCTTGAGCAAACATACAACCCAAGCCTGTACGGCGGGGCCATCCTACACCACGCGACCACTCACAGATGAAGTCCAGGTCTGACGCAATGCGCAGCCTGGCGGACGCGATCATGCGTGAAGTCAAGGCGGGCTAGGGTCTGAGTTGGGTCAGTCTTTGATCGACAAAGGCGGCCAATCCCGAGGCAAGCCATCCGGTGTCCTTTGCTCGCTGAAAGGCTTCAACTGCATCGGCATTTTTGCCAACGGCCTGGAGTGACACACCGATGCCAACCAGCCAGTTTGGCATGGATGGATTGCTGCGCAATGCGGTGAGAAAGTGCTTGATGGCCTCGTCGTGCCGATCCAATCTTTGCAGCAGCGCCGCGTAGAAGGCGTGATATTGAGGGTCGTCACTCGCCCAGGGCAAGCCTTGCTCCAAGGTGACCACGGCCGCTGCGCCTTGGCCACTCTCCACCTGAAGACGGGCCAGATTCATCCAGAAGCCACTGTGCTGCGGCAACAGCCGCACGCCTTCTGTCAGCAGCGCGGTGGCCTGCGGCAGGTCTTTGCTGTCGACCAGGAAGCCCATCAGCATCAGTCGCGCGTCGGCATTTTTCGGCTCTGCCTCCAATGACGACTGCACCGCTTGCCGCGCCTCGTTGGCTTTGCCTTGCTGCAGGAGCACGACGGCTTGCTTGTAGAGGTTGTCAGACAGCTGCTGCGGACTCACTTGCTTTTGAGGGATGCTTTCGGCGACGGGAGCGGCTGCTCGTGCCACTCGCGGCTGGGGCGTTCCCTGAACCGCCGGCACCGATGGGTTTGGTGCCCGCTTGCTCGCGGCGGACAAAGGCAAACCCGCGCTGGTCGGCTCGGGCTTTGTCCCAACGGAAGCCTGCGGTGCACGCGCCGCTTGCTGCAGCGCCGGCCTGCCATCCGCCACGGGCTTGGCTGGCGCCGCCACTGCCGCTGACGCGCCAGGGCCGGCAAGCTGCGGCACCGAAGCACTGATCGCGGGAACAACTGGAGCCGGCGGCGCCTGCGCGGCCACTTGCACAGGTGGCACAGCTCCTGCAGCGCCTGGAGGCTTCGGCGCAAGCGCTGCAACGGCCGCAACAGGGCGCACCTGCACGGGCCGAAAAAGCACCCACGCGCCTGCGGCGAGGGCGGCCAGCACAACAAACACAGTGCTGACCAGCAGCGCCCTGCCCGGCCCGTGCGCGCGGGCAATCGCGACCGACGGCGCACTCGCCGGCGGGCCGCCTTCCAAGCTGACCTGCCTCTGGTCCAGGTCCTTCAACAGTTGATTGATCAAACTCATAGCAAAGACGCCCATCCAAGAGTAACTAGGCCGCAGCCCAGCAGGATCATCAAGGTCATCCTCCATCTGGATGGCAGCCATGCCCTGCCCAGCGAAGAGGTATCTCTCGAAGCCGCAAGCACATCGAATACACCGACCCGCCCCTTGCCCTTGCCATAGGCGCTGAGCAAGGCCTTGTGCGCCACGATGTTCACCAGACGCGGCACACAGCGAGTGGACCTCTTGAGCGACCACCTTGCGCTTGCGCTAAAGAGGCTCGCCCCCTGATAGCCGGCGACCACCAGCCGATAGCGAAGGTAATAGTCCAGCTCGGCGCTTGTCAGTGGGCCCAGGTGGTAGTCGAAGGTAATGCGTTGCTTGAGCTGGCGCACCGACGGGAGGTCGAGCCTGGCATCGAGCTCGGGCTGGCCGAAGATGATCACCTGCAGGAGCTTTCGCTTTTCGGTCTCGAGATTCGTCAGAAGCCGCAACGCTTCCAGCGTTTCCACTGGCATAGCCTGAGCCTCGTCCAGGCAGACAAGCACGCGCTTGCCCTGGCCTGCCAAGTCCATCAATCTGGTGGTCAGACCCTTGAGCAATTGGTGCTGATTCAGGTTTGTCTGGGGTTCGATCGTCAAGCCCAGTTCCGAGGCCAGCTCCATGAAAAGGGAGATCGGCTCCAGGTAAGGATTGGGTATGTACGCGACGCAGTAGTCCGGCCCCAAGCTGGCAATCAACTTGCGGCACAGGATGGTCTTGCCCGTTCCGACCTCGCCAGTGATCTTGATGAAGCCTTCGCCCATGCGCGCTGCAATCAGCAGAGTGTTGAGGGCCTCCTGCGATTTCTGAGACGAAAAAAAGAAGCTGGTGTCCGGCGTGATGCTGAACGGAAGCTCTTTCAGGCCGAAGTGCCGCAGATACATGGCGTTCTACTGCAGGCCGGTTCGAGCCGGCGAGCTTGAGTGACCTTGCCCCTGTTTACCGCACTCCATAGGCTGCCCATTGTGCGGACTTCCTGTCTTGCTGCTGGGCCGCGATCCAGCGTTGCTCGAAGGTCCTCGGGCTGACGTAGCCCAGCCTCGAGCGCAATCTTGTGTGGGAATGGGTGGCGACCCGTGTGCGACGGATGTCATCACGCAAGGCGCAGGTCGATTGGCGGGCAAGCAGCCCGCCGCTCCTCACTCGGCCCCGGTGATCTTGAAGTCCTTGATCAGCTTGGCGTAGCGAGCCACCTCGATCTTCAGCGACCTGGCATATTCGTCGGGCGTAGTGAGGTCCACGTCCAGGAAGCCGGCGCGGTAGATGCCGGTCACTTCCGGCGTGCGGACGATGGCGGAAACCTGGCGGTAGATTTTGTCGATGATCGGCGCTGGCGTGCCGGCAGGAGCCATCAGGCCGTACCAGGACGTGACGTCAAAGCCCGGCAGCGTTTCCGAGATCGCCGGAATGCTCGGCTGCGACGGCGAGCGCTTGGCGGTGGTGACGCCGATGGCCTTGAGCTTGCCGCTGGCCACATGCTGCGCCACGACCGAAGGGTTGAGGAAGGAAGCGCTGATCGAGCCGCCGAACATGTCGGCGATGATCGGCGCCGCGCCCTTGTACGGCACGTGAATCATATTGATGCCGGCCAGCTGCTTGAGCATCTCGCCGGCCAGGTGGATGTTGCTGCCGCTGCCGCCCGACGCGTACGACAGCGCGGTGGGGTTGGCCTTGCCATAGGCGATCAGCTCGGCCACCGTGTTGATCTTGAGCTCAGGCCGCACCACCAGCACCAGCGGGTTGGATTCGATCTGCGTGATCGGCGCGAAGTCGGTGATCGGGTCGTAGGGCGTGCCCTTGCCAAGCGATGGGGCGATGACGTTGGGGCCGAGCTGCGACAGCAGCAGCGTGTAGCCGTCCGGCGGCGCCTTGACCACGAACTGGGTGCCGATCACGCCGTTGGCGCCGGTCTTGTGCTCCATGATGACCGGCTGCTTCCAGGCCGCGGCCAGGCCCTGGACGATGGGCTGCGCGATGATGTCGGCCGGGCCGCCGGGGTTCCAGGGATTGATCAGGCGGACTACGCGGTTAGGATAGCTCGCGGGGTCGGACTGAGCGTAAGAGCGGGACGTGATGGCCAGAGGCGCGGCGGCCGCGGCTGCTAGAAGGTACAGGCTGCGGCGGCGTGAAGGTGAATGCGAGTGGCTCATGAGGGTGCTCCTGGTTCTTCGTTCTGATGGGAATCCTCAGGCGTGGGCGCCATGCGTTGCAGCGCCACCGCCAGGGACGATCAACGCATCAACGACGCGCGCGCCTTGTCCCGCACGATAAACGACAAGCGGGTTGATGTCGATCTCGGCGATTGTCGCTCCATGGTCGCAGGCCAGCTTGGACAGGCCGACGATGGCGCAGACCACCGCCTCGGTGTCGTACGCAGCCTGCCCGCGCGCGCCGGCGAGGATCGGCCAGGTACGCAGCGACTTGAGCATCTCCCGCGCCATCGTCGCATTCACCGGCGCGACACGGCGCGCGACATCGCGCAGCACCTCCACGTAGATTCCGCCGGTGCCCACAGTAATCACCGGGCCGAAGACATCGTCGTGCACAACGCCAAGCAGCATCTCAAGCCCGGTACCGCTCATTTCCTGCACCAGCACGCCGTGCAGCGAAGCCGTCACCGACCATGCCTTGGCGGCAGCCATCACATCCGCGAAGGCCGCGCGCACGGCCGGTTCGCCCTGCACTCCCAGGCGGATAGCGCCGGCTTCGGTCTTGTGCGCGATGTCCGGCGATTCGATCTTCAGCGCCACCGGTCCGCCGATGGACGCGGCGATGCGAACGGCTTCATCGGCGGTAGTGGCCAGATCTTCCTTCGTCACCGGCAAGCCGTAGCTGGCCAGAAGTTTTTTCGATTCGCGCTCGGTCAGTGTCCGGCCGGGGGTGATCGCAGTCGTAGATCCTGCGACCGAAGCGCCGCCACCGCGTGAACTGCCATCAGCGCCCTCATCGCCCGCACTTCCCGCAACGATTGCCGCCCTGTGCTCCTGCATCCACGCACAAGCCGCGATAGCCCTGAAGCAGCGCGCCGTATCGTCGAACACCGGCACGCCGCGCTCGACCAGCTCGGCCATCTGCAGCGACGGATCGTTGATGCAGCCGCCGGTCCACAACACCACCGGCTGCTTGAAAGTTCCTGCCGCCCCGCCCTCCAGCGCAAACCCCGCAACCGCTTCGATCTCGGCCCGGTTCGCCATCGTCAGCACCGGTATGAAGGTATCGATGTTCTCGTCGGCAAGGATGATGCGCCCGGCCCGCGCCAGCACGTCCTCGGTGCCGATGACGGCCGGCGTCAGGTCCAATGGATTGCGCAAGGTCGCGTACCCCGGCAGCAGCGGCGATATCGCGGCGCGCGTGGCCGGCCCGAAATCGGGCCACTCGAGTCCGCACAGCTCGGCCAGGTCGGACGCCATCACAAGATTGCCGCCCGACACTGAGGAGGCCGAGACGCGGCGCCCGCGCGGCCGCGTGCTGCAGCGGAACAGCTTGGCGTATTCGATCAGGTCGTTGGTGTCGTCCACCCGCACGATGCCCCATTGCGACAGCGCGGCATCGACGATGTCGTCGGGGCTGCTGATGGAGCCGGTGTGCGAAGCCGCAGCCTGCCGGCCCGAGGCGCTGCGGCCCATCTTGACCATCAGGATCGGCTTGTCCAGGCGCGCCGCTTTCTCGGCCACCGCCTTCAGCCGCGCGCCATCGGGAATCCGCTCGGCCACCGCCAGCACCACGCGCGTGGCCTCGGAGTCGAGCATGAAGTTCAGGTAGTCGATCATGTCCAGGTCGGCGTCGTTGCCGCTGCTGACCTGGTAGCTGATGCGCAGGCCCGCCTGCAAGGCGCGCCACATCGTGTTGACCTGGCCGGCCCCGCCGCTTTGCGCCGCGATGGCCACGTTGCCCGCCTCCGGCCGCTTGCCGCGCACCGCGGCCGAGGACGTCAGTGTGAAGTGATCGACGAAGCTCACCGGCCCGCTGCAGTTCGGACCCGTCACGCGGATCCCGGTGGCGGCACAGATGGCTTGCAGTCTTTCCTGCAAAGCGCGTCCGGCATCGGTCCCAAGCTCGATGAAACCCGCGGAGTAAACGGTCGCGAAAGGAACGCCGAGCCGGCCGCACGCTTCCAGCGCTTCCAGCGCATCGGCGGCAGGCAGAGCAATGCCGACGTGGTCCGGCACTTCCGGCAAGGCTGACACGTCGGGATAACACGGGCGATCGAACAAAACCGAACGCCGTGGATTGATCGGCATGAGCTTGCCTTGAAACCCGAAGCTGAGCAGCGCTGCGACGCACTTGCCGCCGAACTTGCTGGTGTCCTCGGTGGCGCCTATGAAACCCACGCTGCGCGGATTGAACAGGCGTTCGAGATTGGTGGTGGAGCGCGTTGCCGGAGCGCCGGCCCGTGGTGCATCGGCCATCAGCACCCCTTGAAAACCGGCGCACGCTTCTCGGCGAAGGCACGTCCGGCTTCGAGCCTGTCCTCGCTGTTGACCAGCAAGGCCATCAGGTCGAGCTCCAGCGTGTTGCCAGCCGCATAGGAAAGATCAGCGCCGGAGCGGATCGCTTCTTTCGCGAAGCGTGTCGCCAGCGGCGCCTTCGACGCGATCAGCGCTGCCAGCTTGTCGACGCTGGCCATCAGCTGGTCGCGCGGCACCACCTGGGTTACCAGTCCCATGGTCTTGGCCTCGTGCGCCGGCACGCGCCGGCCGGTCAGCGCCATGTCCAGCGTGTGCGCCATGCCAATCATCCGTATGCCGCGCTGCGTGACGCCGATCACGCCGTGGCCCGTCTCCGGTAGCGCAAAAAGCGCATCCTCGGACGCCACCCGCAGGTCGCAGGCCAGCGCGATGTCCACGCCGCCGCCGAAGCAGACGCCGTGGATAGCCGCGATGATCGGCTTGCGGCAGCGGTCGAAGCCTGCCATCCAGTGGTTGTCGACGCGGGTGTTGCGGTAGCTGGACGCCGGTTCGGGCACCGCGAAAGCCTTGATGTCCGCGCCGGCGCAGAAGCCTTTGTCACCTGCGCCATGGACCACGACCACGTGCACTTGCGGATCGGCATTGGCATCGTCCATGGCGCGCGGCAAAAGCCGGCGCGTGTCCAGGCTGATCGCATTGATGGACTGCGGTCGATTGAGCAGAACGTAGGCGATGGGGCCGCGGCGGGTCAGCGTGACGGCTTCGTTGTCTGGTGCGGGTGTGGATGTGGATGTGGATGTGGATGTAGTCATGAAACAGCATTCTGCCCCAGGCTGTCCATTGGCGTGCGCTCACACGTTCAGGCCCGCGTCGCGGCGGCCTTGTCCCGGTAGCTCTGCAGGTTTTCGCCGCGCATCACCTTGCCCGGCGTCAGCCTCAACGCCGCGCCGTCGGAATAAACCGCATCGCCCGCACACGCACAGACTCGTCGCAAGCTTCGCGCATTGCGGCACGCAGTGGCCGGTTCATCCACTCCTTGGTCAGCGCAAAAGCTTCGTGCGGCACAGCGGCCAGCGCCACAGCGACCTCCTGCGCGCGTGCAGCGAGCGCATCGCGCGGCACGGCTTCGGCGATCCAGCCGCGCAGCGCCGCGTCGCGCGCCAGCAAAGGCTTGCCCGCCAGCAGCAGGCTGTTGCTCGCGGCCCGGCCGGCGATGTGCAAGGTGATGGCCGAGGCGAGGTAGGCCGGCGTATCGATCAGTACTTCGGGCAGGTCGAACAGGCCGTCGTCGCTCGCCACCACCTGGTCGCCCAGCAACCCGATCATTGCGCCGGCGCCAATCGCCTTGCCGTTGACGGCCATCACGACGGGCTTGCCAGAAGCCAGCAGCGCCTCCAGCAGATCGAGAAAGATGTCGCGGCGGCGCTTGGCCAGTGCGCGCGGCTCTGCGTCGGCCAGCTCACGCAGGTCGCCACCGGCGGAAAAGACGTGGCCGATGGCGGTGATGACCAGGGCTTTCACGTCGGCGTCTTCCTGGCTGCGCCGCAGCCAGGCGGCCATGGCCGTCTGCATGTCCAGCGTCATGGAGTT
This sequence comes from Comamonadaceae bacterium, assembly GCA_947476285.1. Taxonomy (GTDB): domain Bacteria; phylum Pseudomonadota; class Gammaproteobacteria; order Burkholderiales; family Burkholderiaceae_C; genus Ramlibacter. The sequence continues at coordinate 3,899 of CANJPU010000054.1, read as the reverse complement.
GGCGCGGCGCGGGCGGTCGATGGTCAGCCACGACACGCCGTCTTTCAATGCGTGCGTAAGTCCTTCAGGGAAAGTATCAGTGCTCATTTTTGTTCGCGCGATTCTTTTTCAGGGGGAAACTCAGAGGGAGACGGTTGAAGTTTCAGCGTCCTGGCGCCGCACGATCAGCGCATCGACCACCATCGCGCCCTTGCCTTCTTCCAGCAGCACGATCGGATTGATGTCGAGCTCTTCGATCAGGTCGGCGCAGTCGGCCGCCAGCCACGAGGTGCGCACGATCAGGTCGGTGAGGCAGGCCAGGTCGCGCGCCGGCGTGGCGCGCCAGGCATCGAACAGCTTGCGGCCCTTGAGCTCGTCCAGCATGGCGGCGGCTTCGGCATGATCGATCGGCGCGATGCGGTGCGCCACGTCGCCCAATACTTCGACCTGCACGCCGCCCAGGCCCAAGGTGACGACCGGACCGAACACAGGATCGCGGCTCACGCCGAGGATGACTTCAAGTCCCTTGGGCGCCATCACCTGCACCAGCACGCCTGTGATGTGCGCGTCCGGCCGGTAGGCGAGCGCGCCGGCCACAACGGCGGCGTAGGCCTCCTGCACCGCGGCGGTGCCGGACACGTTGAGCCGTATCGCGTTGGCTTCGGTCTTGTGGGGCAGGTCGGGCGATTCGATCTTCAAGGCCAGCGGCCGGTTCAGCCGCGCGGCGATCTTGACTGCTTCGAAGGGCGAGGTGGCCAGCGCTTCGCCCGCCACCGGAAAACCGTAGGCTGCCAGCACGTCCTTGCTGGCGCGCTCACTCAGCGTGCCGACACCGGCTTGCAGCAGCTCGCGCGCGGCCTCGATGTCAATGCCCTCGGGCCGCGTCGGATGCGGGCGGAGCAGCTTGCGCCTGCGAAACGCCGCATACCCCACCGCATTGCGCAGCGCCTTCATGCACGGCAGCAGATTGCGGTAGGCAGGAATGCCCGCCTCCACCAGCCACGACAGGCCGCGCGTCGGATCTTCACGGCAGGTACCTGACAGCACCACCGCCACCAGCTTGTCGGACTGCGCGCCAGCATCGACCACGCTGTCGAAATCGGCCAGCGTCGCATGCGTCATGGCCGAGATCACGATGTCCACGCCCGGATCACTCGCGACCGCGGTGAAGGCGTCGCTGAACATGCGCGTGTTGGCGTAGATGGCGCCTGTCAGGTCGATCGGGTTCTTGACCTTGCCGAAGCTGGGCATCAGCGGCGCCAGCCGCGCCTGCGTGCTCTCGGCGAAAGCCGGCCAGGTGAGTCCTTCGGCGGCACCCAGGTCGCTCATCAACACGACGCTGCCGCCGGAGATGGAAAGGCCCACCGCGCCGGCGCCGCCAGGCCGCTTGCCGGTGGCCAGCAACATACCGGTCTCGTACAGCTCGCCGCAGTCGTACACGCGTGTCACGCCGGCCTGGCGCATGGCGGCATCGTGTACCGCGTCGGACCCGGTGACGGCGCCGGTATGCGATGCGGCAGCCACGCGGCCGGCCTCGGTGCGGCCGGCCTTGATCATGACGATGGGCTTGTCCAGCTCCAGCGCGCGCTGCGTGACGGCAAAGAAGCGCGGTCCGTCGGCGATTCGTTCGCCGATCACCAGCACCACGCGCGTCGCCGGGTCTTCGACCAGGAAATGCATCAGGTCCAGCAGGTCGAGATCGGCGTCGTTGCCGCACATGATCAGGTGGCTCACGCCCAGGCCCAGCTCCTGCGCCTGCCACATCACGTTGACCTGCGCCAGGCCGCCGCTGTGCGAGAGGATGCCGATGGAACCTGCCTTGCGCTTGCCGATTTCGATCGTGCCCGGACAGAGCGCGATGCCATCGGTGAAGTTGACGAAGCCATTGCAGTTGGGCCCCATCACGCGCACACCGGTGCGGCGCGAGAAGTCGGTGATCCATTGCTGCGCGGCAGTGCCTTGCGGCGTGCCGCTTTCGGCAAATCCGGCGGGGAAAGCCAGCGCGTGCGCAATCCCGGCCGCAGCGACGTCTTCCAGCGCGGCTGGCACGGCTTGCGCGGCCACCAGCAGCACGGCCAGATCAGGTACTTCGGGCAGGCTGCGCAGGTCGGGGTAGCACTGCATGCCGTGCAGCTCGGTGTAGCGCGGGTTGACGAGGTACACGCGGCTGATCGAGCGGAACTTCAGGAACTGGTCGAGCACGCGCCCGCCAAACTTGCTCAGGTCGGACGGGATGCCCACCAGCGCGATGGCCCGCGGCGTGAAGAAGCGGGTCAGGTCGGGGAACGCCGTCATTCCGCCTGGATGCCCGTCTGCTTGACTACCTGCTGCCACTGGCTGGCTTCGGCGGCCAGGTCAGCGGCGAACTGCTGCGGCGTGCTGCCCACGGAATCCATGCCCTGCGACCGCACCCATTCTGCGAAGGCCGGCGTAGCGAGGGCGCGCTGGATCTCGGTGGCGAGCTTGTTGATGATGTCCGGGGGCGTGCGTCCCGGCGCCATGATGGAGACGAAGGTGCTGGCATTGAATCCGGGATAGCCAAGCTCGGCCACCGTAGGCAGCTCCGGCATCAGCGGCGAGCGCTTTGGCGTGCCCACTGCAAACGCGTTCAGCTGGCCCGACTTGATATAGGGTACGGAAGCAGGCAGCGCATTGAACATGACCGCAACATGGCCTGCCACCACGTCGGATAGCGCCGGGCCGGCGCCCTTGTAGGGGATGTGCTGGAACCTGGTTCCGGCGCGCATGTTCAACAGCTCGCCGGTGAGGTGCGCCGGTGAGCCGGTGCCGGACGTGGCGTGGGTGACCGGCTGGGTCTTGGCCAGGGCCACCAGCTCGGCAAACGACTTGGCCTTGACCGAAGGATGAACCAGCACCACCAGCGGCGCGATGGCCATCATCGAAACTGGTGCGATGTCCTTCACCGAATCGAACGGCAGGCTCTTGTACAGATAAGGATTGATGACGTGCGCGTTGGTGGCGAGCAGCAGCGTATAGCCATCGGGCGGCGACTTGGCGACCATGTCGGTCCCAATCATGGCGTTGGCGCCGGGCTTGTTCTCCACCACCACCGGCTGGCCCCAGGCCGCGGCGATTTCCTTGCCCAGCATGCGCGCCGAGATGTCGGACAAGCCGCCAGCCGCATAGGGCACGATGATGCGGATCGGCCTGGACGGATAGGCCTGCGCCAGCGCCGAGGTGGCGAACAGGGCGGATCCGCAAATTGAACCGACGGTGAACAAGCTGATGAGTCCGCGACGAAGGGTGCGCATTGAAGGCCTTCGATGTTGTGGTGAATCCATCTTACAGGACCGTCGGAGCACGGGTCATGTCCAGCACGCGCAAGCCCGCAAGCGGACCATTCGTTGGTGTCTTCGTCATCTTATTGAGAGCCTCATAGCGCAGAACATGATTTTGCCTGCGAGAAGCGCCCTGTGCCTCTGAGGGCCAAGTACCTCAAGTCCGTGACATCGAAGCACGATAGACGGTACAGGTGCAAAACTTGCGTTTGCTACCAATTTCATATCGCCAACAAAAACGGCACCCTGAGGTGCCGTAAGTCATCGATCAAATTGGTAGGCGCGATTGGACTCGAACCAACGACCCCCACCATGTCAAGGTGGTGCTCTAACCAGCTGAGCTACGCGCCTGAATTCGTATTCGAGAGCGCGATTGTAGCAGGCCGCGAGAGCACCTCTTTTCGATTGTGGGCCCAAGATAGTAATGTCCCCTTCCTCCAAGTTAGAAATGTCCCCTGGGGGTGCTTTGCAGGCTGCCCCGGTGGGCTGCAATTAGGTGCTGGCCTCGTACGCTGCGTTCACGTGTCGCGCTTCGTTTCATGCGGTATGGGTCGCGTGTCGCGTCAGGCGCAAGGCGGCCAGGGCTCATGCTGTGGCGGTCTTCGCTTCGCTTCGACTCCG
>CANJPU010000053.1 GCA_947476285.1 Comamonadaceae bacterium | reverse complement strand
GCAGGGATCGCCCGCAGTGCGGACTTTGTGAGAGACTTCATTTCGGTGGTTCCTTTCTTTGCTTGCTAGGCACCCGCATGTTCACATGCGGGCGAAAGGAGCCGCCACCCTCAGCTCATCTGTTCAACAAGTTCTGGGACATCGCCACCGAAACCAAGATCGAAGATTATTTTGCCAGCGCGAGAATTGCAGCCGCCGGCGGCGAAGGCCTGGACGGCGTGCTCTACAACATCGGGGATGGCACCATTGCCACTCGGCAAGGCGCACGGGTCTGGGTGGCAAACGCCAAGCGACCTGCTAGCGTCCGACCAACCGACGAGTATTTTTCCATCATCGAGCTGAACGGAAAAATCTACTGGGGAGGCATGCTCAAAGCTGGCACCCGATTCAAGTCGGCAGATGGCGTGACGCCGGGCTTGATCAATGACTACACCATTCGCTTGAATAGCCAGGCAGTCAATTCGGTGAAGGCTACGGTGAAGTTCTGAAGCTGCTGCTTTGCCGGTGGCCGCGCGTTTGCATCGACCGATGGGCTGAAGCAGGCCCGCCCCTACCGCACGACGACCAGACGGGGTTGCTGCGCTGGCGTTTCCTCGTTGGCGCTCTCGCCAAACACAGGCACGACCTTCGTTTCATCGTGCACAGCCATTCGGGCGGAGTTTGGCGCCGTCGACTGATGCGGCACTGCAACGATGGTCCGCATCCACTCATCCTCTTCCCGCCTCAAACGGCGGTCTTCAATCCACCGCGCCCAAGGCGTGCGAACAACGAGTTGCTGTTGCGCACAGCCATAGCAAAAATAAATGCGGCTGAATGGAATAAGCTTCATCCACCATGACCTGTTCAAGCGAGCGATCTTGTTGCAGCATTGGCAGGAAAGTCGGCGATAGCGTCTCATTGATTTGCTAAAAGTTAGTGGCGTACCGAGCATCTGCATTTTGATACAAACAGACACATGTGCATAGTCATGTGCGCGACAGATCATGAATACTATATAAGCTCCCTTCAGGTAATTGAATCCAAACATATTATCTTTGGCAAGTTCGCTTGACCTTGTTTTGTCTGGCTGGTGATAATGAACCCGGCAGGTTTCCTGTCCGCTCTGGGGGTGCATGCGACAGCACCCATCACCCATTTCTTCTGGAACCACTCCCCATGATCACACGCCGCGATTTTCAACGCGGGCTGGCCGGCGCCAGCTTGGCACTGCTGGCGGGCACAGCCGCCGCTCAGGCTTACCCGAACAAACCAATCAAATTGGTGCTCTCTTTCGGCCCGGGCAGTGGAAGCGACGCCATCGCGCGCATCCTGACTGAAGACATGAGCAAGGCGATAGGCCAGCCCATCATCATCGACTACAAGCCCGGCGCAGCCGGCGCCATCGCAGCAGAGTATGTGGCGCACGCGCCGCCGGACGGCTACACCATCCTCTTGACCACCACCACCGTCCACTCGATCAATCCGCACATCTTCAAGAAGCTCAGCTACGACCCGCTGAAGGACTTCACCTCCGTCGGCCGCATGCTTGAGCTGCCCATGGTGCTGGCAGTGCCGGGCGACTCCAAGATCAACACACTTAAAGACTTGCTTGACTTCGCGAAGGCCAATCCGGGCAAACTCAACTTCGGCTATGGCAACAGCACCAGCCAGGTCGCCGGCTCGGCGCTGAGAACGCAGGCGGGATTGACAATGACAGGCGTTGCCTACAAGAGTGCGCCGCAGGTGACCACCGATTTGCTGGGCAGCCGGCTGGACTTCGCTTTCCTTGACCTGGGCTCATCCTTGCAACTGCTCAAGGCCGGCAAGCTCAAGCCGATCGCCTTCTCAACGCCAAAACGTTCGTCGCTGCTGCCCAGCGTAGCCACCCTGGCGGAGGACCCTGGCTTCGCAGGATTCGACGTAGGATCATGGGTTGGAATTGTGGGCCCCGCTGGCATGCCGCGCGACATCGTGGCCAAGCTCAACTCAGAGATCACCCGAACGCTCAACAAGCCCGAGATCCGCGAACGCTATGCCGCCATTTCGTGCGATGTCTCACCCAGCACGGCCGAGGCGATGGACTCTTTCGTGAAACTGCAATACGAAAACTGGCGCGGCAAGATTCGCGATGCCGGCATTCAACCCGAGTAGGCCAGACGGCACCCGAATGTAATGCCTACTACGCTGCCAAAGTGGAGTGAAGTAGGCTAGTGCCATGCTCAAGGCCATGGCCTTGAGCCGGCTCAGGCCCGCGCAGTTCGTCGAACAACTCCTGCAATGACTGAACCTTCGGATCGACGACACGTCCGCACCAGGTCGGTGTCAGCGCAAGCGCACCATCAATGCCATTGATTTCGGTGCCAGTGAGCGGGCTCAATACGCCTTCGACGATCCGCATCGCTTTGTCCCGAGTGCCCGGCAGCATGATGGCAAACTCAAGCGCCCCGGTGCGTGCGGCCAGGCCTCGTTTTCCAGCGATGCGTGCCATCCGAGTCGCCAGAACAGTGACAGCTTTACGGGCGGCTCGTCGGGCGGGCGCATCGCGGATCTGCTGGGCTGTCCCAGCAGTCACCAGCACCATGCACACCGCGCCGGCCTCGCCGTCGAAAGTATCGACCATGCGCTGCCCGTGGTGCATCAGGCCCGACTTGTTGTACAGCCCGGTGACGCGGTCCCTGAGCCCCTCCTCTGCCACCTCTTGCGCACTGCGCATCGCACGACCAAAGCGCATGCAAAGCAAGGGTGGAATCAAGAAAAGCATGCCGGTCTGGGCAAGCATCTCAAGCCAGGAACTGTGCGTGTGTACCTGCCACCAGGCGAGCACATAGCCCGTCACCGAAAGAACCACAACAAACCAGGCGCCAGCCATGGTCAGCATGAATGCATAGCAGAGCGTGGGAATCACGAACCAGAAGAAGAAAGGCTCTGGCATCGCGCCGATCTCGCTGCCCAGATAAACATGGAGCAGCAAGGCGCCGGCGAGCAGTGCGACGGCTCTTGCAAGCAGATGCACCTGGCGCCAGGCTGGGAAGATCTGCCCCCAATAGCCCACCAAGCCCGCATAAGCCACGAAAATCCAGAGCCCCGCAAACCCTCGATAAAGAAGAACGATCGTGAATGCTGTGTATGCCGCGACAGACCAGCCAACCCATCGCTCCAGGCTGCGCAGCGTGAACGAGATCTCATCGCTCGGTCGGCTGTACTGCGATGAACTGTTGGCTTGTCGGCCGGGTGCTGGCGTAGTGCCGATGGCATTGCGAACCTTGTCAGTCTGACTCATTGTTCCTACGTCCCTTTGTCGCCAAGTCGGCGAAACGACTCACGGCGATACGCAAGGCTAGTCGATCGTAGGCTTGGACCTCATCCGTGTCACTGTCAGTCCTGACAGGGGTGCAGGCCAAACCAAACCTATCGATGTACCCAAAGGGCAAGATATCGTGCAGCGTCAAGGTTTGGGTATGCGAATCCGACTGATCATCAGCGAGCCAGAGATCGCAAACATGAGAACGAGCGGGTGAAGCGTGAACCCAAGCAAGATGACCTCACCGAACCACAGGCCCTCGTGCACAGCGCCTGTCCATGCCGCCACGGCAAGCAGCGCAACGAGGACGATCGAAGTCGGTATGGGTGTTCCTTCGAAGTACTTCACCTTGTCCGTGCCTTCGGACAGTGTCTCGGCCGTCACGTTGTATCGCGCAAGGCGTGAGACTCCGCACGCGACGAAGTAGGCCAGCACGATGCGGTCGTACAGACCTTGCATGCCGCAACCATAGGCGATGATCGCAGGTGCGACACCGAAAGAAATGATATCGGCCAGTGAGTCAAGTTCTCGGCCCAGTGTTGACGTCGTCTTTCGCCACCTGGCAATGCGGCCGTCCAGAACATCGAAGATCAATGCGGCCAGGACAAGGCTGCAAGCAAGATAGATGTGCAAGACCTCCTGCCGCTCGATGTAGGTCATGACGGAAAACAGCGCTCCGGTGCCGCAGACAGCGTTCGCCAGCGTGAACCAGTCAGCCAGTTGGAACTCTCGAATCATCGAAAACGGCTTGCTCTTCGCTTGTGAATTCATAAGACTTGGCCTTTAAAAGCTGGATGTGCTGTTGGCGTCGATGCCGCGTTGACTAGATGCGCTGGCAATCCTTGATCATGCGTCATCGGCTTCGGACCCCAGATTCCTGGGGGTCGAGGCCAATAAGACTCTCTCTGTAGGCAGCCCTGCACTCCAAGTCAAAGATTGATCTGCTTGGGAAGACCAGGTAGCCCAAGGCAGCGCGCACTGCGAGTGCACAGAGATGGGCAACTGCCCGCTGTCACCCGCGCCGCGTCAATTCAACGCAAATCACCCAAGCTCAGTTGGTATCAAGCTTAAGCCGCTTGATCACTGCGAGGTTCGTCTCGGTCTCGCGCTTGATGCGCGCAAGCACCTCATCCGGTGTGGCCGGGCCAGGCTCTATGGCCATGGGTCTGAGCTTTTCAGCGAACTCGGGTACCAGCACGACCTTTCGCACTGCCTCTCGGATCTTGTCGAGTATGGGCTTGGGCGTGCCCAGCGGCGCGACCAGCCCGTATGCGTCTGGTGCGAACAGTTCGGCGCCCAAGCCCAGTTCCGCCGTGGTGGGCACATCGGGTATTTCAGGTGAGCGCAGCGTGCCGCCGACGGCGATTGCGCGCAGGCGTCCTGATTTGATGTGCGGGTAAATGCTGCCGCCGGAGTTGATGACGTCCACCTCGCCGGTCAGCCCAGCCTGGGTTTGCGCCGCGCCGCTCTTGTAGGGCACGTGCACCAGTTGTATGCCGGCCTTGGCGTTCATGACTTCGAAATGAACATGGGCAGCGGTGCCGATGCCGTAGCTGCCGTAATTGAGCTTACCGGGTGAAGCCTTCGCGAGCTGGACGAACTCGGCGAAATTCTTCGCAGGCGAGTTGGCGGATATCGCCACAACCAGGCCCCAGGTCCGCAGCGCGCCGCCCACATGCGCCACGTCTTTCGCTGGATCGTATGGAGGTTTCTGATACGTCCACGGCGTGAGCGTCATCAGGTCGTTCCAGTAGTAGAAGAGCGTGTAGCCATCGGGCTTGGCGGTCATCATGTTCTTCAAACCGAGCACGCCGCCGGCGCCCGGCTGGTTGTCCACCACCACCGCTTGGCCAAGCTCCTTGGCCAGGCCATCGGCGATCATTCGCGCGGAGGTGTCGAAGCTGCGACCTGGTGCAGTGCCCAAAATGATGCGAATTGGCCGGTTGGGGTAATTCGCCGCTTCGCTGGCCTGAGCGGCGACGCGCAAAGGTACGGTGGCAATGAAGGTGGCTGCAAGGCCCAATGCAAGCGCGAGCATGCGTCTCTTGCTCATGCCCGAAAACGGTCGCGCCAGACATGTCTGGACTGGGGTCAATTCCATCTGCGGATCCCTCTCGGTTGTCGCAACGGGCGAAGAAACAGGATGCTATTTCATTTTCTTGGAGACCCGCCAAGGGAAATCCCGCAAGCGACATGGCCGGCAACGCTGGGACTCCGATTGAGCTGCGTACGCTGAAGACGCGCTTCGCTGGCGTTTACGCCATTGGCGGCGCCCACATCTCTCTGGCGGGACACCCCTTTCCTTGGATGTTTCCTTGGATTGACCGCTTGTTGGGCCGGCCATATAGTGGCCCGCTGGGCAAGAAGTGCATTGCAAGGCCCAACCTATTTCATTCAATCCACGCATTGGGGAAGACTTGTGCAAACGAAATTCATAGCTCTGTCGGGCATTGCCATGCTGGTCACCGTCGGCGCCGCGCTGGCACAACCAGCCGCGCAGCCCGCAGCACCGGCGGCACCGCAACCGTTCCGCGCTGGCACGCCGCTCAGTGCGACCAACGAAGCGGGCCAAGTCATGATGATGTCGAACAACGTCAAGGTCTACGGCAGCTTTCACTTCTCCGAGAGCTGCACCTACGACGCCACGCGCAATGTCATCATCGCGATGAACGCCGCTAACCCGCAGACCCTGGCGCAAAACGACGGTTTCGCGTCGCTCATCAACCCCGATGGCTCAGTGCACACCAGCAAGTGGATCGGCGCCACACGCAACGGGCTCACGCTCAATCAACCGCTCGGCAGTGCGATCGCGGGCGGCACACTCTACGTGGCCGACATCAACACAGTCCGAACCTTCGACCTGGCCACCGGCGAGCCGCGCCGCGCCATCGAGATCCCCGGAACCACCATTCTGAACGGCATAGCTGCCACGGCCAACGGCACTGTGTACGTCTTCAATACACGCAATCCAGAGCGCATCTATCGCGTCCTGCCCGACGGCACGATCAGCACCTTCGTTGAGGGCGCGCCGCTCGCGCTACCCAACGGTGTGGCCATCGACCCGGACGGCAACATCGTGGTCGTGAACATCGGCACCAAAGACGTACTCACGTTCGACCCGGCCGGTAAGCTCGTGCGCACCGAGCAATCGGCCGAGAGCGGCAACGACGGCGTGGTGGTGCTAGCCGACGGCACGAAGTACACGAGCAGCGTGCGCTTTGGCAGCGTGTCGCGAATTCGACCCGGCAGGCCAGCCGAGGTCATCGCCACTGGCATCCCGAGCCCGGCGTCGATGTGCTACGACTCCCGGCAGAACCAGCTCGTCATTCCGATGAACCCGAACAATGCGCTGGCGTTCATTCGGCTCGGTGGCCAGTGAGCCCAAGGCCGCAATGCCGCAAGGCCGGGTGTAACTTCGTTCGCGCATCTGCCCAGCGGTGGCGGGCGCACCGCTGTGGTCCAATGGTTTACGGGATTTGGTGGGGATCGGTCTTGTCCCAGTGCCTTATCATCGACGAGGTCTTTTCACGGGTATCGATCCACTCAAGGAGGCACGTCGCATGATGGTTCGCATGATGTTTCGCAAGATCCTGTGCACGGCCGCGAAGTTGGTGGCGCTGTTGCTGCTGCCGCTGGCTTCGCTGGCGCAATCGGACCTGCCATCGGGGCCGGTGCGCTTCGTGGTGCCGTTCCCCGCGGGCGGACCGGCGGGATTGGTGGCGCGTGTGATCGCGGACAAGTTGAGCGTGGCGATCGGCCAGCCGATCTTGCTTGACCATCGCCCCGGGGCAGGCGCCAACATCGGAACCGACATCGTCGCCAAGTCCGCACCCAACGGCCAGACGCTGCTGTTGGGCACCAACGGGCCGCTGGTTATCAACCAGAGCCTTTACGCCAAGCTGCCTTTCGATCCGTTAAAGGACTTTGCGCCGATCACGCTGGTTGCGACGATTCCCATTGTGCTGGTAGCGCACCCATCGGTTCCGGTGAGCTCGATGAAAGAGTTGATCGCCTATGCCAAATCGCATCCCGGGGAGTTGAGCTACGCATCGTCGGGCAGCGGCAGCGGCGGGCACCTGGCGGGCGCTTTGCTGGCCCAGATGGCCGGCGCGTCGATGACGCACGTGGCTTATTCCGGCGTCGCGCCGGCCACCACTGACACGCTGGGCGGGCACACCAAGCTGATGTTCGCGGGGCTTCTGCAGGTGCTTCCCTACATCAAGAGCGGGCAGCTCAAGGCGTTGGGCATGGCAACGCCGCAGCGCGTGCCTTTCATGTCCGAGGTGCCCACGATCGCCGAATCGGGCCTGCCCGGATTCGAGATCACCTCGTGGTACGCGGTGCTGGCTCCGGCCGGCACGCCGCGGCCGATGATCGACCGGCTGAACAAAGAGATCGTCCGCATCATCGACATGCCAGACGTGAGCGACCAGCTCTTCGTCAAGGGCGGCATGGTGCGCGTCGCTGACACGCCTGATCAGTTCGCCGAGACCTTGCGGCGTGAGGCTGTTGATTACGCGCGCATCGTGAAGATCGCCGGCGCGAAGGCGCAATGACCATGGGCATGCGCATCTGGTATCAGTCAATGACGCAGCTGGGTACGCTGACGCATTACGCGAATGCGTTGAAGGAGTGCGCGAAGAAGGTCTGCTCCGAGGGCACGCACGTCGCGTTCAACGGCGTGACAGAGAGCCGCTATGAAGGGCGCATGCCAGCGGACATCCTGAAATACGCCTACGCCAAGCTCGTGCTCCAGACCGAAGTGATTGATTTCTGCCGCAAGGCGGAGCAAGACGGGTTCGACGCGATCGTGCTGGGCAGTTTCAGCGAGCCTTTTCTGCCGGAGATCCGGTCGCTGTTGAATATTCCGGTGGTGTCCTTGGCCGAGGCTTCGCTGCTGACGGCGTGTTCTCTGGGCGAGCAGATCGCGCTCATCACACTGGCGCCGTCCAACGTCAAGCGCCTGAAAGCGCTGGTGCGCCGGCATGGGCTGGAGAACCGGATCCAGGGCTACTACTGCGTCACGCATCACCTGGACGAAGCTGACCTGAACGCGGCGCTGGCGCAACCGGCGGCGGTGATCGAGGACTTCACGGCGGTTGCACACAAGGCTGTCGAGGCCGGGGCCGACCTGATCGTGCCAGCCGAAGGCGTGCTGAACCTGGTGATGGCGGGCAACCACGTGGGACCGATTGGTGGCGCGACCGTGCTCGACTGCGTCGGCGTCGCATTCCTGTACACGGAGATGCTGGTCAATCTCCAGCGGCGCACGGGCATCGGTGTCGGCAGGCGTGGGGTGTATGCGACGCCGCCGGCGGACATGCTCGCGCAGCTGGATCGGCATCGGTAACCGCTCTGTCCCGCGCACCCATGCCTGAAGCAGTTTCTCCCCAGGGGTTCGTCGACCTGTCCCGCTTCTTTGCCCCGCGCTCGGTGGCGCTGATCGGCGCTACCGAGGACCGTGGCAAGTTCGGCGGCAAATGCACCCACTTCCTGCTGAAGTTCGGCTACAAGGGAAAGTTCTTCCCGATCAATCCAAAGCGCAGCGAGATCCTGGGCCATCGCGCCTATCCTTCGCTGCAGGACCTGCCGCAAGTGCCGGACCACGTGGGTATCATCCTGCCCGCACACGCCATCGCCGATGCAGTGCGCGAATGCGTCGCGCTGGGCGTGCCATTTGCCACCGTGTTCGCCGCCGGCTTCGGCGAAACCGGCACTGCGGCCGGCGCCGCGATGCAGCAGGAGATCGTCTCCATTGCCCGCGCAGGTGGCCTGCGCTTGATGGGCCCCAACTGCAATGGGATGGTGAGCTACGTCAACCGGCTGAGCCTCGGATCGACCCAGGTGATCCTGGACGACGATGGCAGCGCGCACGGTGACCTGGGCGTTGTATCCCAGTCCGGTGGTGCCGGCCAAGTCAACATCATGTGGCGTGCCCGGCAGGCTGGCCTTCGCATCAGCCACCAGGTCAGCAGCGGCAACGATGCCGACCTGAGCCTGCTTGACTACATGGCTTTCATGGTGGAAGACCCGCACACGCGCGTTGTGCTCGCGCTGGCCGAGCAACTGGCCGACGGCGACAAGCTGCGCCGGGTGGCGGCCCGTGCCGCCGAGCTGGACAAACCCATCCTCATGGTCAAAGTCGGCCGTACCGAGGCAGGCGCCCGGGCCGCCGCATCGCACACTGGCTCAGTCACCGGTGCTGATGCGGTCTGCGACGCCGCGCTGCGCCAGATGGGCATCATCCGGGTCGACGATTGTGCCGATCTGTACGAGGCCGCGATGCTGCTGCGCACCGGTCGCCGCCCCCGCGGCTGGAGCGCAGCCGCGACTTCGCTCTCCGGTGGCAACCTGGTGATGATGGCCGACCTTGGCGCTGCGCGGGGCATCGAGTGGCCGGCGTACTCGGCATCGACGCAGGAGCGTCTTCGCGAACTGCTGCCCAGCTTCACTGCGACCAACAACCCCACCGATCTGACAGCGGCTGCCATCGGCAACCCGAACATCTTCGCCGACGTGACAAAGGCGATCGGCAGCGATCCGGCCGTTGATGTGGTTGTGCCGGTGCTGACCTTTTCGCCGCCAGCCGAGATCCAGGCGGTGGCCGAGGTTTCGAAAAACTTCGACAAGCCAGTCGCAATCCTGTGGACCGGCAAATGCCTGGGCGACGAGACGCTCGTGCACGCGACTTTGGTGGCGCAAGGGCACGCGGTCTACCGCGATGCGGTGCCTGCACTGAAGGCGATCAACGCTGCGATGCGCTACGCGCAGTTCCAGCGCGAGCGCGCGCAAGCCGTGGCACCGCAACGACCCGCAGGCATGCAGGCCGATGCGCAGCAGCTTGCGAGGAACGCGATGGCGGGCGTCGAAGGGACCTTGAGCGAGCACCAGTCCAAGCAGGTGCTGGCCGCCTATGGGCTGCCCTTCGCTCGCGAGCAACTCGCTGTTGACGCCGATGAAGCGGTGCGCATTGCCGCTTCGATCAACGGCCCGGTGGCATTGAAGGTGCAGTCCCGCGACATCGCGCACAAGACCGAAGCAGGCGCGCTGCAGTTGAACATCCAGGGGGAAGCTGCCGTGCGCCAGGCACACGCGCAAATCATGGCCGCCGCGCGCGCCTGGAAGTCCGATGCCCGCATCGAAGGCGTGCTGGTGCAAGAGATGGTGCCACCCGGCCTGGACGTGCTGGTGGGCGTGTCGCGCGATGCCACGTTCGGGCCCGTCGTCACCGTCGGTCTGGGCGGCATCTATGTGGAGGTGCTCAAGGACATCGCGTTCGGTCTGCCGCCGTTCGAGCCTGCCCAGGTGCACAGGATGCTGCAAGGGCTGCGCAGCTATCCGCTTCTGCAAGGCGTGCGTGGCCAGCCGCCGATGGATGTGGAAGCTTTGGTCGACTGCATCGTGCGCGTCGGCTGGTTTGCGCTGGATACCCGCGGCCTGGTTGCTGAGCTTGACCTGAACCCGGTGCGAGTCCTGCCGCGCGGACAAGGCGTGCGCGTGATCGACGCGCTCGTTGTCGCCGATGTCGCCGATGTCGGCGCGAAACGCTGGAAGGAGACGACTTGAAGCTGGAGATCAACCAAGAGCTTGCGCAGCTGCGCCCCAGCCTGCGCCAGTTCGCGACAGAGAAGCTGGAGCCGCTGGCGCTGGAATGCGACGCCATCGGCGCCATCCCCGATGCAGCCTGGACCGTGCTGCGCGACCACGGCTACCTGGGGCTGCGCATGCCGCCCGAATACGGCGGCGCCGGCGTTGGCATCGCCACCTATTGCCTGGCCATGGAGGAATTCGGTCGCTCGCACCGCATCTTCACCGCGATGCTGGACTACACCAGCGGCCTGGCGCCGATCGGCATTCTCACGCAAGGCAGCCAGGCGCAGAAGGCCAAGTACCTGCGCAAGCTGGTGGACGGCACCTGGCGCTCTGCCTTCGCCCTGACCGAGCCCGGCGCCGGCTCCGACGCACAGGCGATTTCCACCCGGGCCGATGAAGGTGACGGCGGCTGGGTGCTCAACGGAACCAAGCACTACATCGGCGGCGCGCACAAAGCCGACGTGCTGATGGTGGTGGCGGTCACCGACAGGGCGCTGCGTGGCCGCGGCGGCATCACCACCTTTCTGGTGGACAAGGGCGCGCCCGGCATGACGGTGTCGCGCGTGGACACCACCATCGGCTCGGCGGCGATGGAAGTGGCTGAGCTGCGCTTTGACGACTGCCGCATCCCCTATGACAGCGTGCTGGGCGAGGTCGGCAAGGGCTTCGCGATCGCGATGGGCTCGCTGGTCACTGGCCGCATGGGCATCGCGAGCAGTTGCCTGGGCGCGGCCGACCGGCTGATCGAGATGTCGGTCACCCACGCACGACAGCGCAAGACCTTTGGCCAAGCCCTGGCCGAACGGCAGGCGATCCAGTGGATGATTGCCGACTCGGTGGTCGAGTTGGAACAGGCCCGGGCCTATGTCTACGAGACCTTGCGCCGCCTGGAGGCCGGCGAAGATGTCGGCACGGCATCGAGCATCTGCAAGCTCAGTTGCACCGAAATGGCCGGCCGGGTCGCCGACCGGGCCGTGCAGATCCACGGCGGCATGGGCGTGATCAAGGGTTTTCCTGTGGAGCGCTTCTACCGCGACTTGCGGCACTATCGCATCACGGAAGGGTCATCCGAAGTGCAGCGCATGTTGATCTCGCGTGACGCGCTGCGTTGACGCGTGCAAGGGCCTCTTCCGGCCCACTGAAAAAAAAGGAGACGTCCATGAAGTTTCGCAAGGCCATCCACACCGTTGTCACTTCGCTCATCATGCTGGCCGCATGGGGGAGCGTCGCCCCCGCAGCAGCCCAGACGTATCCGAACAAGCCCATCAAGCTGATCAGCCCCTGGCCGCCAGCGGGGCCTGCCGACGCCATCGCGCGGCCGATCGTGGAAAAACTGCAGCAGGCACTGGGCCAGCCGGTGGTGCTCGAATCCAAGTCCGGCGCAAACGGCGTGATCGGCACCACCTTCGTCGCCAATTCGCAGCCGGACGGCTACACCCTGTTGCTGTCGCATGCGGGCCCGACGGAGATCAGCCCGTCCACGCTCAAGGAAATGCCCTACGACCCCCTCAAGAGCTTCGAGCACATCACGGTGCTGGCGGCGCCAGCGGTCGTGTTGATCGTGCATCCGAGCATGCCGCGCACTCTGGCCGGGTATATTGACTACGCCCGTAAGAACCCCGGCAAAGTCGCCTACGGCTCGGTCGGCGAAGGCAGCACGGTGCATCTTGGCATGGAGCTGTTCAACAGCCTGGCGGACATCAAGGCGCTGCACGTGCCCTACAAGGGGGCCGCGCCGCTGGTGACCGACCTGCTCAGCGGCCGCCTACAGGCCGCCTTTCTCGGCTACGCCGCAGTCGCGGCACACATCAAGGCAGGCACCATCATCCCGCTGGCGGCGGCGACCACCGAGCGGCTCACCGTCGAACCCGACCTGCCGATCGTGGCCTCCATGTTCCCGGGCTTCTCCATCGCCTCCTGGTACGGCCTGTCCGCACCGGCGGGCACACCCAAGCCGATCTTGGACAAGCTCTACGCCGAGACCCAGAAGGTGCTGAAGGATCCCGCCATCCTTGCCACGCTCAGCCAGACCGGCTCGGTTGTCGGCGGCGAGCCGCCTGCGCTCTTCGTGGAGAAAATCAAGGCCAACACGGTGATGTGGAAAAGGGCGGTGGACGTGGCGCACGTGCCCAAGCAGTAAGTCGACCGCGCTCAGGCGCTCGACTTGACGTCACCATCGTGCATTGGGTCAGAAGAAATACCCGTGGCTGCTTCGCGGCGGAAGGACGCCCCCGCCGCGAAGGCCTCGTTGATCTGCGCGCGCAATTGATGGTTGACCCAGCTCTTGTTCATTCGATACGCGTGCGCCGGATGCGCTGCCAGTTCGCTGGCAACACTCAGTGCCCGTTCCAGTACGGCAGTGGACGCCACGACTTCAATGCGCTTGAGGTGCGCAACCGAAGCCAGCGTCACGGTCCGCGCAGCCAGAGTCATGTCGGCGGCGATGGAGTGATTGAGCCCGAACTTGGTGATCGTGTAGCCTGCGGGAGTGAGCATGCCGTGCTTGATCTCCGGCAGCGATATGTATGCGTCGGGAACGCACACGACATGGTCTGCCAACATCACGAACATGCATCCCAGGCCGATGGCCGCGCCGTTGACCGCGACGACGAATGGTTTTGGAAAATCAACCATTGCCAGGAAAACGCCCTGCCAGATCCGCGATCGTTGCCCGGCAGGATCGGATGTGTCCGCAGGCGGCGCCTTGAGGTCGTAGCCTGCGCAGAAGACCTTGCCGGTCGATGCAAGCACCACCGCTGCGACCTGCGGGTCCGCAGCCGCAGCCTGAAGGTGGCGCGTGATCAGTTCACCGGCATCGAGCGTGACTGCATTGGCGCTACGCGGCCGGTTCAGGGTGAGAACTTCGACTCCATGGGTACGGTGGACGAGGATCTGTGGTGCGGGTGAATCAGGCTTCATGGGTGTTCTTTCTGCGGCACAATGGCACGATGACGAATCCTACTTTCAATCCCAAGTCCACTGCACTTCTTGTGATGGACTATCAGCCCTCAATCCTGGGGTCCCTCAAGGAGCCTGACCACCTGCTGGCGCGTGTGGGCGAGTGCATCAGTGCGGTGCGGGCCGCCGGCGGCACCGTCGCATATGTCAGGGTGGGTTTCACAGATGCCGACTATGCCGCTTTTCCGTCCTACAGCGCCATGGGTGCACGCGCAAAAGCCGCCGGTGAGAATATGCGCGCCGACTCTCCAAAGACGGCAGTGCATGCGTCGATTGCGCCGCAGCCAGGGGACATCGTGGTGCGCAAGAACCGCGTGGGGGCGTTTTCCACCACGGATCTTCATCGTCAGTTGAAGGGGCTGGGGGTCGACACAGTGGTACTCGCGGGAATCCACACCAGCGGAGTCACACTCACCACGGTACGGGAGGCGCATGACCTTGACTATCGTGTGTTCGTTCTGGCGGACGCGTGTGGCGACCCTGACCCAGACGTGCACGAGTTTCTCACGCAGAAGATCTTTCCCAAACAAGCAACCGTGATCAGCGTGGCGCAATTCGGGCAACAACTCCAGGGCGTCTGAGGCCTGCGGGCCGCTCGCGGGCATGCTTGCGGCCAAGCTTGTCCGTCACCTTGTAGGCCCGATGGCCGCAGCGGTGGCGATGACCATGTGGCCGCAGCAGGATTTTGTAGTTCGCTTGGCTTCATTTCAGGCCGGGCACGGGTTTTACCGGGCTGGAGTCTGAGTTAAACCATGCATACAATGATCCTCGATAAAAAGAGACATGCAATATGCAATCGGTCGCACCTGCCCCATCCAGCGACGCGTCGGACCAAGCCTCTCGCGCGTCGGTGCATTCGTTTGGCGGCGTGATCGGCGCCGAAGTGCGCGGCGTCGATGCCCGCCATGCATCTTCCGCTGACTTCGAGGCCGTGCGCGCCGCACTCGACCGCTTCGGCGTTGTCGTGTTGCGCGACCAGCAATTGCAGCCGCAAGACCAGATCCGCTTTGCACAAGGGCTTGGCCCTTTGCAGCCATTGTTCTACAACCGCTTCACTGTGCCCGACCATCCGGCGCTGACCATCGTCTCCAACATCCGTGAGAACGGGGAGGCGATAGGCATTGAGGACGCCGGCATGCTGTGGCACACCGACGCATCCTTCAACCGGTGCCCGGACATGTATTCACTGCTCTACAGCATCCAGGTTCCGCACAAAGATGGTCAGCCCATCGGTGACACGGCCTTCACCAGCGCGATACATGCCTTCCAGGACCTGCCGGCAGACTTGCGCAAGCGGCTCGTGAACTTCACATCCACCCACAGCTTCATGCACCATCTGGAGAAAAAACGCGCGAAGGGGCAACTCAAGCGGCCGCCGCTCACGCCCGAGCAACAAGCCCAGGTGCCGGACGTCCAGCATCCCGTGGTGCGACGCCATCCCAATACAGGCCGGCCCTCCCTTTTTGTGAGCGAGGGGCACACGTCCAAGATCGACGGCCTGCCTCCCGAGGAAAGCAGTGCGCTGCTGGAACAGCTATGGGAGCATCTGCGCCAGCCGCGCTTTCAGTATCGGCACAAATGGCGAACAGGCGATCTGCTGATCTGGGACAACCCTGCGGTGCAGCACCTGGCGATTTTTGATTACGGCACCGAGCCGCGGCGCATGCATCGCGTGGGGACCGCAGGACAAGCACCGGTCGCCTGGATGGAAGGGACGAAGTGATGGAAGAACTCGACATTGCGCGCCGCCGATTCATGGTGCGGCACGGCAGCGCTGCGCTTGCCCTGCTGAGCGCTGGAGCAAGCCCCCAGGCGTGGGCCCAAGCCGACTACCCAACTCGGCCAATCAAGATCATCGTGCCGTTTGCGGCCGGATCGGCCGGCGACATCATGACGCGCATGATCGAGCCCGTGATGTCGCGGGGGCTGGGGCAGCAGGTCGTCATCGAAAACCGAGCCGGGGGCAGCGGCATTGTGGGCGCGCAAGCCATCAAGAACTCGCCGCCCGACGGCTACAACCTTGTGATGGGCGCGGTCTCGTCCCACTCCATTGGCCCCGCGATGCGCCCCAAGTCAATGCCCTATGACGCGCAGCGCGACTTCACGCTGATCGGTCTTGCGACCAAGTCGGCTACGGTGGTGGCGGTGCATCCTTCCATTCCGGCCAGGACGCTGCCCGAACTCATCGCGTATTCGAAGCAGCAAGACAAGCCCATGGGCTATGCGTCTTCCGCAATCGGCTCGTCGAATTACCTGGCCGGCGAGATGCTGCGGCTGCGCGGCGCGAATCTCGTGAGCGTCGCATACAACAATATTGGCCAGGGCATCACCGACGTCATCGGCGGTCACGTGCCCATCCTGATTTACACCGTGGCCCTGCTGCCCCACATCCGCGAGGGGCGCCTGCGTGGCATTGCGGTGGTGTCCGAGAAGCGCCTGTCCCAGTTGCCCGATCTCACCACCACGGCTGAGCAAGGCTTGCCGGACCTCGTTGCCAATTCATGGATCGGCCTCTTCGGCCCCGCCAAACTGCCCAACCCGGTGCGCGACAAGCTGTCGGCATCGCTGCAGGCCGCGTTGTCCGATCCTGCCATTGTGGCGAAGCTGTCCGATGCCGGACTGGAACCCGCCTACCTGCCGCCTCGCGAGTTCGAAGCCTATATGGCCAGCGACATGCGCATGTGGAAAGACGTGGTGATGCGCGCTGGCGTGAAGACGGACGAGTGAGGCCGTCCTATGACGATCACCGTGACACCTTCGGGCGCCGCGCTGGGGGCCCGCATCGATGGCGTTGACCTGTCGCAGCCGCTCACCCCCGAGCAAAAGGCCTTCGTCGAAAAAGCCTTTCTCCAGCATTTGGTGCTGACCATCTCTGGGCAGCCGTATGGCCAAGAGGAACTCACCCGGTTTGGAGAACTGCTGGGCGAACTGGAGCTCAGCGCAGCCAAGAGCTTCCATGACCAACAATTTCCCCGAGTCAATGTGCTGTCAAACATCGTGGTAGATGGCAAGCCGCTCGGCTCTGCCGATGCGGGACAGGTCTGGCACACCGACATGTCCTACAACCGTATCGCCGGAAGGGCCACGGTACTGCATGCCCACAAGGTGCCCCACCGTGACGGCAAGCCACGCGGGAACACGCAGTTTCGCAATATGCAGATGGCGTATGAAAACCTACCCTCTGCGGTTCGCGAACGCATCGACGCAATGGAGGCCGTGCATTCCTTTGAGAAGGTATGGCAAGGCATGATCGACCGTGGCTCCAATCGCCCGGCATTCACGCAAGAGCAACGCACTCAGAAACCGGCGGTGGTGCATCCTGTCGTACTGGCACATCCCTGGACTGGCAAGAGAGCCTTGTACGTGAACCGGGGGATGACGGACTCCATTGTTGGCCTGCCTCGGCAAGAGAGCGACAGGCTTCTTTCGTTTCTGTTCGACCATTCCGAGCGAACAGACTTCGCGTATTCCCATGAATGGCGTGTGGGTGACACGCTGATCTGGGACAACTGCGCGTCGATCCATACAGCCACTGCAGATTACGACACCGGAACGCCTCGCCTGATGTACCGGGTGCAAGTCCTGGGCAATGAGGACCGTTACCGCCAGCACAACGGCACACTGGGTGGCCGCTTTGCAATGCAGTCATAAGCCTGGCGCGCGGTGACCACCGGTATCGACTCTTTGTTGAACCTAGACGAAGTCCGAGGCGCCGCGAAGCGACGCCTTCCCCGTTTCCTTTTTGACTTTATCGAAGGTGGCGTCGATGGCGAGCTGTGCCTGCGGAGAAACCGCGCGGCGTTCAGCAACTGGACTGTGCTGCCGCGCTACCTGGTCGATGTGTCGGCCCGATCGCAGAGCGTTCAGGTCTTCGGGCGCGAGTATGCGGCGCCCATCGGCATCTCACCTATGGGGCTGGCGGGGCTCGCGCGGCCGCAGGCCGACCTCATGTTCGCGGCGGCGGCTGCCAAGCGCAACATCCCCTACATCATGTCCTCGGCGAGCAATGCTTCCATCGAGAAGGCCGCCCGCGTTGCAGGGTCCAATGTCTGGTTTCAGGTCTATCCCACCACCGACGAGCGCATCAGCCAAGACATGGTGCGCCGCGCGGTGGATGCGGGCGTGACGACGCTGGTGGTGACCATCGACGTGCCCGTGCACGCAAACCGGGAGCGCAATCGGCGCAACGGATTCGGACGGCCTCTGAGGCTCACCCCACGCATCGTGTTCGATGCGCTGCTGCACCCGAACTGGCTCGCCGGCTTTGTGTCCACCCGTGGGATCCCGATGATGGAAAACTGGATGCCCTACGCACCGCCCGGCGCTTCGCAGGCGGTGGTGTCCGATCTGTACGGATCTCTGACACCTGCGCCTGCAGTCCAGTGGCAGACGCTGGAAGAACTCAGACGCATCTGGCCGCACACACTGGTGGTCAAGGGCGTCCTGAATCCGGCAGACGCGGTGCAATGCGCATCGCTGGGCGCCGACGGCATGATCATCTCCAACCACGGTGGCCGACAACTGGATATGGCACCCTCACCCCTGCAGGTTCTGCCCGCGATCCGTTCGGCCGTCGGACCCGCGATGACCTTGATGGTGGACAGCGGTGTGCGGCGCGGCTCGGATGTGATTTTGGCAAGCGCATTGGGAGCGACGCTGGCGCTGGTAGGACGGCCGATGCTCTACGGTGCGGCAGTGCACGGAGAAGAAGGCGTGTTGAAGGTCATCGACATCATGCGCCGAGAGATCGACTTGACCATGGGGCAGGCTGGGATTTGCGCGCTGAACCAATTGGACGGGCGCAGCATACTGGGACCAGAGTTTGGGCGCGCATTGACGTGACCGGGCCTTTCGCCCCGCAGAAACGACCGGACTCCAGCTCTGCCCTGGCTTGGCGCGCGTTTGTGGGAGGGATTTTACCGACGCGTATTAAAGTTTGCCTCCTTAGAATCGCGCATCATTTCAGACCCAAACCTCCTTCTGGAGAACACCATGCTTCGGCGCAGACCGTGCTGTGCTAATCGCCCTGGCTACCACCGCAGCACGTGATCAACGCTGATGTGCTCAAGCCTTGGAGCGCCGATCTCGAGCGGGTCACCTCCGGCCGGGTCGATCTGGAATTTCTGCCCAAGGCAGTGGGCAACCCAGCCGCACAGTTTGACGTCGGCCGGGACGGCCTGGCCGATTTTGTGGTGGTCATCCCCAGCTACACTTCGGGCCGCTTTCCGGCGCTCGACATGGGCGAGATGCCTCTGCTGCACAGCGAGACCGCAATACTTGGCCCGGCGTTCTATCCAATAAGACCTGAGCAAGCCATCATCATGAGCTCTGCCACACCCCACGCGCAACAAGGCGGGCCGCCCTGCTGGGATTCGGTGTCGCGTTCGTCCTGATCTTCGCGCGGGTGCCCATTGCGATTGCGCTGGGGCTGGTGGGTTTTGGCAGCTTCGCGCTGTTCAACCTAGAAACGGCAGTTGGACGCGCTCGAGTGCGTAGCGCTCTCACCCAATCGGTGAAGAACTTCAAGGCCAAAAAACTCAATGTCCACGGGCACTTCCTGCTGAAAACAAGCGGTCAACTGCCGTTTCTAGGTTCAACGGCCTGTCACCCGCCTTGAGCATGGTCGCGCTGACGACCAGCTCGACCACCATGTCTTATTCGCTGGCGGTGGTGCCGCTGTTCGTGCTCAAATCCATCGTGCCCTTCATTGTGTCTGACATCTTTCTCATCGGCCTGGTGATGCTGGTGCCCGGTATCGCGCTGTGGCTGCCCAACATGATGTTCAAGTGAGCTGACTATCCGCCGTCACAGGCGGTTTGCCAGTGAATGCCGCTTGTCAGATGATCCGGTCTGCTTTGAGTCGCTCAAGCTCAGAGGCATCGATCCCAAACTGCGCATAGACCTCGGCGTTATGTTCCCCCAAGCTGGGGCCGGTGCGCGGCAGGGGTAATTCCTGCCCGACGATGCGCGGCACAATGCACGGCGCTGCGATCGATCCGTAGTCAGGGTCTTCAAGCTGGACGATGACTTTGCGCGCTTGGAAGTGCGGGTTGTTCTCCACGTCTTCGATGGTAAAGACCTTGCTGAACGGAACGCCGCGGGCCTCCAGCCTTGCTTCGATGTCGTCGAAGTCGTGCGCGGCAAACCAGGCACTCAGCGCGTTGTCGAGTACCGCGAGATTCTTCACGCGAGCGACGTTGGAATTGAACCTCGGGTCGGTGACCCACTCGGGCTCTTCGACGGCCTCACACAGCCGCTTGAAAATGGGGTTCGAAGATGCCACGAGTGAGAAGTAGATGTTGTCCCGGCTCGTGTACATGTTCGAAGGTGCGGTATAGCTCGTCCGGTTGCCCTCGTGCCCGCGAACCAGACCAAGCTGCTCATGCTCCACCGGCAGTGGATCAAGAATGCGGATCAGCGCTTCTGTTGCAGCCAAGTCGATCTCCCTGCCCTTGGCCGCTTCGCAGCCGCGCAGCCGTGCAACTTCCGATGCGATCGCAAATGCGCAAAAAATGCCAGCGATGGCGTCGCCAACAGGAAAGTTGCTGTGCAGGGGCATGCCGCCGGCTTCACCGGTCAGGTTGGTGAAGCCACTCATGGCCTCAAACACCCTTGCATAGCCAGGCCGGGCCTTGTAGGGACCGGACTGGCCAAAACCTGTAAGGCGCACGACGATGAGCCGGGGGTTTGCTTTGTGCAGGGTTTCAATATCCAGGCCCCACTTGTCCATCGTCCCAGTCCTGAAGTTCTCCACCAGTACGTCAAAGCCGGGCAGCATGGAAAGAAGTATTTCGCGTCCGCGTGCCTGGCGCACATCCAGCGTGATTCCCCGTTTGCCGCGGTTGCCGACTTTCCACCATAGCGGCACCCCATTCTTGACGGGCTGCAATCCGCGCAATGCGTCGCTACCATCTGGGAGTTCGAGCTTGACGACATCAGCACCGTGATCAGCACAGATCGTTGCGCCCATGGGTGCGGCCAGCACAGTGGCCATGTCCAGTATGCGCACTCCGCTGAGCGCACCGGCTGATGCTTCTGGAAGAGTCATGGGTTGCATTCCAAGTGGTGAGCTTCTCAAAGTCCGCAGGGGTTGGTTCGCGAATCTACGCTTGCGTCGATTCTACGGATATCCTATTCTTTGGTCGGACAGTACGACAGCTGGGCCATTGCATCACCATGAAGGAGACAACGATGAGTTTCAACAGAAGAGTGTGCGTGATGGCCGGTGCCGCTGCGCTGGCTCCTTCATATGCATTCGCTGCGGACCCGTTGACAGACAGGCAGATGCGGATCGTCGTACCGTTCTCAGCAGGTGGCGTCGGCGACTCGGTGGCAAGGCTCGTTGCGGATGATCTGTCGACCCGCATGAACCAGAGAGTCCTCGTCGAAAACAGGCCCGGGGCGGGCGGAAGCATCGGGACAGAGTTCGTGGCTCGGGCCCCGGCGGACGGCGCGACACTGTTGTTGGCAAGTCCCGGCTTCACCGTGAACCCCTCGCTCCAGACAGGGCTCAAGTGGGACCCCATCAAGGATTTCACGCCGATCGCGATGCTGGCCACCATTCCCAATGTCATCGTGGTGAACCCGTCGCAGCCCTACCGGTCGCTTGCCGACCTTATCAGCGCAGCTCGCAAGCCCGGTGCCAACATGACATTTGGCTCGGCGGGCATCGGCTCGTCTCCCCACTTGGCAGGCGAACTCCTGAACGCGCGCGCCAATCTGAATCTCGTTCATGTGCCATACAAGGGGCAGTCCGATGCCATCGCCGATCTTGTCACGGGTCGTCTCACACTCATGGCCATCACCACCGCGCTGGCGACGCCCTTGATTGAGGCCGGCAAGCTGCGGGCACTTGCGGTAACTTCGGCCAAGCGGATCAGGGCACTGCCTCAGGTGCCCACGGTCATGGAATCAGGCATCAACGACTACGAGATCGACGGCTGGCTGGCGGTGTTGGCTCCGGCTCGAACGGACGGCGCCAAGGTTGCCGAGCTCAACAAGGCTATACGCGACGCCCTCATGGAGCCGCGCATACAGACGGCCATGGCAACGCTCAACTGTGAGGTGACAACTGGCTCTCCGAGCGAACTCGGCCGATACCTTCAAACCGATAGAGACAAATGGGCAGCGATCATCAAGTCCGCAAACATCAAGTGAGACTGACACATGGATGAGAAGCCATCATCTGCCAACGGCGACGCATTGAACGCTGCCAGAAAGATCATGGCGGGGGAACTCAACATCCTGGACTGGTTCCGCAATTTACCCAAGGTATGCGTTGTTGAACCTCGCGAGGGAATGGCCACTGTCATCTGCCGGGGATTGGGCGCCAACGTCACTGCGTTCAAGACCGAGGCCGGTCTGCTTGTTTGCGACAGCGGCTCACTCGATTCGGCGCCGCTGGTGCACCAGGCATTGCGCGAATGGGAGCCGCATCAACCGGTGCATACGATCATCCTGACGCATGGCCATTTTGACCATGTGAACGGTGTCAAGCTGTACATGGACGAAGCGGATCGGCTTGGCAGGCCACGTCCACAGTTGATCGCACACGAGAACACCGTGGCTCGCTTCAGCCGCTACACGGAAACGGCGGCCCACAACGAACGGATCAACCGCCGCCAGTACAGTCGCTCGCAGTTTGCGTGGCCGACCGAGTATCCGCATCCGGATGTTCTCGTGCGGGACAAACTCGACATTAGCGTTGGCGGCGTGCGGTTCACCATCCACCATGGCCGAGGTGAAACTGACGACCATCTATGGATTTGGAAGCCAGTGGGCAAAACCATCATTGCCAGCGACTTCGTCATCTGGGCCTCACCGAACGCTGGCAACCCACAGAAGGTGCAACGCTACGCAGCCGAATGGGCGCTTGCCCTGAGGAAGATGCTGGAGCAGCAACCTGAAGTGGTTGTCGGCGGGCACGGACCCATCCTGAATGGCAGGGACGTCGTCGAACCTTACCTGAGCGATACCGCAGCCTGGCTCCAATCGCTTCATCAGCAAACGACGGATCTGCTCAACAGCGGTGCAAAGCTTGACGAGATTGTGCATCGCGTCAAGCCGCCTGCGGCGCTAAAAGACCGACCGTATCTGCAGCCCAATTATGACGACCCTGAATTCGTCGTGCGTAACATCGTGAGGCTGGCTGGCGGATGGTGGGACGGCAATCCTGCTAACCTCAAACCCGCTCGTGATGCTGACTTGGCTGCTGAAATCTGCCATCTGGCTGGTGGCGCGCAGGTGCTGGCGGCACGCGCCCAGGCTCTCGCGGCGCAGGGCCAATTCCGGCTCGCAGGGCATCTCGCGGAATACGCCGTGCTCGCTGGCGGCGGGCGCGCCGCGCACGCGGTGCGCGCCATGGTGAACCTTGCGAGGATGAAACTGGAGCCGTCCCAGATGGCCAAAGGCATCTTTAGGGATGCGGGTGAAGAATCGCAGAAGGCATCACAGGCACCAACTACATCTTGAAGCCGGCCTCAACCCAGGCACTGGCACTGGCCCGCGTGAGCTTGAACGCGGGTGATCGATGATCGACCGTCGCCACGATTTGCCCATCACACCGTGGAAAAGTCTATTCCCGCCCCGAACATAAAACTTCGGACAGTCCCGAATTGATTTGCCGTTCTGAGGGCACTTGGCTTTCCTTTCTCTGTTCACCGAATCGAAGATTGGTTGATCTATCGCAGTTGGGTGTTCAAAGCCTTGGAAATCTCGTCGAACAGGGATATTTCCTTCTGTATCAATGCATCGAATTCTTCCGGCATCATGGTGCGCAGCGTTCCTCCGGTGCGCAGGAGCCGTTCCTTGTATTCCGGCATTTCGAGCACTTTCACGACTTCTTCGTGCAAACGATTGACAATAGCACCGGGGGTTTTCGAAGGAACCAACAGACCCGTCCAAACGCTACAGCAACCTTCGTTGGCGATGCCCAGGTCTTGCATGCTCGGCACATTGGGAATGGGTGAATACTGGGAGGAAGTCATTGCCAGCGGAACCAGTTTGCCATCGCGAATGAAAGGCAGGCCACCGCTAGGAGGTATCAAAAGAATGTCGATCCGGCCGCTCATTACTTCGGTGAGTGCCTCGGTCACACTCTTGAAAGGCACATGCAATGCTTCAAAACCGGCAGCCAGACGAAATTTCTCGGTTGCGAAATGAGGTGTAGTGCCAAAACCGCTAGATGCAAAAGTAATGGGTTGGGGCGATGCCTTGGCAGCCGCGATCATCTGCTGCAAGGACTTCCATCCCTTGGACGGAGCTGCGACCAGAACGAACGAGTAGGCACTGATCGTAGTTACACCGGCGAGGTCTTTCCGTAGATCGAATGGCAGATCCTTCGTGATCGCCGACACGGACGTGAGCGAAGTCGAGGCACCCAACAAGGTGTAGCCGTCTGCTGGAGCCCTTGCGGCAAGAGCGGCGGCTATAGTGCCGCTGGCCCCTGAGCGATTTTCGACGACAAACGGTTGACCGAGGCGCTTGCTAAGTCCCTCGGCAACGATACGGGTTGCAGTGTCGACTCCCGTGCCAGGTGCAAAGCCAACAAGAACACGAACGGGTTTCGAAGGCCACGGTTGCCCGATGGCGTGTGCACTCACAAGAGCAAGCATTAGGGTCAAAAGGGCGTGGAGAACATAGCGGTTTCTCATCTGATTCCTCTTATTGTTTTATCCGGAGATGGGAGTTGCATTACCGTGGTTGGCGCTTTTCTGCTGGCGCGCATAGTACGCCTCGGTGCGCCGATGAAATTGCGGGATCACGGCCCGCCCATTGGGCACTTCAAGCCACATTCGCAAAAGGTGGCGCTGCCGCTGAGCCGAATTGGTGAAATTTGTCCGTGAATGCATGGTCGTAAAGTTGTTCACGACGAGCGCCTCGCCAGGGCGCAGAGTGAACCTCAGGCGCAGCCTGTCTGATTCCGCTAAGTCACACAACATCTTCCGCGCGGAATCGAATGCCGGCGACAAGGCTTTGCCGTGAATTCGCACAGCGTTGTCTATCGCCCCAGCGCCGTAATGCATGCTTACCTTGCCATCCACGAAGCAATACACCGGAATCTTGTCTTGAGTCAGCGGTGTCGCTGTGTCCTTTGCTTCGTCCATCGCATAGAAGTGCCCTTCGTAAAGTGGCTCCAGTAGCTCAGGGTGTAGCTTGGATATTTCGTTGTGCAGGGCCAGGCCGCTGACCAGACGTGTTTCACCGCCTGTTTCTGAACATTGCAGACACATCAGCCCCACAATCTCGTAAGGGTCGGTGTGGGGGCGTAACTCCTTATCGCTGCGATAGCCGCGACCATTCGGATTGCCAGGTTCTGCGCGAACGTGGCCCAAACGATCCCCCATGGCGCTCTGAACGCCCGCGATACCCCAATGCGTTCCGAAGCCCCAATAGATGCGTTCAAGGTCTTCCTCAGAGTAGCGCTCGGGACTCAGGCCTGAAATCAGCGCTGCGCCTCGTCCGTTTTGAATCACTTCGAACAGGTCCCTCAAGGTGGGATCAAGTTGCGGATGTGAAAACTCAAACCGGGAAACCGCCTGCGGCTTGAGATGGCTGGTCTTTTTCAGAACATCGTCTATCGCGCTCAACACGTTCTCGGAAAGCGGATACCGTAATCCCTCAACGCCACCCAGCCCCTCTGCTGTCCATGCGCTCGGATGGTCGATCAATTCCCGGCATATATCAGGCTTCACAAAAATCCTTCCTTCCGGGTCAATATTCGTCCCTGGGCTCTCAGGCCGATGGTCGTCAGCCATTGGCTGGCATATGACCATGCGCGTTCACGGCGCCCGAGCCCAGCAAGGCTTCGCACTGCGCATCGCTGTAGCCGAGCGACTTGACCAGATCGACGGTGTGCTGTCCGAGCTCGGGTGGGGGCGCATCCAACCCGGACAAGAAGTTTTCGCTTGCAACCGGGAAATTTGGCAAGGCGAATTCCTGGCCCTTGAACAGGCTCGTTCGGGTCTTTCCCGGTTGCCCCGCCTGGGGCTGCTCAAGCACTTTGTCGAATGGCATCACTTCGGTATAACCGACATTGGCCGTGTCGAGTTTTTCTGCCACCTGCTCGTAGCTCATGCCCGCGACGGTCGAGCTGACGATCTTTTCGACTCGGGCACGCTGCTGCTGGCGATCGTGCATGGTCTTCAACGAGGCGTCGTCGGCCTCGGCAAGTTCCATGGTTTTGCAAAAACGGGCCCAGTGGTTGTTGCTCAATAGCAGCAGGTAGATCCAGCGATCGTCTTGCGTCTTGTAGGCGCCATAACCGGGCTTGGTGAATTCACCGGCGGCGCTGCGGCTGCTGCCTGGCGCGTGACGCTCGTGCAATTGCGCGCCAGCGTATTCACGGCCATTGATGAACATGCCGGTCTCGAACAAGCCGACTTCGATGCGATGGCTCTTTTCGTGCACCGTGTCGGCGGCGATCGCACCGAGAATGCCGATCACCGCGTACATGCCGGCGAACATATCCAGATACGGGGGCCCGAAGCGCGTCGGCCGGCCGTTGATCTTGTTGGCGAACATCGATCCAGTCGATGCCTCGATGATCGGGTTCGAAGCGATAGCGTTTTCGAGCGGACCGGGGCCGTAGCCTCGGATTTGGCAGTGGACGATCTGCGGCCGCACCTTCACGCAGTCTTCGTAGGTGACCTTGAGGCGCCGCGCCGACTCGGGGGCGAGGTTGTTCACCACAATGTCGGCGGTGGCGAGTAGGCGCTCGAACACTTCGAGGCCCGCGGCAGAACGCAGGTCGATGCAGATGCTCTTTTTACCAACGCTGAACGCTATGAACGTACCACTTGGACCGTCGCGCACCATCTTGCGGGTCGGATCGCCTTCGACCGATTCGATCTTGATGACTTCCGCGCCCAAATGCGCCAGCATGTTGGTTGCAAACGGGCTGGCCACGTAGCCGCCCAGTTCCAGGACGCGGCGGCCCGTCAGCGTTGGCAACATTGTGTGTGTGTCCTTGATTGTTGGATAAGCAATTACGCGGCACTGACGATGCCGCTGAGGGTGCCAGTGATCTTGCGATCGCCGCCATGGCCTTCGACCCAGACTTCGCAGCTCAGTCGAGCCGAACCATCGGGGAGCAGCTCACGTGCGATGACACGCCCCTTGGAGACCACGTAGTCGCCCAGGAAGGTCGGACGCGCGACGGTGAGGTCGCCCTTGGCGCCGCTGACCCAGTTCTTGCCGAAAAAATGCAGTGCCGAACACAGGATCAACGCAATCACGTCGGGGCCGCCGGCTATCGGCGCCTTCAGGCCTTCCGCGCGGGCCGCACCGTGGTCGTAATGCAGAGTGGTGTTGGCGCCCTCGCGCACGCGCGTCCAACCCCAGCGCTTGTCGAATTCGGCCTGGTTGAAATGGCAGGCGAACTGGGGCAGCGCGGCGCCAACGCCGGTGTCGAGTGTCGCCAGAGGCTCTACCTCGATCGTGCCGATGCCGGCGGCCGAGTCGTTGATCCAGTTTGGATCCCAATACAGCTCGCTCGCTGCCTTGCCTTCCGGTGTGCGCGCGGACGGAGAGTCGATGCCGACGCCGACCTTGGGCGCGGTGCGTTTGATGAAGTCAAGCACGTGGGCGCGCCTGGTCTTGAATACGACATTGCCCTGGTCATCCTTGCATACCGACTCATAGGCAACGAACTCGCGATCGTTCTTGATCCATTTCTCGGTGAGTACCGCCTGCACGGTGTGCTTCACATCGACCTTGATCGGCCGGAAGAATTCGAAGCCCCACTTGTAGAACAAACCGCGCACGCTGTAGGTTTGCGAGAACAGCACGCGCGTCAGCTTGTAGCTCATGTACACCGGCGCTACGGTCCCGCCGAATGGGGAGTTGAGCTGAAAGTAGGGATGCAGATCGCCCAGTCTGAAACAGGTTTGGTCGATCTGCGACTGCGTGACGAAGTATTCCGCCGTGCCGAGATCCTTGCCGATCTCAAGTTCTTCAAAAGTGGTGCGGCGGCCGCGCGCGTCGTGCGCCACACGTACCTGGCCGATATCCGCGGCGTCGTTAGCCATGGTGAGCGTCACTCGATTTCATCAAAGTCTCCCTAGATGTTTTTGCTACAGCGCAGCTTCGATCATAATTTAGAGTGCACCTGATTGAAAGTCAATCATATTGACAGTTCGTCATACAATCCAAAGATTACAAGGATGCCGCATGAGTGTGGGTCAACTGGGTGGATTGCTAAGACCTGCGACTTTGCGTTCGCAGGTGGAGGGTTACCTGCGCGATGCAATCGTGAGTGGACGCTTCAAGCCGGGAGAACGGTTGGTGGAGCGTGAGCTTTGTGCGCATATGAAGATAAGCCGTCCATCACTGAGAGAAGCGCTACGCGCTCTCGAAGCCGAACGGCTAATCAAGAATGTCCCCCACCGCGGCCCCGTCGTTGCGACCGTGACGGTCCAGGAAGCGCGCGATCTCTATGCGTTGCGGGTGCTGCTGGAAGGATTCGCCGCTCGCGAGTTCGCGCGACTCGCGAGCGACACAGCCATAGAGGAGTTGGCGCAGCGTGTTGCCGACCTCGAACGCGCCGCCCGATCACCCACACCTGAAGAACTGGTGGTCGCAAAGAAAAATTTCTATGCCGTCCTGTTCCGTCACTGCGGGAACTCGCTCATTCAGCGCACATTCGATGGAGAGATGCAGCGAATTTCGATGTTGCGCGCAACCTCATTGGCACGGCCGGACCGCCTGCCAGAAAGCTTGAAGGAAATTGGTGCCCTGCTTGCTGCAATACGTGCGCGGGATTGCGATCTTGCTGGCCGCATTGCACAGGACCATGTGAGACAGGCTGAATGTGTGGCGATGGAAGTGTTGGACACTCAGCAGAGATCAAACTCAACAGAAATGGAGAAGACAGAATGAATAAGGATTTGTTTGACGCGGGAATGAAAACGCGCCGTGCAGTGCTAGGCGATGCGTACGTGGATGGCGCACTCAAGGCGGCGGACAAAGACCCCCTGCCCACCGCCATGCAGGAGTATGTGGCGCAGTATTGCTGGGGTGATGTCTGGAACCGGCCGGGCCTCGATCGCCGAACTCGCAGCTTTCTGAATCTGGCGATGTTGACAGCGCTGAACCGGCCTCATGAATTGAAGCTGCATGTCCGTGGTGCGCTCAATAACGGGCTCACCCGGGATGAAATCGGCGAAGCGTTTTTACAGGCGGCCGTTTACTGCGGCGTACCCGCGGCTCTCGACGGCTTTCGCGTCGCGCGCGAGCTGTATCAGGAGATAGATAAAAAGTGAGTCCCTCTATCGGGTTCGTCGTAATAGCAACTATGGGCATCCCATGCAAACAAAAAAGCCCGCTACCAATTAAATAGCAGGCTATTCATATCTGGGTTGGTAGGACGTACAAGATTCGAACTTGTGACCAGTAGAGGCCCGTACCAAACGCAGCCAGAGCGCCAAGGTGGAGTTCAAGCAGCAGCACCCATGTCCTGCAAACGGAGCCTACACAAGGCCGTGCAAGGGCTATGTCATCGACCACATCAATCCGCTGGCCTGCGGCGGTGCCGATGCGCCGAGCAACATGCAGTGGCAAACCGTAGCTGAGGGCAAGGCCAGGGACAAGTGGGAGAGGAAGGCTTGCGGGAAGTAACGGGGCTGCAGCGGTCGCGCCAGTGATAATGAGCCTATATCACCTCGTAATAAATGCACCTGTAGTTGGAGCTGCGCCGTTTGGGGAAAACTCTGTCGGGTTGCCCACCAACCATCTTCGACTTCAACTTCACTTCGCTGCCATTCACTCTGGCTCTAAATCCTTTTCCGGTATCGCCAGCAACAGCTTTGAAAGCACCGATGGAAACCTGTTTGCTTCGCTCTCCAGCGTCTTCAGAGTGGCCTCAAGTGTCGTGGTGTCGTTCAGACCAGCCCAAGTCGCAAGCTCTTTAGGGCTTGGGCTTACGTAAGCCATCTGCCAAGCATTGAAGGTGCGCCCCTCAATGCCGGTTTTGTAGACAACTTTTACGTCTTTGTGACGACGGTCTTTGGAGATCTTTTCTAAAAGGGCGGAAACTACGTTTTGTTCACCCTCCAGTACCTGCAAAAACGTCCCGTCCACATACACCAGTAACCCGGTGACATCTGCAAGCCTATTGCTGACTCTTGAATCTACAAGAATCTTGTAAAGCTTCGACTTTGGCATCGGTAGTACTGCCGCCGATGTGTAGACTGACTGGATTAGCATGGCGCCCCCCGCTTTCCTCGAAAGATTTGAGGAACTTTATCACATGGTAATGCAGCCTCTAAGCGGGAAGCTGACCAAGGCTGTTCGCGCCCAGATTACCGCTAGGGTCGCGGCGGCTAGCCTGAGGAAACAAGGTCAGTCGATTCAGCCCGTCTGATTCATGGATGGCGGAGCGAAGCGGTTTTTCGTGGTGAATGCCACAACAAACCGTGCAGGTGCAACCGTTGCGCCTCGAACCATCACGATCAACAGCACACCGCTGAGCATCACTGACAAAACGGCAACTGCTGCCAGCATTTTGGCCACTGACGTGCGCGCCAGCCACGGAGTGATCCATGTGATCGGCAAAGTGCTGATTTCCAACTAGCCAGCCATCAGGTCAAGCAGACAGCCCGCTTGAAATCAGGCGGGCCTAGAATTAGCAATTTGACAGCAGCAGTAGGTGACCTGCACCCGCGACTTGCCTTGCCACTGCGGAAAGTGCGATGAAGAAGATTCTTGTCTTGGGCGGATCAGGGTTCGTTGGGCGCCATTTGTGCAAGGAGCTGGTTCGCTTGCAGCACCGCGTGACGGTGCCCACGCGCGATGTTTCCGGTACGCGAGGTGGTCAGTCCCTGCCCTCACTGGAACTTGTGCAAGCCGATGTGCACGACCCGGCGGCACTCGCCCGCCTGGTGCCGGGCCACGATGCCGTCGTCAACCTGGTCGCCATCCTGCACGGCGGCTCGCTCGAGTTTGAACGCACCCACGTGGAGCTGGTGAGAAAGATCGCGCGGGCCTGCCAAGATGCGGGCGTGCCGCGCCTCGTGCACGTGAGTGCGCTTGGCGCTGCCAAGGACGCACCGTCCATGTACCAGCGCAGCAAGGCGAAGGGTGAAGAGGTGCTGCAGGCCTCGCCACTCGATTGGACGGTGCTGCGCCCGAGCGTGATTTTCGGCGAAGGGGACAGGTTCCTCACGCTGTTCGCGCGCCTACAATCGATTTTCCCGATCATGCCGCTGGCCGGCGCCGATACGCTGTTCCAGCCGGTGTGGGTCGGGGATGTGGTCAGTGCGATCGTGCAATGCCTGCAAAGGCAGGACACGGCAAGGCGCACCTTCGAAATCTGCGGGCCCGATCGCTTCACGCTGCGTCAGCTGGTGAAGCTGGCGGGCAGTGCGTCTGGGCACACTCGCCCAGTGGTAGGTTTGCCGGCGGTGCTTGCGCAGCTGCAGGCCTTCATGATGGAAATGGCGCCTGGGGAGCCATTGATGAGCCGGGACAACCTGGATTCGCTGAAAGTGGACAACGTGGCCAGCGGCAGCCTGCCGGGTATCGATGCGCTGGGGATCTCGCCCGCTGCCTTGCGCGACATAGTGCCGACTTACATCGGTCGCCGCAGTTAAGGTTCAGGACAGCGAGATCGCAACGAGGGTGCCGCCTGATAACGGACCCCAAGATTACCCCAAGGGTCAGCCTTGGATGTGCAGAAGTAAGCAAACCGCCATCAAATTGACTTTCTGACTTATGCCTTCTGTTTTGACAAGTAGCGCTCCCTTGAAAACACCTGGCGCGCGAACTCCCGATGCTGACCGTCGATCATTTGCTGCAGGTAGTCGGACGTCTTGGAGATCGCGGCCTCGACCAGGATCCTGCCCTTCTCCATCGTCGCGTTCAAGGGCTCCTTGTCGTCCTGATGATGCATCTCCTCGACGCGCACGTTCTCGGGGAACACGTACATCGCCGTCGAGGTTTCGTAATCCTGAGCATGACCGGGCACGGCGCCGGTGCAATGCTGCTCCGAAATCTCGCGGGCCAGATTCCAGTAGGACTGGAACTGGATGTTGACGCCCGGCGCCGTCGTCTTGTAGTAGTCCTGCCATTGCCACAGGATGCCGTCCATGGGCGCTTCGTTGCCGCCATGGCCATTCAGGATCAGGATGTTCTTGAACCCGTGGCGCGCAAGGCCGTCGACCGCGTCGAAGATCACCGAAAGCCAGGATCCCGGCTTGGCGGTCTGCGAGCCACGATGCTTCATATGGTGTTCGGACAATCCGAACGACATCGGCACCGTCACGATCACATGAGGATGGAGCCGCGTGGCGACTTCGGTCGCGATATGCGTTGCCATCGCGATGTCGTGCTCCATGGCCAGATGCTCCAGGTGCTGCTCGATCGCGCCGGTCACGACGATGGCCGTATGCAACTGGCCCGAATCCATCGCCTCGCGGAATTCGCGCCGAGTGTATTTTCCTATCATTACTTTCGTGTTGTCAGCCATGTGTGTTCCCGCGTGCGTGGACGGTGAAATTAATCGAGCTTGATACCCAGGGCGGTGACGACCTGGGTGAATTTCTCGATTTCCGACTTGACGATAGCGGTTGCGCTCTCCGGCGTCGAGTCTGCGATGCTTTCGAACCCAATTCCGTCGAGACGCTCGACGATCGCACGATCGGACATAATCTTGTTGACGGCAGCATTGAGCTGATCGACGATGGCCCTGGGCGTTTTCGCCGGCGCTGCCAGCAGCGACCATGTTGCGGGCTCGAAGCCCTGCAGACCCGCTTCGGTCAAGGTCGGCACGTCCGGGAAGTCAACCGAGCGCTTGCGCGATCCGACGGCAAGCGCTTGGATCTTGCCGGCCTGGATTTGCCCCTTGGCGAATCCAAACGATTCGAGCATGAACTGGGGTTGGCCGCCGAGTATGGACTGCAGCGCAGGCCCCGATCCCTTGAACGGGACATGCACAGCATCGATGCCGGCCAGGGTCTTCAGAATTTCCGCATAAAGATGGGAAGTCGTGCCATTGCCCGCTGAAGCGTAGGCGTATTTTTGCGGATTGGCCTTGACCGTTGCGATGAACTCCTTGAGATTGCGGGGCATCGAGGGAGCGGTCAGCAATACGAAGGATTGCCTGTTCAGGAAGGCGACCATCTCGAAGTCGCGCAAGGGATGGTAGGGCAAGGACTTGTACAGTGGCAGATTGATCCCGTGCGTGGCCGCCGTGCCGATGAGCAATGTGTAGCCATCCGGTTTGCTGGTCGCGACCGATTGAGTGCCGATGATGCCACCTGCGCCGGCGCGATTGACCACCACGACCGGCTGCCCGAGATCCTTCGAGAGCCGCTCTGCGACAACGCGGCTGAAATTGTCGGTCGGACCGCCTGCGGCAAAAGGGACGACCAGGGTGATCGGCCGTGCGGGATAACGCTCCTGCGCCTGGGCCCCTGACGCGAACAGGCCGCAAAGCGCGATAGCGCTTACGACACGGATGGCACCGCGCAGAACCGTCACGGCCTTCGCGCGGTTAGATGGACTAGGCATTCGGTTGGCAGTCATCATCATTGGTCAAGTTTCATCAATTCCAGGGTCGCGCGGAACAGCGGGCTCTGTGGGTTCGCGAGTTCCAGCAGGATGTTGTAGTGATGGCAGCCAGGGACCACCATCTGGCGCGAGGGCACATCGGGCCAGCTATCGGCGAGCAGCCGGGTCTGGCGCTGGAACTCGGGGCTCTCCAGCGCGCCCACGGGAATTAGCAGCGGGCCCTTCAGGGTCGGCGCGTACCGGTTCGGGCTGTTGCGCACGGCCGTTTCCATGTCCATAACCAGGGCATCGTTGATGCTCGTATGCAAAAGCGGCTCGAGCTCGTAGATGCCGCTGATCGGCAGGCCACCTTTCATCAGATCCTCCGGCAGCGCCGGATCGATCGCCTTCCAGTCGGTAGCGGCCATCATTGCTGTCAGATGTCCGCCTGCGGAATTGCCTCCAATGTAAATGCGGTCGCGATCCCCGCCGTATTGACCGATGCTGTGCCAGACCCAGGCGCAGGCCGCGCGCACTTCGTCGACGATCTTGTCCAGAGTCACTGCCGGCGCGAGGTTGTAGTTGACCTGCACTAGTGTGATGCCGGCGTTGACGAAGGAGTTGGCGAGGAACATCAGGTTGCTCTTGTCCAGCCGCTGCCAATAGCCGCCATGGATGAATACCATCACCCCGCGACTTTCACCCTTCGCCGGAAAGATGTCGACGCGTTCCTTTTCCGTTGGGCCATACGGAACGTCGAGATGGGAAGCGAACTCGTCGCGAGCCTTGACGGCAAGGGCGAGACGCCGCTTCATCACCTCGGGCCCGTCGGGCGCCGTCTGGTAGGGATCATATTGGGGCTCGCAGAATGCTCGGCTATAGTTGGGTTGGTTCATGGCGTTGGCTATTCTCTTTGTGTTTATTGGATGCGGATGTTCCGCTCTTTGATCAAACGGCCCATCACTTCTGCCTCGCGGTCGATGTGCCGCTGAAAGTCGTCGGCTGTACCGCCAAGTATCTCTGCGCCGATCTTTTCCATGCGCTCGATCACGTCCTTGCTGGCGAGCGCCTTCCTGACTTCGGCATTGACTGCGTCAACCACCGCGCGCGGCGTTCCCGGTGGCGCGACCAAGCCAAACCACGGCAGAAGCACGGCCTCGGGGAAGCCGGCCTCGGCGACGGTGGGCAACTCCGGCATCAGCGAAGAGCGTTTGGTCGAGCTGATCGCGAGTGCCTTCATCCGTTCGCCGCGCACCTGCGGCACAACGAGGGTCACCGGCAGCAGAGAGAGGTCGACATCCCCCCGTACCAATGCGGGCACGACCGGCGGGGTGCCTGTGTAGACAATTGGGAAAACTTCGATGCCGGCCGTGCTGTAGAACAGCTCCAGGCCGAAATGATTCGAGCTGCCCAGACTGGGCGTGCCAACGTTGAGCTGGCGTGGCTTGGCCTTTGCATTGCGCACGATCTCCTGGAGGCTGGCGAAGGGCGCAGCGGCCGGGGTGACGAATACATTCGGCGGCCCGCCTCCCATCAGCGCTACTGGTACGAAAGTCTTGTGCGTCCATTTCAACTCTGGATGAAGCAAGGGATTGACCGTTAGAAAGCCCGATGCAACCAGAAAGGTATACCCATCGCCCGGCAGGCGTGAAACGTAGTCGGACGCGATGTTGCCGTTGGCGCCCGGTTTGGACTCGACGATGACAGGCGTCCACGACGATGAAAGCTTGTCGGCCACGATGCGCGTCACCAGGTCCGCCGAACCTCCCACCGGGTAGGGCACAATCAAGCGCACTAGCCGGGAAGGGTAGCTCTGTGCGAGGGCTTCGGTCACGCCTGCGAATAGCGCGACGCTGGTCAAGACGATGCGCATCCAGGCCAAGGGTGCCGCACGCTGAAGATATATAGTCATTTTTCACTCCTGTCGGAAGCTGTGAAAATCGTAGCAGCGGGCCCCGTGCAACACTGTCAAACTGTTTACAATTCACTCGACCCACCCTCGGAAAACTGTACGGTCATGCCTGCCGATACCTTCTCACCCGAAGATATGCTTCTGATCCAACGGGTGGTTCCTGAGATGCAGCTTTTTCGGAACTGGCCCCAGCACGATGTACAAGGCCTGATCGAAGACATGCGCGTGATTCGTGACCCGGCGGGCAGGTGTCTGCTGCGCCAGGGTGAGATTGCCGATGGGCTCTATGCCATCGCCGCCGGAAGCGTCGAGGTCAGCGCGGGCCATGAGGATGGGCGCCGCTACATTCGGCGTTTCGCACAACCCGGCATGCTGTTCGGGCTGGTCAGCGTCCTCGATGGCAGGGGCTCCACTTACTCCTATGTCGCGCGCGAGAACACGAAAATCCTGTTCGTGCGGCGCGCGGCCTTTCTGGCCATGCTGGCCCGCAACCCCAAGCTCTGGCCCAGCGTCGCCAACCACGTCGGAGACTTTCAGCGCATGGCCCTGGCCCTGCTCGATGAACACATTTTCGAGCGCCTGCACGTCCGGCTCACGCGCGTGTTGGTCGCGATCGCCAAGACGTATGGAATACCGGTGGGGCCAGGCGTCATAGGCATCAAAATTACCCAGGACGATCTGGGCAACCTGCTGGGCGTCACCCGTCAGAGCGTGAGCAAGGAACTCAAACGCCTGGAACGGAGCAAGTTGGTGCGGATCGAATATGGGCAAATCATGCTGACTAACGTCCCTGCGCTAGGGAAAGTCTGAACAAGTCTACCGATTCTGCCCCCAGGCGTTGAGTACTGCAAAGGAGTGCGGGATGAGCCAAATTAGCCTCCTTGCAGGCTTGACTAATTCGCTGAGTAGCAGCTAGCAGTATTGAATGTCATCGAAGTCATCGCGAATGGGCTGACGCCGAGCCTAAAGCAGGCCCGAATTCAGTCAGCAGTGC
Organism: Comamonadaceae bacterium; assembly: GCA_947476285.1. Lineage (GTDB taxonomy): Bacteria > Pseudomonadota > Gammaproteobacteria > Burkholderiales > Burkholderiaceae_C > Ramlibacter. The sequence goes on along the minus strand of CANJPU010000053.1, from coordinate 3,506 downwards.
GCGCGCGCGAGGGTGACGCAATCACAGAGGGTCACAGCAGCATCACTGATGCGTACGCGCCCGCGAGGGCCAGTAAACAAATGGGATTTAGTGCGGCAGGCGAGTCGCAGCGGGCGATGGTTGCACTCGACGCTGGGCTACGTCAGCCCGATGACGTTCGAGCAACGCTGGATCGCGGCCCAGCAGCGAGACATGAAGTCCGCATAATGGGTAGCCTATGGAGTGCGGTAAACAGGGGCAAGGTCAAACAGGACTGTTCGTTCCTGCCGGTACGCCGCCCGAAATCATTGATCGCCTGCAAAAAGGCGTCTCCCAGATTCTCCAGACGCCCGCGTTGAGGGATGAAATCATCCGGTCAGGGAGCACGCCAGGGGGCTCCAGTACTGCGGATTTCGCAGCGTTATGGCTCGCCGATCGGGCAAAAACAGGCAAGTCCCTCGCCGCCATGGGAATTTTGCCGGAATAAGCATTCCCCCCCTACTACCGTATTCGTTGGCGGTGCCGATGCGCCGAGCAACATGCAGTGGCAGACCGTGGCTGAGGGCAAGGCCAAGGACAACCAGAAGGGAGGAAGCCAGCTCGCGCACCTGTTGACAGATGTTGACATTTCCTCAGCATGCCGCCCGTAAGGTTAAGACGACGATGGCAGATCGACTTCCTATCATGTTGACACGGGGTATCAGGAAATATTCTGGCAATATTCTGGCAATAGCGCCACAAAGAAAAAAGCCTGCTATTTTTTATGTAGCAGACTATTCAATGTGGCAATGGATTTTTTGGTAGGACGTACAAGATTCGAACTTGTGACCAACGGATTAAAAGTAGGATTAAATAGCTATTTTTCTTTGTTGATTTAAATAGTACAATCTATATAAATCAACAGGTTACGAGAAATAAACTGGACGAATAAACAGCTTTAGTGTTGATTTATATTCGCCAAAATAGCCTAATTCAGTCTGTAAATAGTCTGTAAATCCGAAGGGGTTCAACATGGCACGCCCGAGCAAAACCACCGCGATTGACTACACCGCCGCCCATGACCTGACGCATGGCCTGCTGGAGCGTGCCGCCTGCCCTGATGGGCTGTCGTTCGCGCTGGTGCGTGACGCCGATAAAAAAGGCTTGCGACTTCGCATTACCAAAGCCGGGGGCAAACACTGGCAATTTGAAACCCGCATCAAGGGCAAGCTATTCACCCGCGCCCTGGGCGAATGGCCTGCCGTGTCGATTGATGCTGCCAAAGTCGAAGCGCACCGCTTGCGGGGTTTGACTGAACAAGGCACTGACCCGCGAGATTCAGAGCGCCAGCAAGAGGCCGTCAAAGCTGCTGAACAAGCCGCCGCCGCCGTGCAAGCCGTGACTGTGGGCGAACTGTGGGACACCTACACGACCGAACGCCGCCCTCATTGGGGCGACCGCCACTACCGCGACCATTTGAAATTGTGCGCCGCCGGGGGCGAAAGGTTCAAGCGTGGCACGGGTACGACCAAGCCGGGGCCGCTTCATGCGCTGACGGCTTTGCCCTTGCGTGACCTGACCGCGCCAGTGGTGGAGGCATGGGCCGCACGCGAAGGCAAGACCCGCCCAACATCCGCAAGATTGGCGTGGCGCTGCCTGAAAGCGTTTTTAGGCTGGTGCGCTGAACAACCTGAATATGCGCCAGCCCTGCCAAGCGTGAACCCTGCCAAGACCAAAAAGAGCCGCGAAGCTTTGGGCAAGCCCGGCATCAAACAGGATGCACTGTTACGCGAACAGTTACCCGCATGGTTTACCGCCGTGCGTCAATCAGGCAACCCGACCATATCGGCATATCTTCAAACGCTGCTACTGACTGGCGCAAGACCCGGCGAAATTAAGGGCCTGCATTGGAGCGACATAAACACCCAATGGCGAGGCCTGACCATCCGCGACAAGGTAGAAGGCGAGCGCGTGATACCGCTGACAAGCTACGTGTCGCAACTGCTGCACGCCTTACCGCGTCGCAATGAATGGGTTTTCGCTTCGAATCAGCGAGGTGGCGACAAGAAGGCGGGGCCTATCGCCAGACCAAGCACTACGTTAACCCATATCGCCGCCGTGGTGGGCAATGAAGGCCTGACCCTGCATGGCCTGCGCCGTTCGTTCAAGAGCCTGACCGAGTGGCTGGAAATACCCGCCGGCGTGGTGGCGCAACTGATGGGACACAAACCCAGTGCGACCGCAGAAAAGCATTACACCGTGCGACCGCTTGACCTGCTGCGCGTTCACCATGAAAAGATTGAAGCGTGGATACTGGAGCAAGCTGGGGTAGTGTTTGATGCCAAGGCCGCGCCCGGTGCGCTGCGCGTGGTACAAGCCGCGTAAATCAGTTTTGCCCCAGCCTAGCCCGCGACTAATTACCGCTGGCGAAAAGTCGGATACTTTCACCGACAGGCTGGGGCACATTATTTTAAAAGCGTGTTTTGAAAGGGCACAGCATGACAACCGGCAAAGCAAAAGTTATCGGCAGTTTCGAACCGCTAGAAGGTGATGACCTTATCAGGGCAAACGAGCTAAAAAGGCGTGAAGGCCGTCATTCAATTGAAGAAGCCATCCTCCGATTGCAAGCGGAAACCGGCAAACACTTTGCGCTACATAAAGCCGTGTCCGCAGGCGCGATAAAGTCTTATGCACCGGGAGACGACAAAGACCCAATAGTGTGTGAACCGCATCAAAGAACTTCGCATGAAGAAATTCATTGGGATGACGTTATTAAGTGGATTGCTATCGAATTTCCACGGTTTAAATATCAAGTCATCCAAACACCCGCCGCGCGCGTGGCGACTGCTGGCGCGCCCGGTGGCGTGGAGCCTGCCAAGGCCGGGCTGCTGCCCCTGACGACTGGCGATATAGCGTTTTGCTTCGCTGGCCTGCGCTGGCAAACAGAAGAAAAATGGAAAAGACCACTTGGGAACAAACCGAAGTGGCTTGCCGCCTGCATCGCAATACCTGGCGCTCGTGGTGTAAGCGAAACGCGATGGAATCCGGTTCTTATAGGCGCTTCGCTGGTCAGTGCCGGATACGCAAAGCCCAAAAGCGTAAGAGCGAAGTTCCAAACACAGCCGCTTTTAAAGCCGTGGCTTGATGAATGGAAAACCTACGAAGCTGATAACTTATCTGCTGACTAAAACACCGTCAGAACCACGGGGTTAAACCCCGGATTTTTAGCGTAATCGGCCTGTAACCCGCATAGATGCTTGATTCCAGAACCCCGGGGTTATTCGCCTAAATACGGGGTTTTCAAAGTTCGCTCCATACCTAGCCTGTGCTGCTGGGTTTTGAAAGCGAACATGCAAACAGCAACGCAACAGTTCAACGCGCAATATCTGCCGCTTCATCTGACCTTGCCCCCGAAAAACGTACTGCTTAGCTGATGGTTAAAAATCAGTTCAAGGAGAACGAAATGAGTGAGACGAGAAAACGGGCCAAGTACACGCTGGAATTCAAGATGGAGGCGGTCAGGCTGGTCAAAGGTGGGCAGGCGGTGT
>CANJPU010000052.1 GCA_947476285.1 Comamonadaceae bacterium | reverse complement strand
CCCCCCTTTGACCAGGCGAACCGCCTCCAGCTTGAATTCCAGGGTGTATTTGCCCCGGGCCTGTCCGTCTTTTCTCTTGCTCATCTTCGATCTCCAATTGCTGAATTTTCACATCAGCTATGGAGTACGTTTTTCGGGGGCAAGATCAGGCACCGGTTGTCTGGGCAGGATTCCCCGAATCAAAAGGGTGTCGGCTCTAGCTGCCCGCTGCCTTTCTCAAGAAACCCAAGCCGAAGTGGTCTGGATCGTGACAGAGAGTGAAACGGCATTAGATGTGACCAATGGGTCACGAACCCAACGGGGCACTCTCTGGTCACTCTCTATTGCCAACCTTGCGCAAAGCTGTTGAGATCATCCAACTAGCGTTACTTCTTTTCTTGAAAGCTTAGCCAGCTACGGCGGCCGTGAGTCATGCGTACACATTCGCAAAGGTGTGGGCGAAGCGTTGAATTCCGTCTTTTGAGTGACGACATCGCCAGCTTGGTGATGGGCTTGGCATTGTTGCACCCGCAACGGCGGCTAGCCCGGGTGGGTGAGCATTTCAAGGACATGGCACTGGAGATGGCGGCCCGAAGCAAGTAGCTCTGCGGTGGGCACACTAAGCGGCTTAATCCGCCAAGTCCGAGACGATTTCGCTGTTATCGAAGATTGGCTGCATGGGCGTACGCTGCCAGGTCTCGATGTCCGATGCCCGGTCGGCATACGCGGCGGGCAACTGCCCGAAGCCTGGCGTGCGCAGCCACAGCCGCATCAGGTGCCGCTTTCTGTCGGGCTCGGGCCAGTCTTCGTAGGCAGTGCGAGAGTGCAAGATTTCATAGTTGCACAGAAACTGCATGTCACCGGGTTCGAGATCCATCTCCAGATAAAAGGCCGGGTCGTTGGCCAGCGTGACCATCAGTGCCAATGCCTCGCGCTGCGCATCGGTGAGCCGGGGCACTTCGGGAAAGCGTTGCGCGCTCTCAATCAGGAAATTGAAGAACACATACAGACGGCCATGCAGGTAGTTGAAGCAAGGTGTGACGTAATAGGGTTTGCGACCCGGTCCTTCCTCGCTTCGGCGGTCCACGTAGAACGGCTCGCAGAGCAGTTTCCATAGATCGGGACGTGATGCCGCAATAGCGTTGTGCAGGGCGGTGGAACTCACCAGGCGCGAGATGCCTGCGCTCCTGGCTCGACGCAGACACAAAAGGCCCACCACGTCGGAGGAATCGACGTGGTAGGGCAGAAAATCGCGCGTCTGATAGCCGCGCGCGCGCTGGTCGCTGGCCCAATCCACGCCCAGGTTGCGCACATGCCCGAGCACCTCGCCCTGGGCGTTTTGCGCGACGCAGTGCCCGAAGTGGGTACCTAAGCCCCAGTAGATCAGCGAGGCATCGCGTTTGGTATAGCGCATAACCGGCAGCCCTCGTACCAGCGCGAAGCCGCGGCCGTGCTCCAATTCCAACAGCACTGCCTGCATCTTTCGTGCGCTTGCACCATGTAAGGGAAAATCAGCGCTGGTCATGCCGGGAATGCCGATGCCTTTTGCCTTCACCATGGCCAGTGCAGCTTCAAGCTGAGCGATGTCGTCGTCATCGAGTTGCACAACCCAGTCCTTGCGCGCAGCCATGTCTGGGCCCAGCCACACGCTGGGGTGCTCGTACTGCCGCGCCGTATCGGGCGCGCTTTCGTCGCTGATGAATTGTGTGCTCATGGGCGCTCTCCCAGTGAAACCGAAAAGGCTGGACTAAACTGCACCCGGCGCTGCGCGATGTTTCCTATGGTGTTCCCAATTGCCGCCCACTCGGCCTGGGTGCCGGCGGGGTGGCCAGGCTCAGCGCCATGCCACCGGCCGAAGCCGCCGGCCTCATCAAGCACAACGAAGCGCGGTTGGCCGCGATGGACGGCGCGTTCGAAGCCAAAGGGCTTTCCGGCCTGCATGATGCGGCCATGGTGTAGCTGCGCTGCCTGGCCGCACTTGTGCACCTGCTGCATGTCAATCCGGCTTGATGTTGGCCGCCTTGACCAGCTTATCCCACTTGATGGTTTCGGCGCGCATGAATGCGTTGAACTGCTCGGGCGTGTCACTCACAGGGTCTGCGCCCAGCCCGCTGAGCCTGGCCTTGGTATCGGGTTGCGCCAAGATTTTCACCAGCTCCGAATTGAGCCGCGAGACAATCTCTGCCGGGGTGCCCGAAGGGACGAGTACACCGAACCAGGGTGCAATGTCGTACCCCGGAAAACCAGACTCGGCCACTGTCGGGATGTCCGGCGCAGCCGACGAGCGAGCGGCACTGGTCACGGCCAGCGCCTTTAGCTTTCCAGCCGCCACCAGCGGCAGCGAGGAGGGCAGGGCATCAAACATCACTTGCACATGCCCCCCGACCAAGTCAGTCAGGGCCGGGCCGCTGCCCTTGTAGGGCACTTGCACGATGTTGATGCCGGCCATCAGCTTGAGCATTTCGGCCGACAAATGCGCGCCGCTGCCGTTGCCCACCGATGCATAACTGAGCTGACCGGGTTTCGATTTGGCCAGCGCCACGAACTCCTGCAGCGAATTCACCTTCAGTGAAGGCGGCACCACCATCACCAGCGAGGTGGTGGCCACCTGCGAGATGCCCACGAAGTCCTTGGCCGGGTCGTAGCTGAGCTTGGCATACATGCTGGGATGGATGGCCAGGGTGCTCACGTAGCCCATCAGCAATGTGTAGCCATCGGGCGCGGCTTTGGAAGCTGCTGTCGTGCCTATGATTCCGCTGGCGCCCGGTATGTTTTCGATCACCACCGACTGGCCCAGCGAGACCGAAAGCTTCTGCGCAAGCAGCCTGCCCAGCACATCCACCGCGCCGCCCGGCGGATAGGGAACAACCATCCGCAAGGACTTGCTCGGATAGGTCTGCGCTTGGGTGGCGCATGGCAACCAGCCCAGAATCCCTGTTGCGGTGACCAGCAGGGCCGCCGCGAACCGACCTCTAGAAATACTGCTCATGGGTTTGTCTCCTTGTTGAGTCAATTGGTTTGCATATCGTTTGATGGCTCAGCCGCCTGCATTGCGCGCAGACGCCGCAGCGTATAGGGCTCGATACCGCCCGCTTCCAGCAATTCGATGATGCCCGCTGGCGTGGGGGTGATCGCGAAGACGCAAGCGCGCGTGAGGTTGCGCGCCTCTTGCTGGTCTAGTTCTATTTCGAGTTCATCGCCGGTGCGCACCGCCGATTCCGGGTCGGGGCACAGCACCGCAGGAAAACCCAGATTGATGCTGTCGCGCTCCCAGGCTGCGGCAAATCCGCGTGCCATCACGCCGCCAAGCCCCAGGGCCTTGAACGCGCCGATCAGGCCTTCCAGATGTTTGCCGGTGCCAAAGGCAGTGCCTGCCACGATGAGATCGCCGGGCCGTACCTTCTTCACGAAATTCGGGTCCACATCCTCCAGCACATGGGTGGCCAGCTCTTCAAACTTGCTGGCTCTGACCAGGGCATCGTACTTGCCCGAGAGAAAATATGTGGCACCTAGTTGGTCACCGAATGTCCAGGCGCGGCCCTTGAGCTTCATGGCTACCCCCCCTCGGCGACGCCATCGCGCGCATAGTACTTGGCCGGGTTGGCTATGCACCCTTCCACTGCCGATGCCGCCGCCACCGCCGCATTGGCCAAATAGATGCTGGCCTTGTCGCTGCCCATGCGGCCCGGCCAGTTCTCCACCGAACTGGTGATGCAGACCTCGCCCTCATCAAGCAGCAGCGGCGACTGGTTGCCATAAAAGCAGGCGCCGCAGCCCGGTGTGGTCACAGCCGCACCCGCCTTGGAAAACACCGCCAGGATGCCGCGCTCGGCGGCCTCTTCCTGCACTTTGGATGAAATGGGCGTGACCACCAAGCGCACACCGTCGGCCACCTTGCGGCCTTGCATGACCTGCGCCGCCAGGGCGAGGTCAACCAAGCGCCCTGAGGAACACGAACCGATGTAAGCCGCCTGGATTGGCATGCCCTCCAGCGCGCTGAGCGGCTGCACCAGGTTCGGATCGTTGGGGCCGGAGACGAGTTGCTCGAAGTCGGCCAGATCGTAGTGCCGAGTCTGCACATAGTGCGCATCGGCGTCGGCCGCAGCGGGTTCGAATGCTTCGCGAACCCGAGGTGCGAGGTAGTTCAGCAAATGCGAGTCGGCTGGGAACACCATGGTCAGTGCACCCATGTGCGGTGCCCCATTGGCGATGGCCATGCGCACATCGATGGGGATGCTGGCGATGCCCTCGCCTGCGAATTCGATGACCCGGCCCTCGGAGACGCCAGCCAGATCCTTCATCAGTCGGAAATAGACATCTTTGCCCAGCACACCCTTGGGCAAGCGGCCATGCAGCACAACCTGTATGCACTCTGGCACCCGCAGCCAGGTATCGCCTGTGGCCATGATGAAGGGGATGGAATCGAGGCAGGCAAACGCAAAGCAGTTGAACGCACCCATGGTGGGCCCTTGCGTGTCAGCGGCGGCGTACACCGTGCCCGGCACAACAAAGCCCGCCTCGGCCGGCACCTGGTGAGAAAGCCCATGGCGTCCGATGTCAAATACATTGGCCAGAGGGATCGATTGCTTGCGCGCCCAGTTGCGGATCAGCGGCAAGGGACCGACGGCGTTTGCCGATGTGCGATAGAGATGGTCGAAGGTGATCACCACTCGGCTCGGGTCCCACACCCTTGCTTGATTGCGATTGAAGAAATCGGCCCAGGCTGGGAAGTTGCTGGAGTCGATCAGCGACACCCGGTTGACCTTGGCCCACACCAGATCGCCGCGTACCGCTACCTGCCCGGCGGCGCGCGAGATGATCTTCTCGGTCATCGTCTGGCCCATGGATCCTCCTGAGCATTCCCTGGCGCGGGGCAAATCAATTGGTCGTCGTGAAGCGCGCACCCATGGCGATGATGGCCTCGGTGTCCAACACTTGATTGATCTCGGAGAAGGGCGCGAACAGGGGCAGCGCGCGATCGATCCCGCCGTCGGCCTTGAGCACCTTGAGCACCTCGCGATGCGCAGCAGCCATCGCCAGCAGCAGAATCGACGGATGGATCACCATGGAAAAACCCATTTTCTCCAACGCCTGCGCAGTCACCAGCTTGCTGATTTTCTGATGCAAGTTGGACATGGGCAGCATGATGGTGGGCCGTGTTGCTGCGGCAGCTACCGCGCGCATCTGTGATTCCTCTGACAAGTCAAGCACCATGGTCGCATCGGCGCCCGCTTCTTCCCAGGCTTTGAGCCGCCGCAGCGCTTCGTCAAGCCCCTCGTTGGCCAGCGCATCGGTGCGTCCGATGATGATGAAGTCCGGATCAGTGCGGGCCGCCACCGCGGCGCGAATTTTGTCCTGCATCAGCCCGATGGACACCAGTTCCTTGCCGGCCAAGGCGCCACACTTCTTGGGCGTGACCTGGTCTTCGAGCTGAATGCCTGCGATACCTGCCGCCTCGAAGCAGCGTACCGTCTCGATCACATTGAGCAGCCCACCGTAGCCGGTGTCCGCATCCGCAATCAGTGGAATCGACACCGACTGTGCAATCGCCTTCGCATGCGCAAGCACGTCCGTCATGGTGAGCAGCCCGATATCGGGTTTTCCCACGCTGGCGGCGAGCGAAAAGCCCGACATATAGGCGGCGGAGAATCCCGCCCGCTCGATCATGCGTGCGCCAAATGGGTCATAGCAGCCTGGAACGACGGCAATGTCGCGAGAAGACAGGAGGGCGCGAAGGCGTTTGGTTTTCGATGTCATGGTGAGGTACCGATCAAGATTCACGATATGAACTGGGCAGGCGAACGGCTCATGCGCGCACCGGTGCCACAGGTTAGACCGGCGGCGCTCAGTATGCAAGCTCGGGTTTGCCTCACTTGTATCTGCACAATGTGAACATTGCCTTGGGCCAGGCGCCCGCGCGTGCCCGGCTCGATCCGCCACAAAGGAGCTTCCCCACAATTGAGCATGAATAGAATGCTGCGTCTTGGCAGAACGAACGCAATATCCACCAGGCGTCGCACATTTCACCCGGTTTTCCGGCTCATTTTTTCGCCACCTAAGGCCCCGGTCATGCCAGTAACCCCAGATCTCACCCAACCCAAACCCATGCTCATCGGCGGGGAATGGGTACGCACCACCGATGCGACGTTCGAATCCATCAACCCCGCCACAGGTGCTCTGAATTTCCGCATTTGCGCGGCGGACGATTCCTTGGTCGACCACGCCGTGGGCAGTGCCTGGGCGGCGGTGCGCAATCCTGTGTGGCGCGACCAGTTGCCGCACCAGCGAGCGGCCATGCTGCGCCGGATTGCAGACGGGATCGACGCAAGCGCCGAGAAGATGGCTCGCCTTCAAATGCTAGAGAACGGCAAGGTCTGGGCAGAGTGCAAGGCGCAGGTCGCCAGTGCGTCGGCGACGTTCCGCTACTTTGCCGCAGTCTGCGAGACCGTGAGTGGCGAAGTGACCCCATCGCGTGGCAACTATCTGTCAATGACCAAGTACGAGCCCTACGGCGTAGTGGCCGCGATCACGCCCTGGAATTCACCGATGACGATGGAAGCGCAGAAAGTTGCACCAGCGCTCGCGGCGGGCAACGCCGTGATCCTGAAGCCGTCAGAAGTCACGTCGTCAACTGCGCTTGAGCTTGGGCGCATCGCGCTTGAGGCGGGCCTTGCGCCGGGAATTCTCAACGTGCTGACTGGCCTGGGCACCACCGTGGGCAAGCGTCTGGTCGAACATCCCGGTGTGCGGATGGTCTCGTTCACGGGCGGCACGGCTACCGGAAGGGTCATTGCCCACATTGCAGCCGAGAAACTGATTCCGGTTGCACTTGAGCTGGGCGGCAAGTCGCCTCATGTGGTCTTTGCGGACGCAGATCAGGAGGCCGCGATCGACGGCGTGATCGGTGGGATCTTCGAAGGAAGCGGGCAGTCGTGCGTCGCAGGCTCGCGACTCTACGTGCAGAAGTCGATCGCGCAATCGTTCGTTGAAAAGCTCGTTTCTCGCGCGAGCCGCCTGAGGATCGCGCTGCCCGATTCGCAAGGCGCCCAGATGGGGCCGATCGCCACATTCGCGCATCGCAGCAGGATCGAAGCGATGGTCGATAGCGCAAGAGCCGAAGGCTGTGAGGTTCTGCTGGGGGGGCATCGTCCCGACCACGAGTCGCTTGCTGCAGGTGCGTACTATCTTCCGACCATCCTGGCTGGCCTCAAGCCTGATGCCCGAGTCGTTCGCGAAGAGATCTTCGGGCCGGTACTGTGCGTGCTGGAGTTTGAAGACGAAGACGATCTCGTCCAGCAAGCCAATGACTCGGTCTACGGCCTCGCAGCCGGTATCTGGACCGCGGACTACAAGCGCGCGTGGCGCGTGGCAAGCCGGCTCGAAGCGGGCACGGTCTGGATCAACACGTACAAACAGCTTTCGATCTCCAGTTCATTCGGTGGATTCAAGGAAAGCGGTATCGGCCGCGAGAAGGGTGTGTCGGGGCTGCGCCTGTACCAACAGGCCAAGAGCATCTACTTCGGAATGTGATACCGGCCCGGTTTTCCACCAACGCGGCAGCATCCCCGTCGCAAACAATCAGGGAAAGCGCTGCCCCGCAGCGCGGCGCAGCCCGGAACGTATCAATGACTGTGCTGTACCTCAACACTGCCGGCTAGTCAGCAGTGATCTTGGCCTTGCGCGCAAGGTCACCCCACTTCTGTGTCTCGGACTGAATGAAAGCGCCAAGTTGCTTGGGCGTGCCCGAGACTGGCTGCACGCCCAGGTCGATGAGGCGCTTGCGGGTGTCGGCTTCACCCAAGATGGCAACCACATGTGCGTTAAGCAGCGACACGATTTCCCTTGGCGTGCCGCGCGGTGCAACCAGCGCATTCCAGGCTGCCAGATCAAATCCGGGCACGCCGGATTCAGCCATTGTTGGTACATTGGGCGCACCTTCAAATCGGCGCCCCGAACTGACGGCAAGCACCTTGATCCTGCCTGCGGGGCATTTGCGGCAAGGTTGCACTGGCCGATTCGATGGTCAACTGCAGCCGACCGCTGAGCAAATCCATGAACGCGGTGGTCTTGTAGGTGATGGGAAAGAGTTCCACGTGCGTGAGCTGCTGCAGGAGCTGAAGCGCAACCCGTGCGGACGTGCTCGGTATCGCTACGTTCAACGCACCGGGTTTGCTCTTGGCCAGGTCCAGCAGTTCCTTCATTGACGACACCGGTACATCGGGGCCCACCGTGAACAGCAAGGGCAGCAGCCCCACCATCGAGACTGGAGTGAAGTCATTGAGGGGATCAAACGGCATCTAGGGATAGATGGCCGAGTTGGCGGCATGCGTCGCATTGGTGGCCATGAGAATTGTGTAGCCGTCTGGGGCCGCTTTGGCCACCGCGTCCGCACCGATGTTGCCGCCTGCACCCGCCTCGTTGTCCACGATCACCTGCTGCTTGAGGCGATCGGCGAGCTTTTGCGCCACCACTCTGGCCAGGATGTCGGTCCCTTGCCCTGGCGAGCCGGTGACTACCAGACGGATGGGGCGCGACGGATAGGTCTGCGCGGTCGCGATCTCAGTTGCCGCGATCGAAGCGACGAAAGCGAGCGCATAGGCAAGCAGCTTCATGAAATTCTCCTGAACGGTGAGTAATTGGCGCGGGTGTGCGCCAGGAATGATTCGCGCTTTGGATGCACAGCACTTAGAACGCCACCGCCCCAGCGCCTTTGAGATTCAGCATTTCGCGGACCTCTGTTGGGCTGGCAATCTCCAGCGAGAGAGATTGAAGAATCGATCTGATCTTTTGTACCTGCTGTGCATTGGACTGTGCCAAGCGGCCGCGCTCGATGTAGAGGCTGTCTTCCAGACCGACTCGCACGTTCGCGCCCATTTGCGCGCCCACGGTCACAAGCCCCATCTGATGCCGCCCTGCACCAAGCACAGACCAGTAGTAGGAATCGCCGAACAGTTTGTCTGCGATGTGCTTCATGTGCGTGAGGTTCTCGGTGTCGGGCCCGATGCCACCCAGAATGCCAAAGATGGTCTGCACAAAGAACGGCGGCTTGACCAGCCCGCGATCTACCAAGTGGGCCAGGTTGTACAGATGCCCCACGTCATAGCACTCAAACTCGAAGCGGGTGCCGCAGCCCTCGCCCAGCTCCGCCAGAATCCATTCCATGTCCTTGAAGGTGTTGCGAAAGATCCAGTCGCGGCTGGACTCCAGGAAGGGGGCCTCCCAATCGAACTTGAAATCCTTGTATTTGTTCAGCATGGGATACAGCGCGAAGTTCATCGAGCCCATGTTGAAGGAAGCCATCTCTGGCTTGGCGGCCAGAGGCGCGGCAAGCCGCTCCTGCACAGTCATCTGCTGGCCACCCCCCGTGGTGATGTTGATGACTGCATCGCACTTGCTCTTGATTTCGGGAAGGAATTCAAAGAAAACTTTGGGGTCGGCGGTGGGGCGGCCATCCACGGGATCGCGCGCGTGCAGATGCAAGATGGCCGCGCCGGCCTGCGCGGCCTCGATGGCCTGCTGTGCGATCTGCTGGGGACCGAGAGGCAAAGCACCCGACATGGTCGGCGTGTGAATCGAGCCGGTCACCGCACAGGTGATGATCACTTTCTTTTGCGCAATTGCCACGATGGACTCCTAGGTCTTTGGGTTGCAGCAGAGGCGGCTGCAGTCATGGTTGTGGGCCGCGCGCCGACTGGCTGTTGAGTGGCGGTGCGGTCGTCGTCCGGCAAGAGACTGGACAGCAGGTCGGAGGTAAGACCGATGTGGGAGACGATACACGTCGACCCTTTACGGTGTTAAAAGTGGCGCTTCTTCGAGCACTCCAATCCGACGCATCACTCGGCGGTACTCGTGTTCAGCGAAGGGCGTCGAACGATGGCTGGTCTGCGAGTTGTCCCAGATGATCAAGTCGCCCACCCGCCACGCGTACGAATGCACGAAGCGTGGCTGGGCGATGTAGGCGAGCAATTCCTGCACCAGTTGGCGTCCTTGTTCCTGCGGCATACCTAGCGCGTGGGATGCGAACACGCCGAGGTACAGGGCCTGCCGGCCGGTGCGCGCGTTCGCCCGCACCAGCGGCTGCGGCACGGGCGGGAACAGCCGCCGCTCTTCGTCGGTGAGTTGCACGCCCACCGCAGCACGCCCTTGCTCGCGGCTGTGCGCGACGAGGACGTTGCGCAGCGCATCTTTCCTTCCGTCGGGCAAGGCATCCCATGCGACGCGCATGTCGATGAATTGCGTATCCCCGCCGGTCGGGGGTACCTCCTTGCCTGCGAGCAGGGTGTATCGGTCCGGCACTTGTCTCCAGGAATTGTCCGAATGCCACAGGCGGCTGGCCATAATCCCTTCGTCCGGAAGCTCGCTGGCGTGCTTGAGTGTCCCATCGCCATCCACGTTGGTTACCGAGATGATTCGCGGATCGCTGCCGTTCCCCGTCATCGCAGCCTGGCGCTTGAAGTAGGAGGTCGGCGTTCCGAAGTTTGAAGCAAATGCGAGTTGCTGTCCGTCGTCGATCGCTTGGCCGGGAAACGACAACAGCACGTGCTCATCAGCGGCGGCCACCAGATCCGCCCGCTGGCGATCTGTCAATGGCTGGCGCAGGTCGATTCCGCGCACCGAGGCGCCGAATCCGCCCTCTGTCGGGGTGATCACCATGTTTTCTCCTTTCAAGACAGGCTGCTGGGTCCCATGCGCAAGACAGTCGCGCCACATCAACATTTGATCTCAGGATGGTAGCTTGTACCCAGAGCGTTTAGCGTCCTCCATGTAGGGACCCTTGCGGGGACAGCCACCGCATACCAGATGTTGTTGGACATCGCGGGAAGACCTTGTTCCTTGAACGTGGGAACGTCGGGCAGTGCTTCCAGGCGCTTTTCCGCCCCAACGCTGTTAGCCATCAGCAGCGTGTAGCCATCTGCCGGAGCAGCCAGAGCCGCCCGGGCCCCAACTAGGGTATTGGCCCCTGGACGGTTGTCGATGACAACGGGCTGGCCGATGGCTTCACCCAGCTTCTGTGCAGCAACCCGGGCCAGCACGTCGGTGTTTCCTCCCGGCGCATAAGGTACGACCAAGCGAATCGGCCTGTCCGGGTAGCCCGCAGTCTGCGCCGAAACGGTGGTCGCCCCCATAAGGAAGCCCATCGCGACAACCGATGCGAGCGCGATGAATCGCGGTCTCTGGAACTGGTACACGTGTGTCTCCTTCACGGCCGTCTGCCAGGGGTTCACCGCCTCAACTAGTACATGATGTCGCGAATGGCAGTTGAGTAGGGAACCAGATCGCTCCATGCGTCTTCGCGGATCTTTCGAGGCCATGCGGGATCGGCGAGCACAGCCCGGCCCACCGCGATCAGATCGAATTCTTCGCGCTCCAACAGGTCCAGTAGGCGATCAATTGGCGCGGTCTGAGTGACATAGCCTTGCTTTCTCTCGACCAGCGAAGTCTGGTGCTCTTTGTCCAGCCCAACAGAGCCCACCGCCATGGTGGTCTTGCCGGAAATCTTCTTGGTCCATCCGGCCAGGGTGAGCTCGTTGCCTTCAAATGCCGGCTGCCAATATCGCCGGGTTGAACAATGAAAGATGTCGACACCCGCTTCGACCAGCGGTTCCAGGAACTCTTGCAGCTCAAACGGGTTGTCAGCAATGGTCGCGCCATAATCGACCGGCTTCCACTGCGAGAAGCGCAGGCTGATCGGAAACTGTGGATGTGTTTTGCGACGGCACTGCCTCACGATCTCCACCGCAAAACGGGTTCGGTCCCGAACGCTCCCGTTGTACGAATCAGTGCGCCTGTTGGTGACTTTCCAGAAAAACTGATCGATGAGGTAGCCATGCGCGGCATGGAGTTCAATGCCGTCAAAACCCAGTCGATGCGCCGACTGCGCGGCCTCTCCAAACGCTTCGATGCACGATTGAATATCGTTGTCGGTCATGGGCGAGTAGAGTTGCTGGGCGTTCTCTATCCCGATCTTGGAGAAAGCAATGCCCGACGGGCCCATGGCCGCAAGCTGCGGGTTAAAGCCGTGTTCACCTGTGCCCCGGCCGGTGCCCACATGCCACAGTTGCGGCATGATCTTTGCGCCGGCTTCGTGCACAGCGTCGGCCACCCGCCGCCATTGGGCCAAGGCGTCTTCCCCGTAAAAGCGCGGCGCCGACTTTCTATGACTGGCGACGGGGTGATCAATCCATGTGCCCTCGGTGATGATCAGCCCCATGCCGGCTTCGGCCCGCCGCTTGTAGTAGGCGATGCTCTCGTCGCCTAGCAGGCCGCCGGGCGCCCGTTCCCGCGTCATGGGTGCCATGACAAGGCGGTTGGGAAGGCTGACGTTGCCGCCTCGATAGGGCGTGAAAAGGATTTGGTTGGAACCGGCGGCAGTGCGATCGGGTGCGGACATGCCTCGAACTATAAGGCCAGTGGCATGCCCACCTGATCGACTGAGCTGGCAACGACGGCGTCGGATATTTGCAGCAGAGTCTTCAAGTCCGCGCACCGATGCTTGAGCGCCTGGAACGTTCCGATGGCTCGATGAGGTACTCGATGGTCAGATCGAATATCTGGTTGCCCCCGCCAGCGCTGTCATTGGCCAATGCGAGCGAGGCGTGCGTCGTCAGTTAGTGCCCATGGCCACCGTCCTTGGATAGAGCCAGCAGGGCGCCATCGTCCGTGGCAGCGATCGGGGCGGTGTTGCGCGAGCAGACGAAGTCGGGCCGCGGGTTTGCCACTGGCCGCGGCCGGTTGGCAACGGGGTTGTAAACGATGTACACCTGGCATCGGTCGCGGGGCGACATATTGTGGCCTGAACTATGCACCAACTGGCTGTGGAAGAAGACCACGGTGCCCGCTGGGCCGACGATTGGCACCGGCTCGCGCGCCGTGAGGATGTTTAGCAGCGCGGCGCGTTCCACCGACAGCGGATTGAGCGCATGCGATTGCGGGTCTTCCAGGTGTGCGGCGCCGCCGGCGCGGTGGCTGCCGGGCACGAAGTAGAGCGCTCCGCCGATCTCTTGCGCGTCGTCCAGCATCACCATGGCCGTGGTGATGCCGGAATCTGGCGTGCCGTCGCGCTGCCAGGTGCCGTAGTCCTGGTGCCAAGAGTAGATGCCACCGTACAGCGCCGGCTTGACGTTTATCTTGCTGTGGTAAATGTAGAGGCTGTCGTCGCGCAGCAATTGTGCTGCCGGCCCTAGCAGGCGCGGAAGGCGCGCGAGCGCGTGAAAGGCGGGCGAGGCCGTGTCGCCATCGGCCTCATGCGCGCGCAGGATGGAGCGTGCCATCCCGTTGTGCTCGCGCTTGATGGCCGGACACTGGATTGGCGCCAGGCGGGCCACCTCGCGCCGCAAGGCTGCCACTTCATCTGGCGTCACCCGTGCTGGCAATACCAAGTATCCATCGAGGTCGTAGCGCTCGACCTGCTCAGGGGTGAGGTGCATCAAGATTGTCTCCGCATGGGCGAGGCGAGTTTGTGTTCTGGCTGCAATCCTAACGGGTGAGGGCAATACAGACAATTCAAGGTAGGTGATCCAACGTAGGTGATCCTTGTCCATTGCGCACGCGCCATTGCCACTGCGCAGCCCATTGGTTATAAAGGTGCACGCAAAGCATAGCCTCTTTGCGACATGGAGCACCCCGATGAATGCAGCAAACCCCGTGGCCCAGCGTGAACAGTACGAGCGTGATGGCTATTTGGTGGTGCCTGACGTGCTGTCGCCGCGGGAGTTGGGTGAGCTGCGCCTGGCCACTGAGCGCATCGTCGACGGCGCGCGTGGCAAGACCGCCCATGACGATGTCTACGATCTGGAAGACAGCCACACGCCCGAGCATCCGCGTGTGCGGCGCGTGAAGGAGCCGCATCGCCGAGACCCGGCTTACGCGAGCCTTGTCTCCCATCCTGGCATCCTGGGTGTGTTGCGCAATCTCTGGGGGCCCGACATCCGTTTTCAGTTCAGCAAGCTCAACATGAAGAGTGCAGGTTATGGCGCTGCGGTGGAGTGGCACCAGGACTGGGCTTTCTATCCCCACACCAATGACGACCTCGCGGCCGTGGGCATCATGCTGGACGATTGCGAGGAAGAGAACGGCCCGCTGCTGGTGCTGCCTGGCAGCCACAAAGGGCCAACCGTGAGCCACCATGCAGGCGACAGCTTCGTCGCGGCCATCGACCCGGTGGGCAGCAGCATTGACTTCGCGCGCGCGGTGCCGCTGATAGGCAAGGCCGGTTCGATCACCGTTCATCATGTGCGTACGATCCACGGCTCCGCACCCAACCGCTCAGCCCAGGACCGTCGCTTGCTTCTCTACCAATACCGCGCGGCGGACGCCTGGCCGCTCAAGGGCATCCCGGAAGGTTTCGACGCCTGGGAGAAGCTGATGCTGTGCGGCAAATCCACACTGGAGCCGCGCATGCAGTCATTGCCGCTGCGCATGCCCTTTCCGCTGGCGCAGCGGCAGGGGTCGCTGTATGAGAACCAGGCTCTGATGCCGGTGCGGTACTTCGAGCGCTGAGGCCGATCGGCACCGATTGCGCCATTGCTGCGACGCGGTCCATTGGTTATAAAGGCGCATGCACACCATCGCCCCCTATGAAACGCTTGCTCTCCATATCGACGGGGAGTTCATTGAGCCGCATCCAGGGCGGGCCGGCCAGGATGTAGTGAACCCTGCCACCGGCGCGGTCATCGGTCGCCTGCCGCATGCCAATATCTCTGACTTGGACCGCGCGGTCGCTGCGGCGCAGCGTGCCTTTGAGTCGTGGCGTCGCGTCTCTCCGATGGAGCGCTCAGCCATATTGCGGCGCGCTGCGACGCTGCTGCGAGAGCGCGCACCTGCCATCGCCCGCAACATCACGCTGGACCAGGGCAAGCTGTTGGCCGAAGCGCTGGGTGAGGCCAATAGCTGCGCTGAGCACTTGGAGTGGCACGCAGAGGAGGGCCGGCGAATCTATGGCCGGGTGATCCCACCGCGCAACCCTGAAGTGCGACAGTTGGTGGTGCGCGAACCGGTTGGCGTGTGCGCCGCATTCACGCCCTGGAACTTCCCCCTGAGCCAAGCCACGCGCAAGGTTGCTGCGGCCCTGGGCAGTGGCTGCACGCTGGTGCTCAAGGGGCCCGAGACTTCGCCGAGCGCGGTGGTGGCTCTGGCGCGCTTGCTGCTTGATGCCGGGCTGCCGCGCGGCTGCCTGAACCTGGTGTGGGGTGATCCAGCCGTGGTGGCTCAGCATCTTGTCACCCATCCAACGGTGCGCAAGATCTCCTTCACTGGCTCGGTGGCGGTGGGCAAGCAACTGGCTGCGCTGGCTGGCGCGCATATGAAGCGCACAACCATGGAGCTCGGTGGCCATTCGCCGGTGCTGGTGTTTGACGATGCGCAGGTGGAGGCGGCGGCGCGTTTCATGGCGCGCTTCAAGGCGCGCAATGCAGGACAGATCTGCATTGCGCCCAGCCGATTCTTTGTACAGGAGGGCGCCTATCCGCGTTTTCTCGACGCCTTCTGCGAAGCCTATGGCAAGCTGCAGCCGGGCGATGGTTTGGCCGGCACAAGCCAGATGGGCCCGCTGGCCCACGGTCGCCGGGTCGAGGCGATGCAATCGCTGGTGGCAGATGCGGTGCAGCGCGGTGGCGCGATCGTCTGCGGGGGTGTGGCGCTGGAGCAGCCTGGCTTTTTCTTTCAGCCGACGGTGCTGACAGGCTTGCCCGATGACTCGCGCATGATGGTGGAGGAGCCGTTTGGCCCGGTGGCGCCAGTGACCCGCTTTCGCAGCGTGCAAGAGGCGGTGGGTCGCGCCAACGCGCTGCCCTTTGGTTTGGCTTCGTATGTGTTCACCAATTCACTGCGTACCGCGACGCAGGTGTCCAATGCGCTGCAGGCCGGCATGGTCAACATCAACCACCTGGGTAGCTCGCTGGCCGAGACGCCTTTTGGCGGCATGCGCGACAGCGGCATTGGGAGTGAAGGCGGCAGCGAGACCTTCGACGGCTACTTGGTGACCAAGTTCATCTCGCAGGCGTCGGATGTGCCCGTTTAGGGCTTGATGAGGCCCGCGCTCTTCAAGGTGCTTTCCCACATGATGAGGTCGCTGGCCATCTTCTCGCCAAAGGCCTGGCGGCCCAGGGGCACCACTTCGATGCCGGCTTTGGCCAGCGTCGCCTTTGTGGTGGGGTCTCTGAAAGCTTCGAGCGCCGCCGCTTCCAGTTTGACGACGATCGGTTCTGGTGTGCCGCGGGCCACGACCAGCCCCAGCCAGGCCGGTGCGTTGTAGCCCGGTATCACTTCACCGATCGCGGGCACATCCGGGGCTGTCAGCGTACGGGTCGCCGTGGCAGTGGCGATCATGCGCAAGCGGCCGTCCTTCACCAGCGGCAAGCCACCGGTGATGCCGCCGGTGACCACCTGTATCTGCCCGCCGATGAGGTCGTTCCAGTAGTTGGGGTTGCCGCCATAGGGGACGTGCTTCATCTGGATGCCTGCGCGCTCCATCAGCAGTTCGACGGCGACGTGCGACACGCTGCCAAAGCCCGGTGAGCCGAAATTGATCATCCCAGGCCGTGCCTTGGCCGCTGCGATCAGGTCCTGGATGGTGCGGATGTCGCTGGAGGCGCTGACGAAAATAGCCACCGGCACGTTACCCAGCAGCGCCACCGGAGTGAAGTCACGCACCGGGTCGTAGGTCACATCCTTGTTCAGCAGCTTGGTGAAGCCCAGCGCCGAGGACGCGCCAAAGTACAGCGAGTAGCCGTCCTTTGGCCCACGCGCGACCGCGGTTGCAGCGAGCGTGCCGGCTGCGCCAGGCTGGTTGATCACGACGACTGGGCTACCCAGGCGCGCGCTAATGCCCTCGGCCATCACCCGAGCGGCCAGGTCCATTGCGCCGGCGCCGGCGGCGTAGGGGTTCACCAGCTTCACCGGGTGGTCGGGGAAGTCGGCCAATGCCGGCGCTCCGAGGCAGATCAGGACAGTGGCGCACAGGGCACCGAACAGTTTGCGTATCGCCATGGGTTGTCTCCAGTTATGCATTGCCTGGCACCAGATGCTTGGGGTGAAGGCAGATGGTAGCCCATGACGCCGGTTTTTTGCCGGTTACGGCCATTCGATTCCCACACACAGTCCCGTCAGCTCTCATTTTCGAGACCGTAAGCTGCGCTGACCTGAGCCCGAATAATTTGCGACTTTCGTACCAGACGTACGTAACTCACAATGGGCTCTGTCCGCATGCATGTCTTTTGCGGCGCAAGGAGAGCACCGGATGAATGCCGCACTGGCCCATGTCGACGAAACAAACTTGTCGCATCCCATCAACTGGGTAAGGAAGCAGCGCGCCAACGCTGTGATCGCCGCCATGAAGCGCAGGAACTTCGATGCGCAGTATGTGGAGAACCGTGAGGCCGCGCTGCAAGCAGTCCTGGCCCTGGCTCCCGATGGCGCGGGCGTCTTTCGCACCGACTCCGTGACGCTCGACCAGATCGGGCTCATCCCCGCGCTGCGCGCTCGCGGCACAAACAAGATCATGTATCCGCAGGAGAAGGACGGGCACGGCAACAACATCCATGGCGACTACGAGAAGAATCGGGTGCTCTACGCCCGTATCCAGCGCGAAGTGTTTTCCGCGGACGTCTATATGACTGGCGCCAACGCAGTGACGATGGACGGCATGATCGTCAGCACCGATGGCGGTGGCAACCGCGTCGCGCCGTTGCTCTTCGGTCCCACCAAGGTAGTCATCGTCGTGGGCATCAACAAGATCGTGAAGGACAAGGCGGCTGCCTTCGACCGCATCCGCGACTTTGCAGCACCTGTGAACGTGAAGCGCCACTTCGACATGCACAACCGTCCATGGTATGGCGAGCTGCCATGCGCCACGACGGGGGTGTGCAGCGATTGCGATCACCCGCGCCGTATCTGCAACTACACGGGCATCCTGGAGGGATCGCACCCGGATTTCGCCGATCGCGTCAAGGTGATTTTGATCGGCGAAGAGATGGGCATGTGAGCCCAGATCGATTGAACCTAGGCTGAAGGAGCCGATCCACATGAACACCACCATTGCAGCCGCCGAGGTAGAGCCGCTTCACCCAGGTAACTGGCCCAATGAGCAGCGCGCGGCGCTGGTCGTGGCCGCCCTCAAACGCAGGCACTTCCAGGCGCAGTACGCCCCGAGCAGTGCTGCCGCCATCGACGCGATTCTGGCAATGCTGCCCGAAGCCGCAAGCGTATTTCGCTCCGAGTCGACGACGCTCGACCAATTGGACGTGCTGGCAAAGCTGCGCGCGAACGGCAAGCACAAGGTCACATACGTTTGCGAGACAGACCACCTGGGCCGTAGCGTCCACGGCGATCTCGCAAATGACCCGGCATTGAGAGCAACCCTGGAACGCCAGGCGTTCTTTGCCGATGTCTTCCTGACCAGTGCCACGGCCGTCACGATTGACGGCCACATCGTCAGCGGCGGTGCCCATGGCAAGGGCGTGGCGCCGATGATCTTTGGTCCGGCCATGGTGATTGTCGTCCTGGGCATGAACAAAATCGTGAAGGACAAGCAAGCCGCGTTCGAGCGCGTCGCCGCGCTACATGGTGGCGGGCAAGACCCTCGGCTCAGCTACAACAGCACCGGCATGCTCGAGAGCGCGCTGCCGCGCTTTAGCGAGCGGATCAATGTGATCCTGGTTGGCGAAGATCTCGGCCGTTGAGCGGGTGCGCGAACGCGTAAGACGCCGCCTTCCGCTCGAAACCAATCCGCATCGTCGCGGGCAGCGCAGCGTCGGGCTGCCGTTTCTAGGTTCAGTCAAGCTTTGCGCCAGAAACCCGCACAACCTCGCCCCACTTGCTCACTTCGGCTGCGATGAACTTGCCAAATTCTGGTGGCGTCATTTGCATGGTGATCTGGCCCTGATCAGCAAACTGTTGGCGAATGGATGGGTCAGCCAGTGTGCTGTTGAGGGCGGCATTGAGTCGATCACGGATCGGGCCGGGCAATGCGCCTGGGCCAAACAAACCTGACCACCCGTATGAAGTCATGCCCGGAAATCCCTGCTCTTTGGCGGTGGGAATCTCTTTCGCAAAATCGACGCGATCTTCTGCGAACACAGCCAAGGCCTTGAGTTTGCCGCTTCTGATGTGCGGCAGCAGCGGGGCGTAATAGATCATCATCTTGACATGCCCAGCGAGCAAATCGGTGACAGCCTGCCCCGCGTTGTTGTACGGAATCTGAATCAGCTTGGCGCCCGTGCGCATTGCCAGCAATTCGGCTGTGAGGTGACCGGAGCTGCCGTTCCCCGCCGATGAATAGCTGACGCCCGACGGTTGTGATTGCACCCAGGCGACAAATTCTTTGATGTTCGAAGCGGGCACACTTGGATGAATAGCCAGAAACGCCGGAGGGGCGGCAACCAAACCTATCGGGCTGAAATCCCGCTCGAGGTTGTAGGGAAGGTTTTTGGCCAGGGAAATCATTGTTCCGTGAGATGTCACTGTTCCCATCACCAGGGTGTATCCATCGGGTGCAGATCGCGCAACAAACTCACTACCGATGATGCCGCTTGCCCCAACCCTGTTCTCAACCACCACTGGGGCGCCTAGAAGCTGGGCCAGTTTTGGCACCAATAATCTCGCGTTGGAATCGGTTTGTGAACCCGAGGCGAAAGGAACGATGATCTTGACTGGCTTGTTGGGATAACTGCCTGCGCCGCCAGATTGCTGCGCATGCACCAGCGTGGAAGCCAGGCCCAATTTCCCCAGAACGACGCCAGCCAAAAGCTTCTTCTGCATCAATCTTCTATTCAACATTTCGCTGTCCTCCTGATTGTGATGAACTTGATTCGCTCTTTTCTGCAGCACTGGCCGATGAGAATCGCCACATGAGCCGAATGATGAACTCGATGGAGCTCTTGTATCCCTCGACGCGAATGTATTCATTCGCTGAGTGCTTTCCACTTGCTTGGCCAGGGCAAGTGGCTACCCAAGGCATCCCGAGATCTGTAAACAAACTGCTCGCAATGGCAACGGGCGCGACCGGCCAAACTTCAGGATCGAACCCCATATCTCGATAGGCACTGACCAGCTCTTTGGCCGCCCAACTCTCTGGCGGCGTGCGGCCACCAAGGTAGGCATTGGTAATCTCCAGAGAAATATCTTGAAACCCATGGCTATCCAGATGCCGACGCATGGAGCGCACGACATTGTCGATGTTCATCCCCTCAAGCAGCCGCAAGTCCATACTCGCGACTGCCGTACGCGGCATGACTGTGTTGTGACCGCCCTCTATGACGTTGCCGACTTTCAAGCCGGATAGATTAAAGGCCGATGTATATAGCGAAGCCTTCAAGGCGTCCTCAAGCGTATCCTGCTTGAAACGCGCAACTCCCATTTGACTAAGGAAGCCTTTGGCGTCAAATCGCTTTGCCAGCTCACCAATTAGCCGAAGGTCTTCTTGCGTAGGCTCTTGCCTGCCGTCGTAAAAACCATCGATTGCAACGTCCAGATCGTCCGCTGTGCGCATGCTGGCGAGGGCTTGTACCAACCTATGGCCTGGACTGGCGATCCAGGATGCGTTGCTGCTGTGAAGATCATTGGAGTGAGGGCCGCCCCAGTCGCCGCCTGTGGATCTCATTTTGAAGGTCATGAGCCCCTTTGAGCCAAGCCATGCAACTGTGTTTCCATTTGCGCGTTGAGAACACCATGGCCAGTAAGCAACGTCTGCTTTTCGAAGTTCTTGCTGATGCGTTTTTACAAAGTCAGGCAGGCCCCCGCTGCCAAGTTCTGACGCCTCAAACACGAGAATGAGATTGACCGGTAGCCTGACATTGGCGGCGCGATGCGCAGCGATCATGTTCAAAATAGCCGTGGTCGGTCCCTTGGTATCCTCGGCTCCCCGTCCAATAATGCATTCGCCAGCGTCCTGATAGTTCATTCGGGTTGCAGAGAAGGGCGGAGCAACCCAGTTTGGCTCATCGGCCTCAACCGTGTCATACATGCTATGAATCAAAACGGTACGCTGCGCCCCAGAATCGATACAGGAGTAGACAATTGGAAATTCGTCGCTCTTGACGATTTTCGTGACCCCACCAAGCTGAGTCAGTTCGGCTGACAGCATGGCGACCATTTCATCAATACCTGTTCTGGTAGATGAAACGGAGGGCTGCCTGATGTAGCGCTGCAGGCGCTCCAGATGGACAGGGAAGTCATTTTTGGCCTGGCTGATGATTTTCTCGAGCATCTGATTTCCCTCAAGCTGCGAACCGGGTGAGTTTGTACTGCCGGCGCAAATTTTTCATTCTAGTGAGCTTTTCCTAATTCATGACACGTACATACCCCGTTCGCCCGACACGAACCAGAGCGTCGTGAAGTAGGAAAACGTCAATAGATTGACTGCGCCGATAGGGATTCCGATTCACGAAACCACGGATTGACGCTGCCGGGCACGCCAAGCAAAATGCGGCCAATGCGACGCTTGCGCCCTGAGAGACTCACATGACTTCAGGGGCGTTTCGATTCCGCCCTGGTGCACCTGGGCCTCAATCTTCTGGAGCAAGGCCTGGCTCCCAGCGCCGTGCTTGACGAACTGCTCCTCGAAGAAGGCGCCTCGCAACGGCAGATAGCAGTGATCGATGCTGCTCGCGGTGGTCGAGTTTCATGTAGGTAAACACAAGATAGATGATGGAGACAACCCAATGAAGATCGGAAGCACCATTGACCGCGCAGTCTTTCGCGCCTGGGCTGTCACGCTGGGCGTGATGCTGGCAGTGGCCGCACTGCCCGTCAGCAGTCAGGACGTGTATCCGAGCAAGCGATTCGAGTTGATCGTTCCCTTTGCCGCAGGCTCGGCGACCGACGGAGTCGCACGCATATTGGCCGACGGGCTGTCGCGCCAGGTGGGGCAGCCGGTCAGCGTGGTCAACCGGCCGGGCGCCAATGGTCAGGTGGCCGTGCGCGCCCTGCATGTCGCGCCCCGCGATGGCTACACCATGGCCATTCTGGCCAATGGCATCGTGATCGAGCAGGTGCTCAAGAAGGGCGGCGATTTCGACGTCCGGCGCGACCTGGTCCCCGTCGCGCGGGCCACGCAGGCACCTTACGGCTTGTTCGCCAGCAATTCGCTGCCTGGCAATTCGCTGCGCGAGGTGATCGACTATGCCAGGAAGAACCCGGGCAAGATCAACTATGCCTCCGCCGCGGTGGGCTCCAGCGCCCACTTGACGACCGAGCGGCTGATGCTGGCCACGGGCATGAACCTGACGCACATCACCTACCCCGCCGGCACGGGCGCCATTAATGTGGCGCTGATGCAAGGTGACGTCGGCTTGTTCATCAACGAGATGGGCAGCATGCGCCCACTGGTGAACGACAAGAAGATCCGGCTGCTGGCCACACTGGACAACCAGCGCTCACCCATCTACCCGGACAGCCCGTCTCTGGCGGACCTGGACATCCCTGAGCTCAAGGACTTCTCCGCTTCGTTCTTCTTCGGCCTGTTCGTCGCGCCTGGCACCGACCCGGCGCGGGTGGAGCGGCTGGCGGCGGACATCAACCGCGTGATCAGTGAGCCAGCCACCCGCGGGCGCCTGGTGGCACTGGGCTACAACCCGGCGTTGCTGGGCGGCACCACCCCCGCTCAGTTCAGCAAATACATGAGCGACGAACTGGCACGCACCGAGGCCGTGGTGCAGGGCGCCAAGCTCAGCATCAATTGAGTAACACACGCTACGATGGTGCAACCCAGGAGACTTCCCAGCGGATGAACAGTATCAAGGATCGCGCCGTCATCGTAGGCATAGGCGCCACTGAGTTTTCGACGCGGTCCGGCCGCAGCGAGTTGCGTCTTGCGCTGGAGGCCATCATGGCGGCGTTGGCCGACGCGGGCCTGCCCCCCGAGAAGGTCGATGGGCTGGTGCGCTACGGCCTGGCGCAGACCAATGCGTCCGAACCCTGGATCGCCCACAACCTCGGCCTGCCTCTGGTGCGCCACTGGTCGTGCGTGGATTTTGGCGGGGGGGTCAGTTGCGCTCTGGTCGGTCAGGCGGCCATGGCGGTGGCAACGGGCTTGGCCAACCATGTCGTCATCTACCGAACGCTGAACGGTCGATCCGGGCGGCGGCCGGGCACCAGCGACACGCTCGGCCTTTACCGCGGCCAAGACCCCAGCGCAGAGAACTTTCTCACGCCCCAGGGTCTGACTGCACCCTCGCAACTGTTCGCGCTGATCGCGCGGCGGCGCATGCACGAGTATGGAATGACCAACGAGCAGTTGGGCAAACTGGCGGTGACCATCCGGGGCTATGCCAACCGCAACCCGCACGCGCAGATGTACAGCAAGCCGCTCACGCTGGCCGACTACCTCGAATCGCCCGTGATCGTGTCGCCCTTGCGCAAGTACGACATGTGCCTGCAGACCGACGGCGCGGTGGCGATGGTGGTGACCACCCCCGAGCGCGCCCGCGATCTCAAGCACAAGCCGGTTTACGTCAAGGCGGTCACCCAAGCCTCCATTCCAGAGTGCCAGGGGCCATTGCAGTCATTCGCCGCTTACGGCGACTTGCTGGCCAGCCCCGGCACGCTGGCCGCGCAAGAGGTGTATCGCCAAGCGGGACTGGGCCCAAAGGACATCGACGTGGCGCAACTGTACGACTGCTTCACGCCAACGCTGATGATGCAACTGGAACACTTCGGCTTCTGCGCTCTGGGCGAGGCGGGTGGGTTCGTCGAGGACGGGCACATCGGCCCGCAGGGCAGCATTCCTGTCAACACTGCCGGGGGCAATCTGGGTGAGGCCTATATCCACGGCGTCAACCATATCCTGGAGGGCGTACGGCAGTTGCGCGGCACTTCCACAAGCCAAGTGGCCGGCGCGCAAACCTGCCTTGTGACGGCCGGCCTGCCTTACCCGACCAGCGCGCTCATTCTGGGAGGAGAACGCGGATGAGTGAAGTGATCACGACCAGCGCACACCGGCCTGTGCCCACGCCGTTCGAATGGGACCAGGGCTTCTGGGACGCGGCGGCCCAGCACCAGCTGGTGGTGCAGTGCTGCGCCCAGTGCAAGAAGGTGCGCAACTTCCCCCGCCTGATGTGTCCGCACTGCCGATCCATGGATTTCGGTTGGCTGCAGGCCAGCGGCAAGGGCCGCGTTTATTCCTGGAGCACGCTCTACAAGTCTTTCCACCCGGCGTTCGTTGATCTTCCCATCACCATCGCCATCGTCGAGCTGGAGGATTTTCCGCAGGTGCATCTGGTGGGCGTGCTGCGAATGGAAGATGGCATGACGGAGGCCGATCTGTGCATAGATATGCCGCTCGAAGTCGTCTTTGACGACGTGGCCCCGGGCATTGCCATCGCGCAGTTCCGTCCGGTGCGCCCATAGCATGACATCACCACCATTGCCAGACGGTCCCCTGACCGGCGTGCGGGTCATCGACATGACCTCCATGGGCATGGGCCCGCTGGCCGGGCAGATACTGGGTGACTTCGGCGCCGACGTCATCAAACTGGAGCCACCCACCGGTGACGTCTTTCGCCACAACGTGCCGCGCAGCTCGCCTGGCATGGCCCACACCTTCATCCAGTTCAACCGCAACAAGCGCAGCCTGGCGATCGACCTGAAGTCAGAGCAAGGGCACGAGGCGATGCTGCGTTTGCTCAAGACGACCGACGTGGTGCTGTCGAACATGCGGCCGCGGGCATTGAAGGGCCTGGGCCTGGACTACGAGCGCATGCGCGCCATCAAGCCCGACATCATTTTCTGCGCGGCCTATGGTTACTCCGAGCGCGGCCCGTATGCCGGCCGCCCCGCCGCGGACGACGCCATTCAGGCCATGTCGGGCCTGGCGCATCTGCAGCAGATGGCCACTGGCACCAACCATTTCGTGGCCAATGTGGTGGCCGACAAGGTGGTGGGCATGGCGCTGGTGAACGCGGTGTTCGGCGCCATCGTGCACCGCATGAAGACCGGCAAAGGTCAGTGCGTCGAGGTGCCGATGTTCGAGACCATGGTGGCCTTCGTCATGGCCGAACAAGTGGCCGGCCGATCCTTTGAGCCGCCGCTGGGCGAGGCGGTGTATCTGCGCACGGTCAACTCCGATCGCCGGCCCTACAAGACCAAAGACGGCTACATCTGCGTGCTGCCCTACACCACCGCGCAGTGGACCCGCTTTTTCCGGCTGATAGGCCGCGAAGACCTGGCGCAAGACAAGCTCTTGCAAGACCCGGTCGAGCGCAGCGCCCGCTACCGCGAGCTGTATGCGGTGATCGCGCAGGCCATGCCCGAGCGCACCACGAAGGAGTGGTCCGAGGGCTTTCTGGCCAACGACTTGATCTTCGGTGTCGTCAATTCGCCCGAGGATTTGTTCGCCGACCCGCATCTGGCCGCGCTGGATATGTTCCCCATGGTGGAGCACCCCAGCGAGGGCCAGCTGCGCCTGATCGGCTTTCCGATCAGCTACTCGGAAAGCCCGAATCAGCTGTACCGCCTGCCACCCAGGATTGGCGAGCACAGCCGCGAGCTTCTGGCCGAACTGGGATTTACCCAGGACGAACTCGACCGCATGCAGGCAGCCGGCACCATCGTGTGCCCTTGACGCCTCAGTGCGTGGGCAACTGCACGACGATGCTGCTGTCGGTGTGGGTGCCCAGGCTGTTCACGCCCAGCAAGTCCACCGCGACCAGGCCGCGCCCGTCATCAGTCAGCTCCACTGAGCGCACCGTGCCAGTCAGGCGCATGGTGTCGCCAGGGTAATTGGGGCGGGTCAGCCGCAGCACGTGCTCGCGCACGATGGCATCCGGGCCAGTCCAGTCGGTGAGGTAGCGCCCGAGCAGCCCGGACGACGTCATCATGTTCATGAACACATCGGGGTGGCCGCGCCGTGCGATGTACTGGTAGTCGTGGTGCACGTCCTGGTAGTCCTGGCTGGCAAGCGCGCCGGCGATCACCAGCGTGGGCGTGATCTTCACCACCAGTGGCGCCAGTGCGTCGCCCGCCTTGACCTGATCAAAGCGCAGCGTCTCGCGCGTGCGCCCCGGTGCGGGGGCCAGGCGCAGCTGCGGCTGCGGCGCTGGGGTCGCGCTGCCAGAGCCGGGCTGGGCGACGGCTGCGGCGCCGGCGTCCCCAGCCTGGCTGGCGACCGCCTTGAAGCGCAGATAGCGCTGCCGTATGGTGGCGACAGGCTCGTCGTCGACGAACACATTCAAGCTGATGGTGACGAAGAACCCCTCGCCCAGCTTGGTCCGCTTGGGGCCGATGATGTCGTTGACGACCCACGACGAGAAGCGCGGCGTCTCGCCGGGTCGCAGATAGCGCAGATAGGTGTAGGTCATGTCGGTGACGGCCGGCGATGCGTAACCCTGCGCTTCCAGCACGTCGTTGACTTCGTCGCGCAGGGTTCGGCGGTCCGTCGGGTTACGCCGTTGTCCCGTAGGCAAGAGCTCGAAGTAGGCGGTGCCATCCTCCAACTGGGGTTGCTCGGCCTCGGGCTGGATGCCGGGCATCAGCCAGCTGAACAACCACAGAGGCGGGGCCACCAGACCCTTGTGCACCGTGGTGCGGGCAAAGGCCTCGTCGGTGTAGATGGGGTTGCGGTCGCCCACCGCGTCGGTCATCTGGCCGATGACAGCGTGGCTGATGGGGTGGCGCGCCATGAAGCCAGGCCGGTCCGCGCCTGCGCCGATGAACTTGGCAAGGCGTTCCAGCAGAACGGGGTCGGCGGCGGGGGTGGGGTTGGTGGTGGACATGGATGTTGAAAAGCAGGTGGAGTTGCTGGCGGTGGTGGTGGGCTTGGACAAGCTCAGCCCGAACGGGGAAGGTTCAAACCCCCATGCTCTTGGCGATCACGTTGCGCATGATCTCGCTGGAGCCACCGCCTATGGGGCCGACACGCACGTCGCGGTAGGCCCGGCTCATGGGGCCGTCCATGTAGCCGGCGCCGCCCATGATCTGCATACCCAGGTCGGCGCACTTGACGCAGTTCTCCGAGCCCACTACCTTGGCCATTGACGTCTCCAGCACCGCGTCGTGGCCCGCGTCGAGCAAGTCGGCTGCCGCATAGGCGTGCAGACGGCTGGTCTCGGCCAGCATCTGCATGTCGGCCAGCTTGTGCGAGATCGCTTGAAACTCGGTGATGCGCTTGCCAAAGGCCACGCGCTCCTTGGCCCAGTCGCGCGCCACCTGCACCATCTTCATGCACTGCCCGGCGCTGGCTGCCGCCAGCAGCACGCGTTCGAGGTTCAGGCCGCGCATCACCTTGCGCCAGCCTTGGTTCTCACCGCCGAGCAGGCAGTTGGCGGGCACCCGGACATTGTCGAAGTAGACCTCGTTGGGCAGCGTCATGCGCCGGCCCATCGGGTTCATGGGCCGTATCTCCAGCCCCGGCGACTTGGTGTCCACGATGAACAGGCTCATGCCCTTGTGGCCGCCCTCGGGGCTGGTCTTGGCCACCACGATCAGGTGGTCGGCCACATGGGCGTTGGTGATGTAGACCTTCTGGCCGGTGATGAGGTAGTCGTCGCCCTCGCGCACGGCACGGGTGCGGATGCCGGCCAGATCAGAGCCGCTCTGGGTCTCGCTGTAGGCTACCGCCATCTTGAGTTTGCCCTGGATCAAGGCGGGTAGAAAGCGCTGCTGCTGCTCTGGCGAGCCTATGCCCTGGATGTACATCCCGCCGTAGATGACGTTGGTCATGTAGACAGAGGTCACTGCGCAGTGGTGATAGGAAGTCGCCTCGATGAAGACGGCCAGATCCTTCTGTGTGGCGCGTGTTCCGCCCCACGCCTCGTCCAGCCCCAGCCCGAGCCAGCCGGCAGCGGCCATCGCCTGGTGTGCCTCCAGCGGATAGGCGGCCTGCGCTTCCAGTTCGGTGAGCTTTCGCTCCGGTAGCACATCGCGCATGAGCTTGAGGATGCTGTCGCGCATCAGTACCTGGTCTGGCGTGAAGCCGAAGGTCTTGTATGGCATTGAATGTCGTCTCCTGCGTGTAGGCGTCTGCAGCGCCCCGGCCATGCCGCGCCGGCGCCGGTGGGCCGATGCGCTGCGCCTACAGTGGCCGCAGTGGCAGCAAGACATCATATTGGAAAAACGTCAATAGATTGACTGCGCCGATAGGGATTCCGATTCACGAAACCACGGATTGACGCTGCCGGGCACGCCAAGCAAAATGCGGCCAATGCGACGCTTGCGCCCTGAGAGACTCATATGACCCTTGGCATCGTTGCGCGTTGCGCAGTCACGGGCCATCTGGGCGCTGCGCTGGTGGGTGATGTGGTGGGCATCGGCCAGTACACCGATGTGATCCGTAGCGGCGTTGGTGCAGTGTTGGTTCAGGGGCGTTTCGATTCCGCCCTGGTGCACCTGGGCCTCAATCTTCTGGAGCAAGGCCTGGCTCCCCGCGCGGTGCTTGATGAACTGCTTCTGCAAGAGGATGCCTCGCAACGGCAGATGGCCGTGATCGATGCTGCTGGCGGCTGTGCAGTGCACTGCGGCGCCGGGTGCCGCGGCGCAAGCTCAGTTCTTAAGGGTGAGGGCTGGGCGGTCTTGGGCGAGAACCTGGGCAACGATGCTTCTGCCCGTGCGGTCGCGCAAGCATTCGCAGCCGCATCAGGCGCGCTGGACGAACGCCTGATGACTGCCCTGGAGGCCGCGAGAAGCACGGAGGCACCAGCGCGCGCTGGGCATGAAGGGTCGGCTGCGGTGATTCTCTACGGCAGCGCTCGCGGCTGTGCCGCCCAACTGTTCTTGCGCAACGACCTCGCTCCCGATCCGGTCGGTGAGCTTCGCTTGATCTTCGATGAATACAAGGCAGTTGAGCCGCTCTATGCCATGCGGGTTTCAGATCCATCGGCTGCGTTGACGCCGGCGCAGATCGACGCTGCGGCCAAGCTGGCGGCAGCCCGCAAGGCGGCCGCGGCATGACCTACTCGGTACTTGCCCATTGCCCTCGCACCGGCCGCATCGGCCTGGGCACTGCCACCTTCTCGCTGGGAACGGGCGGGCGCGCCGCCGCCATCCGATCAGGCGCAGGCGTCGCCAAGACGCAGGCCAACCCGCAGCCGGACAACGACTTGCTGGCATTGCGCTTGATGGCGCAGGGCCATCGGCCCGCGCGTGTGTTGGAGATGGTCGCCGCACAAGACGGCTATTGGTCATGGCGCCAGATGGGTCTGGTCGATACCGAAGGCCGCGCCGCTGCCCACACAGGCCAGGACGCGAAGCACTTTGCCGGCCATCTGGCGCAGCCGGGAATCGTGGTGCTGGGCAACGTGGTTGCCGGCCCGAAGGTGCTCGAAGCGATGGTGGCGGGCTTTCATGCCGCGCCCAGTGCGCCGCTGGCCTTTCGCATCCTCGCGGCGCTGGAGGCGGGGCGCGATGCAGGAGGCCAGTCGCGCGACGGCGCCTGGATCCCGGAGCGCTCGGCGGTGCTGCGCATCGCCTCTGCGCAGCCCTGGCTCGAACTGGACCTTGCAGTGGACCGGCAGTCCGGCGCAGTGGAGGAACTGCGCCGCGTGCTGCAAGCCAGGATGGCTTCGTCAGATGTCGGCGCCCCAATGAGACAAGCCAAGCAGAGCTAAGCCCCGCTCATGAAATTCAAACCCGGAGCAGTCGATGGTCAAGCTTGAAGGCAAGGCGATAGTGATTACCGGTGCGGGCCGCGGCATAGGCGCTGCTTACGCGCGGGCGGCGGCGGCACTGGGTGCACGGGTGGTGGTGAACGACCGAGACGCCGCTGCGGCCGAGGAAGTCGCGGCGGGCATACGCGCCACGGGCGCCGCTGCCGTCTCCCATCCTTGCGACGTGGCGCAATGGGAGCCTGCGCGGGCGCTGGTCGAGCGCTGTGTCCAAGAGTTCGGTGCCATCGATGGCCTTGTGAACAACGCCGGCGTGTTCCGCATGGAGCGCATCCACGAGATGACCGAAGCAGCCTGCCGGATGACGCTGGAGGTGAACGTGCTGGGCACCATGTTCCCCAGTGCCCATGCCATCGGCCACATGCAAAGGGCAGGGCGCGGCGCCATCGTCAACGTCACCTCCGGTGCCCAGATGGGCCTGGTCGCTATGGGCGCTTACGGCGCCAGCAAAGGGGCGGTGGCCTCACTCACTTACGCATGGGCGGCTGATCTGCCGGCAGGCACGATCCGGGTGAATGCGGTGTCGCCCTCCGGGGCCACCCAGATGGGCGAACACAATGTGGGCTACTACCGCGACCGCGGACAGACCATCGCACCCAATCCGAACACACCTGAGGACAATGCGCCGCTGGTGTGCTACTTGCTCTCTGACGCGGCGGCCGGTGTGCACGGCCAGGTTGTGCGCATTCATGGCCGCAAGCTGGCGCTGGTGTCGCATCCGGCTGTGCTCGAACCGGTGCAAGAGCATCCCAGCGCCTGGACCTCTGACGCCATCGAAGAAGCTTTTGCCCGCGTCTTTTGCGCGCACCTTCAGCCTGTGGGCCTGCGCCATGTGCGGCAGTCGCCGGCGTGAGGCTATGCGCCCTGCGCTGGCCCATCCTATTCTTACCTGAGGAGACATCGATGAGCATGCTTACCAGACCGGTCCTGAAGATCGCGCTACCGCTGATTGCAGTGTTCGCGGCAGCCACCGCAGCACATGGCGCCGATTACCCGACGCGGCCCATCAGGGTCATCGTGCCGTTCCCTGCGGTCAGCCTTGCGACCACCATCCTCAGAGGCGTGTCAACGGCGATGGCGCCGGATCTGGGAACCTCCATCGTCATCGAGAACAAGCCGGGGGGCAACACCTTCATCGCAATGATCGCCGCGACCACCGTCGAGCCCGATGGGTACACACTAGCGCTGGCCACCAGCGCCACCGATGCCCTCAACCCCCTGGTCTATCGCAAGCTGCCCTATGACCCCGACAAGTTGATCCCGCTCGCTTTCCTGGGCAGTTCGCCCTTTGTCCTGCTTGTGCCCGCACAACTCAACGTGAAGTCGCTCGCCGAGTTCGTGCAGATGGTCAAGGCAAAGCCGGGTGCCTATAACTTCGCATCGGCCGGAGCCGGTGGCCCAGCCCATCTCTTGGCAGAAAAATTATCAAGAGCCGCTGGCTTGAAGATGGAGCATGTGCAGTTTCCTGGAAGCGGTCCTATCCACATCAGCATGATGCGCAGCGACGTTCACCTCTATTTCGATGCCCTGACCAATGCCTTGCCGCTGATTCGTGACGGACGATTGAAGGCGCTGGCCATCGGCTTGGACCAACGATTTCCCTCGCTTCCTGATTTGCCCACTATGACCGAGGCGGGCTATCCTGGTTTCGGGATGGCGGCATGGTATGCCTTGCGCGCCCCACGGGGAACCCCGCCCGAGGCGATTGAGAAACTGACCCGCTCGGTCAACAAGGCGCTGGGCAATCAGGCCTTGCGCCAGCAGTTTGCGGACACTGGCGTACTGCTCGGTCAAGCCGGTGGGCCCAAGGAGCTCAACGATCGGATTGCAGCCGATCGCGCCGGGTGGGCGCCAGTCATCAGTGATTTGAAGATCCAGTTGGATTGATTGCCCGTCTGAAGACCCGAAGGAACAACTCGTGCATCTAGCCCACCTGCTTCGCGCTGCAGCCGCATCGCTTGCCGCCGCCCTGCTGGCCATCACCGCTGGCGCTCAAGAGTCCTATCCCTCTCGGCCTGTGACGCTGATTGTGGGCTACGCGCCCGGCGGCGTCACCGACGTCACTGCTCGTGTCATCGCCGAATTCGCTGGCCGTGAACTTGGCCAGCCCATCGTCGTCAAGAACCTGCCCGGTGTGAACGGCATCATTGGAATCCGCGAAGTGAAGGGCGCGAAGACCGATGGATACACGCTGCTTTTCGGCGTTGTCACCTACCAGGTGTTCTTGCCGCTGCTCGATTCCAAGCTTCCCTACGATCCAGTGAAAGACTTCGTGACGGTCTCGCCGGTTGCCAGCTTTGATTGGGTGGTGGTCACCGCACCCAACTCGGGCTTTTCCAACTTCGGCCAGCTCGCCGATGCGTTACGCAAACCCGGCGCACGGCTCACTTACCCGCATGCTGGCACAGCCACCCCGTACTACCTCAACACTAAGGTGATGGTGAACATGCTGGGCGGCACAGCCGACCCGGTGCAGTACAAGGGCGCTGGCCCAGCCTTGGTGGACGTGATGGCCAACCGCTTGTCGTTCGGCCTGGACACCCTCAGCTCCGTGCGCGAGCTCATCGCGGCCGGCAAGCTGGTGCCGCTGGCCACCACCTCGCCAGTGCCGCATGAAGGCCCCACGGCATCCATCCCCACCTACGAAAAGCTCGGCTACCCCCAGTTGGCACAGGTGAACTGGTCAAGCTGGAACTCCATCCTTGCTCCGAGCGGTGTTCCTGCCGACGTGGTGCAGAAACTCAATCGCGCGATCGTCAAGGCGCTTGAGAACCCCGCCTTGCTTGAGCGGTTCAATGCCATGGGCTTGAGGCCGATGACAGGCTATACGCCCGAAAAATCTGCGGCGTTCGTGCGCGATCAGGTTCGCCAATGGGGCCCCTTGCTGAAGGCGGCCAATGTGACGCTGGAGAACTGAGGGGCCATGGTCATCGGCATTCTTGCGCGCCAGCCGGAAGGAAAGAGTCTATGAGTCCGCGCGACGATCAGAGCGCTCTGCAGCAACGTTACCAAGAGGAGCGCGACAAGCGCATCAAGAACAGCGCCGCACGCTCTGTGCAAGGGCTTGAGGGAGAGTTTGCCGGCTACCTCCACGACCCATTTGCAGACACCGGCTTCGTTCGCGATCCGCTCCACAAAGAATTCGATGTGGTGATCGTCGGAGGCGGCATAGCTGGGCTTTTGACAGCCGCACGATTGACCCAGGCTGGAATCAGCCGAGTGTGCATTGTCGAGAAGGGCGCTGATTTCGGAGGCGCCTGGTATTGGAATCGCTACCCTGGCATTGCCTGCGACACCGAAAGCTACATCTACCTTCCACTGCTTGAGGAAACCGGCTACATGCCCACGCGCAAATACGCGTCGGGCCTTGAAATACTGGCGTACTGCAGAAAGGTCGCTCGCCATTTCGCACTGTATGACAATGCGCTGCTGCAGACCGAATTCAAAGGCGCTCAGTGGCAAGAGGATACATCCCGTTGGATCGTGCGGACGGACCGCCAGGATGTGCTGTCTGCACGCTTCGTCGTCCTCATCGGCAACAAGCTGCACCGCCCGCAGTTGCCAGCGATACCAGGCATCAAGAGCTTCAAGGGGCACAGCTTTCATACCAGCCGCTGGGACTACAACTACACCGGCGGTGATTCGCGAGGCGGGTTGACGGGGCTTAGCGACAAGCGCATCGGCATCATCGGAACCGGCGCCACTGCGGTCCAGTGCGTCCCGCACCTGGCACGATGGGCCAAGCATCTCTATGTATTTCAGCGCACGCCAGCGCCAGTCGATGTGCGCAACGACCGCGAGACCGATCCACAATGGGCCAAAAGCCTCAAGCCTGGATGGCAGCAGGAGAGGATGGACAATTTCACCGCGGTCGTCTCGGGCTACGACGTTGACCAAGACCTCGTGTGCGACGGCTGGACGGACCTCGCGCGCAACGTCAAGCTGGCCGCAGTCAGAAAGCTGCGCGCAGGAGAGGTAATCCCCGACCCCGATGCGGTGGTGCAGGCAGCCGATGACGAACGCATGAACCGCATCCGCGCGCGCATCGATGCCACGGTGCGCGACAAGAGCACGGCCGAAAGCCTCAAGCCCTGGTACCGGCAGGCTTGCAAGCGCCCCGGTTTCCATGACCAGTACCTGGACACTTTCAACCAGCCCAACGTCACGCTCGTGGACACCCGGGGCAAGGGAATCGAAAGCATCACCACAAACGCAGTGGTGGTGGATGGCAAGGAGTACGCTGTCGATTGCCTGGTGTTCGCCACGGGCTTCGAATACAACTCGGACTTCACACGCATCCTGGGCGCGGACATCGAGGGCCGTGGCGGTTTGTCATTGAGCAGAAAATGGCAAGACGGCGCCGAGACATTCCACGGCATCGCCAGCACGGGCTTTCCCAATGCATTTTTTATCGGTGGAATGCAGATCGGGTACAGCCCGAACTTCACGCACATGCTCGACATCAGCGCCCGCCAGATCGCCAGCGTGATCGCGCAGGCCCGCCTGCGCAACGCGACAACGGTGGAGCCCACTCAGGAGGCCGAGAACGAGTGGGTCGAGCTCATCGTCAAGCTCTCGCAGGCCAAGGAAGCGGTGCTGCGCGAGTGCACGCCGGGCTACATCAACAACGAGGGCGTGCTCGATCTGAGGGCGCGCAAGAACAGGCTGTATGGCGGCGACACGGTTTCCTTCCTCACGCGAATGGATGCGTGGCAAAAGGATGGGACCTTCAAGGGGCTGCGTTTTGTCTGACTCTGCTGGTGGGCAGTCTGCATTGCCTCAGATGGCTTCGTTGCATGGTTGGCGAATAAGTGGTGTTTGCGTCACCCCGAGCTCAAAGACATGATATTGAGTAAACTGTTTGCCACCCCTCGATTTCCCGCGGAAGGACTTTGCCAATGGCGCTGCGTCTGATTTCCGGAGATAACCACATCGACCTCACGTATTGCCCGCGCGAGCTTTGGGCATCTGCGGCACCGCACAAGTGGAAGCTTCTGGTCCCCCAAGTCGAAGAGATGGACGACGGATTGCACTGGTTTGTGGAAGGGCGCGACGTCGGGCTGTGGAACGGTCTGGGGCCAACTTTCAACAGATACACGCGAGGCTACTCAAAGCGCCGTGACGCAATGGTCGATGCCGGCTTCTCATGGGACAACGGGCCGCAAGCCATAGCTCGCCCCGTGACGCCGGAGTTGCGCTTGCAGGATCTGGATCGGGATGGGCAATACGCCGAGGTCGTCTACGGTTGCCTGATGATCAACGACCTGATTGCGGACCCGCAGCGACGCGCGTGGGCCTGTGGCATCTACAACGACTGGGCCGCAGACTTCGCGCGGCGCTCCGATCCTAAACGCATCTTCCCGCTGGCGATGCTTCCCAATACAGATCCGACCTTGGCTGCAAATGAGGTCCGCCGCTGCGCCGCCTTAGGTCTGCGGGGAGGCGATCTGGCCGTGCGCGGCGCAGCCGCACCGCTGTATCACCCCACTGCGTGGGATCCGCTCTGGGCGGCTGCGGCCGAATGCCGCTTCCCAATTTCTTTCCACTCCACCGGCTTTCGCGGATTGCAGGGGCCTGGCCCGCAAGATGATCCCCGCATGCCGCAATGGCGATATGTGTTCAACACCTTGTTTCAGCTCGACGGAATGATGGTGCTGACTTCGCTGATCGCATCGGGTGCCTGCGAAAGATTTCCTGAACTGAAGTTCGTGCTCGGCGAAGCCGGCGTCACCTGGATTCCGTACATCCTTGATCGCATGGACGTCGAGTACGAAGACAAGTTCAAGGAGTTTGGTTTCTCGCTCAAGCCGAGTGACTACTTCAGGCGGCAGGGCTATACCACCTACCAACAGGATGCGGGCCTGGAATTGTTCTTGCCAGCAATCGGCGAGGACAACGTGATTTGGGGTTGTGACTACCCGCATGCGGATTGCCTCTGGCCCGAGTCGCGGCAGAAGGTCGAATCGAGTTTGGCCGGATTGTCTGAGCGCGCGCGGCGCAAGATCGCCGGTGAGAACGCAGCCGCGCTGTACGGAATCGTCTGACGCGGTTTTGATTTCACACTAACTGGAGGCAAGAGCATGGAACACACTCGGCGTCGGTTCATTGGCGCGACTTCTATTGCCTTCGTGATCGGCGCGCCTTTGGCGGCGAGAGCGCAGGAGTACCCCAACAAGCCGCTGCGGCTTGTCATTCCGTATCCCGGGGGCGGGGGCACGGATGTGGTGGGCCGCCTCTTGGCGGACAAGCTTCGGGTGCGGCTTGGGCAGCCCATCATCGTGGACAACCGGCCAGGTGCTGCAACCATCGTCGGCGCGAACTTCGTCGCGAAGGCGCCGCCAGACGGCTACACGATCATGGTGCACACCTCGGCCTTTACCTCTTCGCCCGCGCTGGTCAAGGCCATGCCCTACGACACCATGAAGGACATTGCGCCAATTGGCTCGCTTGCCAAACTGCTGATTTGCCTGGCGATGGATCCCAGCCTGCCGGTCCAGACTTTTCCGGAACTGGTGGCGTACATGAAAGCCAATCCGGGCAAACTCAATTACGCATCGTCTGGCATAGGCAGCTCCAATCACCTTGCGATGGAGTCACTGCTGCGCGCAGCCGGCATCACGGCCACCCATGTTCCGTACAAAGGCGCGGGCGCTGTGTACCCGGACCTCATGAGCGGCCGCGTGCATCTGCTGCTCGACCAACTGGTGACCGCCGCGACCTACGTGAGGAGCGGAAAATTGCGCGCCGTCGCGCTCACCTCGTCCGCGCGGTCCAACTTGTGGCCAGGCATGCCGACCGTCGCAGAGACTGTGCCGGGGTATAGCTATGAGCCCTGGATAGCGGTGTTCGGTCCAGGCGGGCTGCCTGCGCCCATCGTGGGGCGACTGAACCGCGAGATCAACTCCATCCTGACCGACGACCCGGACGTGCGTCAACGCATGGACCAGTTGAGCTTGGAGGCCCAACCTGGCAGCCCCGAGCAGCTTGCGGACATCGTCCGGAAAGACCTGGTGATGTGGCGAGAGACGGCAAAAGCAGCGGGCGTGGAGCCCGAATAACGCACGACGAAATATATTCAGGCGCGAACCGGCACGCCGCTTCGTGCACCGGCGTTATAGCGATTTGAAAATTCTGGTGCAAGCGCAGGCCCATTGCGCAGGTTCAGCCAGAGCCGCAGCAGCAATCGTTTGCGCTCGGGTTGCGGCCAGTCTTCAAACTCGGTCCGGTAGTGCAGCATGAAAAGGTTGTTTAGAAACTGCATGTCACCCGCCTGCAACTCCATGTCAATGCGCAGCTTCGGGTTCTTGGCCAGATCTTCCATGTATGCCACCGCCTGCAATGCCTGCGCAGGCAGCGCCTGCTTCATCTTGCGCTGAGCGCTCTCGATGGTCTTTGGATTGAAGCGGCAGGACAGCAGCCCTTCGAAGTAGCTGAAGACCGGAATACGATGGGCGGTTACTTCGTCGCTTCGGCCAGTCGTCCCCTCGCCGCGCACATCGTAATGGTAGCCATTGAACAAGTGCACAAGATGTTCAGGAGCAGTGGCAAGGATCTCGTTATAGATTGAAATTGCGCTGATGATCGTGCTCACGCCGCCAGTCTTGGCCGGATGCACGCACAGCAAGCCCACCAGATCGGCTGAGTCATTATGGGGACGCAGTTCGGCGCGGGTCTTGTAGAGCCGCAGGTCCGGGTTGCCACCGCCGGGCTGCAAGCTCGATCCGGTGGATACCAGGCGGCCAGAGGCGTCCTCTCCCATTTTTCCGCCATCAGTCACCGGGGAGATAAGCTCTCCTTGCGCATTCTGCGAAACGGGTTGGCCCAGCCAGACGCCAATGCCCATCCACAGCCGCAGCAGGTCGCCGGCTGGGTAACGCTGGACCGGTAGTCCCCGCAGCAGAACAAAGCCTTTGCCATGTCGCAACTCACGCTCCATGGCACCGAGCTTTTGAGCAAACGCATCGATTGGAAAATCCTCACGCGACATCTTCTGCCAATCGACCTTGCACTCTCTTGCGTAAGCCAAGGCTCTGTCAATGTCGCTCAGGTCGGCCTGCGTCAATGGAGTCACGAAGGCACGATCATCTGAAAGCTCTGAGCCCTTCCAGGCTGCGGGCGAGTCGATCGCTTCTTTGAAAACGTGGCTCATGTCGCAAATCTCCCAGCTCGTGTTGTAGTGCCCGCGCGTTCATGCGGATGAGGGACCGATCAGGCTGAGATCGTCAGAAGGGAGTCGTGCCCTGCACGGTGGTGCGACGCAGCTTGCGCCGAAGCGGCAACTGGTAGTCAGCTATCGCGTTGTGCTGAGATGCGCAGTCGTCCCAAATAAGAAAATCGCCAACATGCCATTCATGCGTGTAGATGGCTTCTGGCCGGGTGATGTGATTGCATAGGAAATCGATGATCTCGCGCGACTGTGCTTGCTCCATTGCGTCGACGCCAACGGTGTACGTCTCGTTGACATAGAGTCCCTTGCGTCCCGTGCGCGGATGCGTGCGAACAATGGGATGCACGCTGTCGGGCTCTTGCTTTTCTTCCCAGTAAATCTTCGCCGCATCCGCTGAGAGCGCCTTGCGCCGAAACGGATTCTGAAAATTATTGCGTGACTTGCGGCCCGCAATTCGCTGACGCATTTCACCATCGAGGGTTTCGTAAGCATGCAGTGCGCTTGCGAACATGGTCCCGCCGAGCATCTTGCCGTGCTGTTGCGGAATCTCCTGCGCATAGAGCAGGGCATATGAATTGGGAACCTGCTTGAAGCAATTGTCCGAATGCCAGTACTGTCCAGCCTCCAACAGACCGATGGGTTCACCGTTTTCGATGATGTTGGACAGCACCGTCAAATCAGGCCAGCCTGGAACGAGTGCCTTGCTGTTCAGACGAGGCACGCGCAAGCTGCCCAATCGCTTGCTAAACGCAACATGAGTCGCCTCGTCGAGTTCTTGATCGCGAAAGAAAACGACCGAATGATCGTCCAGCGCCTGTCTGATGCCAGCCAATTCCTGCTCGCTCAAGTCACTGGATATCTTGATGCCTCGAATCTCTGCGCCCAAGGGCTTGTTTGTTGGAACAACCTGCATTGCTACTCCGCTTTAATCTGGGCAAACCTGGCCACTTCGGCCCATTTCTTGATCTCTGCTCGCACATAGCTCGACATCTCTTCGGGTGTGCTCGAAAAGGAGTCCACGCCAAGCTTTGCAAGCTGAGCTTGTGCCTCTCGGTCCGAAAGAATTTGCGTCAATGCCGCGCTGAGCCGACGAACCACGTCTTGGCCCGTTCCCGCCGGGGCGAACAAACCGAACCACGATTCCACGGCGTAGTCCTGATAACCGGCCTCAATCATGGTTGGCACATTTGGCAAGTCCTTGGTGCGCTGGCGCCCGGTGACGGCCAATGCCTTCAACTGCCCCGATGCAATGAATGGCAGCACACTGGGGCGGCTTGGAAACATCATCTGCACATGTCCAGCGACAAGGTCGTTCAGAGCCAGCGCATCGCCTTTGTACGGAACATGGGTAATAGGCACTCCTGTGAGAGTTCTTAGCAACTCACCGGCCAAATGCGGTGCGCTGCCGATTCCGGCGGACGCGTAGTTCAAGCCGCCGGCACGGCCCTTGGCCAGGGCCACCAGATCTGAGGCCGTGTTCACACCCACGTTCGCAGTGACAACGAGCACACTGGGCATGGTCGCGACCTGACCGATCGCGACGAAGTCTTCCGCCGGGTTGTATGGCAACTTTGCATAGATGGCCGGGGCCACGGCCATGGAACTGGTCGACCCCAAAAAAATCGTATAGCCGTCGGCCTTGGATTTGGAGACGAAGTCAGCGCCGAGATTTCCGCCTGCACCGGGTCGGTTGTCCACCACGACGGCTTGTCCAAGTGACTGCCCC
Organism: Comamonadaceae bacterium; assembly: GCA_947476285.1. Taxonomy (GTDB): domain Bacteria; phylum Pseudomonadota; class Gammaproteobacteria; order Burkholderiales; family Burkholderiaceae_C; genus Ramlibacter. The sequence continues at coordinate 1,043 of CANJPU010000052.1, read as the reverse complement.
AGCCGCTGCGCAAGATATCTGCCAATGATGTCTGTGGTGCCACCAGCGGCAAAACCAATGACCAGCCGAACCGGCCGCGTCGGATATGGCTGTGCCATGCCATTGGCGGCAAGCAAGAAGCATGAGGTGAGAAGAACAAGGACGGGCCGTACAAAATTCATAGTTATTCCTGTTTGACTCCAGAGGAGATCAGCTCAGCCCAAAGAAGACCATTGCGCTGCGCAACGCGCGCGCACCTTGACTGGGGTGACTCATTGAGCGCACGTCCGAGGCAGGCCGAGCCAATTTCCCAAACAAGGTGTTTGAGTCGCCTCAGACGGTATAGACGAGTTTTCAATATACGGTTTTCGCCATCGATGGTCAACGGGGGCGGCCGGCACATGTCAACGCAAATTGAAATGTCCCCTTTTCTCCAAAATGGAAATGTCCCCTCACACCAACCTTCCGGCCGGTCCAGGGGTGGGCAAGGCGCGACATGGATTGCGGGTCGAGCCCGCAATGACAACTGATTGTCAACCCGGCCTCGAAGTTCTTCGCGGCAAATGCCTTCGAGCCGATGCAGATGAACCGCGAAGAGTTTGCGCGCTTCCAGGAGAGCGAAGTGGACAAATGGGGTACCGTGATGAAGAAGGCCGGCATTGTGGCGGAGTAGGCCTGTCCAAGGCAGCCTAAGGCGCGGGTCAGCCAGGGTGCCGCGCATCGAGCGGCGGCAAGGGCGTGGCGCTAGACGGAATCGGCACTTCTGAGACATTGAGAACCATCGCCAAAAGAGTGTAATACCCGCACAGACCGATCACATCCATCACCAGCGCCCGGCCAAGCAGCGTCTGCGCGCTTTGAAACGTTGCATCGGACACCGTTCGCAGCCGGTGAATCTCATCGCATAGGTCGTACACCGCAGCCTCTTGGTCAGACATCTGCGCGGGCCGCCGGGCGGCGAAAATGTCATCGATCACCTTTTCCGACAGCCCCGCTGCGATCGCCAGGGGCCGATGGGAAAACCATTCGAACTGCGCAGTCCAGGCGCGTGCGGTCACAAGAAT
>CANJPU010000051.1 GCA_947476285.1 Comamonadaceae bacterium | reverse complement strand
GCAGGGATCGCCCGCAGTGCGGACTTTGTGAGAGACTTCATTTCGGTGGTTCCTTTCTTTGCTTGCTAGGCACCCGCATGTTCACATGCGGGCGAAAGGAGCCGCCACCCTCAGCTCATCTGTTCAACAAGTTCTGGGACATCGCCGGCGCAGCACGACTTCCTGTTAAGGAGTGGCGCGCAGACCTAATCGGGCGGAACGGGCAGCAGTAGAAGATGTAATGGCAACCATGAGGGCACCTCGTTTGTTAGCTCAACCGACGCAACGTTAGTACAAACGACGCACGCCGTCTACGTGCGATGGCGGCCTTTCATCGTTGTGCAGCTACGGCGCACTGGCACTTCTTCAATGGTTTCAAGGCGAATATGAAAAAGAGAACATCCACCAAAGCGGCAACGCCATTGGGTGCGTTTAGCCCGATAGGCACCAAGGGTGGGCGCAGAAACGCTGAGGCCAGCCCTTTTAGCACTATTGCTCTGCAGAACGCCATTTTTAACAGCGCCAACTTCTCCAGCATTGCCACGGCATGGCGCGTGGCGCGACAACGTGTTCGTCGAGCGCCTGTGGCGCAGCGTGAAGTACGAGCGGATGTACCTCAAGGCCTACGACAGCGTGAGCGCGGCCCGCGCCGACATTGCTGATCACCTGGGCTGGTACAACGCGCATCGTGCTCATTCCAGCTTGGACCGGCTTACGCCGGACGAGAAGTACTTCGCCGGGCTGCCGCAAGTAAAGCTGGCCGCGCAAGATGAAAATCCCGGTGCGCCCCGAGTTTCCCACCGCGTCGGTCGGTTCGTCGCAAGCGACGCCCGCCGCCGTGGACAACTCTGCATCTTTGGCAACCCGCCCGCAGTCCACTTATAAATCGGGGAATGCTGTTCAAACAAGCGGGGCCACTTCTCGATTGAGGTTTTCCCAATTTCACGACAACCCACCCGTTCGGGTTGAGCTTGGCCTGTCCTGAGATTGTCTACAAGGCTCGATCGGAAAAATCTTTGTCGGAAGACCCAGGGTGCATCGGCGCAGGGTACGTTCCTGCGCTGGGTCGAAGACCGTGCGGGCGTGCTGGAGCAGGCGGTTGTTCCAGACTACCACGTCACCTACCTTCCACTGGTGCCGGTACAGAAATTCTTCGCGGTAGATATGCGCTCGCAAGGCAGCGACCAAGGCTTCGCTTTGCGTGTCGTCCAGCTCCACGATCTTCTTGACGAGCTCGCTCATGTACAGCACCCGCTCACCGCTTCGGCGCTCGTCCCACACCAGGGGATGTATCGCCTGTTGGGCCGCCTTGTCACTATAGACCGCCCCCAGCGAGTGCAAGGCGTGCAAAGGCAGGATGCGCTTCTTCAAGTCTTCGTCCAGGTCCGAGAACGCCAGGGCTGCATTCGCATACAAGGTGTCGCCGCCTTGCGACGGGAGCTTGATCGCATAGAGCACAATCGCGTCGGTGTCGGGCTGCTCGAAGAACGAATGGTCAGAATGAAAGGGCAGTGTTCCATTCCCAACTGCCCCGCCCGTGACGACGTTCGAGATGTATTGCACGTCGTCCTGCGGGCTCTTCATGTGCGTGTCGATATAGGGGCCGAACAGCAGGCTGAAGTCGCGCTGCTGTTTTGCGTCGAGCCGCTGGTCCGCAAAGACGAGCAGATGATGCCGATCAAACGCCTCGCGCACGAATTGCCGTTCGCCCCCCGACAGTGGGGCGGACAGGTCAAGGCCATGAACCTGCGCGCCCATCCAGGGGCTCAGTACGCTCAGCCGCACGCGCCCACTCCTACTCTTTCAGGTCGATGTTGTTGGCCTTGGCCACGGCCGTCCAGCGTTGCATCTCCGATGCGAGGTAGGCTGCGAATTCTTCCGGGCGGCTGCCGACCGGTTCGGCGCCGAGCTTGGCCAGCGATTCACCCATCTCTGGGGAACGCAAGGCGCGATGCGCTTCGGCCTGCAATCGTTCGACGATGGCACGCGGGGTGCCGGCCGGCGCGAGCAGGCCATTCCATTCGTACACCTGAAAGCCGGGGATCACCGTTTCGGAGACCGTGGGCACGTCCGGCAGGCTCGGCGCGCGCGCTGCGGATGTCGTGGCAAGCGCCCGCAGCTTGCCGGCCTTCACATGGGGCAGCCCAGAAGCCGCGTTGGCGAAGTAGGTGCTGATGTGGCCACCCAGGAGATCGGTGAGGATCTGGCCACCCCCCTTGTAGGGCACGAACGTCATCTTCATATTCGTCTGCGAAGCAAACAGTGCCGACGCGAGATGCTGGGACGCGCCGGGTGTGGCGCCATAGGTGAGCTTGCCCGGATTCGCTCGGCCGAAAGCCACCAACTGCTGCACTGTCTCGAACGGGGAGTTCTGCGGCACCAGCACCAGATTCGGATTGCGCACGGTCTGCGTGACCGCAGCGAAATCCTCCACGGTCCGATAAGGCAGTTTCGCCACGAGTGCGGGACTCAGCGCGAACGGCGTGCCAGCGTAGAGCAGGGTGTAGCCGTCCTTGGGACTCTTTGCGACGTAGTCGTTGCCGATGACTCCTGCGGCACCAGGCTTGTTCTCCACCACGAAGGATTGGCCGACACCGATCGACATGTGCTGCGCCAGCAAGCGGGCGACGGCGTCGGCGCCGCCACCTGCGGGGTAGGGCACGATCATGCGGACCGGCTGCGCGGGGTACGCCTGCGCACGCGCAAAAAGCGGGATCGCCAGCGACGCAGCAGCCAGAACGCTGCGCCGGGATACAGTCGCGTGATTTTGGGGCATGAGAGTCTCCTTGATCGGTGGATCGGGTTACATCGTTGGCTTTGTCACACCGGCGCGCATCGCCGTGCGCAAGCGCTCGGTTTCATCGGCGACGACACAGCGGCCGGGCGCATCGAGCGCGACACCATAGACCTCACGCGCCTGCGCAAGAGAAACACGTTCGTCACGCCAGTCACGCAGAACCGCATCCGGGTCGCGCGCGAGTGGGTCGCCGTAGCCGCCGCCAGAGGCCTGCTGGTGGCGAAACCGGTCGCCCTGTTTCAAAGTGATGGTGAGCTTGGGCGCGAGCAGCTTGTGGTCCGACTGCGGGTTCAGCACGTTGGTCGCCATCAAGCCCGGCTGCCCACCCGCCGCGCCCCATGGCGCGAACTTCGCGCGGTCCGCGCGCATCGTAAAGACGGACTCCGGCGCGAGCATCTCCCATTCGCGCACCACGGCCATGCCGCCGCGGTACCTGCCGGGCCCGCCGCTGTCCTGCACCAGGCCGTATTGGAGGATGCGCACCGGCGACTCTGCCTCCAGAACTTCCACCGGCGCATTGGCCAGATTGCCAGCGAAATTCGCGCAGCCGTCGATGCCGTCGCTAGCTGGCCGCCCGCCCCAGGTGCCCGTGACCGAATCCCACACGATGAAGGGCGTGCCGTCGGCCCTGCGCCCACCGATGCGACAGCTGGACACACCGCCTTCGCCACTGGCCGGAATGCGGCCCGGCGCGGCCTGCGCAAGCGCCCCCATCGCCGCGTCGATCACGCGAAAACCGGTGACACCGCGGGACGACACCGCCGCTGGCTCGCGCGGGTTGGTGATCGTACCCAGCGGCGCGTGCACATGAATCGGCCGGAAGACACCGGCATTGTTGGGCAAGTCGGGCGGCAGCATCGTGCGCACTGCGCCATAGATGGCCGACTTGGTGAATGAGAGCGTCGCGTTGATCGCAGCGGGTACCTGCGCCGATGTGCCTGTGAGGTCGAAGAACACCTCGTCGCCCGCCACCCTCAGTTGCAGGCGGATCTCAACTGGCTCGGGCCGTGCGATGCCATCGTCGATGTAGTCGGAAAAGCTGTACACGCCGTCAGGAATTGCGCTCAAGCACTGGCGCGTGATGCGTTCGCTGTAGTCAAGGATCTCACCGAACCAGGCGCGGACCGTGTCGTCGCCGTATTTCGCCACCGCACCGAGCAGCATGGTCTGCGCGCGCTGGCAGGCGGAGATGCACGACTGCAAGTCACCCAGCACCATGTGCTTCATGCGCACGTTCTGCGCGAGGATCTCCCAGATCGCATCCACCGGCGTGCCCCGGTGCTGCAAGCGCACAGGCGGAATGCGCAAGCCTTCCTGGTACACCTCCGTCGCAGCCACGGAACGCCCGCCCGGCACGTTTCCGCCGATGTCGATGTGGTCCGCCACGATCACGAGGAAAGCCAGCAAGCGGTCTTGGCTGAACACCGGCTGGAACAGGAAGATATCGGGCAGGTGGCTGCCGCCGCAGTAGGGGTCGTTCAGGATGAAGATGTCGCCCGGGTGGATGTCGTGTCCGAACTTCGCCATCACCGATTCGATGGCATCGGGGATCGACCCCAGGTGCAGGGCCACGCACACGCCCTGTGCCACCAGGCGACCTTCCATGTCGCACACTGCGCACGAGAAGTCCATGCCGTCGCGGATGTTGCCCGAGTACGCGGTGCGGATCATCGTGATCGTCATCTCATCGACGATCGTGTCGAGTGTGTTGCGCAGCAGCTCGAAGGTGATTCTGTCGATGGCCATGCGTGCCGGTCCTTGCATCAGTGAAGGTCGATCAGCACGTTGCCCGCACTGTCGAGCCGGGCGGTGCACTGCGGTGGCACCACGATGGTGGTGTCGTATTCCTCGAAGATCACCGGCCCTTGCACGCCGCCAGCGGCGTCGCCGCGAGACAGCACGGGCGTGTCGAGCTGCCCGTACTGCGGCCCGAAGTACACGGGCCTGTGCTCGCTGCGCAGGGAAGTGGCGGCCTCAATTCTTGCGAATACGGCGTCTGACATCGGCACCCGCGCGCGCAAGCGCAGCTTCACCAGTTCCACCGGGCTGTCGTGCGCGTGGCCGTAGGTGCGCGCGTGCTCTTTTGCAAAGTCCTCGGACGCAGCCGTGCGCGCACGCGCGTCGAAGGTGCTCGCATGCACCGGCACGCGCAAGGCGTGCGACTGCCCTTTGTAGCGCAGCTCGGCGTAGCGCTGCAGTTGGAGTGTTCCGGCATGGCCGATCTCAAGCCCGATTTCATCCTTGGCCCGCGCCTCAAGCCTGCCGTAGGCTGCGTCGATCGCGCCCACCCCGTCGTCCGTTGCGCCGGGCGGAACGGTCTCTACGTAAAAGCGCTCGATTCGCGCATTGAGCAAGCCCGCCGCAGAAAACACCCCAGGACTCATGGGAACCATCACCTGGCGAATCTCCAAGGACCGCGCGAGCGCTGCGGCATGCACCGGGCCGTTGCCGCCGAAGACGACGAGCGCGCAGTTGCGGATGTCACGCCCGCGTTCGGTCGACACCGCGCGGATGGCACGCACCATCGTCGCGTTGGCAATTTCAAAGATGCCATACGCAGTCTGCGCAACTGATAGACCGATCCGGGTCGCGATGGTGCCCAGCGCCCTCTCGGCCCCCGCCTTGTCCAGGGGCAGCTTGCCGCCCAGGAGCGCCACCGGATTGAGAAAGCCCAGGATGAGGTTGGCGTCCGTCACCGTTGGCTCGGTGCCGCCTCGGGCGTAGCACACCGGCCCGGGTACGGCACCCGCGCTGTGCGGCCCGACGCGAATGCCGCCGCCATCGTCGATGTGGACAATGCTGCCCCCACCCGCGCCCACTTCGGCGACGTCAATGGTCGGTGCCTGCAGTGCGTAGCCGCCGCCCTTTAGCAGCCGCGATGCGATGGAGATCGGCGCGCCCACCTCGTACTCACTGGAGTGGAAGGGCTCGCCCTCTTCGATCATCGCGGACTTGGCGGTCGTGCCGCCCATGTCGAAGGTGACCGCATCGCGCATGCCCAGTGGACGTATCGCTTCTGCAGCGCCGATCACACCGGCGGCCGGGCCAGACTCCAGGATGTACATGGGGTAGCGACAAGCGCTTTGCACGGTCATCATGCCGCCGCTGGACTGCATCACGAGCAGTGGCGCGGTGATGCCCGATTCGCGCAAGGCGCGGTCGAGCTTCTGCAGATAACGGCGCACCACGGGCATGAGATAACTGTTGATCACGGTGGTACTGGTGCGCTCGTACTCCTTGATCTCGGGCAGGATGCTCGCCGACAGTGACAAGGCCAGCTCTGGGTAGAGCCGTTGCACCAGCTCGCCGATCGCGTTTTCGTGTGCCGGGTTGGCGTACGAATTGAGCAGGCACACGGCCAGCGCCTCGATTTTTTCTTCATCCACCAGGCGGCGCAGCACCGCCTCGGTCTGCTTCATGTCGAGCGGGACGATCACCTGGCCCTGCGCACCCAGGCGCTCGTCAACCTCCATTCGCAGCCGCCTCGGCGCGAGCGGCTCGGGCTTGTTCCACGAGAGGTTGTACATGTCGGGAAAGCGCATGCGCCGCAACTCAAGCACATCACGGAAACCCCGTGTGGTGATCAGTCCGGTCCTGGCGCCGCGGCGCTCGAGAATCGCATTGGTGGCCACTGTCGTCGCGTGCGCGACCTGGGACACGTCCTGGGGCTGCACGCCGTTCTCGCGCAGCAGCGCCTCTATGCCATCGACCACTCCCCGCTCGAACTCGGGCGGCGTGGTGAGCACTTTCTTCACCTTGAAGGAGCCATCGCTTCCGGCAAGTACGAGGTCGGTAAAGGTGCCGCCGATATCGGTGCCGATGCGATACGTGACGCGGCTCACCTCGACCCTCTTATTCCCACGGGCCACTTCAAGCCCTTGGCTGTGATCATGGTCTGGACGCCGGCTACTCGGGCCGGACGCTTGCATTTCTGGCAATCTCGCCATTGCGCGCGAGTTTGTCGCGAAGCATGGCGCCGAACTTCTCAGGTGAACCGTACAGATTTTCGTCTGGCACGACGACGCCCATGGCCTTGAATTTCTCCAGCACATCGGGCTGCTTCTGAATCTTGCGGATCTCGTCGGTGAGCCGCGCGACGACGCGCGCCGGGGTGCCCGCAGGCGCCATCAGCCCGTGCCAGTACGCGTCGTAGTTCGGCACACCCGCTTCCGCGAGGGTTTGCACTTCAGGGTACTGCGGCGAGCGCTCTGGCGTGGCGATAGCCAGCAGGCGCAACTTGCCTGCCTTCACGAACGGCTGGACGGCCGCCAATGGTGTGATCATCAACTGCACCTGGCCACCAACCAGGTCATTGATGGCCATCGAAGATCCCTTGTATGGAATCAGGGCGATATTGACCTTCGCAAGCTGGTTGAACTGCAAAATCGTGAGATGGTCTGGGCCGCCCTGCCCGGAAGTGCCAAAGTTGAGCGTGCCCGGTTTTGCCTTGGCCAGCGCGACGAGTTCCTTGGCGTCTTTCGCAGGCACGCTCGGGTTGGCGACCAGCACGAGCTGCGAGAAACCCATGATTCCGACCGGGGTGAGGTCTCTCATCAAGTCGTACGGCACCTTGGCATAGAAGTACGGATTCGTGATGATGGCATCGCCGTTCATGATCAGCGTGTAGCCATCTGCGGGCGCCTTGGTGATCAACTCATTGGCAATCATCGTGTTGCCGCCTGGCCGGTTCTCGACCACCACAGTCTGCCCCCACGCGAGGGTCAGTCGCTCGGCAACCAGGCGCGACATGGCATCGTTTCCGCCCCCTGCGGAATAAGGCGAAATAATGCGGATGGGCTTGGTGGGATAGTCCTGCGCCGCAACCGGCAGTGCTGCGGTCGCAATGAACAGCACCGCGAAAAGGTCAACGATATACCTGTACAACGCGCTCTCCTTGCGTACCTTGAAGGGTTCGTGATCAGGTCGTGGCCTGGGCAAGCTGTTCGGCCCACGGGACGGGAACCGGCCCGAGGGTGCCTATCCGGTGCATGCGCCTGGGCTGATCGCCATAGTCGAAGATGGCGAGGTGCTGCACGGCGATGTTGTCCCAGATCACCAGGTCGCCGCTGCGCCACTTGTGGCGGTACTGGAAGCGCGGCTGCCTCAGATGCGCCCAGAGGAATTCGAGCAGCTCGTCGCTCTCTTGTTGGGCAAGCCCGTTGATCTTGGACGTATGCCCCTCGCTGACAAAGAGGCACGGCAGCCCCGTATTGGGGTGGCGCCGCACCACCGGCTGTACCACGTCGGGAAGATCGGCCTTCTGCTGCGCCGTCAGTGGCGGCCGTTTGAGCTGGCCCTTGCTGCGCTTCTTCTCGATGTGGAACTCAAAGCTGTGGGTGCAGGTCAGTTGTGTAAGCCGTGCGCGCATGTCGGCCGGCAGGGCCTGGAATGCATGGACCGCGCTGGTGAAGGCGGTATCGCCAATGGGCTGGCCGTCTTGCTGCGGAATTTCCAGGCCGTGCAGCAGGGAGTAGAAATCAGGACACCGGTTGTAGGAGCCGTCGGTGTGCCACAGCATGCCGGCATCGGCCAGCCCAATGTGCTGCCCGTTCTCGCGGATGTTCGAAACGATGGTGAGTGCGGGTGTGCCAGGCAGAGTGAACTGGCCATAGAACAGCGGCTGCAAAGGCGCAAGCCCTTCGGCAAGCCGGACGTGCTGTGGGGGCTGCATCCCGGGTACGCGCAGCACGACCACGCCATGCGCGTCGAGCGCGCTGCGAACTGCGGCGAAGTCCTGTGCGCTCGGGTTGGCAAAGTCCACCCCCTTCACTTCGGCACCGATCACGGTACCGAATGATTCCACTTGAACGCGTTCGGTCATGGCGGTGCTCAGTCGAAGTTAGTCTCAGGCTGAATGTAAGATCGTTTGGCTTTATCTGACTTCGGGAAAACCCACCTCCAAGCCCCGCACGGCGGATAATGCGCTTTTCACCGTATTCATGGAATACCACCTTGGCACACCCCTCTGCCTGGCCTGACAAAGTCATGGCCTTGCTACGCGCCGGCAACCCAACGGCCGCGATCGCACAGATCAAAGTAGCACCCAGCGTGCGTGATCTGCGTTCACTGGAAAAGGCGCTTGCCGCTGGGCCGCTGGCCGGAAAATGGCCCAGCGTCGAGATCGCCGTCACCGAAAACCTGGAGTTGCTCGCCGCGCCCAGGTTGCACCGTTCGCCCTGACTGCATCGGTGCAAGTAATGCGGCAGGCAAAATACGCCCATGCCAGATTCGCAATCCCGCCCTGCTCAGCCGCGCAACCCTCTGCACGGCCTGACGCTGGAGGCCATCGTCACGGCCCTTGAGGCCCACTACGGATGGTCAGAGCTTGCCGTGCGCATACCGGTGCGCTGCTTCACGCACGAGCCAAGCATCCAGTCGAGCCTGAGATTTCTGCGCAAGACGCCCTGGGCTCGCGAGAAAGTGGAAGGGCTCTACCTCTTCATGCTGCGTGATGCGGCCCGCTCTGCGCGGCTGCCCCGTTGACACGGCAATTGGCCAACTAGAAGCGCTCTCCCGGCGCAAGATAGCACCACTGACCCAGTGGGAACTTCGCCATCGACACGCGTCCGATGCGGATGCGCCTGAGCGCAGTGAGCTTGAGGTTGACCTGCTCGCACATCCAGGGCAGCCACTGCGGCGCAATGCCCTTGACTGCAAACCGCAGGCGCTGCTCGCTCTGCCAACTCACCCGGGCCGCAGGCATGGCCTTGCCCTCCAGCACCAGTCCCCGGCACAAGCGCGCCAGGCCGTCCGGCGCAATGGTGCCGGTGACATCGGCGATCAGCTCCTGCTCGATCAGCCCAGCGTCTTCAATGAGCTTGCGCACGATGCGCCCGTCTTGACTGAAGACGGACAGCCCGCTGGCTTGTGGCGGCAGTACCAGCAGGGCCTTGAGGCCTACGCCATGGCTTTTGATGCGCCGAACGCCGGATGCATCACCCGCCCAATGGGATGCCGCGCCCAGCAGAGCCTGCGCCTGCTCAGGCCCCATCCCCGCCGGCTTGTGCAGCAATATCGTAGCGGGCTCCACAGCCTGCAGGCGAGCCTGTGCGCTGATCTGCACATGCTGGTCGCCCGCCACGCGAGACTGAGGCTCTTGCACCACCTTGCCATCCACACGCACCCAGCCTTGCACGATGTACTGCTCGGCTTCCCGCCGCGAGCAAGGCACTTGGGCCGCGACGACCTTGGAGAGGCGCTGCCCCTCTTCATCGGGCGTGGCTTTGTCAATATCCATGACTCATCCGACTTGCGAAAAACTGTTCCAATGCGCCCTCCGTTGTCTGCCTATTTTGGCAGACAGGCGCGGGCCGGCAACCAGATGAGGTGCGTTGACTACCTTCAAACAGCGTCCCATTGAACCTAGAAACGGCAGTTGGACGCGCTCGAGTGGGTGTCTGGCAGGCCCGATGGCAAGGCGCGACGACGCCGCAGGCTGTTGCCTGCAAGGAGGAGCAACGCCGCCAGCGGGCTTGCCAGGCACCCAATCGAGTGCGTAGCGCTCTCACCCAACAGGTGAGGAACTTCAAAGCCAAAAAACTCAATGTCCACGGGCACTTCCTGCTGAAAACAGGCGGTCAACTGCCGTTTCTAGGTTGAAACACCTGTCTATAAACGTCTTTGTATTTCACGACAATGCACGGACCAGACATCGCCCCCTCGTGTTCACCAGTTGGACTATGAGCTTGGGGCGAACTATCGAATCGATCCAGTCTTCAACGGAATTTCTCGCTCCACTCGCCAAGCAAGCCCACCGGTCGAATTCGCTAAACTACACCAGTTAGCGATGATTCATGGGCATCGCAGCAATGAACAAATGACAGGCTTCAATCCACAAGTTTTTCAATGGGCAAGGGAAAGCGCCGGGCTTCGCCTGGAGGATGCGGCGCGCGCGGTACACATTGTTCCTGCGACCTTGGGGGCGATTGAACGTGGCGAAAAGGAGCCATCCCGCACAAACCTGGCGAGCATGGCTAAGGCCTATCACCGGTCATTGTTGACCCTTTACCTCGCCACTCCTCCTAAAAAGGGAGACCGGGGCGAAGACTTCCGGACGGTCACGGCGGATCGCACGGTGAAAGCTGAGGCGGATATCGACGCCTTGGTGCGCGATCTTCGAGCGCGCCAAAGTCTGGTGCGCGCTGTGCTTGAAGCCGAAGATGATGTTCAGCATCTCGGGTTCATTGGCTCTGCAACGATGCAGCAAGGTGCCGCCGCTGTGTGTCGGTCGATCGAGATAGGGCTGGGTATAACCCGCCAAGACTTGAGGGCACAGATAGACGCCGAACAAGCGTTTTCGCTGCTGCGTCAGCAAGCAGAAAGAATGGGCGTTTTTGTGCTGCTGATTGGCAACCTGGGCAGCCACCACTCGGCCATTCCGGTGGAGGCTTTCAGAGGCTTTGCCATCTCAGATAACGTAGCCCCATTTGTTGTGATCAATGACGGAGACGCAAAGGCGGCTTGGTCGTTCACGCTCCTGCATGAACTGGCACATTTGTGGCTTGGATTTACAGGCGTGAGTGGAGGCACCCCAGATCGGCAAATCGAACGCTTTTGCAATGATGTTGCCGGACATTTCTTGTTGCCGGTCCAGGAGCTTGCCTCGGTAGATGTGGCCGGGCTGGATGTAGACGCGCAGATTGCGGTCATCACCGAACATGCCGACCGCTGGCGTGTAAGCCGGCTTATGGTGGCTTACAGCCTCTACAAGGCGGGACGGATTGCTCAGGATGTGTGGCGCGAACTAGATTCCGAATTACGCGCTCGATGGTCCGCCGAGCGAAGGCGCGAGAAAGACCGGCGGACCGGGATTACAGGAGGGCCGAGCTACTACGTGGTTCGGCGTCATCGCCTGGGAGGGGCCATACTGGACTTGGCGCACCGTGCCATGGATGCGGGCACCTTGTCCCCGGCAAAGGCGGCAAAGGTTTTGGGGGTCAAACTTCGCAGCGTGTACCCACTGCTATCCACAGTAGCTTGACAAGGTGCCGATGCTTTATCTCCTGGACGCGAGCGTACTGATCACCGCACACAACGCCTATTACCCACTCGACCGGGTTCCCGAATATTGGGAATGGCTGGTGCACATGGGACAGCAGGGAAAAGTGAAAGTGCCGTTCGAAATCTTTGAGGAGGTCAAAGACGGTCCAGCTGATGCAGAGAAGGATCTGCTCTATGCATGGCTGAACGATGAAGCGACAAAGTCAGCTTTACTGCTGCCCGAAAAAGTCAATCCCCTGCTGGTGCAAAGGATCCTCAATGATGGCTATGCGCCCGATTTGACTGATGATCAGATCGAACAGATCGGACGCGATCCTTTTCTTATCGCTTATGCCATGGTAGCCGCGGATCGTTGCGTGGTCACAGTTGAGACGTCCGAGCCTAAGAAGACTCGCCAAAACCGAAAGATTCCAGACGTGTGCAAGACCTTGAGTCAAGCTTGCTGCAACCCTTTTGCGTTTAACAAGGCTTTGGGCTTTCGCACGCAGTGGAGAGACACATAGCCAGTCGCTGGGTTGTCCAAACTTCCGGGGAGCCCGGTGCAGCTCAGGTTCGTCTGCACCGCGCAGCCTTGCATGAAACACAGGTCGAGTGACCTTCATCGCGGGCCGACGGAAAAATCAATGTCCCCGCGCGCTCTCTTCCGGATAGACAATCCCCGCCAATGCATCGCGCACGATCTGCATGCGATCTGGCCCGACCATGCGCTCGTAGTCGCGCTCTATCTGCTTGATGCACTTGTGCATGCGCGTGATGTAGTCGAGCCCCGCGTCGGTAAACTTGACCAGCGATGCGCGCCCGTCCGCGCCGTCGGCCTCACGCATGAGCAGGCCTTCTTCTTCCAGTTCACTCACCATGCGGGCCACAGCTTGCTTGCTCACATCCATGCGCCTTGCCAAATCGACGCTGCGCGTGCCCTGGACGTCGATGTAGGGCAGCATGCGGCCCCGCGCCTGCATGGCCAAGTCACCGCCGCCACTGATGTGCATTTTGGAGGCAAGGCGCGAAAGAAAATCGCGCCTTGCCAACAGCAGCAAGCGACCGATCCCGTAGCGCCGGGATGTCTGCAAGGCCTGCAATTTCTTGGGAGTGGGCATGCGCGGCAATATAGCATTTGGCCGCCCGTTTCAGTGCGATCAAAGTCAGTTCACACAGTGGGAGTTTCACCTACTAGTCAACGCCGTTGACTATTCACGGTCCCGCACTTATAGTGCATCTTCTGACCACAGGGGCCATGTGCCGGCACGCCCATTACAAGCAACGGAGACACACGCATGAAGAACTTCATCAAGGCTCTGCAATTCACGGCCGGTGCCTGCGCAATGGCGCTGGCTGCGCTTGCCCCGGGCTTGCATGCCCAGGAGCGCTTTCCCAACCAACCCATCAGGCTGGTGGTGCCCTACCCGGCCGGCGGCACCACTGACCTGATCGCGCGGCAATTCGGCGAACAACTCGGAAGGGAGCTGGGGCAGACGGTACTCATTGAAAACCGGCCCGGTGGCGGCACCAACATCGGCGCCGAGTTCGTCGCCAGGTCCAGGCCCGACGGCCACACCTTGCTCTTCGGCAATTCGACCCAGGTGCTCAATCCGATATTCGGCCCCAAGCCGTCGTTTGATCTTTCGGCGCTGGAGCCGATCAGCCTGGTTTCGCGCGTGGCCTTCGTCATTGGCGCCAATCCCAAGGTGCCCTTCTCCACCGGCCCCGAGATGCTGGCCGCAGCCAAGGCCGCGCCCGGCAAGATTTCAGTGTCCAGCGCCCAACTCGACCTGTATGTGGAGCTGCTCAACATCAAGGCCGGCATCAGCCTCTTGCATGTGCCCTACAAGGGCGGTGCGCCTGCGACCACCGACGCCGTTTCGGGCCAGGTCAACATGGTGTATGCCCTGGTGCCTGTGCTGCTGCCGCACATTCAGGGCGGCAAGCTCAAAGCCATGGCGGTGACCACCGGCACGCGGCTGAGCACGCTACCCGATGTGCCCACACTGACAGAGCTGGGCGTCGACTATGACGTGGGCATCTGGTATGGCCTGCTGGCCGCAGCAGGCACACCCAAGGCCATCGTGGATCGACTCTCCAGCCTCACCCAGAAAATCATGGGCAGCCCCGAGATGGTCCAGAAAATTCGCGCCAGCGGCGCTGAGGCTGCCTCCAACAAACCAGAAGATTTTCAGGCCATGCTGAAGTCGGAAACCATCTTCTGGCAGCAGGTGGCCAAGTCGCTGCCGCATCTGGTACAGAAGTGAACACACGGGGATCACATGGCATTTGAAAAAGAACTCGCCCAATTTGAGGCGCGCCGGGCCAAGGCCATGGCGATGGGCGGCGAGGCGAAGCTAGCGCAACGCAAGGCGCAGGGCATTTTGAACGCACGCGAGCGCATCGATCTTCTGGCTGACCCGGGCACATTTCTCGAATCGGGCTTGTTCGGGGTCAGCCATATTCCGCAGGCACGCGACAAGTCACCGGCCGATGGCAAGGTGGCAGGCTTTGCCAAGATCGACGGACGCGAGGTGGGCATCGTCTCCAATGACTTCACCGTCATGGGCGCGTCAAGCTCCGACGTCAACACCTCCAAGGTGGGCCACGTCAAGAAGGTGGCCACGGGCCGCGGTTTGCCAATGATTTTTCTGGGCGAATCCACCGGCGCACGCATGCCCGACGTCATGGGCGCGGCCGGCATCATGGGTGGCGACCGGCCCACGCAGTACCTGCGCAAGCGTGAGACCCCCTGGGTGTCGGCGGTGCTGGGGCACTGCTATGGCTCTTCGTCATGGTATGCCGCGCTGGGCGATTTCGTGGTCATGCGCAAGGGTGCGATCACTGCGGTGTCCAGCGTCAAGCTGACCGCGATGGCCATATCGGAAGCCGTGGACCCAGAGGAACTCGGCGGCTGGAAGATGCACACCGAAGTCACCGGCATGGTGGACTTGGCAGTGGACACCGACGAAGAAGCGCTGGCGGCCGTGCGCCGCTTTCTCTCTTACTTGCCCAGCCACCACAACGAGAGCCCGCCGGTGCATCCGGTGCCACCCGAGTCGGGCAAGGAAGGCCATCGCATTCTGGAGATCCTGCCCGAGTCGCGCACCAAGGTGTACGACGTGCGCAAAATTCTCAAGCTGATCTACGACGCCGACAGCCTCTTCGAGCTCAAGCCACGCTTTGGCCGCACCGTGGTAACGGCGCTGGCGCGGCTCGATGGCAAGACTGTGGGCATTGTGGCCAACAACCCCTTTGTCAAAGGTGGCGCGATCGACCCCGACAGCTGCGACAAAGTCGTCAGCTTTCTGGTGCTGTGCGACTCGTTCAACATTCCATTGATCTTCATGGCCGACCAGCCCGGCTTTCTGATCGGCGTCGAAGGTGAGCGCGCAGGTGCCATCGGCAAAGTCATGAACTGGATGAACGCCATCTCGCTGGTCACCGTGCCCAAAATATCGGTGAACATGCGCAAGTCATATGGCCAGGCGGTGCTCAACATGGGCGGTGCTGGCAATGCGGATGAAGTGGTCGCCTGGTTCACCGCTGAACTCAACTTCATGGACCCTCGCTCAGCCGTCACGGTGGTGCATGGCGTGACCGAGAAGGACAACCCGGAACGCTTCCAGGTCTTGCTGACCGAGATGAGCAAGGACTCCAGCGCCTATGACGCGGCCGCCACCAACGCGGTACACGCCGTGATCAACCCGGCGGACACACGCGATTACCTGATCCGCATCCTGGAGGTGCACCGCCTGCGCATGAGCGGTGGCATCGGCCAGCACCTGATGCGCACCTGGCCCACCAGCTACTGATGCCCATGCCCCAGGAGTCAAACCCCAGGACAGGGCCTCTGGTCGGCCTGCGCGTCGTCGAGCTGTGTTCCACCATCGCGGGCCCGGTGTGCGCACGCCTGTTCGCCGACTTTGGCGCACAGGTGGTCAAGATCGAAGCGCGCGAAGGCGACCCCGGCCGCAACTTCGGCGCGCAAGTCGATGGCGTGTCGCTCTACGGCGCTTCGATGTACCGCAACAAGCAGTCCATTGTGCTGGACCTCAAGCACCCCGAGGGCCGCGACATCGCACTGGCCTTGCTGGACAAGGCCGATGTGCTGGTGGAGAACTTCCGACCGGGCGTGCTCGACCGCCTGGGGCTGGGCGAAGAGCTGCTGCGCGCGCGCAACCCGCGCCTGGTCACCGTGCGCATCAGCGGCTATGGCCAGACCGGCCCCTACCGCGACCTGCCAGGCTACGGCGCCATCTGCGAAGCGGTGGCCGGCGTGCGCCACCTCACCGGCGACCCTGACCGCCCGCCCGCCCGCTGCGCCCTGCCCACCACCGACTACCTCACCGCGGTCTACGCGGCCTTTGGCGCCATGATGGCCTTGTATGAGCGCGGCCACAGCGGCAAGGGCCAGATGATTGACGTGGCCTTGTACGAAACCGCCTTCTCGCAAATGGAAGAAGTGGTCACCTCGTATGAGCGCACCGGCACGATTCCCACACGCCAAGGCCCGCGCCTGATGAACACCGCGCCCAACAGCCTGTACCCCACCAGCGACGGCAGCTGGGTGCTGATAGGCGCCAACAACGATGCCATCTTTCGGCGTCTGGCCAAGCTGATGGGGCACACCGAGTGGGGCACCGACCCGCGTTACGCCACCCAGACAGCACGCGGCCAGCGGGTGGAGGAAGTCGATGGTCTGGTCACCGAATGGACGCTGCGCCACACCGCTGAGGAGGTGCAGCAGTTGTTGATAGAGGCCGAGGTGCCCGTCTCGCGCGTCAACACCATCGCCGATATTTTTGAAGACCAGCACTACCGCGCCCGCGAGATGCTCATGCGCATTCCCCATCCCAGCCTGGGCGCCGTGACCATGACCGGTGTGGTGCCCAAGATGTCGCGCACGCCCGGCCTGGTGGTCAAGGCGGGCTCTGGCATCGGCCAGGACACACGCGATGTGCTCACCCAAGACCTTGGCCTTGACGACACGCAAGTCGATCGGCTGGCCGCCGCCGGCGCGGTATGGTGCGCCCCCACATCACAGATGACCCCGACAAGCTGAGAAAGAAACCAAATGGCACGCGTTGAAGTCAAATCCGAAGTCACAGGCAAGGTCTGGAAAATCGAAGTGCCAGCGGGTGGCCAGGCCCAGGCCTTTGAGCCAGTCATGATCGTCGAGTCAATGAAGATGGAGATTCCCGTCTGCAGCGAAGAAGACGGTCTTGTCATTGAAGTGCTTGTCGCCGAGGGCGACGCAGTGGAAGACGGCCAGGTTGTGGCCATCGTGCAAACCTAAGCCTTCGCAGCGTATGGCCATCCAGACAGCGCCCTCGCCCGGCGCCGCGCTGCCGGTGCTGGACAAACCGCGCTGGAGCAGCACCCACATCCTGCGCTGGTTGGCCGCTCAGCAAAACTGGGACAAGATCCATTTTGACCAGCAGTTTTGCAAAGCGGTCGCCAAGCTTCCTGCACCCGTGATCAACGGCGCCTTGAAGCAACACCTCATCATGCAGTTTCTGTGGGCCGCATTTCCAGGCGGCTGGCCCTGGCGCGTCGACTATCAGTTCACTGGCCCGGACTACGTAGGAGAGAAGCTGCAAGTGCGAGGCCAGATCACCGGCACGCACAAGGTGGGCCCGCGCACATTTATTTCAGTGCAGATCGATATTTGCAACACCGACCAGGCCCAGGCGACCACCGGTGGCACGGCGGTGGTGTTGCTGGATGAGGGCGACGCGCCCGTGACACACGCCATTGGCATCGACGCGCCCGATGGCATGGCCCTTTCGCTGCAGACGCTGGCACCTGACGCGCAGACACCCGAGCCACTCTCGGCTCGCCTGGGTGAGCGAATCGATGCACGTCAATCCCACTACCCGATTGACCTGAGCAGGCTGCGTCTGTTTGCCGACGCGGTCATGGACATGCCTGCGCTGCACTTCGATGCAGCCGCAGGCGCCGCCTCCCCTTGGGGCACAGTCGTGGCGCCGCCCCTGTTTCCGCTGCACGGCATGGAGGCGCTGCCTGGCTCGCTGCCACTGAATGAAGACCCGGCCGCACAGGGGCGTGAGGGCGTCAATGAAGTCGGCCGTGATCTGTCGTCACTCTTGGGTGTGGCTGCGGCGGGCGGCATGAACGCGGGCAACCGGGTTCAGCTTCATTCGCTGGCACGACTGGGCGAGCGAATCTGCGCCCACAGCACGCTGGTCGGTGTGAGACGGCGCGTGGGCAAACGCCAGGGCGACATGCTCTTTGTCGAAACGCTGAACCACTACACCGAATCGGGCGGCAGGCCGCTGGTCACGGAGCGCCAGACGGTCGTGTTCAGGTTGTTCGCCACCTGAACTTCACTCGCCCTTGATGCCCGCCGCCTTGATGATGCGCGCGTTGTTCTCGGACTCCAAAGCGATCTGCCTGGCAAACTCGGCCGCACTGCCACGAATCTGGGATGTTGTCATGGCATCTATTTAGCCCATCGTCATGGGTGCGTCCAAAAGAAAGTCTTTCAATATCAATCCCTTATCGAACTCTCAGCTCTGATTTGGACAGTGCATTTGGAATCATTGGCCGCGATTGCGACCACAACTGTCCAAAAACTCACCCGGGCAGCGAATAACGCGCCCCCTTTAGTTTCCCGTCCTGAGCTTGGCCTGTCCTGAGCCTGTCGAAGGGTCGAAGCCCTGTTGCCGCCCCGGCAATGCAACATCAGGGCGAACCGGGAATGTAAGTGTCATAAGTTTGGAAACTCTCAAAAAGTCCTTCTGGTTGTCGACGGGAAATGCAGCAGGCCCCGTGCCAAGCTACCCCCGCGGATGATGCAGCGCATGCAGCTTCGAGAGCCGCTCCCGCGCCACGTGTGTGTAGATGGTGGTGGTGGAGATGTCCGCATGGCCGAGCAGCATTTGCACCGCGCGCAGATCGGCGCCGTGATTGAGCAGGTGCGTGGCGAAGGCATGGCGCAGCGTGTGGGGTGACAGCGGCGCGGTGATGCCGGCTGTGGCGGCGTGCTTCTTTACGATCATCCAGAACATCACGCGGCTCATGCCGTGGCCTCTGGCGGTGACGAACAGGTCTTCGGTTTGTTGGCCAGCCAGGATGGCCGGGCGAGCCTGCGCCAGATAGCGGGTGATCCAGTCGCGCGCGACCTCGCCAAAAGGCACCAGTCTTTCCTTGCTGCCCTTGCCCAGCACCCGCAGCACGCCCTCGCCCATGCCGAGGTTGAAAGTCTTTAGCGAGACCAGCTCGCTCACGCGCAGGCCGCTGGCATAGATCAGCTCCAGCATGGTGCGGTCGCGCAGGCCCAGGGGCGTGTCCACATCGGGTGCTTCAAGCAGTGATTCGACCTGTGCTTCGCTGAGTGTCTTGGGCACCCGCAGCGCCTGGCGCGCCGACTGCAGCCGCAAGGTGGGATCGGCCTGTATCAGGCGCTCGCGCAGTGCCCAGCGAAAGTAGCGCTTGAACACGGTGAGTCTGCGGTTTGCGGTGGTGGCCTTGGTCTGCGCGTGGCGAGTTGTGAAATACGCGTTGATGTCTGCCTCGGCGCTTGCTGGCAGCGTGCGCCCCTGCTCCTTCAGCCACTGCGCGTAGAGGCTCAAGTCGCGCCGATATGCCGCCAGCGTGTTGCGCGACAGCCCCTCTTCCAGCCACAGGGCGTCAATGAAGGTATCGATAGATGCGTCGCTCATGGCTTGACGATTACAAAATCACCAGCGCCGCACAGATGCGCTGCGCCCGACGCCCATCGCTCAGCGCTCAGTCGAGCCTGAGCTTGGCCGAGTCGACCACCTTCTTGTAAACCTCGAATTCGGCCTTGATCTGATCAGCGAACTGCTGCGGGGTGTTGCCGATGACGAGGGAGCCGGTGTCTTCGATGCGCTTGCGCACTGCGGGCTCCTGCAGTGCCTTCATGACGGCCGCATGGATTTTGTCGACGATTTCCTTGGGCATGCCCTTGGGCCCCTGGATGCCGTAGTAGGCCATGCGATTGACTGGCTCAAGGCCGATTTCCTTGAAGGTGGGCACATTGGGCAGCACTGCCAGGCGCTGCGGCGCAGCCACGACGATGGGCACCAGCCGGCCCTCCCTGATGAAGGGAAGCGCCGATGGCATGTTGTCGAAAATCATGGGCACCTGGCCGGCCACCGTGTCATTGAGCGCTGGGCCGGCGCCGCGGTAGGGAATGTGCGTGATGAAAGTCTGCGACAAATTCTTGTACAACTCCATCTGCAGGTGACCGATGCCGCCGGTGCCCGAGGATGAGTACGAATAGCGGCCCGGCGCGCGCTTGAGTTCGGCCACGAAGCCCTTGTAGTCCTTGGCCGGAAAACTCGGATGCACCGCGATCACATTGGGTGTGGCCGCGATGTTGATGATGGGGGTGAAGTCGGTGAGCGGGTTGTAAGGCGTCTTGGGGTTGATGGCTGGGTTCGCCGCGCTGGTTGAGACCGTGGCCATGCCCAGTGAGTAGCCATCGGGCACGGACCGTGCGGTTTCCGTTGCGCCCACCACGCCGCCGCCACCGGATTTGTTCTCGACGACCACTGGCTGGCCCAGCACGCGGCTCAGTGGCTCGGCGATGACACGGGCAATGATGTCGGTGGTGCCGCCCGGAGCAAAAGGCACCTGCAGCTTGATGGGCTTGTTGGGATAGCCCTGCGCCAACACGGGCCCTGCGGCAAAGGCAAGGGCACAAGCAAGATAGGAAACCAATCGAGCGCGAGTCATTGAAAAATACTCCATAAAAAGTCCGGCGGCATTTGAATACTAAACGCAGATCGGGACAGCGCCGGGCGCTTCAACCCAAAGACCACAAAAATCTTCAGCCTGCTGTGGCTGCCAGCGCCCATGCCACATGCTCGCGCACCAGTTCGCTTGGGTGGTCCAGCCGCGCCTGCAAGGCTGCGCGCAGGCCAGCATCATCAGCCTGGCGCAATGCGTTGCCCATGGCGACCGCCACGTTGCGAAGCCAGCGCTCATGGCCGATGCGGGCAATCGCACTGCCCCGGGTGTAATGCAGGAAGTCATCTGCGCTCCAGCCCATGAGTTGCGCAAGCTGGGCGCCGCTCATGCCTTTGCGTTCATCAAAATCGGGCAAGGCGCTGCGGCGGGCAAACTTGTTCCAGGGACAGATGAGCTGGCAGTCGTCGCAGCCATAGATGCGGTTGCCAATGAGCGGGCGCAGCTCCTCAGGTATGGCGCCCGAGTGCTCGATGGTCAGATACGAGATGCAGCGGCGCGCATCCAGCCGGTAGGGCGAGACGATGGCACCGGTCGGACACACATCGATACAAGCTGTGCAGTTGCCGCAGTGCTGGGGCACCGGTGCGCTCTGGGGCAGCGCGATGTCCAGGTAGATTTCGCCCAGGAAGAACATCGAGCCGGCCTCGCGGTTGAGCACCAGGGTGTGTTTGCCGCGCCAGCCCTGCCCGCTTCTTGTGGCCAGCTCGGCCTCCAGCACCGGGGCCGAGTCAGTGAACACCCGATGGCCGAATTCGCCCACTTGCAGCGCGATGCGGTCGCACAGCTTTTGCAGCCGGCTGCGCAAGACCTTGTGATAGTCGCGCCCTCGCGCATAGATGGACACCACCCCTTCGGCTGGCCGGTGCAGGCGCTCGAACTCAATCGCCTGCCAGCTCTGCTGTGTGGCCTGGGGCAGATAATCCATGCGCGCGGTGATCACGCTGACCGTGCCGGGTATTAGCTGTGCGGGCCGGGCTCTTTTGAGGCCATGGGTTTGCATGTAGGCCATTTCGCCATGAAAACCGTTGGACAACCACGCCAGAAGACCTTCTTCGGCCGAAGAAAGATCGACACCTGCCACCCCTATTTGGGAAAATCCGAGTTCAAGGGCCCAGGCCTGTATGTCAGCCACCAATTGAGGACCGTTGATCTGAGCACTGTTGAACGTCACCCGCCGATTGTAGAAACCAGCGTGCGCGCCATGGTCTGGCGCAACGAGGACGACACGCGCGCCTTCGCTGCGCGCCTGGCCGTGCAGCCTGCGCTGGCCAATGCCTTCATTGAGCTGCACGGTGATCTGGGCGCTGGCAAGACCACGCTGGTGCGCCATCTGCTGCGTGCATTGGGAGTCACCGGCCTGATCAAAAGCCCCACCTACGCGGTGGTCGAACCCTACGAGTTGCCCGGCCTGGCGATCTCGCATTTTGATTTCTACCGCTTCAACGACCCACACGAATGGGAAGACGCGGGCTTTCGCGACATCTTTGCCGCGCCCGGCCTGAAGCTGGCCGAATGGCCGGAGAAAGCGGCATCGCAATTGCCACCGGCCGATCTGGTGGTGCGCATCGAGGCACAGCCCGATGAGACGCGCCAGGTCACCCTCAAGGCGCAAAGCGCCATCGGGCAGGAGCTGCTGCCATGAGCGCGCACACCCCGCCCCACCCAAACGCAGGTGGCACATGAAGCGGCGTGACATTCTGCAACGCGGCGCTGTGGTGCTGTTGCTGGGCACGCAGCAACTTGCGCGCGGTGCGGGCATCGTGGCGGTTCGGGTCTGGCCGGCGCCTGAGTATTCCCGCGTCACCATCGAATCCGACGCGCGTCTGCTCGCCCGGCATGTGGTGATGAACCTGCCGCCACGGGTGGCAGTCGATCTGGAAGGGCTGGAGCTCAATGATGCCTTGCGCGAGCTGGTGGCCAAGGTCCGCACCGATGACCCTTTCATTGCCGGCATCCGTGTAGCGCAACATGCGCCGGGCGTGGTGCGCATGGTGGTGGACCTGAAGCAAGAAGCCGTGCCCCAGGTGTTCACGCTCGGCCCGGTGGCTGCCTACCAGCACCGGCTGGTGTTTGATTTTCATCCGGTCAAGGCGGTGGACCCACTGGAGGCACTGATCGCCGAGCGGCTCAAGGCATCCTCGGGCCCCGCAGCCTCCGCCGCGCCAGCCCCCGATCCTTTGGGCGACCTGATCTCACAACGTCTGCAGCGGCCCCCGCCGGCGGTGATCTCCAGCGCGCAGGCAAGCCCAAACCCCGCTCCATCTGTTCCGCCACCAAGCGCCAACAGAACCGACCGGCTCATCATCGTTGCACTGGATCCTGGCCACGGCGGCGAAGACCCCGGTGCTATCGGTCCCGCAGGCACCCGCGAGAAAGACGTGGTGCTACAGATCGCGCACCGGCTGCGTGACCGCATCAACGCATCGGTCATCAACGGCAACCCGATGCGCGCCTATCTGACGCGCGATGCGGACTTCTTCGTGCCGCTGCACCAGCGGGTGCAAAAAGCCAGGCGGGTACAGGCCGACCTGTTCGTGAGCATTCATGCGGATGCATTCCTGACCCCGACGGCACGCGGCGCCAGTGTGTTCGCACTCAGCCAGGGCGCGGCCTCCAGTACCGCCGCGCGCTGGATGGCCGACAAGGAAAACCGCGCCGACTTGATAGGCGGCATCAACGTCAAGGCCCGTGACATCCATCTGGCCCACGCGATGCTGGACATGAGCACCACCGCCCAGATCAACGACAGCATGAAGCTCGGCGGCGCCCTGCTCGGCGAGATCGGCAATGTGGGGCGCCTGCACAAGCCACGGGTGGAGCAAGCCGGCTTCGCGGTGCTCAAGGCACCCGATATTCCCAGCGTACTGGTGGAAACCGCCTTCATCAGCAACCCCGAAGAAGAAGCGCGGCTGCGCAGCGATGCCTACCAAGAGCAGCTCTCCGACGCCTTGATGCGCGGCATCGAGCGCTACTTCGCGCGCAATCCGCCGCTGGCCCGCAGCCGGGTGCTGTAGCCTGCGCGACATCCCCCGGGGACTTACTCGGTGGACGAGCCTGCCGGCATTTGATACCGTGGACGCTCCGCCGTCTGCAAACCAGTGTCGACCACCAGTTCATCCATCCCCCTTGAAGTCACAAGCCCGGCGGCAAGACCCGGCTTGCGTGCCAGCCTGATTGGCGCGCTGGACGGCGCTGCCTTCACCATCCCGACCAGCCTGGGCTCTGCCACCGTGGTGTTCAGCCAGATCGGGCTGGATTTGCTGCCTGCGGGCTTTCTGGCGCTGCTGCTGTCCATGATCTGGGTGAACGCCACCGGCGCGCTGGTCAATCGGCCCGTGGTGTTTTCCGCCCGCTTCTTCGAAGCCACCACCTTGGCCGCGATGATGGGCAACTTCATTCACCAGCTTCCCAGTTGGGGGCTGACTGACACGGTGGGGGTGCGGCTGGCCTCGTTCTGCGTGCTGGGCGCAGGTGCCGGCCTGGCCGCTGGCCTTCTGTATCTGCTGCGGGCCGACCGCTTCACCCGCTTCATTCCGGCGCCGGTGTTCGCCGGGTTTTCAAACAGCATCGCACTGGCTTTGCTGGTCTCGCAGATTCGCAGCATTCGCGAATTGCTGGTCACCGCAACGCTGCCTGTGGTGGTGCTCTCCATTGTGGCCTTCGTGTTCGCCACGGGCTTCATTCTGCGGCGCTTGCGCCCGCATTGGCCCGGCACTGCCGCTGCCCTGCCGGTGGGCCTGTTGCTGGGCCTGGCCTGGCTGGCGCTGGACCATCCCACCCCAGTGATCGGCAGTTTCGGCTGGACCTTCACCGTGCCCTTGGCGCTAGCCGACTTCGGCGCGCTGACGGGGCCGGGCACCAAGGGGTGGGCCATCGCGCTCGGCCTTGGCTCCAATGCCATGATTCTGGGCGCGATGATGTTCATCAACACCACCATGGCCACTGAGTTCATGTCGCAACAAGATGGCAGACGAGGTACCGGCCCCGGCGGCTCGCTATGGGCCGCCCTCAGCATGACCCTGGGCGGGCTCATTGGGTCGGTGCCGGTATCGGGCTCAACCAATGCATCGATGATCGCCACCCGCACCACGCCGCTGACCCGCTCTCTCATGGCCCTGAGCGCGGGCGTGGCCGCCCTGGTCTATCTCAGCGGGATCGTCGGACTGATCCCGCTGGCTGCCGTGTGTGGCGCCCTGCTGTGCGAGGCCTGGTTCATGGTGGACAGGCCCTCGGTCGCTGTTTTCATGGACTGGCTGCGCAGGCGGACTCTGCGGCCCAATGCCAAGGAAGATCTGGCACTGATCGCCGCTGTGATTGCCAGCGCGATGCTGGTCAACATGGTGGCCGCCATCTTTGTGGGGCTGCTGCTAGGCCTGGTCTTGTTCGCCGCGCGCAACGCAAAGCAGCCGGTCGGCCGCATCTGGACGGGCAGGCAACTGTCTTCCAACTGCGCGCGCTCGCCGCAAGAGCTGGATTTGCTGGCCCGCCACGCCGACACTATCCGCATTTTCGAGCTAGAAGGAGACCTGTTCTTCGGGGCCGCCGACAACCTGGGTCGCACGCTGGAGCAAGACAGCGAGGGCGCGGCCTTTGCCATCATCGACTGGTCGCGCGTGCGCCATGTCGACAGCAGTGTGGCCCGGTCGGTTTCGCAATTCGAACGCCAGGCCCGGGCCAGAGGTGTTCAACCAATGCACGCTGCCACCGATGCGCATGCGGGCCAGGAGGAAGTGCATGCGGTGCTGCATTACCAGCTTGCGCATGGGCGCTTCCTGCCTGACCTGGATCGCGCGCTTGAACAGGCGGAGAACGAGTTGATCCGCCGCCATGGCACCGACCTTCCCCCTGACGTTGCCAGCATGCTGGAGGCTGCCTCGCTATTCAATGGCCTGGATGCGCAAGAGCGCGAGCTATTGGAGGCCGTGATGAAGCCACGCCAGTTTCGCGCCGGACAGGTGATGTTGGCAGCGGGTGAGCCCGGCGACGAGCTGATGGTGCTGCTGCAAGGCGCTGCCAGCGTGGTGCTTCGATCCGAACACGGCAAGGATGTGCGGCTGGCCGGTGCGCGGCGCGGTGCGATGCTGGGCGACATCGCCTTCCTGGACCGTTCTTCACGTTCGGCCACCGTGATTGCGGAGCAAGACACTTCGGTGGCGGTGCTGCGGCGCGAAGATTTCGATGCCCTCAGCCAAAATCATCCGCGCCTGGTGCAATGCCTGCTGTCGAACATCGCCCTAACCCTGGCGGCCAGGTTGCGCCACACCAACCGCTTGGCTCTGGCCCGGCAGAGCGCACGCTGATCAAGCGCGGCTCAGCGTGATCCGGCGGCGGCGCGCACCGCGTTGCGGCGCGCCTTCCATGCGCCAAACAAAATCAACAGGCCGGGTATGAAAATCATGGCCCAGATGATCTTGTCCAGGTGCGCCTTGACCCAGGTCACGCTGCCAAAGAAATAGCCTGCGGTGATGATGCCACCCACCCAGAGCGCGCCTCCAGTGACGTCGTAGAACGTAAACTTGCTGCGCGTCATGCGCGCCACGCCAGCCACGAAGGGCGCGAAGGTGCGAAGAAAAGGCATGAAGCGCGCCGCCACGATGGTGATGCCGCCGTATTTTTCGTAGAAGGCATGGGCCTGGTCAAAGGCGCGCTTGTTGAAATAGCGCGAATCTTCCCACTGGAAAACCCGCGGCCCGAAGTGCCGCCCGATCGCATAGTTGGATTGATTGCCCAGCACCGCCGCCACCAGCAGCAGCGCAACCGTGAGCGGGTAGCTCATGAGCCCCACGCCACACATCGCGCCCACCACGAACAGCAGCGAGTCACCGGGCAGGAAAGGCATGACCACCACGCCGGTCTCCACAAAGATGATGAGAAACAGCAAGGCATAAACCCAGGCGCCGTAGGAGGTGACGAACGCTTCGAGGTGTTTGTCGACATGCAAAATGAAATCGACGAGCAAGGCAATGAGTTCCATGGGCGGATTATCGCCTTGCGGCCGCTTTGGCAGTCTTGCCTACAATGTGCCTTCCTCATGAACGCCCTCGCCTCGCCCCCGCCGCGCCGCCCCATCCGCGAGCTTCCCGATGAACTGATCAGCCAGATCGCGGCCGGCGAAGTGGTCGAACGCCCCGCCTCCGTCGTGCGCGAGCTGCTCGATAACGCACTGGACGCGGGCGCGACACAAATCACGGTTCGACTGCTCGCAGGCGGCGTGCGCCTGATCAGCGTGGAGGACAACGGCTGCGGTATTGCGCGCGATGAGTTGGCGCTGGCGCTGCGCCGCCATGCCACCAGCAAGATCGCTTCGCTGTCCGATCTGGAATCGGTGGGCACCATGGGCTTTCGCGGCGAGGCATTGGCGGCCATCGCTTCGGTGTCGGACATGAGCGTGCTCTCGCGCACTGCCGGCCAGGCCAGCGCCTTCATGCTCGATGGCCGAAGCGGCGAGTTGAGCCCGGCGGCACGTGCCAACGGCACCACGGTTGAAGTCAAGGAGCTGTTCTTCAGCACACCGGCCCGCCGCAAGTTTCTCAAGACCGACGCGACTGAGTTGGCCCATTGCGTCGAAGCCGTGCGCCGCCAGGCATTGGCCCGACCCGAGGTGGGCTTCGCGGTATGGCAAGAGGGCAAGCTGATCGAGCAATGGCGGCCCGCCACGCGCGATCAGCGGCTGGCCGATGTGCTGGGCGCCGAGCTTCTTGAGATGAGCGTGGAGGTGGCCTACAGTGCCGGTTCGATACGCGTCACCGGGCGCGCAGGCCTGCCCGATGCGGCGCGCTCGCGCGCCGACCAGCAGTTTGCCTATGTCAATGGGCGCTTCGTGCGCGACAAGGTGCTGACCCATGCCGCGCGCAGCGCCTACGAAGACGTATTGCATGGCCACCGCCAGCCGGTCTATGCGCTGCATGTGGAAATCGACCCCACCCGGGTGGACGTCAATGTGCACCCGACCAAGATCGAGGTGCGGTTTCGCGACAGCCGCGAAGTGCACCAGGCTGTGCGCCATGCGGTGGAAAACGCGCTGGCCGTGCCGCGATCGTCCGGTGCAGCCGGTGCAGTAGTGGCTGAAGTGCCCAATGCGCTCTTGCAAG
Source organism: Comamonadaceae bacterium (assembly GCA_947476285.1). Taxonomy (GTDB): domain Bacteria; phylum Pseudomonadota; class Gammaproteobacteria; order Burkholderiales; family Burkholderiaceae_C; genus Ramlibacter. The sequence continues at coordinate 13,071 of CANJPU010000051.1, read as the reverse complement.
ATGACCGGCCGATGCCTGCCTCAGTCAATGCAACCCGCATGCCATGGGCCCAGCCGGCGATGGATTTCAACCGGGCGCAGGGCAACGTGGTGTCTGACATCGGCGCGCTGTGGTCGCCTTCGCGCGCGGCCGCCCTGCCCCAGCCCGCCGAGCCTGCCTTGCCTGCGGGCGACTGGCCCCTGGGCCGTGCCATCGCTCAATTGCAGGGCATCTACATTCTGGCTGAGAACACGCAAGGTCTCGTGATCGTGGACATGCACGCGGCCCATGAGCGCATCGTGTACGAGCGGCTCAAGCAGCAGCTTGACGGCAGCCGCATCGCCAGTCAGCCGCTGCTGATTCCGGCCACCTTCGCCGCCACGCCGCACGAGATCGCCACCGCGCAGAACTGCACCGAGGCGCTGGAGACGTTGGGCCTGGAAGTGACCGCCTTCTCTCCCAAGACCTTGGCGGTGCGTGCGGTGCCCACCAGCCTGGCCCAGGGTGACGCCGTGGAGCTGGCCCGCAGCGTGCTCGCTGAGCTGGCCCAGCATGATGCGAGTACGGTGGTGCAGCGATCACACAACGAGCTGCTGTCCACCATGGCCTGCCACGGCGCGGTGCGCGCCAACCGCAAACTCACACTGGAAGAGATGAACGCCTTGCTGCGCCAGATGGAGCAAACCGAACGCTCCGACCAGTGCAACCACGGCCGCCCCACCTGGCGCCAACTCACGGTGCGTGAGCTCGACGCGCTGTTCCTGCGCGGGCGCTGAGTCTGCCGCATCAGCGTCGCGGGAAAACCCCAGTGAACTTGTTCTGACTGCAGCGCTCAATCACACATGAAACGCTGGCCCCTCTTTGCCGCCGCAGTCGCTGCAGTTGTACTGTCGGTGGGCTGCGCCACGCTGGACCAACAGCAGCGGGCCTGGATCTTCCAGCCGAGCGACCGCAGTTGGGGTGGCTCTGCGGCCTTGGCTGCCGACATGGACAACGTCTGGATCGATTTTCCCTCGCGAGTGACTGGCGAGCCTGTGCGCCTGCACGGGCTGTGGCTGGCTGCGCAGCGCAAGGCGGCTGACGGGCCGGTGCTGCTGTACCTGCACGGCGCAAGATGGAATGTCGAAGGCTCCTCGCCGCGCATCCGTCGCATGCAGGAGCTGGGCTTCTCGGTGCTGGCAATCGACTACCGCGGCTTTGGCAAGAGCACGCCGGGCCTGCCCTCGGAAGACATGGCTTACGAGGATGCCCGTGCCGCCTGGAGCTGGCTGGCGGCCAAGTACCCACAGCGTGCGCGCTACATCTTCGGCCATTCACTGGGCGCGGCCGTGGCGATCGATCTGGCATCGCAGGTGGATGATGAGCGCGGCACGATTGTGGAAGGCGCCTTCTCTTCGATTCCCGATGTGGCCAGCAGCATGAAGTGGGGCTGGCTGCCCATTGGCCCGCTGATCACGCAACGCTTTGACTCCATCGCCAAAGTGACCAAGATCGCCTCGCCCCTGCTGGTGGTGCATGGCGACAATGATCAACTGATCGACAGCAAACTCGGACGCAAGCTCTTCGACGCCGCACAAGGCCGCAAGCGTTTCGTGCTGGTCGAGGGCGGCTCGCACCACAACACCATGGCGATGGGCCTGGGCCAATACCGCGACGCGCTGGCCGAGATGTTCAGCTTGCGATAGATGCGCCGGGGTGTACCGGGCAACCGGCCCGCTTCTGCTACGCTTGGCCGATGACCCCATCTCAGTCGCCTGACTCTGCGGGCATGCCCTCGCGCATGTCCTCGACATGGCTGGTGCTGATTCTCTCGTTGCTGCTGGGCACGCAGCCCATCACCACCGACCTGTACCTGCCTGCCCTGCCCTCCATGATGGAGGTCTTTGGTGCGCCAGTGTCCCAAGCTCAGCTCACGCTCACCAGCTTGCTGCTGGCGTTCGGCACCTCGCAACTCGTGTGGGGGCCGATGTCCGATCGCTTTGGCCGGCGCCCAATTTTGCTGTGGGGCCTGGGCGCTTACACCGCCGCTTCAGTGGGCTGCGCGCTGGCCGCTTCATTGCCTATGCTGCTCCTGTGGCGGGTGGTGCAAGGCGCTGCCATGGGCGCGGCTGTCATGTGCGCGCGCGCTGTGGTGCGCGACCTGTTCACGCCAGAGAACGGCGCACGTGTGCTGTCCAAGGGGCTGTCCGGCCTGGGCGTGATTGCCTGCCTGAGCGCGCCACTGGGCGGGTTTTTGACCGATACACTGGGCTGGCGCTATGCCCTGGGCGCGCTGGTGGTGTTTGGCGCGGCTGCGTGGTTGACGGTGGCGTTTCGCTTCACCGAAACCGTGACGGTGCGCAACCCGCAGGCCCTGCAGCCCGCGACTTTGTTCTCCACCTGGCTGGCCATTATTCGTCATCCTACGTTTCTGACTTGGTCGGCCTTGTCCACCGCGTCCTATGCGGGGCTGTTCACTTTTCTGGCCACTTCGTCTTTCGTCTTCATCAAGACGCTGGGCGTCACGCGCACCCAATACGGGCTGTTGATGTTCACCATGTGCGTCGTCTACCTGACGGGCACCTTCATGTGCCGGCGCCTGTTGCCGCGCCACGGGCTGCGCCGCACGGCCGCCATTGCTGGCGCGATTTCACTCACAGGCGGCACACTGCTGGGCGTGCTGGCCTGGGCCGGCGTTTACACCGTGTGGGCCATCATGCTGCCCTACTGTGTGTTCATGCTGGCGCATGGTGTGCACCAGCCCTTGGGACAAAGCGGCGCGGTCGGGCCCTTCCCCAGAGCGGCGGGTGCGGCCTCGGCGCTCAATGGCTTTTTGATGATGCTCACTGCTTTCGTGGCAGGTGGCTGGGTTGGCATGCGGCTCGATGACACCGTGTTCGCGCTGACCAATGGCGTGTGGTTCTGGAGCGTTTGCATCGCGCTGGTGTGCTGGGTGCTGGTGCCGCGCTATGGCGTGCCAAGGCAGGTGCAGGCGTGAGAGCCATTGCCCTGGCCGGGCCAACCGCCTCTGGCAAAAGCGCTGCGGCACTGGCGATCGCGCAGGCGCATGAGGCCGAGATCATCAGCGTCGATTCGGCTCTGGTCTATCGCGGCATGGACATCGGCACGGCCAAGCCTTCGGCGGCAGAACGGCAAGCCGTGCCGCACCACCTGATCGACATTCGTGAGCCGAGCCATGCCTACAGCGCCGCAGAGTTCGCTGCCGATGCGCGGCAGTTGATCGCGCAGATCAATGCGCGGGGCCGGCTTGCTTTGCTGGTCGGGGGCACCATGCTTTACTTCAAGGCTCTGTTTGAAGGCCTGGATGCCATGCCGCCGGCCGATGCAAACCTGCGCGCGCAACTGGAGGCGCAGGCCGCACAGCTTGGCTGGCCGGCCATGCATGCGCAGTTGGCGCAGGTGGACCCCGCCACCGCGCAGCGGCTGGCGCCGCAAGATTCGCAGCGCATCCAGCGCGCACTGGAAGTGTTCCGACTCACCGGGCGAGCTTTGTCTAGCTTTCATGGCACTCGCGCAGGTGTGACGGAGTTTGACCAAGTACCCCTCTTTTCCCTGGAGCCCACCGAGCGAAGCTGGCTGCACGCGCGCATCGCGCAGCGGTTTGACGCGATGCTGCAAGCGGGGTTTTTGGGTGAGGTGAAGGCCCTGCGCGCACGCGGTGACCTGCATGCCGACATGCCCAGCATGCGCTGTGTCGGTTATCGGCAAGCCTGGGACATGCTGGAGGCATGCGACGCAGCGCCCGCTGGCACACCCGAGCCACTTGCCCAACTGCGCGAGCAAGGCATCGCCGCCACTCGCCAACTGGCCAAGCGCCAGCTCACCTGGCTGCGCAGCATGCAAAGGCGCAAGGTGATTGCATGTGATGCACCCGACGCGCTGGATCGCTTGCTTGATCAGGTGAGGTGCGCGCCATGAGCTTGTCGGTGCGTGGCCTTGCGAAGCACTACGGCGATGTGCCGGTGTTCGCCAATGTGTCGCTCGATGTTCAGCCCGGCGAATTCGTGGCGGTGGTGGGTGAATCGGGCGTGGGCAAATCCACTCTGCTCAATTGCATGGCGGGGCTGGACGACTGGAATGCAGGCAGCGTCAACCTGGACGGCCAGGACTTGCAGCGAATGGATGAAGCACAGCGCGCCTTGCTGCGCAGACGCCATGTGGGCTTTGTGTTCCAGGCCTTTCATGTGCTGCCGCATCTGGATGTGGCGCAGAACGTGGCCCTGCCGCTCATGCTGCTGGGCCAAAGTGATGATGCGCGGGTAGAGGAGATGCTGGGCGCCGTAGGCCTGCAAGGTCTGGGCCCACGCTTGCCGCAGCAGTTGTCAGGCGGCCAGTTGCAGCGGGTGGCGATTGCACGGGCGCTGGTGCACCGCCCTGGCATCGTGCTGGCCGATGAGCCCACCGGCAACCTGGACCCCCGCACGGCCGCGCTGGTGATGGATGTGCTGCTGTCGCAAACCCGCAGCTTGGGCGCATCACTGGTGCTGGTGACCCACTCAGAGGCCGCTGCCGCGCGGGCTGATCGTGTGCTGCTACTGACCAGCGAAGGCATCGGCCTGCGCGCTCATGCCGATAGCAAGCCCGCGTAGCGCGCCAGATCCACATTGCCCCCGCTGAGAATCACCCCCACCCGCTTGGCCTTTAGGTCCAGCCCCGCATGGCATGCGGCCGCGAAACCCAGGCAACCGGTGGGCTCGACCACCATCTTCATGCGCTCCGCAAAAAAGCGCATGGCCTGCACCAGTTGGTCATCGGTGGCGGTGAGTATGTCGGTGACATCGCGTTGTATCACCGCGAAGGTGAGCGGCCCCAGATGCTGCGTCTGCGCGCCGTCGGCCAGCGTCACCGGCGTGTCGATGTGCACGATCTCGCCCTTGCGCAGCGACTGTTGCGCATCGTTGCCGGCCTGCGGCTCCACGCCGTAGATCTGGCAGTGTGGCGACAGCGCCCGCGTGGCCAGCGCAGTGCCACTGAGCAGGCCACCACCGCCCAGAGGTACCAGCATGAGATCGAGCTCGCCCACATCTTGCAGCAACTCCATGGCTGCGGTTCCCTGGCCAGCCATCACGTCCGCATGATTGAAGGGCGGAATCAGCGTCATGCCGCGCGCGGCGGCGATCTGCGCGGCCAGCGCCTCGCGGTCCTGGGTATAGCGGTCGAACAAAATCACCTCCGCACCATAGCCGCGCGTGGCGTCAAGCTTGGCGGCCGGTGCATCGGTGGGCATCAGGATGACTGAGGGCATGCCCAGCAAGCGCGCTGACAGCGCAACTGCCTGCGCATGGTTGCCCGATGAGAATGCGAGGGCGCCGGCCTTGCGCTGCGCCGCAGTGAATTGAGCCAGTGCGTTGTAGGCGCCACGAAACTTGAACGCGCCCATGCGCTGGAAGTTTTCGCATTTGAAGAAAACTTCAGCACCGAGCATTTGATTGGCCGTGGCCGAGCGCAGCACCGGTGTGCGATGAGCATGGCCCTGGATACGGCGCGACGCGGCCACGACGTCGTCATAGGTTGGCAGATTGAGCATGGTGCCAAGCTTATCGCAGATGCGCCGTGCTGCGCGCGACAGGATCGGGCGCGGGCCGTCACAATAGGCCATGCTGGCTTTGCTTCGCACCTTCTCATGGCAGGAATTTCGCCATCACCCCTGGCGCAGCGCGGCTGCGATTTTGGCGGTGACACTGGGCGTGGCGCTGGCGTTTTCGGTTCACTTGATCAATGCTTCCGCCCTGAGTGAATTTTCCAGCGCCGCGCGTTCGGCCGGCGGCCAGCCCGATCTGGAACTTCGCGCGGTGCAAGGCACGTTGGATGAAAACCTCTACGCCCGCTTGGCGGCCCATGCGCAGGTGTCAGTCGCCAGCCCGGTGCTGGAGATCAACACCATGGCCGTCACAAGCACTGGCGCGCGCAGACCGCTGCGGGTGCTGGGGGTGGACGCGCTGCTGGTGGCGCGCGTGGCGCCATCGCTCATGCCAGCGCCTGCAGCCAATGCGGGCCGCTTTGCTCTGTTTGCGCCGGGCTGCGTATTTCTCAATCCTGCCGCACGCCAGGTGCTGATGCCCACACCGGCTGCGGGCAGCGTGCGCCTGCAAGACGGCCTTCAAATGCGCGAGGCCTGCGTGGCCGGCACGGTGTCAGCCGCCGGTGCGCCGCTGGCCGTGATGGACATTGGCGCTGCACAGGATTTTTTCAGCCGCCAGGGCGAGCTGACCCGCATTGACCTGCGCCTGCAGCCAGGTACAAGCCGCGCTGAGTTCGTGCGCTCGCTGCAACTGCCTGCTGGCCTGGTGGCAATCGAGCCAGCCGACGATGCGAGAAGGCTGGCCAATCTCTCTCGCGCCTATCGGGTCAATCTCACCGTGCTGGCACTGGTGGCATTGTTCACCGGCGCCTTCCTGGTCTATTCGGTGCTGGCGCTCAGCGTGACGCGACGCGCTCAGCAGTTGGCATTGCTGGGCGTGCTCGGGCTCACCGGCAGGCAGCGGCTGGGGCTGGTGCTGATCGAATCGGTGCTGCTGGGCATCGTGGGCAGCGCGGCTGGCATCGCCCTGGGCACGGCGCTGGCGTCCATCGGCTTGCGCGTGCTGGGTGGTGATTTGGGCGGCGGCTACTTCGCCAATGTAGCTCCCACACTGCAGTGGAGCGCCAGTGCCGCTGTGGTGTACGGCCTGCTGGGCACACTCGCTGCTGCGGTGGGTGGCTGGCAGCCTGCACGCGCCGCGCAAAAGCTGGCGCTGGCACAAACGCTGAAGGGCCTTGGAAGCGGCGATGTCCGTCCGCGCGGTCATCTGGGCAGTGTCTTGATGATGGCCGCAGCCGCAGTGCTGGCGCTATTGCCTCCCGTACAAGGCATTCCGCTGGGCGCCTATGTATCGGTGGGGCTGCTGCTGGTGGGCGGCATCACCGCGCTGCCCTGGAGCGTTGCCCTGTTGTATGACCGCCTCGCACCGCTGGTGGCGCATCGCTTGCTGGCCATGCTGGCGGTGGAGCGGGCACGCCGGGTGCGCGAGAGTGCCGCAGTGGCGGTGAGCGGCGTGGTGGCATCGCTCAGCCTGGCGGTGGCGCTCACCGTCATGGTGGCCAGCTTTCGCGAATCGGTTTCGCAGTGGCTGGATGTGGTGCTTCCTGCCGATCTGTATGTGCGCACTGCCCAGTCTTCATCGGCGGCCGACAGCGTTTTCTTCACGCCGCAGTTCGTGCAACAAGCCGGCCGACTCGAAGGCGTGCGCAGCCTTGCATCGCAGCGCATGCGGGCGCTGCTGCTGGACCCGACACTGCCGGCAGTGACCCTGATGGCTCGCGACATCAATGACCCGGCACGCTCGCTGCCGCTGGTGGACGCACCCGTGAGCGCACCGCCCGGACAGATTGCCGTGTATGCGAGCGAAGCGGTGGTCGATCTGTATGGTGCGCGCACCGGCCAGATCTTCGCGCCGCTTTCGGCGGCGTTCGCACGAAGCCCTGCGGGTGCGCCCACATTTTTTGTTGCCGGCGTGTGGCGCGACTACGTGCGGCAAAGCGGGGCCATCGTGATCGCTCGGGCTGATTTCGAACGCCTCACCGCAGACCGCCGCGCCAATGAACTGCACATCTGGCTCGCGCCTGGCGCCGATGCCGCGCAGGTGCAACAAGAACTGCGCGCATTGGCGCAGCGCGAATCAGGCAGCAGCGGTGTGCTTGACATCGCATCGGCGCAAGAGCTGCGCGCGATCTCGCTGCGCATTTTCGATCGCAGCTTTGCGGTGACCTATTGGCTGCAGGCGGTTGCTATTGGCATCGGTCTGTTTGGCGTGGCGGCAAGCTTCAGCGCCCAAGTGCTGGCGCGGCGAAAGGAGTTCGGCCTGCTGGCGCACCTGGGCTTGACGCGCGGGCAGATTCTGGCGGTGGTCGCGAGCGAAGGCGCGGCCTGGACGCTGATTGGGTCAGTTGCCGGGTTGGCCTTGGGGCTGGCGGTGTCGGTGGTGCTGGTGCATGTGGTCAACGCGCAGAGCTTTCACTGGACCATGGATCTGCTGGTGCCGTGGCTGCGGCTGCTGGTCTTGTGCGCGGCTGTGGTGGCCGCCGGCACAGTAACAGCCTGGCTGGCAGGCCGCGCCGCGGCTGGCCGCGACGCCGTGCTGGCAGTGAAAGAAGATTGGTGATGCGCAGACGCTTCTTGCTGGCCGCGGTTCCGTGCCTGGGCCTGGCGCGCAATGCATGGGCCCTGCCACCTGCGCAGCTTGCATTCCCGCGCGATCACGGCGCGCACCCACAGTTTCGCACTGAGTGGTGGTATGTCACTGGCCAGGCAAGCGCCGGCGAGCGAGCGTTTGGATTTCAGATCACCTTCTTTCGCTCGCGTGTGGCGGACACACAGGGCATGCGCTCGCGCTTTGCGGCCAAGCAGCTCGTGTTCGCGCATGCGGCAGTGACTGATCTGCAAGGCCGCAAGCTCTGGCACGATCAGCGCATCGCACGCGAGGGCTTTGATGTAGCGACTGCGGCTGTGGGCGACACGCGGCTTGGGCTGCGCGACTGGACATTGTCGCGCGGTGCGCAAGGCTATGCTGCCCGCATTCTTGCATCCGACTTTGCGCTGGATCTGCAATGCACACCGACCCAGCCTGTGTTGCTGCAAGGCGCTCAGGGTCTCTCGCGCAAGGGGCCGCAACCCGAGCAGGCCAGCTACTACTACAGTCAGCCGCAACTGGCAGTGCAAGGCAGCATCGGGCTGAAGGATTCACGCCTGCAAGTGAAAGGCCGAGCATGGCTTGACCATGAGTGGAGCCAGGAGCTGCTGCACCCCGAGGCGGTGGGCTGGGACTGGATCGGCATGAACCTGGACGATGGCGGCGCACTCACCGCGTTTCGCCTGCGGCGGGCCGACGGCTCGGCCTTGTGGAGCGGCGGATCGTTTCGTTCAGCGCAGGGCAAGCTGCAGATACTCGGCCCAAAGGATGTGGCCTTCACTCCCCTGCGACGCTGGCGCAGCGCCTTGTCGCAAACCGATTACCCGGTCGAGTGGAGCGTGCGCACTGCGCAAGGCAGTTTCACCGTCAAAGCCCTGCTGGACAACCAGGAGTTGGACAGCCGCGCATCGACAGGCGCGATCTACTGGGAAGGCTTGAGTGAACTGCTCAACGAGCAAGGTGCGCGTGTGGGGAGTGGCTACCTGGAAATGACGGGCTACGCGCAGCGGCTGCGGTTGTAGTGGCAGGGTTGACGTTCAAGTCTGGAATGACAGCGAGCGCTTGTCCATTGAGTACACTGCACCCATGACCCCTTCAGCTCCTGCCGGTGCAAAGGCGACACCTCGTTCGCTGTCGGGCTTGCTGCCCTTTGTGCGCCCTTACCGCTGGCGCATTGCGTTGGCCGGTGTGTTCCTGGTGCTGGCTGCCGCAGCCACGCTGGTGTTTCCGATCGCGCTGCGCGGCCTGATCGATGGCGGCGTCTCGGCGGGGGACAAGGGCCGTGCCTTGCTGGCGCTGCAAACACATTTTCTTGAGTTGTTCGCTGTAGCGATCGCGCTGGGCGTTTTCTCTGCGGCGCGCTTCTACATGGTCAGTTGGCTGGGTGAGCGTGTCACCGCCGATCTGCGCAATGCGGTGTATGCGCATGTGCTGGAGCAAAGCCCCGAGTTTTTCGAAACCACGCAAACCGGTGAAGTTCTCTCGCGCCTGACCACCGACACCACGCTGGTGCAGACCGTGGTTGGCTCTCAGTTGAGCCTGGGTCTGCGCAACACGGTGATGGGCATAGGCGCGCTGGCCATGCTGGTTTGGAACAACCCTTATGTGATGGGCCTGGTGCTGCTCATTATCCTGGTGGTGATCCTGCCATCGATGTGGTTTGGCCGCAGGGTGCGCCGGCTCTCGCGCGCCAGCCAGGACCGCGTAGCTGACTCCAGCGCCATTGCCGCCGAGGTGCTCAATGCCATTCCGGTGGTGCAGAGCTTCGCCGCGCATTCGCGCGAGGCTGCCCGTTTTGACCAAGCCAGCGAGAACGCCTTTCTCACTGGCGTGAGGCGAACGCGTGCACGCGCGGTGCTGGTGGCGTTCATCATCATCGCCAATGCTGCCTTGCTGCTGTGGGGGCTTTACCAGGGCACACAGGCGGTGCTGGCGGGCAGCATCACGCCGGGCCACCTGGGCGAGACGGTGGTGTACGTGATCATCCTGGCGGGTGCTGTGGCAGTGCTGGGTGAAGTCTATGGCGATCTGCTGCGGGCCGCTGGCGCAACTGAGCGCTTGATGGAGTTGCTCGACAGCCGCTCGCCCGTGAGTTCACCGGCGCAGGCGCGACCCCTGCCGCCGGCGCAAGGCGGCAGCACGGTCAGCTTTGAAGGCGTTGACTTCCACTATCCATCGCGGCCTCTGACGCCGGCACTGGCTGATTTCACGCTGCGCGTGGCGCCGGGCGAAACGGTGGCACTGGTGGGCGCGAGCGGCGCTGGCAAGAGCACGGTGTTTCAACTGCTGCTGCGCTTCTACGATCCGCAGCGCGGCGCCATCACGATAGACGGCGTCATGCTGCGCGATGCGTCGCTCGATGACCTGCGATCGCGCGTCGGCCTGGTGCCGCAGGATGCGGTGATTTTCTCTTCCAGCGCCATGGAAAACATCCGCTACGGCAAGCCCGATGCCAGCGATGAGCAAGTGATCGCCGCAGCCACGGCCGCATTCGCGCACGACTTCATCACCGCCCTGCCTGAAGGCTATGCCACCTTCCTGGGCGAGCGTGGTGTTCGACTCTCAGGCGGCCAGCGCCAGCGCATCGCCATTGCCCGCGCCATGCTGAAGAACCCGCCGCTTTTGTTGCTCGACGAGGCCACCAGCGCACTGGACGCGGAGAGCGAGCGCATGGTCCAGGCCGCGCTGGAGTCAGCCATGCGGGACCGCACAACGCTGGTGATTGCCCACCGCCTTGCCACTGTGCAGCAAGCCGACCGCATCGTGGTGCTGGACCACGGCAGGATTGTTGAGCAGGGCACGCATGACAGCCTGATGGCTTCAGGTGGCGCCTATGCGCGGCTGGCGGCGCTGCAGTTCATGGTCTGATGTCAAGACGCAGCGGAAAGCGCCACAGCCCACTTCGGAAAAGCACGAAGCAATTTCTTGTCCATCGTGACCAACTTCGTGTCGAGCTTCATCATCGATCTTTTCCCAATTCATGACGCGCACATGCCCCCCCTTCAAGTCTGAGTCTGATTGACTCGAAACCCAAGTGCCGGCGCCCGGCTTGCTGCTTCACGCCCCCACGATGGCCGCCGCTTCAGGCAGCGTGATTGTCTTGTCCTGCTCCAGCAAGACTGAATAGGCCGCATGCTCCCACTGACCATCCGGAGGCGCAAGGGGATCGACCGGTTCGAGGCGGTGTTCCAGCACAAAACGGCTGATCAGCAGCTTGCGCGCATCGCCCTGGGGCTGGCTGGCCTCCCATGCGAGCACCACGGCGCTGGCGGCGTTGTAGAAGGCAGTGGTGGCCTGACGCGCCATGTGTTCGGTGCTGCTATTGCCGGCGGCCACGGCCGAGATCAGCTTGTAGCTCTTGTCCACTGCGCTCATAAGGCGTTGGGTCAAGGCTTGCGGCAATTGGTTGAGTTCGACAAGCTGTTGCTTGAGCAGGGTGTAAAGATTTTGATGCGCCTTGGACTTGCCCACTGCGCGCCTGACGACGTCGATCGCGTTGATATTGCTGGTGCCTTCCCAGAGCACGCCGATGTGGGCGTCGCGCACCAGGCGGGCATTGACCCATTCCTCGATGTAGCCATTGCCGCCACGCGTTTCCATGGATGCGCGGGCCGCCGAGATGGCATCGCGACAAGCTCTGAATTTGATCAGCGGTGTGAGGATGCGAATGAGCTGCGCGGCCTCGGCCGACCCGGCGCGTGACTGGTCCATGTACTTGGCCGCCAGCATAGAGAGCGCCAGCGCCTGCTCAGCTGGCACCAGGATTTTCATGACTTGGCGGCGCAGCAAAGGATGCTCAATGATGCGCGAGCCGAACGCATTGCGGTTGCGTGCGACCTGCATGGCTTCGTTGAAGCAGCGGCGCATCTGGCCCGCAGCGCGCACGCCGTGCGACAGGCGCGACATGTTCACCTGCTCCATCATCTGCTTGATGCCCTGGTCGGCGCGGCCCACGAGGTAAGCCTGCGCGCCTTCGAGCACGATCTCGCAGGAAGCCAGGGACTTGGTGCCCAGCTTTTCCTTCAAGCGCACCAGCCGGTACTTGTTGCGCGAACCATCGGGCAAGTAGCGCGGCAACGCGAACATGGCCACGCCCTTGATGCCCTCTGGCGCGCCTTCGGGCCGCGCCAGAATGAGCGCCACGTGCGCGTCGGTGTGAGAGGCGAACCACTTGTCGCCGTACAGGCGCCAGACGCCGTTCTCGTTGCGGGCCACGGTCTCCAGGGTGCCCACGTCAGAGCCGCCGGCGCGCTCGGTCATGAACTGCGTGCCCTTCCACATGTCCTTCAGCGCAGGCGCCATCATCTTGGGTAGCAGGTAGGCCTTGAGCTCTTCGCTGGCATAGACGCGCAGCACATGAATGGTGGCGTCGGTGATGCTCAGCGGGCACATCATGCCGCACTCTGACTGGATGAACAGGTACTGGAAGGCGTACTTCAAGGCCTGCGGTGCCGGTGCGCCCGAGCCGAATGCATTGGGCTGATGGCACATGGTGTGAAACTGGAAGTCTTCGAAGCCGATGCGCTCCATCTCGCGGTAAGCAGGGTGGTAGACAATGCGGTCGAGGTCGCGGCCGAAGCGGTCGCGCTGCTCCAGCACCGGCGGGTTCTGATCGACTATGCGGGCCAACTGATCGATCTCATTGCCGACCACGCCGCCCAGACGCTGGATCAGCGGCTCGAACTGGCGGAACATCTCGGCGCTCATGTTGACGCGCAGCGACGCCTGGAAGCTCTTGTCGATGTCGTAGAAATTAAGGCCCGCGCAATCGGGGGCAGGCGATGTCCCAGAACTTGTTGAACAGATGAGCTGAGGGTGGCGGCTCCTTTCGCCCGCATGTGAACATGCGGGTGCCTAGCAAGCAAAGAAAGGAACCACCGAAATGAAGTCTCTCACAAAGTCCGCACTGCGGGCGATCCCTGCT
>CANJPU010000050.1 GCA_947476285.1 Comamonadaceae bacterium | reverse complement strand
GTGCGCTCGACATGTCTTCACCGCAACGCACGCCCACCCCTTACCCGTCGCGGCAGGCGATGCCCGGCAGGCGCTCATTCTGGGGCGGCTGGGATTTGCGGCCTGAGGTCGGGCGCGAAGCGCTTCAATTCATGCTCGGCGCAGCTGTTTGAACGCAGCGGCCGAAGGGCGCGAAGTGAGTTCTGCGCCGCCGGCCTCAGGCCGCAAATCCCAGCGAAGTCGAAGCGAAGCGTAGACCGCCACAGTATGAGCGCCTGCCGGGCATCGCCTGACGCGACGCGCAGACCAAGCAGGCATGCAACCTCTGCCTTGTCAATGCCAGGACCGGATGTCGGTTGCGAGGGGACATTTCTAACTTGGGCTGACAGTGCGGATGTCAATCGGCAGGCGCTGATGCGGCCGGCGCCGCGCCATCGAGCGTCACGCCTTGTGCCACGAGCCGGTCAATCTCTTCGCGCGAATAGCCGGCCTCGCCCAGCACTTCGCAGCTGTGCTCGCCCAGGCGCGGCGCCGCAGCCGGCGGCGCCGGCGGTGTGCGTGACCATCGCACCGGCGAGGCCAATTGGCGCAATGGCCCTTCGCTTGGATGATCGAAGGGTTTGAAGAAACCGATTTGCGCCAGATGCGGATCGTCGATCAGCGAATCGAGCGTGTTTAATGGCGCGGCGGGGATGTCGGCCTCGGTCAGTAGCTCAAGCCACTGCGCGGTGGTGCGCGCGCGCAGGCTCTGCCCAACCAGTTTGTAAAGCGCGTCGATATGGATCGTGCGCTCGGTCATGGTCACAAAGCGCGGGTCTTGCGATAGCTCGGGCCGCTCGATCATTGCAAAGAACTTGTGCCACTGCGCATCGGTGTAGGCAAGCATGCTCAGATGGCCGTCAAGAGTTGGGTAGGGCACGCGTTCGGGTGAGAGGGTGCGACTGTAGCCGGGCGGGCCCAGCGGTGGCTCGAACGTGCGGCCGCCAAAATGATCGCTCAGTACCAGTTGCGCCATGGTCTCGAACATCGAGATGTCCACGCGCTGGCCCTGGCCGGACTTGAGCGCATGCACCAGCGCGCCATTGATGATGCCCACCGCCACGCTGGCCACGTAGCGGTCCACAATGGCCAAGGGCATGAAGCGGGGGCGGTCGTTGCCAGCCATCATGGCCAGCGTGGGCAGCGCCACCAGCGACTGGATCAGGTCGTCATAGGCGGGTCGTCCGGCGTAGGGGCCGCGCTCGTCATAGCCGTAGATGCCGGCATAGATGATGCGTGGATTAGCGCGGCTGAGTTCTTCGTAGCCCAGACCCAATCGTTGCATCGCTTGTGGCCGGATGTTGTAGACCAGCACGTCGCAGTCACGCGCCAGGCGGAGCAGGCATTCGCGCCCTTGCGGGTGCTTCAAATCGAGCACGATGCTGCGCTTGCCGCGGTTGTTCTGCAGGAAGATGGTGCCCATGCCGTCATGGCGCGATGGGCCGACGCGGCGGATGATGTCGCCCTGCGCGGTCTCCACTTTGGTCACTTGTGCGCCCATGTCGCACAGCATCTGCGTCGTGGCCGGACCGGCCATGACGGTGGTGAGGTCGAGTACCCGTACCCCGGCCAGGGCGCCGGTGCTTGTGTGTGTGTCAGGAGAGTTCATGTCAGGGCGTGCGCAGCCGATCAGCTCATGAAGGTGCCACCATTGACGGCATAGGACTGTCCGGTGATGAAGCTGGCCTCGGGCCCTGCCAGGAACGCCGTGACGCCGGCAATATCTTCCGAAGTGCCGATGCGCCCCAGGGGGATGGCCTGCGCAATGGTCTTGACCAGGCGGTCACGGTATTCCTGCAGCGAGAGGCCTTGCTGTTTCGCAAGGTCTTGTTCGCGGTAGTTCATGCGGTCGGAGTCGATCGCGCCGGGGCACACTGAGTTCACGGTGATGCCGTGCGGAGCCAGATCAAGGGCTGCGGATTGGGTCAGGCCGATCACGCCGAACTTGGATGCGCAATAGGCTGCCATGTTGCGCTGCCCCTGTTTGCCCGAGCCCGATGCGATGTTGATGATGCGTCCGCTGCGCCCCTGGGCGATCATGGCCTGGGTGGCGAACTTGATGGTCAGGAACACTG
Source organism: Comamonadaceae bacterium (assembly GCA_947476285.1). Taxonomy (GTDB): domain Bacteria; phylum Pseudomonadota; class Gammaproteobacteria; order Burkholderiales; family Burkholderiaceae_C; genus Ramlibacter. The sequence continues at coordinate 39,450 of CANJPU010000050.1, read as the reverse complement.
CGGTGGTGTTGATGTCGATGAAGTGCCGCCACACATCCTCGCTGATTTCATGCACCGGCACCTGGTCGCGCCCGATGATGGCGCGGGCGTTGTTGACCAGAATATCCAGGTGGCCAAAGCAAGTGGACGCCTCGGCCACCATGCGCTCGATCTGATCGCTTTTGGTCAGGTCGCACCAGGCACGGTGACAGCGCCGGCCCATGGCCTCGATCTCATCGCCCACGCTGTCGATGCTGCGCCATTGGGTTTGCACTTCGCGCGGGGGCAGATCGGCCTGTGGCCGCTGCACATCGGACAGCACAATGTCGGCGCCCTGGGCGGCCAGCTTGAGCGCGATCGCACGGCCTATGCCCTTCATGCCGCCAGCGCCGGTGACCAGGGCGACCTTGCCGTGCAGCGGACCGGCTGCGGTGTGCGTGGGGGGTTGCATAGGTGCGTGCTTTCTCAAGTGATGTTGCGCGATTTCCAGTCGGCGATCTGCTCTTGCGCCGCGCCCAGCCAGTCGGCCAGTACCTGCGCAGTGTGCTGGCCCAGATCGGGCGGATCGCCCGGCTCGATCTCGGGCACACCGGACATTTTCACCGGGTTGCCCGCGACCTGCACCGTGCCCCATGCCGCGTTTTGCACCGGCACAATCATGTGGCGCGCCGCCACATGGGGGCAATCGAAAATGTCGTCGATGTCGTTGACGACCGAGGCCGGCACACTGTTGGTCAGCAGCATCTCAACCGCCTTCTCGCGGCTGCGGGTGGAGAGCCATTGGTCAATGCAGGCATCGAGCGCGGCCAGGTTTTGCTGACGCAGCACGCCGTCCTTGAAGCGCTCGTCGTCCAGCAGGTCGGCGCGGTCCATGGTTTCGCAAAAGCGTTTCCAGATGTGCTCACCCAGCACGGCAATCACGATGTAGCCGTCCGCGGCCCTGTAGGCGCCAAAGGGCGCCGACAGCGCATGCACCCCGGGGGGCGCACGCTGGCGCGCGACCGAATACATGATGACCGACAACTCGTTGAGTGCCAGGCTGGCGTCATAGAGCGAGATATCGACCTTCTTGCCTTGCCCCGTGATTTGCCGCTGGAACAAGGCGAGCATCGCGCCATAGGCGGCAACCATGCCGCCTTCGATGTCCGACAGCGAGAAGCCCAGGTACACCGGCTTGTCGCCTGATCGCTCGGGGCGATTCATCAGGCCCGACAGCGCCTGCGCCATCACGTCGAATGCCGGTCTGTCGGTGAAGGGGCTACGCTGCACGTCGCCATGGCCGAAGCCGGAGATGGCCAGATAAATCAGGCGCGGGTTGATCTGGCGCAGCACCTCCCAGCCCAGGCCCAGCTTGTCCATCGCGCCGGGGCGCAGGTTCTCGATGAAGATGTCTGCCTTGGTGATGAGGTCCTTGAAGATGCGCTTGCCGTCTTCATGCTTCAAGTCGAGCGTGACGCTTTTCTTGCTGCGGTTGGAGCGCAGAAAAGACATGCCGTGCAGCTGGCCCTGCGCGTCTTCGCGCCGGGGGCTGGTCTGGCGCGACATGTCGCCGCCGTCGCGGCTTTCAATCTTGACCACCTCGGCGCCGGCATCGGCCAGCCACATGGAGGCGAAGGGGCCGGCGATGAAATTTTCAACTGCCAGCACGCGGATGCCCGCCAGCGGCCGTGCGCCGTTGGAGTTGTCGGTTTGGCTCATGCGGGGTGAGTCCTCATGCCTTGCCGTCAGTGCGAGGAGCGGGCATGGGGCCGGTGTAGTTCACGTACTCCTGCGGCACATGGCGCCAGCGCGTATTCTGGGATTTTTCTTCCAGGTGGTGGGCCAGCGTGCTGAAGCTGCGCGGAATCATCACGAAGGCGGCGGCGCAGCCCATGGGAAAGCCGAAGTCCAACACCAGTGCAGCGACGATGCCGTCCAGGTTCATCGGGATGGGCTTGCCCTTGGCGCGGGTCAGTTCGTGCTCGATGGCCACCAGCAAGCGGCAATAGGGGCCGGCTGCGCCTTGTTGTTGCGCCACCTTGAGTAGGGCAGGGGCACGCGGATCGGTGCTGTGCGCGGGAATGCCAAAGCCGGGCATGCGACCACCGGACTTGAGTGATTGTGCAACGACGCTGCGCGCGACGGTGTCGATGGTTTCGTCGGGCACCGTGCCGTCAGCAGCGATGGACGAGCCCAGCGCATCGACCAGGATGCGCGCCAGCGGGTCGCCTGCGCCGCCAGCTATCTCGCCAAACAGCAAAATGCCGCCGGCGATAGCCTGAGGGATCGAGGTGCCGTAAGACGCGAAGGCGCGCCCGATCATGGCTGCTGGCGTGACGCCGTGGTCCACGCAGGCAACGAAGAGCGCGTCCAGCGTGCGCGCCTGGCCCGGGCTGGGCATGCGGCCCGACAACATGAGAAACACGGACTGCGCGTAGCTGGCGTTCTGAATCAAATCGCTCAGCCGGTGGCCGCGCAATATGACGTCTTCTTCGTGTTCGTTGCTAACGACCTGCGAAATCGCGGTCTCGTAGTGATGCATGTCGGTCATAGGCTTGCGAGGGTTCCGGTGGTGAGTGCAATGATGGTCGGGCAAGCCCACACACAAGCGCAATGCTGGCTGCGCCCTGGTGGGACGACCGCCCGCCGTGTGAATGAAAAAGACCCGATTGGCTGGTTGTACGTACAGGTCATTGTAGGCGCCGGGTCTTGCGTGTGTCAATCAAGGTGCGATCGAGGTCCGATCGATATGCGATCGAAAGCCCCTGCTGCTTGCGCGCAAACCCCGCCCGGAAAATAATCGGGAGCAATTGAAGGCCGGCAGATAGATTTTCGGATGACGCGTCTGAACTGCCAGAATAAGAAAGCCTTTCTTGCAAAGTCCCGGCCACAATCGACCCTCAAATGAACAAGCCACTTCCCACCGTCCTGCCTGACCCACAAGGCTCGGCCCATCCAGCCGCGCTGGATGCCGCCTTTGACACGCGCAACGGCGCCGAGATCTTGCTAGACACGCTGATCGAATGCGGTGTTGACACGATCTTTGGCTACCCCGGCGGTGCCGCCCTGCCTTTGTACGACGCCTTGTACAGCCGCCCGGCGCTGCGCCATGTGCTGGTGCGCCATGAGCAGGCCGCCGTGCATGCGGCCGAAGGCTATGCGCGCAGCACCGGCCGCGTGGGCGTGGTGCTGGTCACCTCTGGCCCCGGCGTGGGCAATACCATCACCGGCCTGCTTGATGCGATGAGCGACTCGGTGCCTGTGCTGTGCATCAGCGGCCAGGTGTCCACCGCAGTCATTGGTACCAATGCCTTTCAGGAGTGCGACGCGCTGGGCATGTCGCGCCCGGTCACCAAGTGGAACCATCAGCCGCGCCAGCCCAGCGATGTCGCGCCCTCGGTGCGCCGCGCGCTGGAAATTGCCAGCGGCGGGCGGCCCGGGCCGGTGCTGCTGGATATACCCAAGGACGTGCAACTCGCACAGGTGGGTGCCAGCACCCGTGGTGCGGCGCCGCTGGCAGTGCAGCGCGATGCGCCATCGGCCGCCAGCCTGCAACAGGTGGCGCAGCTTCTGGCTGGCGCCAAGCGGCCCGTGCTGTATGGCGGCGGTGGGCTTGTCAACTCGGGGCACAAGGCCTGCGCCTTGTTCACGCAATTGGCTCGCCTGCTGGATGCGCCCGTCACGCTCACGCTGCTGGGCCTGGGCGCATTCCCTGCGTCGGACCAGCGCTTTGTGGGCATGCTGGGCATGCACGGCACGCTGGAAGCCAATCTGGCCATGCACGATGCCGATCTGGTGGTGTGCGTGGGCGCCCGCTTTGATGACCGGGTCACCGGCAAGCTCGACAGCTTCTGTCCGCTTGCGCGCAAGGTTCACATTGACATTGACCCCACCAGCATCAACAAGGTCGTGCATGTGGATGTGGCGCTGGTGGGCGACTGTGCCCAGGTGCTCCAAGCCCTGCTCGATGACCCGCTGGTGCATGGACTTGCAGCCGAGCGGCTGGCGCCCTGGTGGCAGCAGATTGCGCTCTGGCGCGCACGCGACAGCCTGGCCTTCAAGCCGCGCACCGATGTCATCTTGCCGCAGCATCTGATGAGCAGCCTGCAGCGCATGCTGCAAGGGCGCGATGCGATTGTGTCCACTGACGTGGGCCAGCACCAGATGTGGGCCGCGCAATACCTGCGCTTTGATTCCCCGCACCGCTGGCTCACTTCGGGTGGGGCGGGCACCATGGGCTATGGCCTGCCAGCAGCCATCGGTGCGCAGATCGCGCATCCGGACAAGACGGTGGTGTGTGTGTCGGGCGACGCATCGGTGCTGATGAACATTCAGGAGCTGTCCACGGCGGTGCAGCACCGCGTGCCGGTCAAGCTGGTGCTGGCCAACAATGGCTACATGGGCATGGTGCGGCAATGGCAGCAACTCAATCACGGCAACCGCCTCAGCCATAGCTGGAACGAAGCGCTGCCTGATTTTGTGGCGCTGGCGCGTGCCTTCGGCTGGGAAGGGCGGCGGGTGGACGAGGTGGATCAGTTGCAGGATGCGCTGGCGCAATGCCTTGAAAGCACGAAACCGTTCTTCCTGGATGTGCGGGTGGCCCAGCAGGAAAACTGCTTCCCCATGATCCCCGCAGGGCGCGGCCACCATGAGGTGATGCTCTCGGCCACCGAATGGTGGGAATCAGGCGCTGCCTCGCCGCAATAGCATTGGCTGCCGGTCAACCAGAAAACCGCAAGCTTATGTTTTAGACTCAGGGCATGAAGTCCGACATTGCTGCTACCGTTGCCGCACCCGCAGAGCACCAATGGGTGGAGGCCGAGCTGGTCAGAAGCCTGATGCGCACCGCGCGCACCACCCAGCTCGTGGCGCTTTTGCTGATACCGGCCTTTGGGGCGCTGCTTTGGGACGATGTGCCCACGCTCGCCTTGTTCGGCTGGTGCCTGCTGGCTGCGCTGGTAGCGGCCTTTCGCTCCTGGGTCATACGCACCTATGTGCGCGAAGTGCGGCAAAAGAGTGCCATCGACCATCTCGGGTTCTTCTTGCGTTACCGCATCATGTGGCCGGCCAGCGCCCTGGTATGGGGGCTGACCACGGCGCTCTTCTTTGACAGAGTCCCACTGCCCAACCAGTTTGTCTGCTGGCTGATCATGGCGGGCCTGGCGATGTTCGCGATCAACAGCCTGTCCAGCCACCTGAGCACCCTTCATGCCTACCTGGACACACTGGCGCTTACTGCGCTGGCCGTGATGATGTGGCGCATCGGGGTGGACCTGCGCTTTCATGGCCCGCTGTTTCACTTCTGGATCGTTGCCTTGCTCTCCATCTTCTGGATGGTGCTGCGCCAGGCGGGGCTGCGACTGCACGTGACGCACCGCAAGAATTTCGAGCTGCAGTTTCGAAACTCGCAATTGATCGAGTCGCTCACACGCCAGACGCAGGCGGCGCTGGAGGCGGTGGAAATCAAGAATCGCTTCCTTGCCAGTGCCGCGCACGACATCCGCCAGCCGGTGCATGCCTTGGGCTTGTATGCCGACTGGCTGGGCAGCGAGCCCGAGCTGGTGCATGAGATCGCGCCCAAGATTGTGGAGTCCACCAAGGCGGTCAATGCCTTGTTCGATTCTTTGTTTGATCTGGTGCGGCTTGACTCAGGAAAGATCAAGCTCAACATCGAGCCGGTGGACCTGGGCAAGCTGGTGCGCGACCTGGAGCTGCAGTACCGCCCGCTGGCCCAGGCCAAGGGCCTGGAGTTTCGCGTGAGCATCGCGCCGGGTACGGTCGTGTCAGACCCTATCTTGCTGCGACGCATCGTTGGCAACCTGATCTCCAACTCAGTCAAGTACACACAGCGCGGAGGTGTGTTGGTGTCCACCCGCAACAGAGGAGGCGTGCATGTGGTGGAAGTGTGGGACACCGGGCTGGGCATAGCGCCCGAGCACCAGCGCGAGATTTTTCGGGAATTCTTCAAGGTGCCTACCCACGCAGGCACAGAGGACGGTTTCGGCCTGGGGCTTTACATCGTGGCGCGGCTGGCGGCCATACTGGGCCATCCGCTGACGCTGCATTCAAGGCCGGGGCGGGGCACGGTTTTTCGGGTGGTGCTGCTACCCACCCACGAGCAGGACGCAGCCACCAGAGCCATCACCCTGTCTCAGCTTGTCAGCATGCCGTGAGTGCGGGCGTAGTGAATGGTCTGGGTGCGGCTCTTGACACCCAGGCGACGAAACAGGCGCCACAGATGGACCTTGACCGTGTGTTCGCTGATGCCCAACTCGTCGGCGATTTCGCGGTTGGACAAGCCGCGGTCCAGCATGACGATCAGCTGCTTCTGGCGCTTGGAAAGCTTGCTGTCCGTTGGTGAGGGCTCTTCGAAACCGCCGTCGGCGTTGAGCAGCGCACGCAAGGCGTTGCCGATCTCTTGCGCGCCGGAAGATTTCTCGATGTAGATGTCGGCGCCCGCATCGACGCAGGCCTCTTCCATGTCGGCCGCCGGTGATGCGGACAGCACCGCAAGAGGTGTGTCGGTAAAACGGTTCTTGAGTTCATGAATGCCTGAGGTGCCGGTGGTGTCCGGCAGCTTCAGATCAAGGCAGATCAGGTCAGGCTTTCCGTGTTGCTTGACGGCTGACTCCATGCCGCCCAGGCGCTCAAGCTCAACAACGGTTGCACCAGGTCGCAGCCTTCGTAGCAGCATGACGACCGCTTCACGCATGAGGGGGTGATCATCAATGACGTACAAAGTCACTGGCTTTGGGGTTTTGATTTCAGTGGACATAGACTGATAAGGATAACCGCTATTTGGAACTAGTAACTATGCATGACATGGCCGGCCGGCGCAAGTCAGGCACAAGTTAACTGCTTCTCAGCGCTGCCAGAGCGGCCTGTAGCTCTGCCTCACTCGCTCCCTGTGCCATGGCGAGTGATTTTGCCAGCTCTGCATTTGCGAACCGGCGCAATTTGGATATGGCCTCGCCGGCTTCCCGCGGCGATGCGTAGCCAGCACTTTGCCCCAGCAGTTTTCCGCCGGCATCGACCAGCTTGAAGTAGTGCAGGCCATCGCTCTCGCGAAATTGCTTGAACGCCGGCAGCGCGCCCTTTGCCGCCTTGCTTTTCTTGTCTGTGGCTGATGCAACGGCCGACAGATTGCGCAGGCCCACCGCGTGGCGCAGCTCGGCCATGAAAGGCGTGGCCAACTCGCGTGATTTGCGAGCGCCTGCCTGCAAGATTTTTTCTAGTTCCACCGGGTTGTTGATCAGCGCGTCGTGGCGCTCGCGCATGGGCGCGATCTCGCGGTCAATGCGCTCGAACAGCATCTGTTTGGCATCGCCCCAGGAAATGCCATCGGCATAGGCCTGACGCAATTGCTGCGTTTCATCTTGCGTGGCGAAGGCCTGGAAAATCTGGAACAGGGCCGAGCCCTCCACCTGCTTTGGCTCGCCCGGTGCGCGCGAATCGGTCACGATGCCGGCGATCTGCCTGCGCAATTGAGCAGGCGGTGCGAACAGCGCGATGACGTTGTCGTAGCTCTTGCTCATCTTGCGTCCGTCAAGACCGGGCAGCATGGCCACCGACTCATCGATCTGTGCCTCAGGCAGCACGAAGTGTTCGCCATACAGGTGATTGAAACTCTGGGCGATGTCGCGCGCCATCTCGATGTGCTGCACCTGATCGCGCCCCACCGGAATGCGATGCGACTTGAACATCAGGATGTCAGCGGCCATCAGCACCGGATACATGAAAAGCCCGGCCGACACATCGGCGTCCGGGTCCTGGCCTGCGGCGGTGTTTTTGTCGACGCTGGCCTTGTAGGCATGGGCGCGATTGAGCATGCCCTTGCCAGTCACACAGGTGAGCAGCCAGGTCAACTCGGTGATTTCTGGAATGTCAGACTGGCGGTAGAAGCACACACGCTCAGGGTCCAGCCCCGCTGCCAGCCAGCAGGCGGCAATCTCTTGTGTGCTGCGCTGAACCCGCCCCGGCTCGTCGCATTTGATCAGGGCGTGGTAGTCGGCCAGAAAGTAAAAATTGTCGGTGCCACTGCGCAGGCTGGCCTGCACTGCCGGGCGAATTGCGCCCACATAATTGCCCAGGTGGGGTGTGCCGGTGGTGGTGATTCCGGTGAGGAAACGCACAGGGGAAGTCGGTGCCATGAACAAACTCAACGAAACAAAGCGCTCAGGGGTGTGAGCAGGAAATCCAGGGACGCGAAGCCCAGCGAAATCAGGGGGCGCAGCCAGTAGGTTCCCACCACACCGGCGATCACCAGGCCCATCACGATGAAAAAGCCCCAGGGCTCCACACGGCTCACAGACCAGGCCAGACGCCGGGGCAGCAGCCCCACCAGAATGCGGCCGCCATCGAGTGGGGGCAATGGAAACAGATTGAAAGCCCACATCACCAGATTGACCAGCACGCCGGCCTTGCACATCTCAAGGAAGAAGCGCTCGGTCAGCCCGGAGCCAACCAGCACGGTCAAGACGATGAGCCAAAGCAGGGCTTGAACAAAATTGGATGCGGGCCCGGCCAGCGCCACCCACACCATGTCGCGCTTGGGGTGGCGAAGCTGGCTGAAATTCACCGGCACCGGCTTGGCATAGCCGAACAGGAAAGCACCAGACGTGGCAAAGTAAAGCAGCAGCGGCATCACGATCGTGCCCAAGACGTCAATGTGCTTGATCGGATTGAGCGTGACCCGGCCCATCATGTAGGCGGTGTTGTCACCCAGCGCCCGCGCCACGTAGGCGTGAGCGGCCTCATGGATGGTGATGGCGAACAGCACCGGCAGGGCGTAGATGAGTACGGTTTGAATGAGGTTGTTGATATCCACGGGGTGGATTGTGTCAGACCCTGGGGCAAGGCCGTTTTGCTGGCGTGCAGCAGTGGCGCTGGCCTGCGCCAGTGTGATGTCGCCGCACAAGGCTTGCATCGCGCGCTGGCAGTAGGCAAGGTCACCCGCAGCCTTGAGCGCTCAACAAGCTCGCAGTAACTTCAATTTGCACGATAACAGGTTGTATGTTATCGTGCAAAATCAGTGTTATATAGAGACCGACCGTGCCCGCCTTCGCAGCTGCCCTTCGCGCTTACCTGCATGATGTCCTGGGTGTTGGCACGTCCGGCATCAAGCCGTGGGCGCGTGCCGACAAACTGCCGTATTTTCTGCGTGATGCCTTTCGGTTCAGTGAGATGGAACTGCTGGGGCAATCTCTCGTTCTGGCAGCGGGACACGCCGGCCGAAAGCATTCCCTCAGTGATGTCCGCACTTGGCTGGCCAAGGTCAGGGTGCTGGCGGGCCAGCCGGTCGTCTATGTCACCGATACCCTGGCCTCGTACGAACGGCGGCGCCTGATTGAGCTCAAGGTTCCGTTCATCGTTCCTGGTAACCAGCTATACCTTCCAGATCTCGGTCTTGATCTACGGGAACACTTCCGCCAGCGTGCGGCAGCGGCACAGGCGCTCAGTCCTTCCGCGCAGGCCATGTTGATCTCGGCGCTGCTTGCGCGGCCCTGGGAGCCCGAGTGGCAACCATCCAAAGTGGCGAACGCGTTGGGCTACACCTCCATGACGCTGTCGCGGGTGGTCAAAGAGTTGAACTCTGCCGGACTTGCCACCGTGCACCTTGCGGGTCGCGCGCGCCTGCTGCACATGGAGGGCGGACCACAACAGGTCTGGGAGAGGGCGAAACCCATGCTGCGAACACCCGTCAGGCAAACGGTGTGGATGGCCAGCGACAGCGTGCCCGCAAAGGTGCATGGTCGCTTGGCCGGTTTGAGCGCGCTAGCGCGGTATTCGATGCTGACCGAGCCACCTTGGCCGGTGTATGCGATGACCAGCACGGATTGGAAGGCGATCACAGACGCGGGCATTCGCCCGCTTCCCGAGCCCATTGCGGGTGCGCAGGAGTGGGAGGTCTGGAGCTACAGCCCGGCTCTGACACCGAACTCACCCACCGTAGACCCGCTTTCGCTGATGCTCAGCCTGCAGGGCAGCACCGATGATCGAATCGGGCTTGCGCTTGACCAACTGAAAGGACACCTCCCATGGTGAGAGGGTTGGAGGTTTTCAAGGAGTGGTTCTCGGCTTACGCCGATCAGTACGTTCTGATCGGTGGGACTGCGGCGACTTTGACGATGGAAGCTGCGGGGTTGGCATTTCGCGCCACCAAGGACCTGGACATCGTCCTGCATGTGGAAGCACTGACGCCAGCCTTCGGAGAGGCCTTCTGGAACTTCATCAACGCAGGCCGCTACGAAATTCGCCAGGCCAGTCAGACCGGCAAGCCGATCTTCTACCGTTTTCACAAGCCTGGAGACGAGCGCTTCCCCGCGATGATCGAGCTCTTCGCGCGAGCGCCCGACGGGTTGAAGCCGACCGAGAACAGCCAGCTCACCCCTATCCCTCTGGACGAAGCCATTGTCAGTCTGTCCGCGATCCTTCTGGAAGACGTCTATTACACATTCGTCATGGCGGGCCGCCGCGAAGCCGATGGGTTGGCATGGGTGGGGGAAGATCGCCTGATCCCGCTCAAAGCCGTCGCTTGGTTGGAGCTGCGCGCGCGTAAAGCGCGTGGCGATCAAGTGGACGCCAAGGACATACGCAAGCACCTCAACGACGTGCTGCGCCTTTCGCAACTTCTGGCGCCAGCCACTCGAATCCCACTCCACACCAAGATCGGTCAAGACATGGCCCAGTTCCTGATCGCGGTCGCCGCCGACGCCAGCGTTGATCCGAAGGCGCTGCAGCTCGGCGGTGTCACTGTCACTGAGCTGGTTGGCCGGATTGCCCAGGCCTACGCAGTCGTGTTGCCGGTGCAGGCAACAGCAGTCCCCCGCTAAAGCCCCAACGCTCCAACATCCCCGCGCCCTTGCCGTATCAGCACCGCCTGCCCGCCCGTGCCCATGGGTGAGAGGTCTATCACTGTGGTGGGCTCTGAGGCGCAGGGGCCGGCGTCGATGACGCCGGCGAGCTGGTGTTCGAAGCGTTCGCGGATTTGTTGTGCGTCGTTGAGTGGCTCGGTGTCGCCGGGGGGGATCAGCGTGGTGGCCAGCAGGGGTGCGCCGTGCAGGGCCAGCAAGGCCTGCAGCGCGGGATGGTCTGGCACCCGCAGCCCGATGGTCTTGCGTTGCGGGTGGCTGACGCGGCGCGGTACTTCGCGCGTGGCTTCCAGGATGAAGGTGTAGGGGCCGGGTGTGGCGAGCTTGAGCAGGCGGTACTGCCGGTTGTCCACGCGCGCATAGTTGGCCAGCTCGCTCAGGTCGCGGCACAGCAGTGTGAGGTGGTGCTTGTCATCGATGCCGCGAATCTGCCGCAGCCGATCAGCGGCGGCCTTGTCGTCCAGGTGGCAGGCCAGCGCGTAGCTGGAGTCGGTGGGCACCGCGACCACGCCGCCACGCTCAAGCAGAGCCACGGCTTGCTTGAGCAATCGTTGCTGAGGGTTGTCGGGATGGACTTCGAAGTACTGGGCCATGATTCAACTGATGCTCAACTGAGGTTCAACTGCTGGTGCGGGGCCACGCAGGCTACCCGATTATTTTGCGCCTTAGACTTCCGGCGACTGCGGCACCACGCGGCTTTCGCGCACGGTGAGCCAGGCGCCAAGTGCGCCGCACACCGCGATCATCGCGATGCCGGCCAACGCCCAAGCGTCCGGCACATGCGAGAACACCAGCCATCCACCCAGCATGCCAAAGGCGATCTGCGCGTAGAGGTAGGGCACCAGGGTGGAGGCCGGTGCCCGCTGGTAGGCCACGATCAGCAGAAAGTGGGAGACGGCGCCTGCCGCGCCAGCCAGGCACAGCAGCAGCCACAGCCGCGGATCGGGCAACGTGACCCAGACAAAGGGCAGTGCCACTGTGGCGATCAAAGCCCCGGTCCAGCCGGTGTAGAGGTGCACGGTGAGCGGGTTCTCGGTGCGGGCGAGCTTGCTAGTGAGCACCTGAAACCAGGCGCTGCCGCCCACCAGGCACAGCGGCAGCAGGCTGGCCCAGGTGAATGTTTCGCCGCCGGGCCGGATGATGATCAGCGTGCCGATGAAGCCGCCCGTCACCAGCAGCCAGCGCAGGGCCGAGACTTTTTCATGCAGCACGGTGGCGGCCAGCACGGTGATGGCCAGCGGCGCGACCATGACGATGGCGGTGAATTCGCCCACCGGCATGTACTTGAGGCTGGTGAATGCGAGCAAGCTGCAGCCCAGCATCAGTGCGCCGCGCAGCAATTGGTACCCAGGCTGCCGGGTGCGCCAGGCCAGGCGGCCCCGTCTTGGCAGCACCCACGCGGCGGTGGCGACTGCCTGGAACAGGAAGCGAAACCACAAGGCCATCATTGCTGGCACAGCGGTGCTGATGTATTTGGTGGTGGTGTCCAGCACGCCAAAGAACGCGGTCGCCAGGATCGCAAAGAGAATGCCCGAAAGGACGCTGCCGTGCCGGTTCACTGGATGCGGTCGGCCACCAGTTCCCACACCGGCGTTAAGCTGCCAGGCAAGAAGGGCAGTTGGCCCAGATCAGTGTGGCTCTCGCCGGGGCTGTGGAAGTCGCTGCCACGCGAAGCGGCCAGGCCGAATTCGCGCGCGGCGTCGCCGTAGGTGAGGTATTCGGCGGCGGTGTGGCTGCCGGTGACGACTTCCACCCCCGTGCCGCCGTGTGCCTTGAATTCGTGAAAGAGCGCGAACTCCTCATTCGCGGTGAAGCGGTAGCGGGCAGGGTGGGCGATGATGGCCATGCCGCCTGCGCCGGTGATCCACTGTACCGCCGACTTGAGCGAGGCCCAGTTGTGCGGCGCATAGCCAGGCTTGCCTTCGACCAAATAGCGGTGAAAGACTTCGTTGGTGTCGCGGCACACACCTGCGTCCACCAGGAAGCGCGCGAAGTGGGTACGCGATATCAAGTCGGGGTTGCCCACGTAGCGCCGTGCGCCTTCGTAAGCGCCAGGGATGCCGGCGCGATCGAGTTGCTCGGCCATCTCGCGCGCGCGCTGGTCGCGCCCGCTTCGGGTCTGCGCAAGGCCCTCGCGCATGTGAGCGTCGTCCGCATCAAAGCCCAGCCCGATGATGTGGACGGTCTGGTCGGCGAAGGTGACTGAGATCTCAGTGCCGGTGAGGTAGCGCATGCCCAGCGCGCGTGCGGCGGCGGCGGCCCGGTGCTGGCCGGAGATTTCGTCATGGTCGGTCAGAGACCATAGCTGCACGCCATTGGCGGCTGCGCGGGCCGCGAGCTCTTCGGGGGTGAGAGTGCCGTCGGACACCACGGAGTGGCAATGCAGGTCGGCGTTGAGAATGGACACCCACCCATTTTAGGGCTTGGGGTGATGGGGCGTCGGCGCAGGGCGGCATGCCCTCAAAGCTGGGTAGGCTTGCACTCCAATGGTGCTTGAATATAAACTTAACGCACCAGTTTGGACGACAAATAATAATTTAGGAGACTTCATGCCAGACACAGGTCCACTGCCGCGGGTGGCAAGAAACATCGCGACCGAGGTGCCTCGTTCAGTTGGCAACACGATTGCGACCATGACTGTGGGCACCTTGCTGGCCTGCAAGTTCGGACTGCAGTCCAAGTTCTGGCCAACGGCAATGGCCTTGAGCGGCTGGGCTGGGCTGGGCGTACTCAATCCCCCTACCTACCATCGTCATCCCCTGTTCGAAGGCGAGAGCCCGGCGGCACGCGCTGCTGATTTCTTTGTGCGCTCGCTCGGATTCGTGGGTACTGTGGCGGCGCTGCGCCTTCATGGCGGGGCTGCTGCGGCCACCCGAATGAGCTCGGCCATCGCTTACCCGCTGGCGGGCGCATTGGTTTCGGGTGCGTTCAATCCCCTCATCGATGCAGCACGCCCACCGCGCTTTGTCGACCCTGCTCTGCCAGCCTTCGCAAGCGGGCCGCCCTACCGCAGGGCCGCGCTGACCGCCATCCTCTCTGGTGCGGCCGCGTTTGCGCTGCCACCTGTGTTTGCAAGGCTCAGTCCAGGAACCGTGCCCTGGGCGGCAGCCATGCCCAAGGGCATGATCCTCGCCGTCACGGCGGGCACTGCAACCGTTGTGATGATCGAAGATTGGATCGAGAAGCGATTTGGCATGCAGACGCCAGCCTCGCTCATGAAAGGGCTTGGCCCTTCAGCAGGCCAGCAGGCTGACCCGTTTGCGCTGGCTAGTGCAGGGCTCCCGCCTCCTTGCGAATGTCCTGGGTGGCAACCAGTGCGCAGCCAATCGCCAGGCGCAGGCCGCGCACCATCTGCTCAAGCGGCACGCAAGGCTGGCCCTGCGCCGGGACCCATGGCAAGTGTATGAAGCCGCCGCGTGTGCTGCGTAGTTCGCGGTGCACTGCCAGCTCATGCATCAGGCCGTAGAACACATGGTTGCACACGAATGTGCCGGCCGTCTGCGACACCTCGGCAGCGATGCCCGCGCGCTGCAGGGCGGCCTGCATGGCCTTGATCGGCAGGGTGCTGAAATAGGCCGCAGGTCCGCCCGACACTACCGGTAGATCCACCGGCTGCGCGCCGGCGTTGTCGGCAATGCGGGCGTCATCCACATTGATGGCCACACGCTCCAGTGACAGGGCGGCGCGGCCGCCCGCCTGTCCGGTGCACAGCACCAGGGCGGGTCTGTGGCGCAGCAGCAGTTCACGCAACACTGCCAGGCTGGCTGCGAACGCGGTGGGCAGGCACGCGCCAATGACCCTGTGCCCTGCGATCACGCGGCCATGCAAGGCCTGGGCGCTCATCCAACTGGGGTTGACGGCCTCTCCATCAAAGGGCTCGAACCCGGTTACCAACACGCGGGGTGCGATGCGTACAAGCGGGCTTGATGCGGCTACCATCAGCCCAATGTACCGCAGTGCACTGCACTTGCATCGGAGAACATCATGCGTTGGGAAGGCAATCGGGAATCAGACAATGTCGAAGACCGTCGCGACGAGGGCGGCGGCGGTGGCGGCGGCGGCTTCGGCCTGGGCGGGCGCAGCATTGGTATTGGCACCATCGTCATTGCGCTGGTGGGCGGCGCCATTTTTGGCATCAACCCGCTCACCATTTTGGGTGTGCTCAGCGGTGGCGAGAGCGCGCCCGTGGCGCAGCAGCAAAGCCAGCCAGCGCACCGACCACCGGCCGACGACAAGATGGGCCGCTTTGTCTCCACCGTGCTGGCCGATACCGAAGACGTCTGGACATCGCTGTTCTCGCAAGGCGGGGTGGCGTACGTCAAGCCGCGTCTGGTGCTGTTTCGCGGCGGCATCGGTACAGCTTGTGGCACTGGGCAAGCGGCGATGGGGCCGTTCTATTGTCCGGGTGACCAGAAGGTCTATATCGACTTGAGTTTCTACGAAACGCTCAAGAACCGCCTGGGTGCGCCCGGCGATTTTGCCCAGGCCTATGTCATCGCCCATGAGGTGGGTCACCATGTGCAAAATCAATTGGGCATCACTGCCAAGATGGAGCAGATGCGCGGGCGTACCAGCCAGGCCCAGTACAACGCCATGAGCGTTCGGCTGGAGTTGCAGGCCGATTGCTTTGCCGGTGTGTGGGCACATCATGCGCAGAACGCGCGCCAGATTCTGGAGCAGGGCGATGTGGAAGAGGCCATGAACGCAGCAGCCAAGATTGGCGACGATGCATTGCAAGGCGCGCGCGGCGGCACGGTGGTGCCAGAGAGCTTCACCCACGGCACCAGTGCGCAGCGCGCGAAGTGGTTTTCGACTGGGCTCAAGACAGGCGCCGTGAAGGCCTGTGACACCTTCAGCAGCCGGCAGTTATAGAGCTGCGTGGGCCTTGTCTCAGGCTTGTCACGCCAAAATGCGACAATAGGCGGTTAAATGCCTAGTTCCTTTTCCAACTTATCGCTGGCCGAGCCGCTTTCACGCGCCGTGGCCGAAATGGGCTACGAGTCCATGACACCCATCCAGGCGCAGGCCATTCCGGTGGTTTTGCAAGGCCGAGACGTGATGGGCGCCGCGCAAACGGGCACCGGCAAGACAGCCGCGTTTGCCTTGCCTCTGCTGCAGCGTTTGCTCAAGCACGAGAACACCTCCACGTCGCCCGCCCGCCATCCGGTGCGCGCGCTGGTGCTCTTGCCCACGCGCGAGCTGGCCGACCAGGTGGCCCAGCAGGTCAAGCTCTTTGCCAAGAACACCAACCTGCGCAGCGCGGTGGTGTTTGGCGGCATCGACATGAAGCCGCAGACGCTGGAGCTGAAAAGAGGCGTCGAAGTGCTGGTGGCCACACCGGGGCGCTTGCTTGATCACATCGAAGCCAAGAACGCGGTGCTCAACCAGGTTGAGTATGTTGTGCTTGATGAAGCCGACCGCATGCTGGACATTGGCTTCCTGCCCGACCTGCAGCGCATCTTGTCCTATCTGCCCAAACAGCGCACCACGCTTTTGTTCTCGGCCACCTTCTCGCCCGAGATCAAGCGCCTGGCCAACAGCTACTTGCAAGACCCGGTCACCATAGAAGTGGCGCGGCCCAATGAGGCCGCCTCCACGGTGGAGCAGCATTTCTACAGCGTGCCCGATGAAGAAAAGCGCCACGCGCTCAAGCAGATCGTGCGTCAGCGCGGCTTGAAGCAGGCCTTTGTGTTCGTCAACAGCAAGCTCGGTTGCGCGCGCCTGGCCCGCTCTTTGGAGCGCGAGGGCATGAACACCACCGCGCTACACGGTGACAAGAGCCAGGACGAGCGCCTTAAGGCCTTGTCCGCCTTCAAGGCCGGCGAGGTCGATCTGCTGGTGGCCACTGATGTGGCCGCGCGCGGCCTGGACATCAAAGACGTGCCGGCGGTTTTCAACTTCGACGTGCCTTTCAACGCCGAAGACTATGTGCACCGCATCGGCCGCACTGGCCGCGCCGGGCAGTCTGGCCTGGCGGTCACCTTCGTCTCGGGCAACGATGTGCGGCTGGTGGCCGACATCGAAAAACTGCTCAAACGCAAGATCGAGCTGGAAGCCATCGAGTTCGACGAAGACAAGCCGCGCGGGCGCATCAATGACGGACGCCGTGCCTGGCGCGAAGCTGGCGAAGTAGGCGACCCGCGTGACGCATTGGACGCACCGCCTCGCGAGCGTGAGCGGCCCGCGCGCCCACCGCGTGAGTATCGCGCCCCTGCGGCCGCTCGCGACCCTTTCTTCGACCAACCCTACGAGGCATCGGCGGCCGAAGTGGCGCCTGCGTGGGAGGCAAGCGCCAAGCCCGCAGCCAGCCGCGTGTCGGCCAACATCAAGACCAAGCGCAAGGTGGCCGCCTTGTTCAAGTCGGAGTAGAGCGCCGTCGCGCGCGCTCAGTCCCCGGGCGCTTGCGACAGTTCGCATTTCACCTGTATCAGCTCATGCGCCTGCGCGCCCAGCCGCAGCGCACTCAGGCAGCCGCCCCACACGCAACCGGTGTCCAGTGAAATGATGTCGGGGCGTTGCACAAACCCCAGCGTGGACCAATGGCCAAAGGCAATGGTGGTGTCCGCGCTGCGTCTTCCCGGCACATCGAACCAGGGCATGTAGCCCGGTGGTGCCTGTGCAGGTGCGCCGGAAGTCTTGAGGTCCATCACGCCTTCTGCGGTGCAAAAGCGCAGCCGGGTCAATGCATTGACGATCACGCGAAGGCGGGCGGCACCAGTGAGAGAGTCATCCCACTGCGATGGTTCATTGCCATACATCTGCGACAGAAAATCCACCAGCCCCGGCCCGCGCAGCACGGCCTGCACTTCGCCAGCCAGCGACAGCGTCTGGCGCACATCCCATTGCGGCAGCACACCGCCATGCACCATCAGCAGCCCCTGCGCATGCATGGCCATGTGTTGATTGCGCAGCCATTCGAGCATCGCAGGGCGTTGCGGCGCGAGCAGCACATCGTCCATGGTGTCATTGCGATGGGGTGCGCGCATGCCGTGGGCCACAGCCAGCAGGCTCAGGTCGTGGTTGCCCAGCAGGCACCGGGCGCAACTGCCATAGGCCATGAGCCGGCGAAGCACCGCGCCCGAATCAGGCCCGCGATTGACCAGATCGCCCAACAGGTAGAGCGTGTCGCGGCTGGGCGAGAAGTCAATTTTTGCAAGCAAACGTCCCAGGGCCGCGTCGCAGCCCTGTACGTCACCAATCAAGTAAAGTCCCATAGTGTTCAATTCTGACCCCAATTCATGGAAATCCTGCTGATCGCGCTACTCACGGTGCTGAACGGCGTTTTTGCCATGTCGGAGATGGCGCTTGCTTCAAGTCGAAAAGCGCGCCTGGCAGCGCTGGCTGAAGCGGGCGACCAGGGAGCAGTGGCGGCCTTGTACCTGTTGGAGCATCCGACGCGCTTCCTGTCCACCGTGCAGGTGGGCATCACTTCCATCGGGGTGCTCAACGGCATCATTGGCGAGGCAGCTTTCAGCGAAGGCTTGGCGCTGTGGTTGCAGACACTGGGGATGGGGTCGCGCGTGTCGGCTTATGTGGCCACCGGCATCGTGGTCACGCTCATCACCTACATCACCATCATCTTTGGCGAGCTGGTGCCCAAGCGCATTGGCCAGCTCTATCCTGAAACCGTCTCGCGCTGGCTGGCCCAGCCCATGAGCTGGCTGGCGCGCGCCGCGGGGCCTTTCGTCAAGCTCTTGTCCGCCTCCACCCAGGCGGTACTCAAATTACTGCCCATCGACCTTGGCAAAGTGCGCGGCATGACCGAAGAAGAAATCGAGCACAGCCTTGAAGAGGGTGTGGACGCAGGCGTGATCGAGCGGCGCGAGCACCAGATGGTGCAGAACGTGTTTCACCTGGATGAACGGCCACTGATTTCCATGATGGTGCCGCGCTCGGAAATTCAGTGGCTGGACGCCGGCTGGCAGGTGCAGGAGTGCCTGAGCCAGATCGGGCGCGAAGGCGCGCACTCCTGGTATCCGGTTTGCCGCGGCTCGCTAGACGAGGTGGTGGGCGTGCTGAGCGTGGCCAGCTTGCTGGCCCTGCAGTCTGCGCAATACGGCGCAACGCTCGATACGCTGGCCTCGCCCGCGCTCTTCGTGCCCGAGACGCTCAGCGGCCTGGAACTGCTGGAGCAGTTTCGCAAAAAATCGGGCCGCATGGTGTTCGTGGTCGATGAGTATGGCGTGGTGCAAGGCCTGATGACACCGCATGATTTGCTGGAGGCCATCACAGGTGAACTGCAGCCGGTGGCGCAGGCACAGGCCTGGGCCACGCGGCGCGATGATGGTTCATGGCTGCTCGATGGGCTGATGCCTGTGGCCGAACTCAAGACGCGCCTGGACATACGCGAAGATTTCCCCGATGAAGATCGCGGACGCTACAACACGCTGGCCGGTCTTTTGATGTCCGTCTCGGGCAGTTTGCCCGCGGAGGGCGTGCGCATCGATTGCGCGGACTGGACCTTTGAAGTGGTTGACCTTGACGGCAAGCGCATCGACAAAGTGCTGGCCTGGCCACAGGCTTCTGCGGGTGCCTCAGCGCCGGGGGCTAAGCGATGAGTCAGCTCGGCTATTGCGAAAAGCCGGTGCTGCTCGATCGCGCCACGCACCGGCGCATGCGGGTGCAGCCCAGCGCCAGCTTTGCATTTACCCGCGACTCCAATTGCATGTACCTGGCCGGGGTGGAGTTCAACCAAGCGTGCAAGGATTACGCCATTGTGTTTGCTCGCCTGGATCAGCAAAAGATCATGCCAGTGGCCTTGCTTGGCTTGCGAGAGCGGGAAAATCTCTTTGTGGATGAACAGCAGCGTTGGACGGGCGGCTACATTCCTGCATTTGTGCGGCGCTACCCTTTTGTGCTGGCTCAATTGCCAGGTCAAGCGCTGGGCTTGTGCGTGGACGAGGCATTCGCCGGCTGGAATGAATCAGTGGGCGAAGCTTTGTTCGATGCGCAGGGCCAAGACACGCCTTATCTGCGCAACGCGCTGGATTTTTTGCAGCGCTACCAGCACGAGTACGCCCGCACCGAAACCTTCTGCCAAAGGCTTGAACAGGCAGGCTTGCTGATGGAAATGAATGCGCGCGCTGATTTGCTGGACGGGCGCAGCTTCACCCTCAATGGTCTGCTGGTGGTCGATGAAGCCAAGCTAATGGCATTGCCCGACGCGCAGGTGCTGGCCTTGTTTCGTGCTGGCGAGTTGCACTTGATTTCCATGCATCTGGCCTCGTTGACCAACATGCAAAAGCTGATTGACCGCATGGCCGTGCGCGCGGCTGCGCTCAGCCCTGTACCGCTGCCACCTTGAGCGGCTCACTGCACCGCGCGAGAGCCAGACGCATCAATGGTCTGAACTTCGCCTTGGGCAATGAGGTGCTCCAGCAGCTTGTCCAGCCTCGATACCGGCGCATGCCAATGCGAGACCAGCCAGCTTCGGTTGACGGGCTGATTGCTCATGACGGACAGAATCTGATAGACATCCGCTTTCTTGTATTCGCTCGGCAACTCCGGCCAGCGCTTGAGCTTGTAGATCAAATCGGGATTGGGTGTTGAGGTACTGGCTGTGACAAGGCCCGACAGAAACACACCGGTGCGTAGAGCGCATCTGACGACGGATGCGTAGACACTGGTCATGTGACTGTCCTTGTTCTGGTACTGCAAGGGCCAGTGTCTCTCGGCAGTCGCGGCGATCCTTAGGTAATTTACCTATCTTCTGCGGCGCTTTTGAGTGCCGATTGCGGCTCAGGTGCGCAGCCAACCCACTGTCGCAATGCCAAGCGCGGTGAGCGCGAAGGAGCCCAGCAGATGGGCCAGTGCGGTGGCCAGGGCCCACGAGGTCTGACCCTGCTGCAGTTGGGTCACGACTTCAGCCGAGAATGTGGAGAAGGTGGTGAGCCCGCCTAGAAAGCCGGTGACCACGAACAACCGGGCCTGCGGCGAGAGGTCAGGATGATTGGCAAAGAAGGCGACCGCAATGCCTATCAGGTAGCCGCCGATGAGATTGGCCGCCAAGGTGCCCAGGGGCAGGGCGGGAAAGACGTGGTTGAAGCGACTGGCCAACAGCCAGCGCAGCAGCGCGCCGATGGACGCGCCAGCGCAGATGGACAGGACCTGAAGCATGCTGTGAATATAACGGCTTCAGTTGACTGACAGGTCAGCGGGTGCCAGGCCGGCGAGATGGCGCTGATGAATCTGCCGGTAGGCGGCTTCAAGCTGGCGGGTGAAGCGCGGCGTGTCAAACAAGGCCGTGCTGTGCTTGTTGCGGGCCAGCTTTTCGCACAGGCGCACCATCGCTTTCGGGTCGTTTGCGAGTTTGATGGCGATGGCTTCGTACTCTGGTTGGGTTTGCGCAATGAGCTCTGGCAGCTCGATCGCCTGCAGCACGCTGGCGGCCACCCGACTGGCAAAAGATTCGCCGCAGCGCGTTAGCACGGGCAGACCGGTCCACAGCGCATCGCTGGCTGTGGTGCCGGCGTTGTAGGGCAGGGTGTCAAGAAACAGATCCACCACGCGATAGCGGGCCAGATAATCTGCAAGGGGCAGCCGGCCAGCGAACACGATGCGAGACGGATCGATGCCCGCTGCCGCGGCATGCGACTTCAGATTGTTCTGAGCGCCTTCGTTGTCGCCATAGAGAAGCAGCACGCTGCCCGCTGCTTGCCCCAGGATGCGCATCCAGCCGGCGTAGGTGTCCGGTGTGATTTTGTAGTTGTTGTTCAGGCATGCGAAGACAAACGCGTCTGCCGGCAGGCCCAACTCCTGGCGGGTGAAGATGCGCTCGGAGACACGGCGCTTCCCGTCGTTGACTTGGTAGCTGGGCAGGTAGATGATTTTTTCGGCGTAGTGCTCACGCAGCCTATCGGGGATGATGGACTTGTCGGCGATCAGGTAGTCGATGTAGGGCGCGGCCATTGTGCCCAGGTAGCCGATGTAACTCACCTGGATGGGCGCTGCGCGCATCGCGAAGATTGCGGTGCGGCTGTCGCGGGTGAAGCCGCCCAGGTCCACCGCGATGTCGATCTCCATCTGGCGCGCGAGCTGGGCCACATCGCGGTCGGCCATGCTTCGCACATCCACGAACTGGTCGAAGGCCTGCTGCAGGCGCTGGTGCATGGCGTCGCCCGAATCAGGGCCGAACGAGAAGGCGAACACTTCGAAGGACGCGCGGTCGTGCAGCTCGTACAACTGCGCGGTGAGAAACGACACCGGGTGCTCCCTGAAGTCGGCGGAGAAATAGGCCACGCGGATCTTCTTGCGCGCCGCACGTGCGGGCAAAGGCCCGAGCACATCACTGGCTTCGAAGCGGCCGCGCACATAGAGCCGCGCGGCTTTCAGGTGCAGGCTGGGTGAATCGATCAGGGCTGTCATCACAAAAGGCTGACTGACCAAATCGCCTTGCTCAATGCCTCGCACAAGCTCGGCCAGATCGGTCTGGTGGTTGCGCCAATCGCACAGGTGCATGCGGGTGTGCAGGCGCATGCAACGCAGGAATTCCTGGTCGGGCAGCAGCGCCAAGGCTTTGTCATAGTCGGCCACGGCCAGCTTGAACTGCTTGAAGTCGGTCAGCACATTGGCCCGGTTGGCAAAGGCCTCGGCACAATCAGGATTGATTGTCAGGGCCTGATTAAAGCTGCCCAGAGCAGCCTTGATCTGGCCCAATTCCCTCAGGAGGGTGCCCCTGTTGTTGTGGGCCTGTAGATAGGCAGGGTTCAGTTCGATGGCCTTGTCATAACAGGCCAGGGCAGCTTCGCGCTGATGCATCTCGCGCAAGGCACCGGCCTTGCTGTGCAAGACCTTGGCATTGCCCGGATGCAAGGCGAGGGCTTTGTCAAAGCAGGCAATCGCTGCGGCGTAGTGCCGCATCAGTCTGTGCAGATTGCCCAGGTTGTCGTGGGCGTCCGCCATCATGGGATCCATGGTGATGGCTTTCTCGTAGCAGTCCATGGCCTCCTGAAGCCGACCCAACTGCTGCAGCGCGGTGCCGCGGTTGTTGCGCGCGTCGGCGAAATCGGGTGCGAGGGCAATCGCCTTGTCGTAGCTGGACAGTGCTTCTTCCACTCGCTTCAGATCGACCAGGATATTGCCGCGGTTGTTGTAGGCCTGCACAAAATCGGGCGACAGCGCGATCGCCTTGTCGCAATCGGCCAGTGCCTCGCCCGGGCGTTGCATGGCCTGCAGTACGAGGCTTCGGTGGCTGTAGGCCGCAGCAGCTTGCGAGTTGACTTGCATGGCTCGGTTCAGCAGATCAAGCGCAGCGGGCAATTGCTTGGCCTGATACGCAATGACGCCCAGCAGATGCAGGGCGTCGAAGTGCTGGGGTTCTATGGCGAGGACTTGCTCGTACAGCACCCGGGCCTGTGCGAGTTGGCCCTGCCGATGCAAATCGACCGCGCGCTCGAACTGAGCCTGCACTTCGCGTTGCGCCGGCACCGATGGCTCGCGCGGCACTTACTGTGCCCCGGGCCGGTTGGCGATGCGCACCAGCAGGCGGCTCAACTCTTGGGGTTGGGTCACCATCACATCGTGGCAAGCCTTCATTTCGATCCAGTCCCAGCCGGGCTCTGCGCGGGCCCATGCCTGCGAAGCGGCCACCGAGGAGAGCTGCGGCGCAGTGCAGGCGATGTAGGTGCGGGGCAGGCCATTGCCCACCGGGTTCTTGATCGGCAAGGGGCTGTCGTAGAGGCTTTCCGGATGGGGTGTAAGCCGGCGCTGCACCCACTGCGCATGTGGGTGGTCGGCCGGGATGCCGAAGGCCTCCACGGGAATTGGCGTGAAGCAACTCACGCCATTGATATCGGTGCAGCTTCGCCGGCGCAGTGCCACGACATCGGGCGGCAATGCACCATAGGGCGTTTGCCCTGGCGCAATGATGAGCGAATCGAGATACACCAGGTGGCGAATCAAATGCGGCACGCGCTCGGCCGCACCGGAGATGGACAGGCCGCCAAAGCTGTGCCCCACCAGAATCACATCGGAGAGTTCCTCGCACTCCAGGTGGCTCACCACATCCTGCGTGAAAGTCTCAAGAGTCAGGCCAGGCCGAAGCAAATGCTGGCGCTCGCCAAGGCCGGTCTGGGTTGGGGTGGTGACCGCGTGGCCCGTGGCGCGCAGTTCTTCAGCGACAAAGCGCCAGCACCAGCCGCCGTGGAATCCGCCGTGCACCAGCACGAAGTTCAGTTTTGACATGGGTTCAACCTCCTGCGTGCGTATCTTAGTGGGCTGCGGAGGGGTTTGCGCGGTTACACTCCAGCCGGGTGTCCACACGAAGTGCCTGGTAGCGCGGCGGTGTGACAGGTTTATGCGATGGTCGGGCCGCCTCGCGGTTTCGTTACGCCTGGGAACCCCTGATGCCACACCTGTCAATCGAAGTCATCGCCGCAGTGCTTTTCGCGGTTGCACTCGTTCATACCTTCGCCACCAAGCTGTTTGAGAAGCTCGCGCACCGGTCTGTGCGGCATGCCGGTCTGTTTCATCTGCTGGGCGAAGTAGAGGTCGTCTTCGGCCTCTGGGCCATCGTGCTGGTGGTGGTCATGGCGCTGGTGGGTGGCGGCACCCAGGCGCTTGAATACGCGCAGTCTCGCCAATACACCGAGCCCTTGTTCGTGTTTGTCGTGATGATCGTGGCCGCGTCGCGGCCCATCATGCAGGCGGTGTCGCGGGCCGTCCACGTTGCAGCCCATGTTGTGCCGATTCGCACACCGGTTGCCAAGGCATGGCTGGGGCTGGCGGCTGTGCCGCTCTTGGGTTCTGCCATCACCGAGCCCGCAGCCATGACCATCGCCGCGCTGATGTTGGCGCCGCAGGTATTTCGGCCTGACATTCCCGAGCGTCTGAAGTATCTTGCGTTGGGCGTGTTGTTTGTCAACGTATCGATAGGCGGCACCTTGACATCGTTTGCCGCACCGCCCGTGCTCATGGTCGCTGCCACCTGGGGCTGGGACTCGGCTTTCATGCTGGTCACCTTTGGCTGGAAAGCCGCACTCGCGGTGCTGGTGAACGCAACTCTGGCTGTCTACTTTCTGGCACCCCATTTGAAGAGCGAACCGCTGGAGTCGACACCGCGCTCACAGCAAGATGTGCCCACGGCCGTGGTTCTCGTGCATGTCTCATTCCTTGCTGGTGTGGTGCTGCTGGCCCACTATCCCGTTGCGTTTCTGGCTCTGTTTCTGCTCTTCCTGGGGTTCACGCATGCCTATGCGCGGCATCAGAGCCCGCTCATCATCAGAGAGGCATTGCTGGTCGCCTTCTTCCTGGCCGGCTTGGTGGTGCTTGGCGGCATGCAGCAGTGGTGGCTGCAGCCCATCATCTCGGGCATGTCGCCACAAGCCTTGTTCCTCGGGGCCACAGCCTTGACGGCGGTGACGGACAATGCCGCACTGACTTACCTTGGTTCGCTCATCTCCGGAATATCGGACGCCGCAAAATACAGCCTGGTGGCTGGCGCGGTGGCTGGAGGCGGATTGACCATCATTGCCAACGCACCCAATCCGGCCGGGGTCGCTCTGCTACGGCGCGGCTTTGCAGACGAATCGATAGGCGCCGCTGAGTTGCTGGCCGGCGCCCTGGCGCCAACGCTGGTGGCCATGGCCGCGTTTGCTTTTCTGTGATGATGATTCACAGTGTTGACCTAGAAACGGCAGTTGACCGCTTGTCTTCAGCAGGAGGTGCCCGAGAGCATTGAGTTTCTTGGCCTTGAAGTTCCTCACCCATTGGGTGAGAGCGCTACGCACTCGATTGGGCGCCCGGCAAACCCGCTGGCGGCGTTGCTCCTCCTTGCAGGCATCAGCCTGCTGCGTCGTCACGCCTTGCCATCGGGCTTGCCAGACGCCCACTCGAGCGCGTCCAACTGCCGTTTCTAGGTCAAAAACATCGCCCCCACCGCCCCCGCCATCAGCGCAGTGGCCAGCCAGCCCAGCACTTTGAGCCGCGTTGAAATCACGAACTGTCCCATGATCTCGGGGCGTGCGGCCATCAGCATCATCACGACCATGATGGGCACGGAGATCACGCCGTTGATTACGGCGCTCCAGTACAAGGCTTTGATCGGATCGAACGAGGTGAAACCCAGCGCGATGCCGATGGCAGTGGAGATGGCGATGACGCCATAGAACTGCTTGGCACGCATCGGCTTGCGCTCCAGGCTGTTCTTCCACTTGAAGGCGCCGGCCATTGCGTAGGCACAAGACCCGGCCAGCACCGGAATCGCCAGCAGGCCGGTGCCGATGATGCCGGCGCTGAACAGCAAGAAGGCAAACTCCCCAGCGATGGGCCGAAGCGCGGTGGCTGCCTGCGCTGATGTTTGAATGTCGGTGACGCCGTGCTGGTTCAAAGTGACCGCCGTCGTCAAGATGATGAAGAAGGCCACCAGGTTGGAAAACCCCATGCCCACATAGGTGTCGATCTTGATGCGTCTGAGATTGGCATCGGCCTGCTGGGGGGCCTTGATCAAGGGCAGGGCGTGCGGGTCGGCCAATTGGTCCTCGACTTCTTGTGACGCCTGCCAGAAGAAAAGATAGGGGCTGATGGTGGTGCCAAACACGGCCACCACGGTGGTGATGTACTCTGGCTTGAATGACAGTTGCGGCATGAGTGCGCTCGAGAGGACTTGCAGCCATGCAACTTGCTCCACAAACACGGTGGCCACATAGGCCAGCAAAGCCAGGGTCAGCCATTTCAGAATGCGCACATAACGTCGGTACGGGATGAACACCTGCAGCAGCAGCGACACCACACCGAACGCGACTGCATAGACCAGCGCCGGCCCGCCGACAATCAGCTTCATGGCCTCGCCCATGGCAGAGACATCCGCTGCGATGTTGATGGTGTTGGCAACCAACAGCAATCCGACCACGCTATACAAGAGCCAGGCCGGGTAATGCTTGCGGATGTTGGTGGCCAAGCCGTGCCCGCTGACCCGCCCGATTCTGGCGCTCACCATCTGAATGCCGACCATCAGGGGATAGGTGAACAAGACCGTCCACAACATGTTGAACCCGAACTGCGCGCCGGCCTGAGAGTAGGTGGCGATGCCGCTGGGGTCATCGTCAGCCGCACCGGTGATCAGACCCGGGCCCAATTTCTTGAGCCAGGAATCTTCACGCTTTTTCGGCGCGGGCGTGGAGTGTGTGCGGTGCATGGGTTCTGTTTGTGCGACTAAGCTGCCGAGACTGGTACGCTGCCTGGACCTGGGGTAAAGTGGTCAGACTCGATCGCCGCACCGTCAGGATCATGCACCCTTATGACAGTCCACGCCATCCGCCGCCTGAGCCCCGCCGATGCACCGCCTTATCGCGCGCTCATGCTGGAGGCCTACGCCACCGCGCCCGAAGCCTTCACATCATCCGTGGCCGAGCGCGAGCA
This sequence comes from Comamonadaceae bacterium, assembly GCA_947476285.1. Lineage (GTDB taxonomy): Bacteria > Pseudomonadota > Gammaproteobacteria > Burkholderiales > Burkholderiaceae_C > Ramlibacter. Next base: position 12,265 of record CANJPU010000050.1, on the reverse strand, counting down.
CTTGCCCTTGACGTGGTGGGAGTCGCGTGTGGAGGCAGGGCCTGATGTGAAGGAACTCGTCTGCGGCGCGTTCGCGCAAGACGTCCTGGTCGGTGTTGCGGGGCTGACGTTCGAGCAGCGTGAGCGCACGCGGCACAAGGCCACGCTCTTTGGCATGTTCGTGCGGCAAGAGGCCAGAGGCACGGGCATCGCACGGTCTCTGGTTCAAGAGATCCTGGCACAGGCCAGGCTGCGAGCGAGCACGCAGCTCGTGCAGCTCACAGTCACTGAGTCCAATCTTGCGGCGGTTCGTTTGTATGGCAGTTGCGGCTTTGCGATCTTTGGCACTGAGCCCATGGCTGTGCGGCTGGGGGAGCGGTTCATCACCAAGCTGCACATGTGGCAAACGGTGGGGCGCTGATACCGACATCTCAAACTGTCGGCGGTGATAGTATCTACATCCAAAATTACATCCAAAGAGATGTCACCGCGACCCCCTGTGTTCACCCCAAGACAAGGCGCTTCATGAAACACCACAAACACATCCCCAGCACACTGCGCAGATCGATGCTCGCCGCCGCCGCGCTGGCTGGCGTGGCTGGACCTTGGCAACTGGTGCGTGCACAGCCCCGTCCGGCGGGCGATGGGGCAATCTATCCGAACAAGACTGTGAAAGTCATCATCCCCGGTGCTGCGGGCAGCGGCCCGGACACGCTCACGCGCATTCTCACCGCCAAGCTGGCCGACCTGTGGGGCCAGCCTGTCGTGGCGGAAAACATCGTGGGCGCGGGCGGCAACATTGGCCATGAGCGGGGCGCCAAGTCAGTTGGCGACGGCTACACGCTGCTGCTGGGCATGATCGGGCCCATGGCAATCAACCCAAGTTTGCAGGACAAGATCGGTTTTGATCCCGTCAATGATCTGACGCCCATCAGCATGGTCGCGCGCTATCCGAACATACTGGTCGTGCACCCCAGCGTGCCAGCCAAGAGTCTGCAAGAGCTCATCGCCTACGCAAAGGCCAACCCCGGCAAGCTGCGTTACGGCACGCCTGGCACTGGCACAACGCCCCACCTTTCGGCGGTCATGTTCTCCCAGATGGCGAGCATCAAGATGCTGGAGGTGCCCTACAAGTCGAGCGCGCAAATGACGACCGACGTCATCGCCGGTCACATTGACCTGATGTTCCTCAACCCAGCCGCGGTGTTGCAGCATGTCAAATCCGGCGCGCTGCGCGCCATCGCCATCACAAGCGCCACGCGCCAGCCTTACGCGCCCGATTTGCCAACGATGATTGCGTCGGGTCTGCCAGGCTACGAAGTCACCGCCTGGTACGGCTTGTTCGCGCCAGCGGGTACACCGCCCGCGGTGATTTCCAAGCTCAACACTGACCTGGTCAAAGTGCTTTCGCGGCCTGACATGCAAGAGCAATTTATTGCCCGGGGCGATGAGTCTTCAGCCGGCACACCCGAGCAGGCCAGCGCTTACGTGAAATCCGAAATCTCTAAGTGGAACAGGGTCATCAAGCAGGCCAACATCAAGGCTGACTGATTCGCCTCAGTCATGAGGCCAGCTCACGCAGATGACTTGCCAGTCGTTTGCGTGCGCCCTGGATGTGCTCGGTCAGCAGGCGTTCAGCCTGCGCCTTGTCTTGGGCGCGCAGCGCTTTCATCATTTCGACATGCTCGCGCAAGGCTTCTTGCCCGCGCACGGTCCGATAGCCGTCGGTGCGGATTTTCAGGATGAGGCGCTCAAACACCGCTTCAAGCGAGCGCAGCAAAGCGCGGTTGTCGGCCAGTGACGCCAACGCAAGATGCCAGTCGCGGTCCACCACCATGCGTTCGCGGGTGGTGTCGTCGCGCAGCAAGCCCTTGTAGTTCTGGTTGAAGCCATCCAAGCGGCGCAGGTCAGCAGGCTTGATGCCGCGCGCCATGCTAAGGCGCAGCGCAAAGACTTCCAAGGCTTCGCGCAACTCATACAGCTCGCGCGCCTCGTCTTCGGCGATCTCGGCCACATAGAAACCGCGGCGGGGAAGCCGCGTGACCAGGCCTTCCTGGTAGAGCCGCTCCAGCGCCTCTCGCACGGGTGTGCGCGACACCTTCAGACGTTCAGCCAACTCCTGGTGCGTCAGCTTGACGCCGGCGCGCAATTGGTTGCTGGTGATCAGCCGCTTGAGTGTGTCATACGCTGTCGCGCTGACTGAGGACGCGCTGTCAGAGGGAATTTTGCGCGCTGGTGGGGACGGCTTGACTGGCATGCGGGCGATGATAACGCTTGCATTTGCGCGCCCAGTGCGGCGCGTCAAGCCGATGCGCCGCCCTTCACTGCGCGCCTGGGGCCCAGCACCCCTTCAGCGACCAATGCTTCGATCTCTTGATCGGAGAAGCCGTTTTCGCGCAGCACCTCAGGGCCATGTTCACCCAGATTGGGCGCTGGTCGGAAAGACTCTGGCTTGCTTGCCGACCAGCCGATGGGCGGGCGCATGGTGCGTATGGGCCCTTCGGTTGGATGGGAGATGGTTTCGAAAAATCCCGCCGCCGCGAGATGCGGATCGTCGATCAGGCTGTCCAGTGTGTTCATCGGTCCGGCCGGAATATCCACTGAGTGCAGTGCTTCGATCCACTGCGCCGTGCTGCGGTCCAGCAAGGTCTTGGCCAGCAGGTCGTAGAGTTCGTCGATATGCAGGTTGCGGCTGCGCATCGTGGTAAAGCGTGGGTCGGCGGCCAGATCGTGTCGACCGATCAATTCAAAGAACGATTGCCAATGGCGGTCGTTGTAGATCAGCACGCAGAGCCAACCATCGGCTGTCTTGTATGGATGGCGCGAGGGCGAAAGCACGCGGTTGTATCCCGCCTGCCCGATGGGGGGCTCAAAGGTTCTGCCATACATGTGGTCGGCCAGCACCACATGCGCCACTGACTCGAACATCGGAACCTCCACTGCCTGGCCTTCGCCGCATCGCTCTCTGTGCAAGAGAGCCCCGGTCACCGCGATCACGGCATGCAGGCCGGCCACGCGGTCGGCAATGGGTGTGGGCACATAGCGCGGGATGTCGCCGCACTGCGCGTAGAGTGCCGGCAGCGCGGCCAGGCCCTGGATCAGATCGTCATACGCGGGTTGACCCGAGTACGTCCCGCCGCTGCCGAAGCCGGTGAGCGCGCAGTAGACAATCTTCGCGTTGATGGCCGACACGTCGGCATAAGACAGACCCAGCCGCTGCGCTGCATCGGGGCGGATGTTATGAATCAGCACATCCGAATTGGCGATCAATCTGGCCATCACCTTGCGCCCGCTCGGATGCTTCAGGTCCAGCGCAATGCTGCGCTTGCTGCGGTTCATGTTGAGAAAGTTCGAGCCCATGGTCTCGCTGCGGCCAGGGCCAACGCGCCGCGTCGTGTCACCATCCAGAGGTTCAACCTTGATCACATCCGCGCCCATGTCACCCAGTGCCTGCGTGGCCGAGGGCCCCATGAGGACCGAACTCAAATCGACGATGCGTATTCCTTGCAGGGGACCGGGCATGTGTTCTCCAGGGGGGCCGCAGTTGACTTGAGCCGCCGCTTTGCGCGACGCTGTGGAAAAGATTGGATGTAGAATAGCATGCAAAATATCACGAGACAACGCGGGCACATCGCGTCGCAATGCACAGGGGCTCTTCACTCATGGCAATCAACCGTAAGGCGCACACCGTGACAAGCAAAACACTGAAGGCCGATGTGGAGCGCGCCAAGGCGCACTACCTGAGCGTACTGGGCGTTCTGCCTGAACCCATTCGCGCCATGGTGGACTACGCGCCCGAAGCGCTGGTGGCCTACCAGCAATTCAAAGACTACCTGTACAAGCCCGCCGGTGAAGCCGCATTGGACTTGAAGACCAAAGAGCTGATCTACGTGGTGCTCGACACCGCCACCGGAAACCTGCCGGGCGCGAACAATCACCTGCGCGCCGCGGTGGATCAAGGCCTGACGGTGCCTGAGCTGGCTGAAGCACTCATACAAGTCATGAACGTCTGCGGCATCACCACCTGGGGGCAGACCGGGTACAAGGTGCTGGACGAAGCCGCACGCCTGACCGCCGCCAAAACACCCAAGAAAGCAGCAAGAGCCAAGAAAAAGTCGTCGCGCGCAAAATGATTTGCGCGGCGGCGCCTCTTTATCAAACCAGACAAGCGGAGACAAACTTGAAAAACATGTTCACTCGCGCCGCGATCTTGATGTTGAGCTTGGCAGCGGCCTCGCTATCCAACGCCCAAGGCGTGTCTCAGGGCTACCCCAACAAGCAGATCCGCCTGGTCGTCACAGGTACACCCGGCCAGGGCACGGACGTGCTCTCGCGCCTGATCGCGCAGCGCCTCTCAGATCGCATCAAGCAGCAGGTGTTCGTGGACAACAAGGCAGGCGCCGGTGGCAACATCGGTGCCGACATCGTGGCCAAGGCGCCGGCGGACGGCTACACCTTGCTGATGGGAACCAGCGCCACGCATGCGGCCAACGCAGCCATGTACGCCAAGATGCCCTTCGATCCCATCAAGGATTTTGCGCCGGTGGCCATGGTGGGCTCGCTGCCCATGCTAGTGTCCGCCTCGCCCGAGCTGCCGGTCTCCAATGTGCGCGAACTGCTTGACGCAGCCAAGGCGCGCCCTGGGTCGATCAATGTGGCCATACCCAGCACATCGGCCCGCGTGATGCTGCAGTTGCTCAATCAGCTCACCAAGGTTGAATTGTTCCCCGTCAACTACAAAGGCAGCGGCCCTGCCTTCATTGACCTTTTCGGCGGACGCATTCAGCTCACCATCGATACCGTCAGCGCCTCACTGCCGCAGGCGGCCGCCGGCAAGATCAAGCCACTGGCAGTGACCACAGGCAAGCGCTTCGAGGCCATGCCCAATGTGCCCACCTTGTCTGAGGCGGGCGTGCCTGGCTTTGACCTTGCACCCTGGAACGCCCTGATGGCCCCGCGCGGCACACCCAAGGACATCATCAACATCCTCAATGCCCACGTGGTCGCCATTCTGAGCGAGCCAGACCTGCGCAAACGCATGGTCGAACTCGGCATCCAACCCGTCAGCGGCACACCTGAGCAACTCGAAGCCTTCGTGCACAGCGAGATGCAAAAATGGGGTGAGCTGGTGCGGCAAGCCAAGATCGTCGCGGAATAGGATTCTTGCGCGCCGTGAATGACTTGGGCCGCGTGCTGATCTACGGCTCGGGCGCGATCGGCAGCTACGTCGGCGCGCTGCTTAGCGAAGCCGGCGCCGATGTCACCTTGCTTGCGCGTGGCGCGCACGCCAATGCGATTGCACGGGCCGGCGGCCTGATGTTCCAGCAGCCTGGCGGCCGCGACCGTCATGTGCCCGTCAAGGTTTGCCGCCCCGGCGAAACTGTGGGACGGTACGACACCGTCTTTGTCGGCTTGAAGGCCACTCAGTTGGCGCAATGCGCGCAAGACATGATGCGTGTGCTGGCCGCCGAAGGCTCGCTGGTCATGCTGCAAAACGGACTGCCTTGGTGGTACTTCGATGGACTCGACTCGCCCCTGCGTGGCACGGCACTGCGCTGTCTGGATCCGCAAGGCGAATTGGCACGAAGCATCGACCTGCGGCGTGTCGTGGGCGGTGTGATCTACCGCTCAGCCGAACTGGCGGCCCCCGGTGTGCTCTTGGCAGCAGTGATCGATTGGCAGCGGCTGCAGATCGGTGAACTCGACGGCACGCGCAGCGATCGTTGCAGCCGCATCGCATCCGGCCTTGAAGAAGCCGGCCTGCCCGTGGAGGTGACGGCTGACATCCGAACCGCCAAGTGGGAAAAGCTGATAGGCAACCTGGTCTGGAACCCTCTGAGCGCCTTGACCCAGTCGGCGTACGGTCACATTCCCGCCTCTCCCATGGCAGCCGAGTTGGCCGCAGCGCTGGTGCAGGAAGGCACGGCGGTGGCAAAGTCGGTTGGTGTCACGGTCAAGCTCGACGCCAAGGCGCAACTGGCGCGCAAGGTCGGAAACTTCACCGAGCATCCTTCCATGTTGCAGGACGTGCGCGCGGGCCGGCCACTTGAGCTCGACGCGATCGTCAACTCGGTGATTGAGATCGCAGCATTGACCGGCGTCGCCGTGCCAACCTTGAAGACCATTGCCGCGTGCCTGACGCTGCTCGATGAGCGCATCCGCATGGACGGTGTCGCCATTGGGCCTTCGCCGCGCGGGTGAGTGGCTCCATTGCACCTCCCTGGGGTGTGCACACAGGCCGCGGCCCTGAGCCGTGCGAGCCCAGGGGCCATAATGCACGATGAGATCATCCTCGACCCCCGGTGTCAGCGATGGCGTGGCCGCGTTGACCCGTATCGTCGGGGTGGGGGCCTCGGCAGGTGGCTTGGCGGTGATCGAGCAATTTCTGGCACAAATACCCCCTGCCAGTGGCTTGGCGTATGTGGTCGTTCAACACCTGGACCCGACGCACAAGGCCATGCTGGTCGAGCTGCTGGGGCGTAACGCCACCATGCCGGTGGTCGAAGCGGTCGACGCCATGCGGGTGGAGCCCGATGTCGTCTATGTCATTCCCCCTAACCGCGACATGACAGTCGCGGCAGGCATGCTGCACCTGACGCCGCCAGCACAGCCGCGCGGCTTGCGACTACCCATTGATCTGCTGTTCTCGTCGCTCGCGCGTGACCAGGGCGAGAGGGCCATCGGGGTGGTGCTGTCGGGCATGGGGTCCGATGGCACGCTGGGTTTGCAGGCCATCAAGTCGCAGGGCGGTCTGACCTTGGCCCAGTTGCCCGAATCGGCGCAATTCGACTCCATGCCCAAGAACGCCATTGCCGCAGGCTGCGTCGATATCGTCGGGCTGCCGGCCGACCTGCCCGGAGATATCCTGCGCGTGACGGCGCAACAGCAAGCCACCGCGCTGTTGCCAGAAGGCAGCGACGAGCGCAATGCCCACGCGCTGGCCTCTATCCTGCGCCTGCTGCACGAACGCAGCAAACACGATCTCTCGGATTACAAGCCCAACACGCTGCACCGACGCGTCCAGCGCCGCATGAGCGTGCACGGTCTGGCCACAGAGGCCGCTTACGAGGGCTTCATCAGGCAGAACCCGCAAGAGATGGATCTGCTGTTCAAAGAGATGCTGATCGGCGTGACCAGCTTCTTCCGCGACCCGCAGGTCTGGCAGGAGCTCAAGAAAGACGTCCTGCCTGTCTTGATGGCGCGTTGCGGCGAAGGCGGCCGCTTGCGGGCCTGGGTGGTCGGCTGCTCGACGGGTGAAGAAGCCTACTCTCTGGCCATGCTCTTCAAGGAGGTGGCCGATGAGATGCCCGCGCTCGCGGACCGATCGATGCAGATCTTTGCCAGCGACCTGAGCGCCGATGCAATCAACGCCGCTCGCAAGGGCCGCTACCCGGCAAAGATCGCAGCCGACATGGACGCGGCGCGGCTGGCAAGATTCTTCTCGGTCCAGGGCGAAGGCTACTTGATCGACAAGCAGATTCGCGAGATGGTGCTGTTTGCACAGCACGACGTGATCCTGGACCCTCCCTTCACCAAGCTGGACCTGCTGTGCTGTCGTAACGTGATGATCTATTTCAACGCCGCCTTGCAAAGCCGTTTGATGCCACTGTTCGGCTACAGCCTGCGACCGGGCGGCGCGCTGCTGCTGGGGGGGGCCGAGACCGTCGGTAGATCGCACACCTTGTTCGTGCCGCTAAGCCAGAAATCCAGACTCTATTGGCGCAGCGAAAATCCGCTCAATGCCCGGTTGGTCAGTTTCCCCACCGTCACCCGCCAGCCCACGAGCCGGCTTCTCAAGGAGTCGAAAGTGTCTCAAGCAGCCACGCAATTCGCCAATCTGCAGACCCACGCGGAACAGGCCCTGCTTAAGGAATTTTCGCCTTCGGCGGTGTTGGTCAACGAACAGGGCGATGTCGTGTACATCAGCGGCAGCGTGGGCAAATACCTGGAGCCGGCTTCGGGCAAAGCCAACTGGAACATCCACGTGATGGCGCGTCCGGCCATCCGTGCGCAGATCGCGGCGGCGCTTCGGCAGGCGCTGCAGGAGCGCGGCACCGTCGAGTTGCGCGGCCTGCGCTTGGACGACGAGGCACAGTTCGCGTTGGACGTGACGCTCAAGGCGATGCAAGAGCCGAGTTCTCTGGCCGGTCTGGTGATGATTGTGTTTCGTGAAGTCATTGAGCCGGCAGCGACCAAGCGCAGGCGCAGGCGAGCGGGCAGCGCGATAGATGCGACAGCGGCCGAGGAGATTCAACGCTGCAAGGACGAGATCCATGCACTGCGCCAGGAGATGGGCGCATCGGCCGAAGAGTTGCAGGCGGCCAACGAAGAGCTGCAATCGATCAACGAAGAACTGCAGTCGGCCAACGAAGAGTTGACCACCTCCAAAGAAGAGTCGCAGTCGATGAACGAAGAATTGCAGACGCTCAACGGCGAATTGCAATCGAAGCTGGACGACCTCGCCCTGGCGCAGAGCGACATGCAGAACCTACTCAACAGCACCGACATCGCCACGCTGTTCCTTGACAGCGCGTTGAACGTGCGGCGCTACACCGATAAGATTGACCGCATCATCCACCTGCGTGAAGGCGATATTGGCAGACCACTGACCGACCTGGCCAGCACGCTGATCTACCCGCAACTCAACGACGATGCCAAGGAGACATTGCGCACCTTGACGTTCATCGAAAAGCAGATCACCACCACCGACGGGCTCTGGTTCATGGTGCGAATCAAGCCTTACCAAACGCTGGCCAACGTCATTGAGGGCGTGGTCATCACCTTGATCGACATCACTGCGTCCAAAGAGCTCGAGTCGCGTCTGCGCAATGCTTGAGAATTTTCCAATGAACATGTTCCGTGCTCTCGCCCATCACTCACCCGACAGGAGTTCCAATGCCCCAAACATTTGACGTAGCCAGTGGCCGCGCCAGCCTGCGCCAGCGTGCGACGGCGCAATTGAACGTCGGCGCCTCGACGGATCTCAAGCCGGCCACCATGTCCGAGGCACTGACTGTGTTGCACCAACTTGCTTCTTCGCCATCAACGGCGGGCGATGCGCTTGCGTTACTGCACGAGCTGCAGGTGCATCAGGTCGAACTCGATATGCAGCAAGAAGAACTTCGCCAATCACGCTCTGAGCTCGAAGCGGCGCTGAGCCATCAAACGGCCCTGGTTGATCACGCGCCCGCTGGCTTCATGACCATCGATGCGGGAACTGTGCTGCGAGAGATCAATCCCGCCGGCGCGCGGCTGCTTGGCGCCGCGCCCGATGAATTGCTGGGCCGTCCGCTGGTCAGCTTGCTGGACGCGCCCAGCGCTGCGGCATTGCAATCTTTGATCGCCCGAGCGCGCGATGGCCTGATGCCGCAGACTTGTGAACTGCGGCTTGCGCCGCTCGCGGGCGTGATTCGGTCGGTGCATGCGACTGCCGGTAAAGCCACGATGCCGGAATGCTTCGTCCTGGCTCTGATGTCTGCCGCAATGCCCGCCTGACGGTGTCCCCGGATTTCGGACCGCTTAGTGGCGCAGAAATTCGGCAAGGGCAGCTTGTGGGTCGTTTGCCATCAGGGCGGCCTTACGCAGCCATATGCTCTCGGATGTACTGCGCCACAAGATCCGGCTTCTCGACATGCATGTGGTGGCCAACATCGGGAATGTAGACAAAGCGCACATTCGGCAGCAATTTCTCAAGCTGCCGCCCCACTTCAATCGAAGCGACCTGGTCCGATTCGCCCCACAGCACCAGGGTCGGGATGGACTTTGTTAGAGCCGGCAGTGTCTCGCGCATATCAAAATTGCCGCGCATCGCAGTGTCTTGCTCCAGGTAGCTCTGCCCGATTGCGAACCGTCGCATCGCTTCGGCCGCACCGGGCCGGGTTGCGCTGGCGAACCGCTCGTCGATTTGCTCATCGCTTACCGTCGCCTTGTTGTGAACCAACGCAAGCGAGATGCGATGCATGGCCTCGCGCGTGCCGTCGAAAGCCTGTAGAGCGGCCAGTCCAGGTAAAACGGGAACCTCCAAGCCCATCGATTTACCCACGGTGCCGCTGGCGATGAGTATCAGCGACTTGACGCGGTCTGGCCTCTGAATCGCGTAACGCGCTGCGACCCAAGCACCCTGGGAATTCCCGACCAGGTGAACCTTGTCGAGACATAAGGTGTCGGCAAAATCAGCAAGATGGTCGACCCGGCTCTGTGAACCATACGGCGTAGGAGCGCCAGGGTCCGTAAAGCCGAAGCCACCCACCTGGTCCGGCGCAAGGAAGCGGCAGTCCTTCTGTAGGCATTGCGCAATTGGACCCATAACGGACTGGCCAGAGACACCCGGACCGCCGCCGTGCAGACCGATGACGATCGGCGCCTCGACGCCAAGGTCGATGTAGCGCGTTTTCACGTGCCCTGCCATGACAAACTTCGGGAATAGTGTTGATCTCATTCAAACCTCAAAGGTGCCGTTGTTGAGAAGCCCTTGCGCAAGCTCGGTGGTACCGACAACAAGCGTAACAACAGGGGTCTCATTCTGAGCCACCAAAAGGCTGCAGTCCAGTACTGTGGGGCGGTTGCAGGCTTGGCTGGCATGAAACCGGCAGCAAGACGGTCGTGACCACGCCGCAGGGGATTCGCAAGTACTTCGAGGTGCTCCTGAATGACAGTACCTCCGCGACGGCGGTTCCCGATACTGCAGTCGTTGTCACGGGATTGGATACAGTGACATGGGTTCACAATGGAAACCCCATTAGTGCCAAGGGCCGCGTCACGTTTGTGATCGCGAAGCGCGGACCCGATTGGCAAATCGTGCACTTTCATCGTTCCGCAATGCCAAACTGAGATTCGCAACTTAGGCCGCATGAGCCACAGAGAGCGGCATCAATGATTTCCGGCATGTCCGGTCAAATCGATGTCGGTGAATTGCCCCGGGGCGATTCATTGCGTCCAGCCGAGCCGGTACAGCGTTGTCTGGGCTAAGCGAAGCAGTAAGTGGCTCCGATCGTGCATGAAATCTTCGCGGGCACGATCAAAGCCTAAAGCAAATACAGTATTCCGTCCTGGATGGCGCCGATCACGTTCGCCTGGTTCTCCAGTGACTCGGAGAAATGATTTAGTAAGTCGGCGCGAGTCTCGCCGACAGTTAGTTCGTGCCTGTGGAACTCCATCCCGCCCGAATCGGGATCCCGGTGCAGCACGTTGTGATAGAGAAGCGTGATGAACTGCGCGTCGTCCACGTTGCCGTAGGTCCGCTGGAATTCCGGGCTGGCGATGAAATTTGCAGCAACTTGCGACAGCGTCAATCCATCGTCGAGCGCTTTCATTTGGTAGCCCAATCCCGAGAGATCGGGCGTGCGACTAAAGGCCGCCTGATACAGTCGGTAGGCCTGTCCGGCATCACCCTCGATGTCGAAGGCCATGTTGAAGTCGTCGAAGTGGATGCGCTCCACGTTGATCAGCTGATCTGCACCATCGGGGCCCGAAATCGCGACACCGGTTTTAGTGACAACCACCGAGTAGTCGCCGCGCTTGCCATAAAAGAGCGCCGTGTCGCGACCATCGCCGCCATCGATGGTGTCGCTTCCCAGGCCTCCTCTGATTACATCGTCTCCGAGTCCGCCCAGAATTGTGTCGTCGCTATTCCCACCGTAATAGCTGTCGTATCCAGAATCGCCCTGAATGTCGTCGTTGCCGGATGTACCGTCGATCCGCATCACTGGTCTCCTGATGCTGCAGCAGGTCGGACTGCCCATGCCCGACTGCATGGCGTGCAGCGCGCTGTACTGTGGAATTGACCGTGATCAGAATAGCACTTTGACCTTGCCCCGTCTACAGACTGTACTGTGGGGCGGTTGCGGCTTGGCTGGCATGAAACCAGTTCATCCCGTATCGTTACGAGATTCAACGCCCGAATGATTAAGCCGTTCCGGCATAAGGGACTGAAAGCGTTTTTCGACCAAGGGACCGTTTCTAGGTTCAACCTGCCCATGCCCCGCGCTTGGCCGCCATGTTGCGACGCCTTCACGAAACGACCAATGCTCGGGGCAAGATCACTTAAGGTTTCGCGACTGTGCAGGTAAATCTTGGGTAATTCCAGCGGAGCGTATGAAGTCGGGTCGTGAGCATCGTGTCCCGCTCGGCAGCCGGGCGTGGCCACCCAGCACCACGCTCGATCGGGTCGTGCCGCCGCGCACGGCCTGGCGGCGGGCATCGGGTACGTTCTTGGCGCCGCACAGGGCCACACGGTCGGCCTCCATCATGGCCGCCAGCACCTGTTTGCCGGCGTTGACACACAGAC
>CANJPU010000049.1 GCA_947476285.1 Comamonadaceae bacterium | reverse complement strand
AGATGACTTCGAAGCCGTTGGTCAAACGAACCTTGGCGACTTTACGAAGCGCCGAGTTTGGCTTCTTTGGCGTCGTGGTGTACACGCGTGTGCACACGCCCCGGCGCTGGGGGCTGTTTTGCATCGCCGGGCTCTTGGATTTGGTCTTTTCGACCTCCCGCCCGTGACGCACAAGTTGGTTGATGGTTGGCATTAAACGTCCCTAAACGTCGATAAAAATTGGGAAAAGCTTTCCCGCCCCAAATGCGGGAAAGCCCACGAGTATATCCTGGGTAGGCAAAAGACACAAAAGGGGGCTACTTGATCCACAGCCGCAGCGCGTCCCAGGCACGCCGGATCACCCCGGCTTGCTCGACTGCATCCAGGGCAATCAGGGGTAGCTCCAGCAGAAGCTGATCGCCGGCGCTGACTTTGAGCGTTCCCACAACCTGGCCTTTTGCCAAGGGCGCCATCAAGGGATCGGGCCGCGCCACCTGTGTCTTGAGCCGGTTACCGGTGCCCGCAGGCACTGCCACGATCAGCGGTTGCAAGCGGCCGAGCCTGGCGGTTCTTTCCGCCCCCTTCCAGACATCAGGCGTGACCACTGCCTGGTTGGCGTCGAAGAGCTTGATTGCCTCGAACGCGGTGTAACCCCAGTTCAGAAGCTTTTGGGCCTCGTTGGCGCGCACGGTCTCACTGGAGGCGCCCAAAATGATGGCCATCAGCCGGCGCCCGCGCAGGTTGGGGAAATCGCGCTTGGCTGTGGCAATCATGCAGTAGCCAGCCGCATCGGTATGGCCGGTCTTGAGCCCATCGACGGTCGGATCGCGAAACAACAGCATGTTGCGGTTGGTGTCATTGGCCGAGGGCGTGCCCTCGAAGCGGTATTTCTTGATGGTGTAGTACCCCACATAGTCGGGAAAATCCCGAAGCAGCCTGCTGGACAGGGTGCCCAGGTCTCGCGCGGTGGTGGTATGGCCAGACTCGGTCAGGCCTTCGGGATTGCGGTAGCTGGTGGATTTGAGACCCAGGGCTTTGGCCTGCTCGTTCATGAGCTGCACAAAGCGCTCAACCGTACCGCCCACGCCTTCGGCCAACGCAATCGTCGCGTCGTTGCCCGATTGGACGATCATGCCCTTGATGAGATCTTCGACTGGCACTTGCATGCTGGGATCGATGAACATGCGTGAGCCGGGCATTTTCCAGGCGCGCACGCTCACCGGCAGGGCTTGCTTGAGGTCAATCTTCTTGCTGCGCAAGGCGTCGAACACAATGTACGCAGACATCAGCTTGGTGAGAGACGCGGGCTCGACCGGGGTGTCGATGTCGCGCGCTGCCAGGATCTGGCCGGCACTGACATCGAGCAGAAGGTAGCTGCGTGCAGCGATTTCCGGCGCTTGCGGCATTTGCGCGACTGCGGCCAGGCAAGAAAAGGCGAAGACGGAGACGAGCAAAGCCCGCAAAAAGTTTTTCATCTTGGAAATGGGTTCAGGAACGCAGGTGGCGCACCACCAAGCTTTTAAGAAGCGGCAATTGTCCGTGAAAGAAATGCCCGCCCCCGGGAATCACGGTAACTGGAAGTGACTGCGGGCGCGCCCAGTCCATCACCGCCGCCAAAGGCACGGTGTCGTCTTCTTCGCCGTGAATGACAAGGCATGCGTCGTGCGCATCGGGCGGCAGGCTGGCCACGTCAAACTTCGATGCCGCGGTTCCGACCAGCACGATTTTCTCTGCCTGCCGGGTAGGCCACAGGCCCGCCACGGCCCTGGAAGCCACGAATGAGCCGAAGGAAAACCCAGCCAGTGCCAGCGCGCCCTCGGGAGCCTGGAACTTGACCACGGCCAGCATGTCCTCAAGTTCGCCCTGCCCATTGTCGTGCTGCCCCTGGCTGGCGCCTACGCCCCGAAAGTTGAAGCGCACTGCTGTCCAGCCAGCGGTAACGAAGGCGCGCGCCAGCGTCTGCACGACCTTGTTCTCCATGGTGCCCCCATACAAGGGGTGCGGATGCGCAATGACCGCCGTACCCTTGCTTGCGCGGGCCGTGGCCGGGTCATCGCGCAGCAGCTCGATCACGCCGGCGGCGCCGGCCATCTGGTAGCGCCGGGTCTTCAGATTCATTCCGATCAGCGCCCCAACTGCGGCGGCGTCAAGAGGCGCTGCACGACCTGGCCGTTTTTCAGATGCGACTCGACGATCTCGTCGATGTCCTCCAGGTCCACGTAGGAGTACCAGACGGCCTCGGGATAGACAACGACGACCGGGCCGGCGGCACAGCGATCCATGCAACCCGCCTTGTTCACGCGCACCTGGCCGGGCCCAGAAAGACCCTGCGATTTGACCTTTGCCTTGCAATGGTCGAAGGCCTGCTGGGCCTGATGCTGCGCGCAGCAAGCCTCGCCGTTCTTGCGCTCGTTGAGGCAAAAGAAAATATGGCGCTGGTAATAGGATGTGGTTTGGCTCATGCGTCCATTCTATTTTGTGCGTCGCTGCGCGAGACCCTGACCAGCACATAAAAGAGGGCGGCATAGGGCCAGAGCCATCCCAGCCATTGCGCCAACCCATTGAAACGGATGAAGCGGCCCTGCTCCCAGGCCTGAAGGGTGTGCGCAAAGTAAGCGCTCGCGGGCGCTTGATTCAGCAGCGTCAAATGCAGCATGAGGGCCAAAAGGACCAGCGCAGCGCAGCCACGGCGCGGCAGCGGCAAAGCGACCATCGCCAGCACCAGCCCCGCCAGCGAACCGAGCTTCACAGGCAAGCTCAGCCAAGCCCAGGCATGTGCCGGGCCCCAGCTCAAGGCGGCCGACAGTGCGGTTGCAGCAACTCCCACTGCCAAGGCGCCCATCGCAAAGACGGCGCGCCGGCCAGCATGGCGGGTCACGGAATAACCCAGCAGGCATGGAATGAGGACGCCAAGCGCCACGCACACCAGTTCAGCTCCCGGCACCAGAGGCTGCAATTCGATGTCGCGCACCGGAAGCCATTCCAGAAAAGGCGTATCCATCAGCCAGTCGGCCAGCGCGGTTTCGAGCCGCTCGAACACCTGGCCCAGTCCGAAGGGAACGGCCGCAGGAAACAGCAGCGCGAATGGCCAAAGCGCCATGAGCACCAGGGCACCGCGGGAATCCTCGACGAACCAGCGCACGCGCACGCGGCTCCAGCGCGCGAGCGCCCCCACACGGTCCAGCGCTGCGGCCAGTACCGCGCCTATCAGCGCGCCCGAGACATTCAGCGCGAAATCCACATTGGAGGGCACCCGCCATGGCAGGTAGGACTGCATCGCCTCCATGCAAAGCGACAGGGCCGCTGCGGTCGCTGTGGACACCAGGATGGCGGTGGAGCGGGTCGAGGCCTTGAAGCGGGCGGCAGTCCTTCGCACAAAACTCACTGCCAGCAAGAAACCCAGCGGGATATAACCGCAGACATTGGCAGCCACGTCAAACCCGGTCCAGTAACGCGGCAAGGAGCTCCAAAGAAAAGCCCAGGGTGCAATGCCCTGATCGCGCCAACCGGTGAATGGGTAGAGACTCGCGTAGACGATCAGCGCGACATAAGCCTGCGACAGGGGCCAGGCCGACGTTTTGTGCATGGGATGCGTCGCGCCGTCAGAACGGCTTGAGTACAACCAGCAAAATCGCTGCCAGCAGAAGCAGCACGGGCAATTCGTTGAACCAGCGGTACCAGACGTGGCTGCGGTTGTTTGCGCCGGCCTGGAACCTGCCCAGCAGCATGGCGCAGTACGCGTGATATGCAAGGGTCAGCAGCACCGCAAACAGTTTCGCGCTCAGCCAGTCATGCCCCGTGCCCAGCCCGATTCCATATCCCAGCCAGAGCCAAAGACCCAGCGCAAGGGCCGGCACGGCAATGATGGTCGTGAAACGCAGCAACTTGCGCGCCATCATGAGCAAGCGCTCGCGCTCGGCAATGGATCCTGGCGGAACCATGGCGATGTTCACGAAAATGCGCGGCAGGTAGAACAGTCCCGCAAACCAACTGGCGACAAAAAAAATATGAAACGACTTGATCCAGAGCATGGCTGCGAGTGTAGGGACAAAAACCTTCTCAGCAAAGAACGCATGCAGCGTGCTCGCTTCAGGCGCCGCTCGCGGCGCGAGCGTCAGGCCTGGCGCAGGCGCTCCAGCAACCCCGCAGTGGAGCCATCCAGCCCCGATCCGTCACCGCTTTGCAGGCGCGGCACGATGTCCCGGGCCAGCACCTTGCCCAGTTCGACGCCCCATTGGTCAAAACTGTTGATGCCCCATATCGCACCGCCAGTGAACGTCCGATGCTCCTGCAGCGCGACCAGCGCGCCCAGGCTGGCCGGGTCGAGCCGCTCGATGATGAAAAATGTGCTGGGTCGGTTGCCTGGAAAATGCTTGTACCCGACCACATCGGCCTGGCCCTGCATCAATGCCTGGGCCTGGGCCAGGGCGTTGGCAATCAATTGCTCATGATGGCCGGGCAGACTGTGCGACGAATGCCGGGCAACCAGAAATTCAACCGGCACCGTGTCTGTGCCTTGATGCAGCAACTGGAAATACGCATGCTGACCGTTGGTGCCAGGCTCGCCCCAGATCACCGGCGCGCTCGCCACGGCCAAGGCCTTGCCACTGCGGTCCACGCGTTTGCCGTTGCTCTCCATTTCAAGCTGCTGCAAGTAGGCCGGCAGTCGGCGCAACCCACTGTGATACGGTGCAATGCAGCGGCTGGTGAAGCCATGAAAGTTGCGATACCAGACATCCAGCAGCGCCAGCCGCACCGGTAGGTTGCCTTCCAGAGGCTGTGTGGCGAAATGCGTGTCCATCGCATGCGCGCCGGCCAGCATGTCGCGAAACCCGGATGCGCCAATCGCAATCGCAATGGGCAGACCGACGGACGACCACATCGAATAGCGCCCGCCGACCCAGTCCCACAGTCCAAAGCAGGTGGTGATGCCGAAAGCTGCCGCTGCAGAAGTGTTGACGGTCAGGCCGACAAAGTGCCGCGCGATGTCTTGCCCGCCCTGGGCCTCGAACCAAGCCCTGGCGGATCGCGCGTTGAGCAGGGTTTCGGTGGTGGTAAAGCTCTTGGACGCGATCACGAACAGCGTGCTCTCGGGCCGCACCCTGGACAGCACCGCCTGCAATTCATGACCGTCGACGTTGGCCACGAAATGCAGGCGCTTTGCTGGCGTCGCGTACTCGGCCAATGCCTGTACCGCCATCTGCGGGCCCAAGTCGGACCCGCCGATTCCGATGTTCACCACATCGGTAATCGCTGGATTGCCCCGCACCTGCTCGGCGAAAGCGAGCATCGCATTCAGCGTCTCGTGCACCGCGCCCGCATCCGGGTCCGATGTGTCTGAACGCGGCGTGCGCAGCAGCCAGTGCTTGACTGCGCGTCGCTCCGAAACGTTGATCATCTCGCCGGCAAGCATCGCAGCGCGCTGCTCGGGCAGTGCGCACTCAAGGGCGAGCCGCAGCAACAAAGCCTGCACCTGAGCATCGATCAAGTTCTTGGACAAATCGGCAAACACATGCGGCGCCTGAATCGAATAGGAATCAAAGCGGCGTGCATCCTGCGCGAATGCCTTGCGCAGATCGAAATGCTGCCCATCACTGTCAAAGTGCGACTGCAGCGCCAACCACGCAGCGGTGCGCTCGCAGCTCAATCGCGGGCGGGCCTGGCTCATGACTCACGCAGCCTGCATGAGCTGCTCTAGCTTGAGCGTATCGGCGGCAAAGGCACGTATGCCTTCGGCCAGCTTTTCAGTGGCCATGGCATCTTCATTGAGCGCGTAGCGAAAACCCGCTTCGTCGAAGTTGACTGGCGACAGCGCCAATGCGCGCGATTGCACGGGGTCAAGCACGCGCTCGACCGGCGCCTGGCTGGCGGCCAACTGCGCCAGCAGTTCTGGACTGATGGTGAGCAGATCGCAACCCGCCAGAGCGAGGATTTGCCCGACATTGCGAAAGCTCGCTCCCATGACTTCAGTGGTGATACCGAAATGCTTGAAGTGATGGAAGATCTGTGTCACCGACTGCACGCCTGGGTCATTCATGCCCGAGCGTGCCGATTCGTCCCATGCACCGCCGGCGGACTTCTTGTACCAATCGTAGATGCGCCCGACAAAGGGCGATATCAACCGAGCCTTGGCCTGGCCGCAGGCCACGGCCTGACAAAAGGAGAACAGCAGAGTGAGATTGGTGTTGATGCCGCGCTGTTGCAGCTTCTGCGCCGCCTGGATTCCTTCCCAAGTTGCGGCCACTTTGATCAACACGCGATCAACCGGCACACCCTCGGCCTGATACAGCTCGATGACGCGCTCAGCCCGGGAATACATGGCCATGCTGTCAAAACTCAGGCGCGCATCGATCTCGGTGGACACCCGGCCGGGAATGATGGAGAGAATCTCGCAACCGAAACGCACCAGCAGCCGATCCATGGTTTCGTCCAGCGGACGGCCACGGAACCGGACCATGGTCTCCTTGAGAAGCGGAGCGTAGTCAGGCTTTTGCACCGCCTTGAGGATGAGCGAGGGGTTGGTGGTGGCGTCTTGCGGCTGAAACTGGGCAAGCTGCTTGAAGTCGCCGGTATCGGCCACCACGGTAGTGAACTGTCTGAGCGCGTCGAGTTGGTTCATTCGCTCATTATCCAGCGGCGGCGCCCGGCCTCAGAACCGAGACACCATGCTCGGCCAGAGTCAGCCCGACTTCGCTGCCCGGCTCCAGCGCTCGGGCCAGATCGGAGCAGACCACGAACACAGGGCCCAGCTCGGTCTCGAAGCTGTACTCGAAATTGCTCCCCAGGTAAGCCCGCTTGGCCAGCCGGGCAGCCAGCCCGACGCCGCGCGCCCCGATCTGCCAGGCCTGCGGCCGCACCGCCACAGTGACCGCACCTTCAGACATGTGCACGCGCGGCCGGATGCGAAGCGGCCCCAAAGACACCAGACCAGCCACGTCGGCCGTGGCGGCAAACAGCCGCGCCTCGCCCATGAATGCGGCCACGAACTCGCTGGTGGGATATTCGTACAACTGCTCGGGCGTGCCCATCTGCGCGATCATGCCCCGATCCATGACAATGATGTGGTCACTGACAGCCAAGGCCTCGCTCTGGTCGTGCGTGACATAAGCGACGGTGAGCTTGAGCCGCTGCTGGAGCGAACGGATTTCCTCACGCATGTCCCGGCGCAGGCGCGCATCGAGGTTGGACAAAGGTTCGTCAAACAGCAGCACCGCTGGCTCCAGCACCAGAGCGCGGGCCAGTGCCACTCGCTGCTGCTGACCGCCGGAAAGTTCACTGGGCAGACGCGCATCAAAGCCCACCAGCCCGACGTTGTTCAGGGCAACGTCGGCACGGGCACCGCACTGCGCCTTGGGCACGCCGGACATCCGCAGGCCATACATCACGTTGTCCAGCACGCTCATGTGGGGAAACAATGCGTAGCTCTGGAACATCATGCTCACGTTGCGCTGCGCCGGCCCCAGGCTGCTGACGTCCTTGCCGGCGATGAAGATCTGCCCCGATGTGGGCGACTCAAGCCCGGCGATCATGCGCAAAGTGGTGGTCTTGCCGCAGCCCGAGGGTCCGAGAATCGTGGTCAGCGTGCCCAGGGGCACCTCGAAGCTGATGGCCTTGACCGCAGGCTCCAGGGGATGCGGCCCGTAGCGCTTGGTGACCTCGCGAAACTCGATACCTGCTTGAGTGCTCATTGAGTGACCTGTGTGGACGTGGGTGACGGTGCAGCAGGAACCGCGAGGTCCGGCGCACTGCGCCGGACCAGCCTTCGCTCGCCCACCAAAAATTGAATCAGCGCGGTCACCGCACTCATCAGCACCATGAGTACGGTGCAGTAGGCCAGGGCCACGCCATAGTCGCCGTTGCCCACCCGGCCAATGATGTAGGTGGTGGCAAGCTCGTACTCGGCGGTCACCAGGAAAATTACCGCCGAAACAGTGGTGATCGCCCGCACGAAGCTATAAACCAGGGCCGCCACCAAGGCCGGCTTGAGCAACGGCAGCACCACATGCCTGAGCGTCTGCATGCTGCTAGCGCCCAGCATCTGGGATGCCTCATCCAGCGATTTGTCCAGTTGCTTGAATGCAGCCGTGCCAGCCCGCACACCAACCGGAAGATTGCGAAACATGAAGCACAGCACGATGATGAGTGCCGTGCCGGTGAGCTCGAATGGCGGCACGTTGAAGGCCAGGATGTAGCTCACTCCGAGCACCGTGCCCGGGATCGCGAACGCCAGCAAGGCCGAGAACTCGAACGCAGACTGCCCGCGAAACTGCGTGCGCGAGAGCAACCACGCGATCATCAAACCCAGGGCGGCTGTCAGGGGCGCGGCCAGCGCGGCCAGAGTCAGCGTGGTGAAAAATGAATTCCACGCGGTGCCGGCCCAGACAATGCCGAAAGAGCCCCAGTCCAGCGCGAAGGCGGTACGGAAGTGGGCAAGGGTCAGGCTGTAGTCGCGGCCCCAGGTTTGCACAAAACCGCCGGCGAACGCAAACAAATAAACCAGCAGCGTGAACACCATCCAGGGCAAGGCCAAGCCAGACACCAGGCGCCGCACGCCGACCGGCAAACGCATGGCGCTGCCGCCATCCCCCTTGCCAGACACGGTGGTGAAATTTTGTCGGCCCAGCAAGGCGCGTTGAATGGCGAACAAAGTCAGGGCGAAGAAACTCAGTATCCAAGCCAGCGAAGCGGCTCGACTCTGGTCGTATTGGGCGCCCACAATGGCAAAGAAAATTTCGGTGGACAAGACCGAGAACTGGCCGCCCACAATAATGGGGTTTCCGAAATCCGCCATGCTTTCGATGAAGCCCACCAAGAAAGCATTGGCCAGGCCGGGCTTGAGCAATGGCAGGGTGATGGTTCTGAATGTCTGGCTGGTGCTCGCCCGCAGGGTTTGCGCCGCCTCTTCCAGGCTGGGCGCCACGCCTTGAACGACGCCGCGCATGATCATGAAGGCAATCGGGGTGAAAGCGAAAGTTTGGGCCACCCACACGCCAAACCAGCCGTAGAACCAGCGTGAGGGGACGATGCCAAAGGCCTGCTCCAAAAGCTGGTTGGCAACTCCCGCGCGGCCAAACAGCAGAATCAATCCCAGACCCACCACAAAGGGTGGCGTGATGATGGGCAGCATCGCCAGCACCTGCAGGGGCTTACCCATGCGCCTGGACGTGCGCTCTGCCATCAGCGCCATGAGTGTGCCTAGCAATGTGGTACTGGCTGCCGTCATCAAACCCAGGAACAAGGTATTCCAAGCAACGCCGCAGCGCTGCCCGCCGGTCAGGCAGGCCAGCCCAAAGTTGCGGTCGCTGGCAATGCGCAAGACCATGGACTGAAGATCGATGTGGCCGTCCTCGGCGAAGAATGCAGCGCTCAGTGCCTTGAGCACTGGGAACACGATGAACAAGGCCAGCAAACTGGCACAAGCCACCACGGCAGCGGAAACAAACAAGTCGCCCTTGAAGAACCCTCGCCGCGCCGCGCCAAATGCGGCCAGCATCAGCAGACAAGCCAGTGCGAGCGAACCGCCCCACCCAATGCCAGACTGCCTTGCGCCGAGCTCGCCCAAAATGGCAGTGAACGATTCGAAGGCCCAGCCGCGCGAGCCGATCAGAAATCCACAGACCAGCAAACCGAAGGCGCCCAGGCCGCCACCCAGCAACAGCAAACCGCCCTGGTGCCGGCTTGGGGGCATGCACGCCGCCGCGCTTGCCAACAGCAAACCGACAAGTCCGAGCACCAGCCAGGGCCGCCCCCAAACGACCGCATGCAGCAGCCCATTGCCCGCCTGCTCACGCCTGAAGACACCTGCACCTGCCAACAGCCCGTTGGTGTCCTGTACCGCAAACCAAGGCAATGCCAGATAGGCCAACGCGCCAAGGGCGATCCACACCCACAGTGGCTTGTTAGGTGATGTTGTCATGCTGGCGTGCAACGCAGGCGGCAGCAGCTCATCTGCCTTGGTTCTGCACTTCCCGCTCCCACTTGGCGATCAGGCGGCGGCGCTCGGCGCTGGCGCCGTATTTTGCGTAGTCATAGTTGATCAGCTTGATGCGGGCCGGGTCAGTCATCCTCGGGTCCTTGCCCACCTTGGTGTTGCTGGGCAACTGGAACTGCTTGGCCGCCAGACCGAACTGCTGACCGCCGGGTGTCAGCGCCCATTCGTAAAACTTCTTCGCCGCCTCGGTATTGGGGCCGCTCTTGACGATGCTCATGGATCCAACCTCCGCACCCGTTCCT
The DNA here is from genome assembly GCA_947476285.1 of Comamonadaceae bacterium. Taxonomy (GTDB): domain Bacteria; phylum Pseudomonadota; class Gammaproteobacteria; order Burkholderiales; family Burkholderiaceae_C; genus Ramlibacter. The sequence goes on along the minus strand of CANJPU010000049.1, from coordinate 32,907 downwards.
TCAGATGGTGTGGCCGAGCCTACCGGGAAGCCGTTGACGCTCTCAGTGGTGACATCGTGCACGAAGCTGATGGACACCGCCGTCTCGCCGCGCGCGGCCGCCTTCACCGGGGCAGTGCCCGATCGGGTGTAGGTGCTGATGTTCTTGTGCAGGTTCTTCATGTAGTCAAAGGCCTTGTCCTCTCCCATGAGCTGCACCAGTGTGGCAATCATGGTGTAGGCCGTGCCGCTGGAGGCCGGATTGGCCATCTGCACATCGCCCTTGAACTCAGGCCTGAGCAGGTCGGCCCATGATTGCGGGGGCCCGACCTTCTTCTTGGCAAGCAGTTCCTTGTTGTACCCAAAGCCCAGCGGGCCAAGATACACGCCGACTGTTCTGAACTTGGAGTCAGACGCCTGCTTTTGCGCCCAGGGGTACAAGTCAGACAACTGCGGCGACTTGTATTCCAGGGTGAGGCCTTGCTCTGCCGCCTGCAGGTGCGGATCGCCCGTGCCGCCAAACCAGATGTCAGTCTTGGGGTTGGCCTTCTCGGCATTGAGCTGGGCGAGGGCCTCGCCCGAACCTTTGGCCGTCATATTGACCTTGGTGCCCGTGGTGCGCGAATACACGGTGGACATCAGGTTGCACCATTCGGCCTGCACCGAGCAGATGATATTGACTTGCCCCTGCGCCGATGCGGCTGCGCTCATCCACAGCAAGGCCAGGCCGATCCAATGTGTTTTCATGGCAAGTCTCTTTCATCCCAGGTTCAAGTGAGCTCAGCATAGCGGCCGATCTGCATCATAGGGATCAGGAAACACCCGACTATTGGCAGCACACACCCCATATGACAAGTAACATCAGTCCAATCAACCTGGGGCATCATGAGTTTTGATCTGGTTCTCTTCGGCGGCACAGGCGATCTGGCCTGGCGCAAACTGATGCCCGCTCTGTTTCAGGCGTTTCGGCACGGCACCCTGCCAGCGCGGGGTCGCATCATTGGCGTGGCGCGAGACGATCTGAGCGACGCGCAATACCGGGCGCTGATCCGCTCGCGCTTTGACCAGGTCGAACTGGCCAAACGACCCAGCCCCGAAGAATTCGATCGCTTCGCTGCCTTGCTGCATTTCCTGCGGATGGACCTGTCAAGACCTGACGACTACGCCAGGCTGGCGGACATGCTGCGCCAGCGCCCCGCCGACACGGTGGTGATGTACCTGGCCACCGCGCCCTCTTTGTTCACGGTCACCTGCGAGCAACTGGCCGCATCCGGCCTGAACACCGACAACACGCGCATCGTTCTGGAGAAGCCGCTGGGCCACGACCTGGCTTCCAACCGCGCCATCAACCAGGCGGTGCGCAAGGTGCTCAGCGAAAAGCAGATCTTTCGCATCGACCATTACCTGGGCAAGCCTTCGGTGCAGAACCTGTTCGCACTTCGCTTCGGCAATGCGCTGTTCGAGCCGCTTTGGCGGCGCGAGAACATCTCCCACATCCAGATCACCATCGCCGAAGACCTGGGCGTGGAGAGCCGTGGCGCGTTCTACGACAACACCGGCGCGCTTCGCGACATGGTGCAAAACCATGCCTTGCAGTTGCTGTGCGCGTTGGGCATGGAGCCACCCATCAATGCCCATGCCGATGCGATCCGCGACGAAAAGCTCAAGGTACTTCGATCGCTCAAGCCCTGGACGCCGCATGAGCTCGACCAGCACCTGATCCGCGGGCAATACGGGGCCGGCACCATCGGTGGACAGGCGGTGCACGCCTATCGCGACGAGCCCGGCGTCGGCCCGCACAGTCAGACTGAAACCTTCGTGGCGCTGCGGTGCGAGATCGCCAACTGGCGTTGGGCTGGCGTGCCCTTCTACATCCGCACGGGCAAGCGACTGCCTGCCCGCGATGCCCGCATCGTGGTGAACTTTCGTCCTGCGCCCCACGCCATCTTCCGGGTGCCAAACGGAGCCGTCAACCGACTGGTAATCCACCTGCAGCCCAAGGACGGACTCGAGCTGCATCTGCTGGCCCAGGGTCAGCAAAGTCGGCTTGCATCAATCAATGCAGCGCCTGCCCTGGCACCGGTTCATCTGGACCTGGATTTTGACAAGCGTTTCGGCTCTGAGCGAGTGGGCGCCTATGAGCGCCTGCTGCTCGATGTGATCGATGGTCGGCTCAATCTGTTCGTGCGCGCGGACGAACAAGAAGAAGCCTGGCGCTGGGTTGAGCCCATCCTGGCGCACTCGCAGCAGGATGCGTCCGGCCCTCGCCCCTACGCTGCAGGCACTTGGGGGCCCAGCGCCGCCAGCGCCATGATTGCCCGCGACGGCCACTGCTGGACCGAGGAGTGCTGACCCGTTTGCTCACAAGAGCGAATTCTTTCAGCCTTCTGCCAGAGGCATGGACTGCTCAATCAAGCTGGCATGCAAGGCCGCGCCCAGGGGCAGGACATCGTCGTTGAAGTCATAACGCCCATTGTGCAGAAAGCAGCTTCCCTCGCCGCCCTGGCCCAGGCGCAGGTAGGCGCCCGGCTTGGCCTGCAGCATGAATGAAAAGTCTTCAGAGCCCATGCTGGGCTCCAGATCGCGCACCACATGCTCGGCACCCACCAGAGTCTCGGCCACGTCAGCGGCAAAGTTGGCCTGCGGCGCGGAATTGATTGTCGCCGGGTAGATGCGCTCATAGTGCAGCGTGGCCGTGGCGCCAAATCCTAAGGCCACCGCGCTGACCAGCTCGGCCAGCCGGCGTTCGATCAAGATCTGAACCTGTGGCGAGAAGGTGCGCACAGTTCCCACCAGTGTGGCCTTGTCGGGAATGACGCTCATGGCTTGCACGTCGCCTGCCTGCATCGCGCACAGGCTGATCACCGCATGGTCGATGGGCCGCACATTGCGCGACACAATGCTCTGCACGGCGGTGATGATGTGCGCAGCGACCAGCACCGGGTCAACCGCCAGATACGCATGCGCCCCATGACCACCACGCCCGGTGATCTCAATGGTGATGCGATCGGCAGCGGCCATCATCGGGCCGGGGTTGATGCCCACTGTGCCGGGCTTGAGGGCCGGCCAGTTGTGCATGGCGTAGATGGCGTCCACCGGAAAGCGCTGAAACAGGCCGTCTTCAATCATGCGCCTGGCCCCGGCAAAGCCCTCTTCGCCGGGCTGGAACACCAACACCGCCGTCCCATCGAAATCCCGAGTTTGAGCCAAGTAGCGCGCCGCTCCGATCAACATGGCGGTGTGACCGTCATGGCCGCAGCCGTGCATCAATCCCGGCCGCGCCGACTTCCATGGGAAATCGTTTTGCTCGGTCAGCGTCAGCGCGTCCATGTCGGCCCGCAGACCGACCATGCGTGCGCTGCTGTCCTTGCGCCCCTTGATGAGCCCGACCACACCGGTCTTGCCCAGTCCGGTATGAACCTCATCGACGCCGCACAGTCTGAGCGCCTCCTGCACCCGGGCCGAGGTGTACACCTCTTCGAACCCCAACTCCGGATGGGCATGCAGATCACGGCGCAAGGCGGTCAATTCCGGATGGAAGCGCGCGATGTGCGCGAAAGCCCGACCGCCGGCCATCAATCGAGGTGTTTGCATCGGCGAATTTGCCTGGCCTTGCACGATCAGCCGACTCAATTTTTCGCCATAGCCTGGCTGCCCAGATGCAAGGGCCCGAACCACGAACGCGCGCTGGAGCGGGTGTTGTCGCTGTCGCTCATGATGCCGATTCCCAGCAGGGCGCCGGGCAGCTCGCCAAAAGCACGCTGGAAATCGGCGCGGATGTCGCGCTCGTAGTCGAGCCATTGGTTGAGTCGGCCCGCGCCTGACTCCACCACCATCTTGCGAATGCGGTCGGTACGGGGACCCTTGATAACGGACCCAGGTGCCCGCTTATTGCACCAGACATACATCAAGGTGGCATAAGGCATGGGCTCGCCAGTCAGAGTGTGCGCCAGCTCAGAGACCAAGGCATCGCGCGCGGAGAAGCGGCTGCGGTCACCCTCGAACACCAGCACGATGCGCACCGGTGAATCGTCCACATCTCTCAAACCCATGTCGGCATTGGCAATGAGCTGCGGCACCATCCAGGAAAAACGCACGCTTCCAAGGTCTTGCGATTCGATGCGAACCTTGCTGCGCAACATGCTGGCCGACGATTCCGCCACCGCAGCCACCGCATCGCGGCCGTCCTTTTGAAAATAGGAATAAGCCGTGGGCGACTTGCCGGGAAAGGTGAGGTGATTCCAGGCGCCGCGCCCGGCCAGCGCAGCACTGCCGCGATGCCCCTGCGATTGCACTGCCCAGGGGCTGGCATTGATCTCGACCTGTCCGACAGGCGGCGCAGGCAGTGAAGAGCAAGCCGTCAGTACAAGACAAACCAAGGACCAAAGGCTTGCGCGGCAGGCCCACTTCATTGGGAACGCATCGGTACAGTCATGAGTCAAGCCTAACCCAAGCGCCGGCCTGGGCACACAGAGCTTTCCCTGCCAGCCCTCCCCCGCCCCCCCTGGAACCACTACACTGGCCTAATGGATAGACTTCTAGGCGCTGCAGACAGCGCGCTTCGCACCCTTTTCGCCCGCCCGCACGCCGCGCGACCTTGCCCAGTCGTGCCGGCCGACGAAACCGAGCTGAGCGACGACGAACGCCGGCATTCCGCGTCGCTGATGCGAGTCAACCATGTTGGCGAAATCTGCGCGCAGGCGCTGTACACCGCGCAGGCCCTGGCCACGCCAGACCCGGCCTTGCGGCGGCACTTCACGCGGGCTGCCGCCGAAGAAACCGATCATCTGGCATGGACAGCCGAGCGGCTGGCGCAATTGGGAGACCGTCCCTCTCTCCTCAACCCCCTGTGGTACGCAGGCGCCTTCGCACTGGGCCTTGTGGCCGGACGGCTTGGAGACCCAGTCAGTCTTGGCTTTGTGGTTGAGACCGAAAAGCAGGTGGAGGCCCACCTGCAAAGCCACCTGGAGCGCCTGCCCGCCGGCGACCATGCATCACGTGCGATCGTCGCGCAGATGAAGGACGACGAAGCCATGCATGCGGCACAGGCACTTCAAGCCGGCGCCGTAGAGTTGCCCGCGCTGGCCAAGGCCATGATGCGCGCGGCGGCCAAGATCATGACCGGCACTGCCCATTACGTGTAGGTCTACGCGGCGATCACGTCGAAGCTGGTCGTGATCTGCGCCGTCTTGCCCAGCATGATGCTGGCTGAGCAGTATTTCTCATGGCTCATCGCAATCGCCCGCTCTACCGCGGCGGTCGGAATATCCTTGCCCGTCACGGTGAAATGCATGTGAATGCTGGTGAATACCTTGGGGTCGGTGGCCGCGCGCTCGGAAGTGAGTTTGACTGAGCAGCCTTGAACATCATGACGGCCGCGCTTGAGGATGAGCACCACGTCGTAGGCCGTGCAGCCGCCTGTGCCCGCCAGCACCGTCTCCATGGGTCTGGGTGCCAGGTTTTGCCCACCATTCTCTGGTTTGGCCGCATCGGGTGCGCCGTCCATCATCAGCACATGGCCGCTACCGGTTTCGGCTATGAACCCCATCCCCGATCGCGCGCCGGTCTGGCCGGTCCAACTGACTGTGCATTCCATTGTTGTCATTCCTGTGAAGAAGGCCGTTCACGGCCGATGGCGAGCGAAGAAAAACGCGTCAACCGTGATTTTCTGTTCACACCAAACCAAAAAAAGTTGCTGCGACGCAGCAAGCGTGGGGCTATACTGCCCTTCAAGCATAGCTAATTTGCGATGCACCGATTGTCTCCTCCACCTCCCTTGGTGGACTTAGCCCCTGAGCCGCAAGGTTCAGGGGCTTTTTTACTGCCCGCTTATGATTGACCGGTTATGACCAAGCACCTCAAGCCCGCCGACTACCTCAAGAAGATTCTCACGGCGCGTGTTTACGACGTGGCGATCGAATCGGCCCTTGAGCCCGCAAAGAATCTCAGTCGCAGAGTGCATAACAAAGTGCTGCTCAAGCGAGAGGACCAGCAACCTGTCTTTAGCTTCAAGTTGCGCGGCGCTTACAACAAAATGGTTCATTTATCGCCCGAGCAGTTGAAAACGGGCGTGATCTGCGCCTCTGCCGGCAATCATGCGCAAGGCGTGGCCATGTCAGCCCACCGCCTCGGCGCGCGCGCTGTCATCGTGATGCCGGTCACCACCCCGCAGGTGAAGGTGGATGCAGTCAAGGCCCTGGGCGGCGAGGTGGTGTTGCACGGCGAGAGCTATTCGGACGCCCATCAGCACGCCACCGTACTGGAAAAACAGCAAGGCCTGACCTTCGTACACCCCTTCGATGACCCAGACGTCATTGCGGGCCAGGGCACCATCGGGATGGAAATCCTGCGGCAGCACCAGGGTCCGCTGGACGCGGTCTTCGTGGCCATAGGCGGCGGCGGATTGATCGCCGGGGTGGCCAACTACATCAAGTCAGTACGCCCGCAGGTCAAGGTCATCGGTGTGCAGATGAACGACTCGGACGCCATGATGCAATCGGTCACCGCCAAGAAACGCGTGACACTCAGCGACGTAGGCCTGTTCTCCGATGGCACTGCCGTGAAGCTGGTGGGCGAGGAAACATTCCGGTTGGCGCGCGAGCTGGTCGACGAATTCATGACGGTGGATACCGATGCGGTCTGCGCGGCCATCAAGGATGTGTTCATCGACACCCGCAGCATCGTCGAACCGGCTGGGGCGCTGGCGGTGGCCGCCATCAAACAATATGCGGCGACCCACCGCACGCGCGGGGAAACCTATGTGGCCATTCTGTGCGGTGCCAACATGAATTTCGACCGGCTTCGATTCGTGGCCGAACGCGCCGAAGTCGGTGAGGAGCGCGAAGCACTTTTCGCGGTCACCATTCCCGAGGAGCGTGGGAGCTTCAGGCGCTTTTGCGAGCTCATTGGCAACCTGCCGGGCGGGCCGCGCAATGTGACAGAGTTCAACTACCGCATCAGCGACGCGAACAAGGCCCACGTGTTCGTCGGCCTGACCACGCACGGCAAGGGCGAGTCAGTCAAGATTGCGGCGAACTTCAGCCGCCACGGCTTCCAGGCGCTGGACCTCACGCACGACGAACTGGCCAAGGAGCACATTCGGCACATGGTGGGCGGGCACTCGGTGCTGGCACAGGACGAACGCCTGCTGCGTTTCATCTTCCCGGAGCGGCCGGGCGCCTTGATGAAGTTCCTCTCGGCGATGCGGCCTGGTTGGAACATCACGCTGTTTCACTACCGCAACCAGGGCGCTGACTATGGCCGCATTTTGGTGGGTCTGCAGGTGCCCAATGCGGACAACAAGGCCTTCAAGACATTTCTTGACACGCTGGGTTACCCGCATGTCGAAGAAACCGACAACCCGGTTTACCAATTGTTTCTACGAAACTGATACCGCTTGTAGTGCGAACCCGGATCACTTGCGCACGGGCAGATCCAGCGTGAGCAGCGCCGGCCCCGAGGCGCTGGCAGCCAGCACAGCGCGCCGCCCCTGCACAGACTTCAACACGATGCCCTCTTCCAGCGCAGCATTGACCCGGAACGGTTTGGCGGGCTTGCCATCGATGGAGATCAGCGCCGCACCCTGATGCCGACGGCTGGCAACCACGCCCTGCAACGAAAAGCGGCTGACCAGACTGGGCGCCGGTGCTGCCGCCGCCGGGCTGGCACCCAGCAAGCGGGCCACTGCGGCAGGATCGGCTGGCGCCGGGCTGCGCTGCAGCACAGGCACCACTGAGGACGGGTGCCCGAGCGTGAGCTGCATGGCCCAATACACCGCGCTGGCCGCCAGCAGCCCCCACAGCACGAAATTGGCGCCAGCCATGGTCCACCTGTTGTGCATATTGCTCACCATGCGAGGATTATCATCCGAGAAACCCCAGCGATCGTATTGCACACCCACATGAAGCAACTTCTCACCTCACCACGCCGCGCAGCACAAATCGGTTTCACCCTCATCGAACTGATGGTGGTGCTGGTCATCATCGGCGTGCTGGCCGCGCTCATCGTGCCCAACGTGCTGGACCGAGCCGATGATGCGCGGTCCACCGCAGCCAAGACCGACGTCAACAACCTGATGCAGGCGCTCAAGCTCTATCGCCTGGACAACCAGCGCTATCCGACTGGCGAACAAGGTCTGCTCGCACTGGTGGCCAAGCCCACCACCGGGCCCATCCCGCCCAACTGGAAGCCCTATGTCGACAAGCTGCCCAACGACCCCTGGGGACGCCCCTACCAGTACCTCAACCCCGGCGTCAAAGGCGAGATCGACGTGATGTCCTTCGGTGCGGACGGCCAGCCCGGAGGCGAGGGCAAGAATGCAGACATCGGCAGTTGGCAATAAGAACAAGCGTGTCCGGGCGCTGACCGCCAGGGCGCCAGTGCCGCTGTCTCACGGCTTCACGCTACTTGAGCTGCTCGTCGTGGTGGCCATCATCGCCATCGCCACCGTTGGTGTGAGCTTTGCATTGCGCGATGCCCAGGCGACACAGCTCGAACGCGAGGCGCAGCGCTTGGCCGCCCTGCTCGAATCCGCCCGCGCGCAGTCGCGCAGCAGTGGCGTGCCGGTAAGCTGGACTGCACTTGCGGGCGGCTTTCGCTTTGATGGCGTGGCACCTGGTGCACTGCCTGAGCGATGGCTCACCGAGTCCACCCAAGTGCGGGGCAGCCCGACCCTGCAACTGGGGCCAGAGCCCATCATCGGACGCCAGGAAGTCGTGCTGGAAACTTCCACCCTGCCGCAGCGCAGCCTGCGCATCGCCACCGATGGCTTGCGTCCCTTCGCGGTATCGACGCCGGACTCACAATGAAACAGTCCGGCTTCACGCTGATAGAAGTACTGGTGGCGCTGGCCATTGTGGCAATCGCATTGACGGCCGGCCTGCAAGCGACCAGTGCGCTCACCCGCAACGCGGCGCGCCAGTCCGATGTGCTGCTGGCACACCTGTGCGCGGAGAACGAACTGATCAAGGTGCGCCTGTCCAGGCAGATGCCAGCCATCGGCGATTCCAGCCTCGGCTGCACCCAGGCCGGGCGTGAATTCGCAGTCAGCATATCGGTGCTCCCCACACCCAACCCAAGCTTTCGCCGAGTCGATGCCCAGGTACTCGATGGCACCGCGCCAGTGCTGCGCCTGTCCACCGTGGTGGGAAGATTCTGATGCGTTCGGCCACTGCAAGCCGCGGCTTCACCCTGGTGGAATTGCTGGTGGCACTGTTTGCCATGGCCCTGCTGGCTGTCATGAGCTGGCGTGGCCTGGATGGCATGGCGCGGGCACAGGCCCAGACCGAGGAGCGCGCCGATCAAGTGCTGACTTTGCAGATCGGCCTGGCTCAGTGGGGAGCCGACCTGGACGCATTGACGCAGCTACCCCAGACCACGGCCCTCGAATGGAATGGCCGGGTGCTGCGCATGACACGACGCAGCAGCACTTCAGCCAGCGAAGGCATCATGGTGGTCGCATGGACAAGGCGCCTGGTTGGCGCGAACCCGGTGTGGTTGCGCTGGCAATCGCCGCCGGTCACCACCCGAGGACAGATCGAGGAAGCCTGGCAACGAGCCGACCTCTGGTCGCAAAATCCTTCGGACGAAGAGCGGCTGCGCGAGGTACCCATCGGGCAACTGGACGACTGGCAGATCTTCTTTTATCGCGAAAATGCCTGGACCAACCCGCAGTCCAGCGCGCAAGGCACTGCCGTGGTCACCGCTGCCCCTGCCACCTCTTCGCCTGTGGCAGCCATTCCCGAAGGCGTGCGCCTGGTTCTCACCCTGCCCGCAGGCCATGCGATCAGCGGCACTCTCACCCGCGACTGGGTGCGGCCACTCGTGGCGGGCCAGAAATCATGACTCGCCAAGGCCGCACACGCAGCTCAAGCCATGGCGCTGCACTGCTCACCGCCATGCTCACCGTGGCTCTGGTAGCGACGTTCTCAGCCGCTGCACTGTGGCAGCAATGGCGCAGCGTGGAGATCGAAACCGCAGAGCGCACCCGGGTGCAATCTGGCTGGATCTTGGTGGGCGCGCTCGACTGGGCTCGACTGCTGCTGCGCGAGGACGGTCGCACTTCGGTCGACCATCTGGGTGAGCCGTGGGCCGTGCCGCTGGAGGAAGCCCGCCTATCGAGCTTCCTGGCCACAGACCGCAACAACAGCGCCGACATAGGCCCCGAAGTCATGGAGGCCTTTCTCTCGGGCCAGATCACCGACCTGCAGTCTATGCTCAACCTCACCAATCTGGTCGAGAACGGCAAGGTTTCCGATGAAGGCCTGGAAAGCTTCATGCGCCTGTTCGAGTTGCTCGGCTTGCCCACCGAACAGCTCGACCGGCTGACTGAGAACCTGCGCTTTGCGCTGGACACCAGCGCCGCCAATCGCTCCAGCGCGCAAGCGCCGCTGGTGCCGCAACGGGTGGAGCAACTGGTCTGGCTGGGGCTGCCGCCGGCCACTGCGGCAGCGCTGCTCCCCTACGTCGCGGTGCTCCCCAGGCGCACCTCGGTCAATCTCAACACGGCCAGTGCGCAAGTGATCTACGCCAGTATCCCCGGCCTGACCATGGCACAAGCGCAGCAGCTTGTGACCGAGCGCGAGCGTTCGCACTTTCGCCGTGTGTCCGATGCCAGCCGCCTGCTGCCGGGGGGCGCCGCCGCACTGCCTGAAGGCCAGCTCGCGGTGGGCGTCTCGTCGGGGTTCTTTGAGGTGAGGGCGCGCCTGCGGCTTGACAAACTCATCGTGGAGGAGCGCTCCGTGGTACAGCGCGACGGCATAGAAGTCAAAGTGCTGCAGCGCGAGCGCGGCCTCATTCCATCGGGACTGCCTTTGCTGGCGAGCGCCATGCGCTAATCATGATCTACGCGATGTTCCTACAATCGAGCAATACATGAGTGCCCTGATCGTCCGTCTACCGGCCCAGCCGCCAAACGCATCAACCGAGCTGGACTACGCCTTGAGCCTTGACGGCAGCTCCGTGCAGTCGCATGGCAGCGCGCAGACAACGCTGCTGCCCGCCGCCGGTCGCGCAGGGGCAGAACTGGTGGCCGTAGTGCCTGCCCAGAAGCTCTCATGGCACCGCATCGAGTTGCCCAAGGGCACCAGCGCCAAATCGCCCCGTCTGCGTGCTGTGCTTGAAGGCATGCTGGAAGACCAGCTCCTGGACGATCCAGAGACCTTGCACTTTGCCTTGTCACCAAAAACCTCGGACAGCGCAGGCGTCTGGGTCGCCGCCTGCGAGCGTGTCTGGTTGCGCGACGCGCTGCAGGTGCTGGAGCAAGCCGGCAGGCCAGTCTCGCGCATCGTGCCCGAGTTCGCCCCCGAGGGCCCACTGACACTCCACGCGATGGGCGATGCGCATCAACCCGTACTGGTGGCGGCCAGCAGCGATGGCGTGGTCTGTCTGCCCTTGTCGGCGCAAGGCCTGCAATTGTTGCCCGCACTTGCACAAGACACATATTGCGTGGCTGAGCCGGCAGTGGCCGCGCTGGCCGAGCAGTTGCTGCAGCGCAAGCCCGAGATTCAATTGGCTGCGCCGCGCTGGTTGCAGGCTGCGCAGACTGACTGGGACCTGGCGCAGTTCGAGTTCTCCAGCTCCGGACGGGCCCGCATGCTCAAGGGTTTCGCTACCGCCGGATCGGACTTTCTTTCCGCCCCCGCATGGCGCAGTGTGCGCTGGGCCCTGGTATTGCTGATGCTGGCGAACCTGCTCGGCCTGAACGCCTGGGCATGGCGCGAACGCATTGCACTGGCCGACAAACGCGATGCGATCGGCCGCACGCTGACGCAGACATTTCCGCAAGTCAAACTGGTGGTGGATGCGCCAGTGCAAATGGAAAAAGAAGTCATCGCCTTGCGCCGGGCCACTGGCGCGGCATCGAGCGCCGATCTCGAAACCATGCTGGGCGCTTTGAGCGGGGCTCTGCCATCAGGCCGCACTGTCAAATCCATCGACTTCACCGGTGGTGAACTCCAGCTCAAGGGCCTGTCACTGCAAGACCAGGAGGCCCAGGCAGTGGTGGCCACGCTCAAGAGCCAAGGTTACACAGCGACACTGCAGGGCGAGACTCTTTCCATTGCGCGCGGAGGTGTGCAATGACCCTCCGGGCACAAGTTGCCGCGCAGTGGCTTCGACTGGCACCGCGCGAGAAGACATTGGTCAGTGTTGCGGTTGCAGCCGTGGCGGTCGCGCTGCTGTGGTGGGTGGCATTGCAGCCAGCCTTGGCCACCCTGCGCACGGCCAATGCGCAGCACCGCGAGCTTGATGCGCAGTTGCAGCGCATGCGCGGCCTGCAAGACCAGGCCCAGAGCCTTCAATCGCAGCCCAAACAAGGCCGCGTGGACGCAATGCGCTTGCTGGAGCAATCGGTGCGCGAACGTCTTGGCACCAGCGCGCGCATGACCATCGCTGGCGAGCGGGTGACCCTCACGCTCACCGGCACCGAGCCACACGCATTGGCCCAATGGCTGACGCAGGCCCGCATCAACGCGCGCGCCCTTGCGGGCGAGGTTCATCTCAGCCGCAACCCCGCCGGTCTCTGGGAAGGCACGCTGGTGCTGAGCCTGCCGCAGGGCTAGCCCTCCTTAGCGCCGTGGCACGCAACTTACCTGCTTCACGAACCTGGGCCTGGGCTCTGGGCGGAGTGCTTGTGGGCGCAGCGGCGGCTCTGGTGACTTTCGCGCCTGCACAGTGGTTGACGCAATCAGTGACAAGCCAGACCCAGGGCCGCGTACTGCTTGATCATGTCCGCGGCACGATCTGGAACGGTTCGGCCCGGGTGGCGCTGGCGGGTGGTCAGGGCAGCAGTGCTGCAGTCGCCCTGACAACCCCACTGGACTGGAAGCTGCGTTTGGGCTGGAATGGCCTGACAGCGCACCTGTCAACGCTTTGCTGCACCAACCAATTCACGACCCTGCGCGTGCAGCCGCGCTGGGGAGGTGGCCGGCTCAAGTTTGACGACAGCACCAGCCAATGGCCGGCCGGGCTGCTCGCTGGCCTGGGCACGCCTTGGAATACTTTGCAACTGGATGGCAATCTGGCGCTGTCCACTCAAGGCCTTTCAGTAGAATGGGTCAACGGCCGCGTGTCGGTTGCGGGACGGGCCGAACTCATGGCGCAGCGAATGTCGTCGCGCCTGTCAACCTTAAGGCCCATGGGCAGCTATCGCATGACGCTTTCGGGCGGCGCCACGCCGTCGGTCCAACTGGAAACGCTGGAAGGCAGCCTGAACCTCAGCGGCAGCGGACAGTGGGTCGGCTCGCAATTGCATTTCTCCGGCGTGGCCAGCGCAGCGCCCGAGCGCGAAGACGCGCTGGCCAACCTGCTCAACATCATCGGGCGGCGCAACGGCCCGCGCTCCATCATCACGATAGGCTAGGATGAACATCCCCCACGCTCTCTTGGACCCGCACGCGACCCGCGCTAGGCCGCTCAGGGCACTGCTGCTCGCCTCATGCCTGGCCGGCGTGCTGGCCACTTGGCCGGGGCTTTCGCATGCGCAAAGGTCGCGTGAGCCGGTCACCCTGAATTTCGTCAACGCCGAGATCGAGGCGGTGGCACGAACCATGGCCGCCATCACCGGTCGCAACATCGTGGTCGACCCCCGGGTCAAGGGCACCATCAACCTAAGCACCGACCGGCCGGTGTCGCCCACCGTGGCCTACGACCAGTTTCTGGCAGCCGTGCGGCTATCGGGCTTCACGGTGGTGGAATCAGCGGGCTTACTGAAGCTGGTGCCCGAGGCTGACGCAAAGCTCCAGAGCGGCGCCGTCTCGTTGGGTGCGCCCGTGCCCGGCAACCAGCTGGTCACCCAGATATTTCGGCTCAACTACGAACCTGCGGCCAACATGGTGCCCATCTTGCGCCCGCTCATCAGCCCCAACAACACCATCAACGTCAACCCAGGCAACAACTCGCTGGTGATCACCGACTACGCCGACAACCTGCAGCGCATCGCGCGCATCATTGCCGCACTGGACGTATCCAACGCCACCGATGTCGAAGTGATCGCATTGCGCAACGCACTGGCCTCGGATCTGGCGCCGGTGGTCCAACGCCTTGTCGACTCCAGCGGCGCGGGCGCCGTCGGGGCAGCACCGGCGGGGCAAGGGCAGGCCGACACCTCGTTTCGCACCACCGTCATCGCCGAAGTGCGCAGCAACACCTTGCTGGTGCGTGCAGCCAACGCGGCGCGAATGAATCTGGTGCGCTCGCTGGTGGAAAAACTCGACCAGCCTCAATCGCAAAACCCAACCGGCAACATTTATGTGGTGTACCTGAAAAACGCGGAAGCAACCAAGCTGGCGGTCACGCTGCGCGCTGCCCTTGCGGCCTCTTCCGGTCAGACTGGGGGGGTGTCCTTTGTGCAGGCCCCAACCCCGACGGGCGTGTTGCCCGTTGGCGCAGGCAACCCTGCCAGTACGCCGACCCAAGCCTCAGGCCAGCCATCCACCGGTGGACAGATCCAGGCCGACCCTGCCACCAACTCCCTGATCATCACCGCGCCCGAGCCGCAGTACCGGCAGATCAGGGCGGTGATCGATCGCCTGGACGCGCGGCGCGCGCAAGTCTTTGTGGAAAGCCTGATCGCCGAGGTCAACGCCGACAAGGCTGCCGAATTCGGCATCCAGTGGCAGGGGCCGCTGGGCAACCCCGGCGACAAGAATGTGGGCGTGCTGGGCACCAACTTCACCATCGGCGGACAAAACATCATCCAGTTGGCAACGCAAGCCTCCAGCGGCGCGGCGCTGCCCTCATCGGGCTTGAATTTCGGCATCGCGCAGCGGATCAACGGCGCTTACGTGTTGAGCGTCCTGGCCCGCGCCCTGCAAGCCACCGGCGACGGCAACATCCTTTCCACGCCCAACCTTCTGACGCTTGACAACGAAGAAGCAAAAATCGTCATCGGCCAGAACGTGCCCTTTGTCACCGGCCAGTTCACCAACACCGGCGCCAGCGGCGGCTCGGTCAACCCCTTCCAGACCATCGAGCGCAAGGATGTGGGCCTGACGCTGCGCGTGAAGCCACAGATCAGCGAAAACGGCACCGTGAAGATGCAGATCTTCCAGGAAGTCTCCAGCGTGCAGGCCTCTTCGATCAACTCATCCACCGGCCTCATCACCAACAAGCGCTCGATTGAATCGAACATTCTGGTCGATGACGGCTCCATCGTGGTACTGGGCGGCCTGTTGCAAGATGAATTTTCGGGCAACCAGGAGAAGGTTCCGCTGCTGGGCGACTTGCCCCTGGTTGGCAATTTGTTTCGCAGCGAGACGCGCAGCCGCAAGAAGACCAATCTGATGGTGTTCCTGCGGCCGGTTGTGGTGCGCGATGCAGCGCAAAGCGATGCGCTGTCGCTGGACCGCTACGACATGATGCGCGGTGCGCAGGGCCTGGCGCAACCCTCCAGCAGCGCAGTGGTGCCAGTCAATGCGTCCCCGGTGCTGCCCGCGCTGCGCCGGCAGGAACCGGCCCCGTCCACGCAACAGCCGCCTGCGCCGCCGGCGCGCTGAAGCCGTGCAGTACCCCCTGCCCTACGCATTCGCCCGCGCCAACCAGCTTCTGCTGGAGGACGACGGACACGCGCTCACCTTGTGCCATGGTTTGACCCCGCCGGCTGCGGCAGTCAGTGAAGTGCTGCGCAAGCACTCGCCCAGCCTGCAGCAACTGGACGCGCAAGCACTCGCCCAGCGCATCAGTGCCGCCTATGCCCAGGGCGAATCCAGCGCTGCCACCGTGGTCAGCGAAGTGCAGAACGACGTCGACCTCTCGCGCATGATGCAGGACCTGCCAGCGGTAGAAGATCTGCTGGAGACCAGCGACGACGCGCCCATCATCCGCATGCTCAACGCCCTGCTGACGCAAGCGGCGCGCGACGGCGCAAGCGACATCCACATCGAACCCTATGAGCGCCATTCCAGCGTGCGCTTTCGGGTGGACGGCACGCTGCGCGAAGTTGTGCGGCCCAATCGCGCCCTGCACGCCGCCCTGATCTCTCGCCTGAAGATCATGGCCGAGCTCGACATCGCCGAGAAGCGCCTGCCACAAGACGGCCGTATCAGCCTTCGAATCGGCACCCGCGCGGTGGATGTGCGTGTGAGTACCTTGCCCAGCGCCCATGGCGAGCGCGCCGTGCTGCGTTTGCTGGACAAGAGCGAGAGCAAACTCAGCCTGGAATCGGTGGGCATGGCCGGCGACAGCTTGCGCCGCTTTGTCGAATTGATCGCGCAGCCACACGGCATCATCCTGGTCACCGGCCCCACCGGTTCGGGCAAGACCACCACGCTCTATGCCGCGCTGGGCCGACTCGATGCCGGCAGCAGCAACATCATGACGGTGGAAGACCCGATCGAATACGAATTGCCCGGCATAGGCCAGACCCAGGTCAATGCCAAGATCGACCTGGACTTCGCCAAGGCACTGCGCGCCATCTTGCGCCAGGATCCCGACATCATCATGATCGGCGAAATTCGCGACTACGAAACCGCGCAAATCGCGATCCAGGCATCGCTCACCGGCCATCTGGTGCTGGCCACTTTGCACACCAATGATGCGGCCAGCGCCGTCACACGGCTGACCGATATGGGCGTGGAGCCATTTTTGTTGAGCTCATCACTGCTGGGCGTGCTGGCGCAGCGCCTGGTGCGCAAGCTGTGCACTTCATGCCATGGCAAAGGCTGCGCCCAATGTGGCCAGACAGGCTATCAGGGCCGCACCGGCATTTTCGAGCTGATGGTCGCCAACGACAGCATCCGTGCCCAGATTCACAGCCGCGCCGCCGAAGCTGACATCCGAGCGGCGGCGCTGGCCGCCGGCATGACGCTGATGCGCGAAGACGGCGAGCGTTTGGTGCGCGAGGGCATCACCTCGCGCGAAGAGATGGTGCGGGTCACGCGCGATTGAGTCAGTCTGAACGAAACGGCGGGCTCAACTATTCAACAAGGTGGTCCGATGCATCAGCCTGCGCTGCTGCGGCTCGTAATCGAAAGTCGCCTTGTGCTGGGTTGAGCAGTTGTCCCACATCACGAGGTCATGCGCACGCCAGGAATGGGTGTAGACGAACTGCGGCTTGATGATGTGCGCCGTCAATTCGTCGATCAGTTCTCGGCTTTGCTCCAGCGGCATACCCAGGATGCGGGTGGTGTAGCCCTCGCTGACGTAAAGGCATTTTCGTCCATTGTGCGGATGCACCCGCACCAGCGGATGCACTGCCTCGGTCTCCTGCGTGGCCGCCTGATTCATGGTGGACGAATCAGCAACGCCGCCCTCCTTCACCGCTTTCTCGTAACGCTGCTTGAGGCTGTGAACCGCAAGCAGTCCATCGAGTTGCTGCTTCATTGAATCGCTTAGCGCATCGTAGGCGGCGGCGGTGCTGGCAAAGCGCGTATCGCCCAGCGCGCGGCCATCGTGCATCGGTACTTCCAGCGCATGCAGCGCGGCCGGACCATGCGGGTGCTTGAGAAACGGGCCATCGCTGTGCCAGAACATGCCAGCATCATGCGAGCCAATGTACTTGTCATTTTCCTTGACGTTGGAGACGATGAAAATCTCAGGACGACCCTTGCCGATGAAGTCATTGAACTTGAGCCGCTTGAGTTCGCCAAAGCGTGAACTGAAACGGATATGGTCTTCGTCATCGAACGCGTGATCGCGCACAACGATCACTGAGTGTCGGTAGAAGGCCTGACGGATCTGCTCGAATTCTTCTTGCGATATCTCCTTGGAAAGATCCACACCGCGAACTTCCGCGCCGATTGCCTGCGTCTGAGGAACTACTTCTACTGCCATGATTGCTCCGTTTTTGGATCCTTGAGGAAAGGTCAAAGTCCCGGCCCGCCGCGCGAATCAGTCTGCTTCCAGCGCATGAGATGGGCCTCAAGCCGGCCAAGACCCCAGTTCACCATCGAGACCATCACCACCAGAACCAGCAGATACGCGAACATATTGCGCGTCTCGAACGTGCCCTGAAACCAGGTGATCATGTAGCCCAGGCCACGGTTGGACGCGATGAATTCACCTGTGATGGCGCCGATGAACGCATAGGGAAAAGAAACGCGGATACCCGAGATCACCCACGGCAGTGCCGATGGCACGATCGCATAGCGAAACACATGCCAGCGGCTGCCACCCATGATCTGCACCATGCGCAGCAGTCTATCGTCCATGTTGCGCACACCCGAATACATGCTGAAGTGCATCAGAAAAAACACCAACAGCGCAGCCAGCGCCACCTTGGATGAGATGCCGATGCCAAACCACAGCATGAACAATGGTGCCAGCGCGATCTTGGGAATCGAATAGAGCGCATTGAAGTAAGGCGCGACCACCCGGTCGGCCAGATACGAGCGCCCCAGCAGCAAGCCGGTGCAAAAGCCCGTGATGCCACCGATGAAGAAGCCCAGCACCGCCTCGCTCACCGTGATCCAGGTGTGCTGCATGATTCCTTCGGTGTTCTCGGGCAGCGCACTCAGAATGCGCGAAGGCGCCGGAAGGAAAATCTCCTTCACGTAAAAGCGCGCCGCGATTTCCCAGGCGCCGATGAATACGATGAAGATTCCGATCTGCACCAAAGGCACCAGCCAGCCGTTCGAGCGCGGCGCGGCAACCGGAACCTCGTCTTCCACATGCGCCAGATGCGCAAGAGGCGCTGTCTGATCTTGGGCTTGCTTGACGTCAACGCTCATGCCGTCACCATCCCGCGCTGCATCGCGCTCCACACTTCGGCGTAACATTCCTTGAAGCCGTCGGCCAGTTGAATGCGCGAGGGATCGCGTGGCCGCTCGATCGGTACTTCGATGCGCGCGACGCAATACGATGGTCGGCGTGACATCACGACAATCTCATCGGACAAGGCGATCGCCTCGGTCAGGTCGTGCGTGATGAAAATCACCGTGGGGCGCGACAGTTCCCACAGGTCGAGCAACTCTCTTTGCAAATCCATGCGTGTCTGCGCATCGATGTTGCCAAAGGGTTCGTCCATCAACAGAACTTCGGATTCATACACCAGGGTGCGGGCAATGGCCAGACGCTTGCGCATGCCGCCCGAAAGCTGGTGCGGATAGTGTGATTCGAAGCCGTCGAGCCGCACCTTGTGCAATACATCGCGCACGGCGCTGCGAATGCGCGCGGGTTCCCAGTTGCGTATTTTCAGCGGCAGCGCGACATTATCGAAGGCAGTGGACCAGGGCATGAGCCTGTCGTCTTGGGGCACCAGACCCATCTTGCCCTGCGTGGCTGTGACTGGCTTGCCCTCATGAAGCACGGTGCCCGCGGTGGGCAAGTCCAGGCCGAGCACGAAGTTGAGCAAGGTGGATTTGCCACAGCCGCTGGGCCCGACGATGCTCACGAAACTGCCCTTGCGCACGCTGAGGCTCACATTGCGCATCACCTCGGTGCCGCTCGCACCCCGGCCGAATGTGTGCGAAAGCCCCCGCACTTCAACCGCAGGCATCTGCGCCACGATGTCCGTCATTGCGCGCGCGCCTTGCTTGCTATTGAATGTTGATGAATGACTTGGCCTGCTCGTCTGGCGCAACTTTGGCTGGCAACAGTCCGACGCTGGCTTGCCAGTCGGCGGTGGTTTGCACCATGGCACGGTCCAGAGCCGGCACCACCGGCCACTGCATACGGGTGAATGCAGAGCGCATGGCCTCTTCACTCACCGTGGGAAAGTACTTCTTGATGATGGGCTTGGACCCTTCGTAGCCGCCGGTCTTGAGAGCGGTGCTGGCGCGCGCCAATGCGCGGTTGAATGCTTGCAGCGCGTCGCGGTTGGCATCGGCAAAGGGCTTTGGCGCGAAGGCCACGATGTAAGGCAAGCGGTCGGCTGGCGGCATGTCGCGAAGCGTGGTGAACACAACCTTGCCCTCGCCCGACTGAACCACTTCGGAGATGATCGGCTCGGTAGTCACCAGACCGTCGATGGCCTTCTTGCGGAAGCTCTCGATGTACAAAGCCGGCGCGGACGCGAGGTTGACGATGTTGAGATACTGGTCAGGGTTTTGCTGGCGCGACTTCACCAGGTAGCGCAGGATCACATCGTTGGTCGTACCCGCACCCGAGACCGCGATGGTCTTGCCACGAATGGCCCTGACTGCATCGTCCACGGTCGGGTTGGCCGGCATGCCCTTGGCGATCTCGCTGGAGACGACCAGGGTCTGCTCCACACCCACATTGAAGATCGCGAAGGCGACCAGGTCGGTGCTCTTGGATCGCAGATTGAAAACGCGGGCGAAGTCACCCATGCCCACATCGGCTTCCCCGGCAATCACGGCCTGTGCCGAGAGCGGCCCGTTCTTGGCCATCGTGGACACGACGTTGATGCCGGCATCCTTGAAATAGCCGCTGTCCAAGGCCAGGAAATAATTCAACCAGAGCAAGCTCGTGCCCGCAACGGCAACTCGAATTGTCTTGGGAGCGCCTTGTGCCTGCGCCTGCATTGGCATGCACAGCATGAGCATGAGGCAGGCCGCAATAGCCAATCGAGCGCGATTTCGCAGTGATGTCATTGTCTTGTCTCCATTCATCTTGTTGGAACCGTCCATCAGCGGACGCTGGCAGATGCTACGCCGGTTTGAACCTAGAAACGGCAGTTGGACGCGCTCGAGTGGGTGTCTGGCAAGCCCGATGGCAAGGCGTGACGACGCCGCAGGCTGATGCCTGCCAGGAGGAGCAACGCAGCCAGCGGGTTTGCCAGACACCCAATCGAGTGCGTAGCGCTGTCACCCAATAGGTGAGGAACTTCAAGGCCAAAAAGCTCAATGTCCACGGGCACCTCCTGCTGAAAATAAGCGGTCAACTGCCGTTTCTAGGTTGAAGCATCGCGCCGCTGACCAGCATCGCCTCGCATTCGGCACGCGAATACCCCAGCGACATCGCGATCTCCACCGACTGCTCACCGAGCAAGGGCGCTGTGGACTTTGCCGGCGCCTGGCTCAGCGGAAAACCCGCCACCTGGTAGTTGTTCCCCATGTAGCCAACCTGGCTGACCTTGCCCGGTTGGCGCGCCTGCACATCGTCCAGCACGTTCTCCTGCGCAAGCACTTCGGTAAAGCCCAGACCTGCAGCCTGCATGCGCGCAGCCAATTCATCGTAACTCATCGCCGCAACTGCTGCCTGCACTGCGGCCTCCACACGTGCGCCCTGCGCCTGGCGTTGTCCGCGGGTGCGCAGCGTCGGGTCGCTGCCCTCGGGCAGATTCGCCATTTCGCTGAACTTGCTCCAGTGCACATCGCTCAGAAGCAAAAGATACATCCATCGCTCATCTCGCGTGCGGTAAGCGCCATAACCAGGATGGGCGAATTCGCCGTAGTGGGAGCCACGCCCTGCCTTGGCCGACTCGGCAGCCACCAGATCGCGCGCCGCCACATGCAGGCCGGTTTCGTACAAGCCGATCTCCACGATGGGCCGATCGCGCCCGGTGACGATCGCACCCAGAATGCCGATCACTGCGTTCATGCCAGCGAACATGTCCTGGTAGGAAGGCCCCAGCCGTGTCGGCCTGCCGCCCACCATGTTGGCGTACATGGCACCTGTGGCCGCCTCGATGATGGGATTGGAGGCGATCTCTTCTTCGCGCGGCCCGACGCCGTAGCCTTTGATGTGGCAATACACCAATCTGGGATTGGCGCTGTGGAATGTGGCCGCATCCACGCCCAGCTTGCGCATCGACTGCGGCGAGAGATTGTGAACCACGATATCCACTGTGGGCATCAACTTGCGCAGCACGGCTTTGCCAGCCTCGTTGGACAGGTCCAGGCACAGACTGCGCTTGCCATGGCTGTACGCAATGAAGGTTCCGCCCGGGCCGCCCTTGACCATGGTGCGGGTCGGGTCGCCCAGGGGCGGTTCGAGCTTAATCACCTCCGCGCCAAGCTGCGACAGCAGATTGCCAGCATAGGGCGCGGCCAGGTAGCCGCCAAGTTCGAGGACGCGTTTTCCGGCCAGGGGTTGATCTTGCATCGTGGACATCGGCTCAGACCTGCGCAGCCGGCACGATGCCGCTGACAGTGCCCACCACTTTCTTGTCACCCTTCTGGTTTTCCACCCACACGTCGCAATGCAGGCGCAGCGTGCCGTCGGAGAGTTCCTCGCGTGACTTGACCACGCCCTGTGCAGTGAGGTACTCGTGCATGTAGGTCGGGCGGGTGGAGGTGACCTCGGCCCGTCCGCCGCGTATCCAGCCCGCGCCAAAGAACTGCATTGCAATCTGGTGGCACATGGCCATCAAATCGGGCGCGCTGGCCACAGGCGCGGGCAGCCCTTCCTGCTGCGCGGCTTCCACGTCCACATGCAAGGTGGGGTTGGCACCGGCGAAATACTGATTCTGGCGCTTGAGAAACTTGGCACGCGAGAAATAAAGCGATGTGGTCGGCATCGGCGCGCCCACCGGTAAGTCCCAGCGCGCCGCTGGCCGAACTTCGATACGCCCGGTGCCGGCGGCGGTATCGTCGACCGGCCAGTTCGCATCCCACACCGGCTTGCGCGCTTCGCGGGCTTCGGGAGTGCGCGCATCGGAAGTGCCCACCGCACCTTCGCCCACCTTGGGCGCAGTGCGCTTGATGAAGTCCATCACATGCGCGCGACGGGTACGAAACACAACCGTGCCAGCAGGGTCGCGGCACACTGACTCATAGGCGACGAACTCACGGTCGTTCTTGATCCATTTCTCAGTGAGCGTACCCTGCACCTTGTAGGTGACACCAGGGCGAATGGGTTCGAGCAATTCCACGCCCCATTTGTAGAACAGCCCCCGCACGCTGTAGGTCTGAGAGAAGAGTCCGCGCGTGAGCAGGTAGGTCATGCTCAAGGGCACCACCGTGCCGCCAAACGGCGAATCCACTTCGTAGTAGGGATGATGGTCTTCCATGCGCTCGCAGACCTGGTCAATCTGCTCCTGCGTCGGCGTCCACTCGGCGGTGCCAAGGTCCTTGCCGATCTCCACCTCCTCGTAGGTGGTGCGCAAGCCGGCCGCATCGCGAAGAATACGGACCTGGCCAAGGCCTGCTGGGTTGGGGGTATCGCTCAAGTTCGAACTCCTTTGAAAAATGAATATGTCAAGCGCCATCGCCTTCGTACAGACTGCCCAGCGGCTCGCCAACAATCGTGGTGCGCGACATATGGCGAATCTGCGCCGTGTCGTAGTCGGCCGGCGCCAGATGCATGGTGCTGCGGTTGTCCCACATCACCAGGTCCCACAGCGACCAGCAGTGGCGGTAGGTAAATTCGGGGCGCACCGAATGGGTGAACAAAAACTTGAGCAGCCCCTCGCTCTCCTGCGCCGACATGCCGTGAATATGAGTGGTCACGGTCTCGCTCAAGAACAAGGCCTTCTGGCCGGTCTCCGGATGCAGGCGCACCATCGGCTGAACCACCGGCGGTATCAGGCGGCGATTCTCCTCGTCGGTTTGCTGCGGATCGCGAGTGCGCAGCGCGCTCTTCTGCAGATTGTTCACAACCTGCAGCGGCTCGATCATGCGCTTCATCGCCACGGACAAGGTGTCGTAGGCCATCACCATGTTGGTAAACCAGGTGTCGCCGCCGACCTCGGGCAAGGCCCTGCAATGCAGCAGCGAGCCGGTGGGCGGGCATACGGTGAAGGCGCCGTCAGAATGCCATTCGCGGCCGGTCTTTGCGGTGACCGACGGCTTGCCCTCGCTCATGCGGTTTGTCACCTCCATGATTTCGGGATGCTGCGCATGTCGAACCGAAGGCAGCAGATGCAACTCCAGCTCGCCGAAGTTGTTGCTGAAGGCCACATGCTGGGCGGGGGTTATCTCCATGTTCGGAAACACCACCACCTTGTGCATGAGCCAAGCCTCACGCACAGCCTGCACCGTCTGCGCGTCCAGCGCCTGAGTGCCGTCTATGCCATTGACGCGCGCGCCAAGTCCGTAAGACAGCTTCTTGATGTCCAACTTCATGCGATTCCTCGTTTTCAGCTGCAAGCCGTGCTTCTCAATCAGTCGGGCGTGAAATTGGATCGGCGGGCGGCCTCCGCCCAGAACCGGGTGTCGCTCTCGAAAGCCTGCAACTGTGCTTCTGGCGTGGAGCCCACAGGTGTGTCGCCCGATCCTTTGCGTATTTGATCGGCAATGGCGGGGTCGGCCACTGCGGCTGCGGCCGCAGCGTTGAGCTTCTGGATGATGGCACGGGGCGTGCCGGCGGCTGCCCACAGGCCGTTGGTCGCGCCCATCTCGAAATCCGGCAAGCCAAATTCGGCCGATGTCTGCACCTCTGGCAACATCGGCGAGCGGCGCTTGTCCGCGATGAACAAGGCCCGCAGCGTGCCAGAACGCAGGTGCGTGACGTAGGTCTGCACCGGCCCGGCGGACACATCGATGTCTCCCGCCAGCAGCGCGACGATCATGTCAGGTGACGCGCGGTAGGGGATGCTTCGGCTGGCCACACCCGTGCGCTCGGTCAGCATCTTCATCATCAGGTCGAAGGTCTGCGAGGGCGCGCCGTGCTTGAGCTCACCGGGCCGTGCCCGGCCGTAGTCGATCAGCTCCTGCAGCGTGCGCACTGGCAGCGTCGAGCGAACAATCACGTAATAGGGCACACGTGTGGTGGCCGACACCGCGCTGAAATCCTTGCCCGCATCGACCGCGTTGTTCTTGTTGAAGATCGGATGGATGCTGATGGCGTTACCGTAGTAGAGCGTATGGCCATCGGGCGGTGAAGTGGCCACCAGCCGCGCGCCTATGGTGCCGCGCGCGCCAGGCCGATGCTCGATCACCACCGGCTGGCCCAGCCTGCGCTCCATCTCTCGGGTAATCAGACGTGCATCGGGATCGAGGGCGCTGCCTGGTGGAAAACCAATGATCACTCGGATCGGGCGGGTCGGGAAATCCGATTGCGCCAATGCAAGAGACGGCGCGGCCACAGCCATGGCCAGAAACCGCCGCCGAACTATCGCATCCATGTGTCTCCTTGCGCAAACCGGCGGACCGGCACCTTTTGTCATGTCAATTTATCGCGCGTTGTTCCTCTTGTAAAATTAATCTTTTCAAAGCATCGTGCTGAAATCATGAACGATCTCTCACTTCGACTGCTGCGCGCATTCACCACGCTGGCCACCGAAGGACAGTTCAGAAAAGCGGCCGAGAAATTCAACGTCTCGCAGTCGGCCTTCAGCCAGATGATCTCCCGCCTGGAAGAGCAGCTTGACGTGCGCCTGATCGACCGCGACTCGCGCAACATGTCGCTCACCCCCGAGGGCGAGCTGCTGCTGCCCCTGGCCGAGCAACTTCAGGGCAATGCAGACGCACTGTTTCGCAAGCTGCGCGACCACTCTGCGCACCGGCAAGGCAAGGTTGCGGTATCAGCGTTGCCCGCACTCACCATGGACTGGATGCCCTCCGTCATGGCCAAGTTCCGCGACGCATCGCCCGGCACGCAGGTGCAGCTGTTCGATGTGTCAGAGCTGGACAAGAGCTGGCAGATGCTGCGCGACCGTCAGGTCGATTTTGTGCTGCATCCCACCCTTGGACACAGCGATGAATTCGAAAGCATTCCCCTCTTTGAAGAGCGCTTCTTCCTGGTCTGTCAGCCGGACCATCCACTGACGCAGCGCAAGCGTCTGTGGCTCAAGGATCTGGCGGGCCAACCCTATATCCAGCTTGAGCCAGCCGGCAGCCTGGGCAAGATTCTCAATCCCCTGCTGGCGGCCGTGCCCATCGCCGACACCGGCCTGGCCATGCAGCACCACAATTCCATCGCCGGCCTCATCGCCAATGGGTTTGGCATCTCGGTGGCGCCTGGTTTTTCAACGCTGCATTACCGGCTCTGCGGCCTGTCGACAGTGCCGCTGCAGGACATTCAACTGCGGCGCAGGTTCGTGGTGCTCAAGCGGCGCGGCGAGACACCGCTGCCAGTGGTGACCCTGCTGCTCAAGCTCATCGCCCAGAACCCGCCTTCGCACGCCCTGCCGTTTCGTGGTGCCCGGCTGGCTGCGAGCGGGCGGCCACAGGCCCCACGCAAAGGCAAGCCTCGCCGGAAGGATCAGGCAAGAAAGTTGTCGCGATGAGTGAAAGTCTCAATAGAATGAAACGACCCAGGCATCACTCGGGCGCCATCTCGATGTGAGCGGCTTCAACGAAGGAGACACATGCCCAGCATCCCCGCGCTCGACGTGAGCGTCAGGCCGATCCCGCGCGAGATCGCCCTTCGCTACGGCCGGCTACCTGAATACCGCCACATCTTCCGCGAGATTTTCGGCCGCGAGGAAGTGCTCGACGAGGGCATACCCACCGAGGACATGATCGCGCAGATGGATCGTGTCAATGTTCAAGCCGCTCTGGTCAGCGGTGCCGATTCGCGCCGAGTCAATGGCCTTCATGTCGAAAACGACTGGGTCGCCGATCTGGCCAAGCGCTTTCCCGGCCGCATCGTGCCGGGGGCCGCTGTCGATCCATTGCGCGATGTGATGGAATGCGTGAACGAGATCACCCGCTGCGTCACCGAACTGGGCTTTGCTTTCGTCAAACTGTTTCCCTACGCGGTGGACCTTGCGCCTCACGACAGGCGCTTCTATCCGATCTATGCCAAGTGCTGTGAGTTGAATGTCCCGATCTGGACGCAGGTGGGACACACGGCGGGGCTGATGGCCTCCGAGCCGGGTCGGCCTATCCACCTGGACCGTGTCGCACTGGACTTTCCCAGCCTCAAGATCATCGGCGGGCACATCGGCTGGCCCTGGGAACAAGAGATGGTCGCAATGGCGCTCAAGCACCCCAATGTCTACATCAGCAGTTGCGGCCATGCGCCCGACCACTGGCCCCAGGCCTTTGTGCAATTCGCCAAGACGCGCGGCAAACGCAAGGTGATCTTCGGCACCAATTGGCCCTACATCTCCTACGACCGCTATTTCCAGAAGTTCGACCAGCTTGGCTTTAGCCCCGACTTGCAGCGTCTGTTCCTGCATGACAATCTGGCTGCCTTGATCGGCCTGCCGCCGATAGGACCGGGGGGCGCCACATGAAGGTCGAACTCATCGCACCCGAGGGCTGCGTGGGTGATCGACAGGTGCGCACCGATGTGATCGATGCACGTGCGCTGGTGCAGCTTGCCGCACTGCTCGACCGCAACGAACCCGCGCCGGCGCCGGGTGACGCGCTGCCTGCGGGCCGGCACTGGCTTTACTTCACGCCGGCGGTGCCGCAATCGCAACTCAAACCCGATGGCATCGCCTTGCGCAGCCCACCCATGCCAGAAGTGGCCAACGCCAGGCGCATGTGGGCGGGTGGACGCACCGATTTTCTGCGGCCACTGACCGTGGGGTCCCAGGTGCGTCGCGAGACCGAGGTGAAATCCGTCTACAAAAAGTCTGGCAAGTCGGGCGATCTGGTGTTTGTGGTGCTGCGCCATGAGATCAGCGATGCACAGGGCGTGGCCATCGTGGAGGAGCAGGACATGCTGTACCGCGACCCGGCCAACATACGCCGCAGCCTGACCGCGCCGCGCCAGAGTGCGCCGGGTGATGCGCAATGGCAAACCAGCTTCACCGCTGATCTGTCCATGCTGTTTCGATTCTCAGCGATCACCTTCAACGCCCATCGCATTCATTTTGACCCACAGTACGCGCGCGAAGCCGACGGCTACGAAGGCGCGCTGGTGCATGGCCCGCTGCTGGCGCTGATGCTCATGGATCAGTGCGCCGCGCAATTGAAGCGGCCGATCAAGCGCCTTGCGTACCGCGGGGTGAGTCCGCTGTTCCATGGCACACCCGCCGTTCTGGCAGGTCGCGCCGAGTCGGACCACATCCGCGCCTGGGCGGCCACCGCCGATGGCAAGCTCGCATTGTCGGCAGAGATCACACTGGGCTGAACATCAGACAAGACAAGAAACACGGAGACCGAAATGAATTTCCCTCACATCTGGCGCAAGCTTCTCTCAGTGTGCGCATGGCTCGCAGCGTGCATGATGGCCTGCCCGTCCACCGCCCTCGCGCAGGCCAGTGCCTATCCGTCCAAGCCGATTCGATTTGTGGTGCCGTACCCTGCGGGCGGCTCCACCGATGTGATCGCGCGGCTCTTGGCAACCCATCTTTCGCAAGCCTGGGGCCAGCCAGTGGTGGTGGAGAATCGAGTGGGCGCCGGCGGTGTCATCGGCAGCGACTTTGTGGCCAAGTCGCCACCGGACGGGCACACGGTGCTGGTGGGTATCACCGCCATGATCCAGACGCTGGCGCTCAACCCCAAACTACCCTACGACCCCTTCAAGGATTTCTTGCCGGTCTCGCAGCTTGCGTATTCGCAAAGCCTGCTGCTGGTGCCCACCAGCATTGCGGCCAACAACCTGGCGGAGTTCATCGCGTTGGCCAAGGCCAATCCGCAAGCCTACAGCTTTGCATCCTTTGGCAACGGCACATCACCGCACTTGCATGGCGAGCTGTTCAACATGCGCGCCGGCCTCAAGCTCACCCACGTGCCCTACAAGGGCGCTGCGCCAGCCATCACCGATCTGATCAGCGGGCAGGTGACCGCCGCCTTCATCGACATGGGCTCGGCGCGGCCGCAACTTGCGGGTGGCAAGCTGCGGCCGCTGGGCATCACCGGCTCGCAGCGCGCGAGCTTTCTGCCCGATGTGCCCACCTTGGTGGAAGCGGGCTTTGCCGGCTTCGAGCCCAATGGCTGGTTCGGGCTGTTCGTGCCGGCCGGCACCTCGCCTGATGTGGTGCGCAAGCTGTCAGCGGAAACTGCACGCATCGTGCGGCTGCCTGACGTGTCAGAGCGCTTCAGTGCGCTGGGTCTGTCCGCGCTGGGCAGCTCACCCGAAGAATTCAGCAACGTGCTTCGCACCGATGCGCCCAAGTGGGCCAAGATCATCAAGGACGCGAACATCAAACTTGATTAGGTCCGACACATATCTATGTACATCGATCCCGCCACATTAGAGGCCGACGCCATCTACAAACTGCTGTGCGGGGTGGTCGTGCCGCGCCCCGTCGCATGGATCACCACGCTCGGCCCGCAAGGTCAGGTGAACCTGGCGCCGTTTTCCTGTTTCACTTTTGTCTCGAACAAGCCGCCGATGTTAGGCGTGACATTCGGGCGCAAGGTGAAGGCACGCAAGGACACAGCCAACCACATCCTGGCGCGCGGCGAGTATGTGGTGAACATCGGCCAGATGTCCCAGACCCAGCAGATTCACCTGAGCAGCGCCGAACATCCACCCGAGGTCAGCGAAGTCGAACTGCTGGGCCTGGCCACTGCCGCATCAACGCTGATCGCCACACCGCGCCTGGCGGATGTGCCAGTTAGCATGGAATGCCGGCTGCACCAGGTGCTGCCCTTCGGTGAACAAGGCTCGGAGTTTTTCGTCGGCGAGGTGCTGTGCTTTCATCTGCGCGAAGGCCTCTTGCAGAACGGCAAGGTCGACACCCGCAGCCTCGACCCAGTGTGCCGCCTGGGCGGGCCCAACTATGCCAGCCTAGGCGAGATAGTCACCATGGCCCCGATGCCGCGCACGCCGAGAGGCGCAAAGGATGCGGGCCAGAAGCTGGCTTGAGCTTACTGCGTCACCCGCACGCCTGTTTCTCTCTGCATGGTGCGGAAGAAATCATTTTGCTGCGAGATGAATTCCCTGGCTTCGCCTGCAGATCTGGAAGGCGCAGGTATCAGCGCATTGGTCTTGAACTTCTGCGCGATGTCCTCCTGCGCCAGCACGTCGGCCATGGCCTTGCGCAGCCGCTCGGCGGTTTGTGCGGGCATGCCTGGCGGGCCCAGCAGGAACAGCCAGCTATAGCTCACATAGCGGGGAAAGCCCTGCGCACTGGAGGTCGTGGTGCCGGGCAGAAACTCCGACTTGTCCTTGGGGTCAAGCACCACCAAGCCGCGCAACTTGCCGGTGGCCAGCATGGGCACCAGGCTGCTGCCCACGTCGTTGAGCACCGCATCCACATGGCCGCCAAGTGCGCCGGTGATGGCTGGCCCGCCGCCGGCGAAAGGCACCAGTTCAAACTTCGCGCCGGTGTCTTTGTTGATCTTTCGAATGATCATCTCAGGCTGACCGCCCAGCCCAGAGATGCCAAAGAAGACTGGCCTTTGCTTTGACAAGTCAATCAGCTCTTTCAGGTTGGTGGCCGGCACTGCCGGGTTCACCACAATCGCACTTTCGGTGTTGGCAACCAACGAGATAGGCGTGAAATCCCTCAAGGCATCATGGGGTGCGTTGGGGTAAGTGTGCGGATTGATGACGATGGGGCTGGTGGAGGTGATCAGCACGGTGTGGCCATCGGCCGGCGCCCGTGTGAGATAACTCAAAGCGATGTTGCCATTGGCACCGGCCATGTTCTCCACCACCACAGACACGCCCAGCAACTTGGCCAGCTCGGGCGCGACGATGCGCGAGACCACATCGGTAGAGCCACCCGGCGCATAAGGCGTGAGCAGCCTGATCGGCTTGTTGGGGAATGCCTGCTGCGCGCCAGCAGCCCAGGCCAGTGCCATGAGCACCACGGCGGCAAACAGATTGCGGGTGGGCGTTGCGAAGGTCTTCATGTGCATGTCTCCTACTTGTTGTATCAGCCAGGGCAGCGAACTACATTCGCATTTCTTTGATCGAAGGTGTCGAGTACACACCGTACAGCGTCATCGCCTTGTTGCGGGTGCGGTCGCCGCAGACAACAATGTGTATCGCTCCGGGGTAGGCCATCACCGGCACGGTGTCGTTGGGGCGGCCCAGGTCTATCCATTCGCGCGGCGTACCGCGGCCGCGCTCTATCAGTTGGCGGGTGGAGGTACCTCCGCCGCCCGGGTCCGCGTACTTGGATTCGAACACCACATCTTCCATCGAGGCCCGCGCGTGGTGAAAGAGATAGTCCGCCGCATCTTGCTTGCTGTAGCCGCCTTGCGCAATGGTCTGGGCCACGCTGGGATTGATCACCACCGTCATCATCTGCAAGCGCGAGAAGCGCGCGGACAACATGAGATTGACATCCTTGACCATCTGGTAGGCAATCGCCCGCAACAGGCCTTCTGGCTCAGGGCCGCTGGGGAAGATCTGCGATCCCCAATTGAATGTGCCGCCAGCCGTCACTGTGCTCGCCGCTTTGTCAAACCCGCGCTCGACATGGAAAGGCTCCCAGGGCGAGCCCTCTTCATCTTCGGCCAGCACAAAGGGCAAGAGGTAGCCGAAGGTGCCCATCTGTTGCTCCGCCGGACGGTAGCCAGCGATGTTGCGCACGATCAGGCCCAGCGCTCGGCCAATGGCCACATTGGCGCCGCGCGAGATCAGACCGGTGCCGTATTCGAGGCCGAGCTTTCCGATCGCCGGGCCATTGATGATGAGGAATGGGTTGTATCCAGCGGTGGTGCCAATCTGCGCCAGATTGAATCGCGTGTCGGCGATGGCCTCCACCGCCGCAACCAACAGGGGCATGTGCTGCGGCCTGCATCCGGCCATGATGCCGTTGGCGGCAATGCTCTGCAGGCTTGCGCGCAGATTGGCCGGGGGCAGTACCGCCACCTCCTCATCGCCGGCCCGGCCCACCACTTGCAGAAACTGCTCGATCTTGTCCCAAGTGGGCGGAACGATCGGAAGACCATCGCTCCAGCCCTTCTCCTCGAAGTGCCGGTTGACGTCATCGAAGCTGCCTGAGAATGCGATTGCCTTCATTGGACGTGTACGCCCTTGTCGTCGCCTGAGGCATCCAGCGTGCCAGTCAGGCCCGCGATGATCTGGCCTATCGTCTGGCGCGCGATGTTCTCTTGCACCACTGCATCGGTTTCGATGCTGATGGTGCCCGGGTACACCGCCACGCGCATATGCGCCAGGCCCTCGGCCGCTGCCAATTGCTGCGACAGCGCATAAAAACTGGTGGACACAACCGTCACCGAAGGGATGCCAATGCTCTCGGCCATCATGGCCGGCCGCAACGCGGCCGGTGTGCAAGTCCCTCAGAAGCCATTGCCGGTGATCACCGCATCGCAGCGCCGTTGCACCAGCGCGGCCCGCACGGCTTCGAGTGATTCAGCTTTCTTTGATGGCTGCAACGATGACACGGTGAGCAAAGGCAACTCGGTGTAGGGGATCACCGTGACTGTGGGAAAGCGCTGACGCAGCATGTCCGCGATGATGGGAAAGCTCACCTCGCCCCTGAAACTGCCGTTCCAGATGATGCCAATCGTCTTGCCTTCCAGCGTGTCAAGCCGCGGCGCCAAGCGCTTGCCTTGGGCCGAAGGACTTCCCACAGGGCTTGCAACCTCGTAGATCTGTTCCTGCACTTTGCTTGTCTCCTTGCACGCAAAATGCATCATATATGTTGGCGCCCCATCACGCCAGGGGACGCGCCCGGCTTTGGACTGAATTCGGCTAGTCCCCGGTGTGCTTCCAGAGGTTGATGGCGAACAAGATGAAGCCGATGCCCATCACGATGGAAGCCAAGGCCAGCACCGGCTCAATGGCCTTGTTCTCGTAGACATACATGGTCAGGGTGGCCATCTGGATCGGCAGCGCGATATTGTGAATCCAGAAATGCAGCTTGGCCAAGCGGGTCTCACCAGCGGCCGGCGCACTGCGGTACCAAAGCCCGAACAGCGCCATGCTGGCCCAGCCCAGAAGATTGACATGGGCATGAACTGGCCTCCGTGTGTAGTCATGGCTTGCGGCCATGACGATGCCCATCGTGATCCCAATCAGCACATAGATCACTGCCAGACGCAAAAAACGATTGCCCATGAATTTCCCCTCATTAATTTTGAAATGAAACGGCCCACAGAGCATGCGGGCACGAACAGGCCGCACATCAGACGCCTTGCCCCGAAGCTTCGGGCGGTAGCTTGTGCGGCCTGCGTTTTTAGCCCGAAGTTCCTCCCATATTTGAGCCTCTAAATCGCATTTTTCCACCCCTGTAGCCATGCAAGACTGCCGAGTGCAGTCTTTTTTGTACTCACTTGTGTAGTCACTAAACAAGTTTGCAAGTAGCAATTTATTGACTATAATCAAG